>JAYZQJ010000170.1:0-7355 GCA_036149055.1 Myxococcota bacterium | reverse complement strand
CCAGATGGACGGCGAGCCCCGGCTGCACCGTCACCTGCCCGCGCCGGTACGCGGATCCGGGCTCGTGCAGCAGCAGGTCGAGATACGACGCGCCGTACCGTCGGCGGACGACCTCGAGCCCGAGCTGTTCGGGCAAGGCCTCGGCCACCGACCGCGCGTGTCGCTCGGCGCCGACGGCGTCGTCGAAAGGCGGCCGCTCGCCGATCGCTTCGAGCGCGAGGTGACGGCGAAGCGTCTTCGTGTCGAGTCGTAACGTCATGGCGCTCCCTCCGCCTCTCCGGCACCGCGGCATGCACAGGATGCCGCGATGTCGTCGTCGGTGCCGAGCTGTCCATCGGGACCTGCGCTGGAGAGGGTGTAGGGGCCGGCGCAGTCGACGCGGACCTCGTTGCCCCAGAGATCTCCCGACTCCGCGAGATCGGGCCCGAGCGCGCAATCGGCTGGGGAGTGAACGACGAGCTCGAGGCACCCTCTCTCCAGCTGCTCGACGGCCAGTTCGGAGCGAGTCGGCCCCGGGGGTACCAGGCAGACCCCCAGGACGACGAGGAGCGCCACGATCGCCGCGCCCGCGACGACGAGAACGCTTACATCGCGACCGGGGACGCTCGTCGTCATATCGTCATTCCTCGGATACCTTCGCCCTCGGGAGAATGAGCCGCCCTTCCGCATGGTGCCGTCTTCTCGCCCTCGCCGCTCTCGGCGTCGGCTGCTCGAGCCCCCCGTCGGTCGACGGGGGAGGGCTGGACGGCGGCGCGGAGACCTCGGCGACGGGCTCCGGCACGGGCGACTTCGCGGCCTTCGACCTCGCGAGCTCCGGCGCCTTCTTCCTGTCCTCGTCGGGAAGCGAGTCCGTGCTCATCTCATCCGCGCCCGAGCTCTGCCTCTCGCTCGGCGAGCAGCGTCGAGAGACGCCGGGGAGCTGGACCCTCGCGATCTTCTTCATGGTCCGACCGCACGGCGCGTCGGTCCCGCCGGGCGCCTATCCCGTGAACGGCGAATGGACCACCGCAGGCGACGTCAGCGTCGCCGTGGACGCGTTCGTGAAGAGAGCGGACTCGATGTGCAACGACACCCTCGGGATCCACGTCTCGGACGTCCCGACCGGCGAGGTGGAGCTCCTGGAGCGCGACCCCGTCGGCCTCCGAGGCCGCCTCGACATCTCGTGGGGCGACGGCGGCGTAGTCGGCGAGTTCGACGCCGTCCGTTGCCTGATGCACTCCTCGCCCGAGACCTGCGGCCGATAGCAGGCCGACGATGATTTGCGCGTGAGGGAAGAACGGGGCCCGTCGGGCGTAGCTGACGCCATGACTCGCCTCGTCTGGCCACTGCTCGTGCTGCTCGCTCTCGCGGGATGTGACGCGGCCGACGGGGGCTGCGAGGGCTGCGACGCTGGCGTGGACCCGGCCGGGGATGGCGGCGGCCCAGCCGACGCCGGAGGCGTGACGGACGGCGGCGCCGCGGACGCGGGCGCGAGAGCCGACGGCGGCGTCGACGGAGGTCTCGACGCGGGGCCCGGCCTCCCGCTCGGGTGCCAGCTCGGCGGGGGCCGGCTGGGCGCGCGCTATCGCTTCCGCACGGTCACCGACACATCCACCAGCGAGTCGACCAGTGAGATCACGGCGTGGACGCAGACGGGTGACTCGGTGAGCTACACGACCGAGTCGACGGGCTCCAGCCGCGGGGATGGGTACGAGCAGACCTACACGTCGACCAGCCACTCGCGCTGCGACGACACGGGCACCTACGTGATCTCGACGGAGACCAGCGGCACGACCCGCACCGGAGGCATGTCCACGCCGTTCACGACCCGCACGACCTACCGGCCCGAGTACCGGACGATGGTGGCGGAGCTCTCCGTGGGCCAGACGTGGACGAGCCGCCAGGCCGGCTCGACGGTGTCGGCGGGCATGACGACTCCGTTCGACAACAGCTGGCGCTACCGCGTCGCGCGCGAGGGCCGGCGGACGGTGGGCGCGGGCACCTTCGACGCGTTCGAGATCGAGGTCACCCAGGTGGGCGGGACGGCGTCGTGGTCGTTCTGGTTCGCGCCGGGCGTCGGCAGCATCGAGAACGGCCCGTCCGAGCTCGTCGAGCTTCGATAGTCACTCACTCGAACGGGCTGCGCGCATTCGCCTTGTCGATGGCGCGGGCGATCAATGGCGCCTTGTTGCGCAGGCCGTCGAGCGTGATCTCGCCGTCCTGGTACATGCGATACCACTCGCGGCGCTGCCGGATGACGCGCTCGTCATGCGCGAGGTGGAGCCGCTCCAGCGTGTACGCGGCCTTCTCGCGATCCGCCTCGGGCACCGCATCGCTCAGCACGAGCTGCATGACGGAAGCAGGATCTCGAAGGAGCCGTCGTGCACTTCGAATGGATCGAGGAGCCCCGTTGCATTCTGCTTGCTGCTGTTGACCCAGCCGGAGGCGTATCGGTAGTTGCCCCAGTCGTAGGCGAGCTGCATGTCCTCGTCGACGCTCACGAAGTGGTCGACCGTGCCGACCGGCTCGAACATCGCGCTGTAGCCGCATCGCATTCCGAACCCGTCCGCCAATGCTGGCTTGAACGGGCTCCAGAGGTCCCTCGGTCGCTTCGCCTCGGGGTTCTCCTGCAGCCAGGCGAGCCCAGGGCGGCGCGCCTTCTCGTCGAAATCCTCGGGTCACGGGCTCACCCCCCCGAAGGGCTCCATCGCGGCCTCGACGGCCGCGAGCTCGTCACGCGCCACCAGCCCACGGTGAAGCGCGTCGAGGGCCGCTCCCCGGAGCAGCTCGGGGGAGACGTGCTCGGCGGCGCAGTCCTCGAGCGTGCGGAGCGGCGCGGTCACGGGCACCGGCCCGAACCAGCTCCGCTCGGTCTTCGCGATGTCGCCGTAGTGGAGGACGACGCCGTCCGGCACTCGGAGTCGGCGCTTGCGCCACGCCGCGGGGAGCGTGAGGTGCACGCGAGCGGGCAGCACGTCGGACAGGTCGTGCAGCGCGAGCGCGGTCTGGTGAGAGAAGACGCCCGCCTGCTCGGACCACAGCCACACCACCGTCAGGTCCTCGTGGTCGCCGGCGGGGAAGTGCACCAGCCGGTAGACGCCCCGACGCACGCGCACCATGCGACCGCCGCGCAGGTGGTGGGCGAGCAGCTGCGGCGAGTACCCGGCCTCCGCCGCCTGCTGCGTCGTGAACAGCCCGTCCTGGGCCGCCGCGATCTCGAAGAGCTGGTCCCAGTCGGGCGATCTGGCGGTCGTCTCGCCCACGCACGAACATCAAGTCAGGCTTTAGTTTTGTGCAAAGTCGAAGGCGGGCTCCCACACCCAGCGAAGCATCTCCCGGACCGGCGCGGAGGTCGCTGATGGGGTCACCCGGTCATTCATGAAATGCCTCCTTGCGCGACGTGGCGCTCTCGTCCGTCGAGGACGTGCTGACGACGGCCTCCTGGAGCATCGCCGCGACACGCACCGGCGACTCCGGGTCTCCCATGACCAGCTCGCGGCTCCAGTCCTCGCCCTCCAGCCGCAGAAGGTTGTCGACCGGGTCTGCCTCCACCCGCACGAGAGGCCCGAGCCGCTCGTCTCCGAACAGCACCCCGTTCACGCCCTCGAACCGCACTCCGACCTCTCGCTTGCGGAGGCGTCTCACGGCACCGCTGGCCCGCCAGCCCACGCCCGCGCCGGCGGCGATGGCGACCGGCAACAGAGGCGCGAAGTGGTCGATCCCGTCTCCGAGGGTTGCGGTGAGCACATAGAGGAGCGCCAAACAGAGGGCCGTGAAGGCGGCGGTTGCCACGAGGCGGCCAGGCGTCACGCGCGAGCGCTCTCCATGGCTCCGGAGCCGCAGTTCGTGAACGACTCGGTCGGCCTCGCGATATCGTCCGACCTCCGCGTGGATGCGCAGACGGTAGGTCTCGTCGCTGGGGAGCGGCTGGCCGGGAGGGATGCCCATCGTTGAGCTCGCGCGTGAGGGGCGAGGTTGTCACCCGCAACTGTTCTTTGCAAGGATAGACTCGCTGGGCGCTGGTCCCGAGCTTGGTCCCGCTGGCGTCTTCGAGCTCACGAGCTCCTGGAGTGAGGCGGCATCGGTCTCAGACGCCGCCTGCGGTCGATGGCGGCCGACCGTCGCCAGTCCCGCGCCCTACAGCAACCCCCGCAGCGCCTCCGCGGCGAAGTCCGTCTCGAGCTCCACCCACATCGGGAGGTGATCGGACATCTGGTAGGTGCGCCACGTCGCGTAGGACCAGGGCCTCGCGGTCGAGCCGGAGGCGGCCTGCTCGGCGCGCATCTCCGCCGCCAGCGTCGGCTCGTCACCCGCGCGGTAGACGTGCTCGAAGAAGTCGAAGACGCCGGCCCTCAGAGGACGCACGCGGGCGACGCCGCGGGGGCGCTGGTGGTAGGCGATCTGGTCGTAGAACTTGGTGCGGTCGACGTTGGTGCCGGCCGGGATCTCGCGGATGCCCTCGGGGATGACGAAGCCGCGGCGCTCGAGCGCCTTCATGGTGCGGTGGCCCTTGCCGACGATGTTGAAGTCGCCGAGCAGGACGAAGAGGCTGCGGGAGTCGCTGTCCCCCTCGTCGCGCGCGCGCTGGCCGAGCAGCTCGGTGAGGCGCTCGATCTCGGCGACGCGGCGCTCCATGCCCGCGCTGCGCGCGCCGGCCTCGCCGTAGTAGATGTGCACGGTGCACAGGATGACGTTCAGCCACCCGGCGCGGAACGAGACGTAGTACGGCGTGCGCGCGAACTGGAGCACGCCGTCGGCCCGGGCCGGCCGCGGGATCTGGAGGCGGTGGCCGCGCTCGAGCACGTGGCGCACCCGGCGGCCGAGGCTGAGGCGGGCGCCGCGCGCGCGCACCGGCGTGCCGGCCGGGAGCCGCAGGCGGGTGCCCGGCGGGAGCCGCAGCGTCGCGCCCTCGGGCAGGTCCAGGTAGACGCCCTCCGCCGTCTCGAGCCCGGCCTCGCCCTCGCGGGTGTCGACGCCCGGCGGCAGCGCGAGCTCGCGGCGGCGGTCGAAGCGCAGCTCGAGGGGCGCGTCGCTGCTCAGCTCCACCCCGCGCGCGTCGCGCAGCACCCGGCCGCCGCTCAGCGTCAGCTCGCCCGCCACCCCGCCGAAGTCCACCCGCCGCGTGTCGTAGACGAACACCATGCGCTCGCCGTTGCCCGGGCGGCCCTCGGTCACGTCGGTGGCGAGGTAGTCCCAGCCGTCGCCGAGCAGCGCGAGCACCCGGCGCAGCGCCTCGAGGTCCCCGCGCACCTCCTGCAGCGCGACCACATCGAAGCGCCGGAGGATCTCGGCGATGAACCAGTAGGCGTCGTCCAGCCGGCGGCCGTACTTGTTGCGCGTGGCGAGCTCGCGCACGTTCCAGGTGGCGAGCCGCAGCCGGGCGCGCGCCGCGGGGCCGCCTCCCTCGTCGCAGGGCTGGCGGAAGTGCGCGTCGAGCCCGGCCCGGAGCCTCAGCAGCCCCTCCGCGACCCGCCGCTTCGCCCGCGCCGCGCCCTCGTCGTCCCGCTCCGTGACCGCCAGCTCGTCGTATCCCATGCCGCGCCTCCCCGTGGTGAGCGCTGCATCGGAGCTCCGCGCGGCCGGTTGCGGCCCCGGAGCGCGCCTCGCGATCGCGCGCGGCCGCCCGCGACGCTGCTCGAGGGGGGCCAAGACGCCAGCCGCGGCGTTCGAACTGTGCCACGATCAGTCCAGTTGCGAGTCGCTATCAACTAGGTTGTGCCACGATCAATCCAGTTGCGAGTCGCTATCAACTGGGTTGTGCCACGATCAGTCCAGTTGCGAGTCGTTCTCGACTGGGTTGTGCCACGATCAGTCCAGTTGATTCGCGTTCTCGACTGGACTGAGTGTCGCTCAGTTGAAACGCTGCGGCTGGCGTTTCGACTGCGGCCCGTGCCTCTGGAGGTCCGTGCGCGGAGCTCGGGCTGAGCGGCGATCAGCGCGAACGCCGCGTACAGTCCTCGCGCGCGGACGGCCCGAAGAAAATCGCTGCGAACGGGAAACCGGCGGGGAGACGCTCCGATGGAGGTCGCATCGTAGGGGGGACCACATCGGGCGCGGTGCTCGAGCTGGCTCTCTCCGGGAAAGGATCCGCCATGGATCGCCGCGACCTGTCCGAGTACCTCCGCCCGCCGCGCCTGAGCTCCCTGTCGGGCGTCTTCGTCTCTCGCGCCCTGCTCGAGGTCACCCCGCCCGACCCGAGCGACGCGCTGCGGCGGGCCGCCGGCTACGTCCGTGAGACCGGCGAGGCCATCCGCCTCGTCCTCATGGAGCGCAGCCAGGCGCAGCCGCCGAACATCCGCGCCTCCGATCTGCGCGCCGACACCATCGCCCACGCCATCCGCGACGGGCTCCAGGTCGCCACCCAGCTCACCCCGACCGAGCTCGCGCGGCGCGCGGCCGTCCTCCTGACCACCTTGTTCCCCGACGGCACCGGCTTCCTCCGCCTCCCCGCGCGCGAGCAGTGGGGCCAGACCGAGGTCCTGCTTCAGCGCATCGACCGCGACGGCCTGGCGTCCGAGATCGACGCCGTCCTCCGCCCCGAGTACCTCGCCCTCCTCCGCGAGGCCCACGAGGCCTACGGCCGCGCCCTCGGCCTGGGCCACGACGCCAACGACGCCCCCAAGTCCGACGCGCTGCGCGACTCGATCACCGACCTGAGCTACGCCATCGCCGAGTACGGCCGCGTCCTCGTCGGCGAGCTCGTCCCCGGCGACGAGGCGAGCGAAGCTCGCTTCCGCCGCGCCGTCGGCCCCCTCGACGCCCACCGCGAGGCCCTCGCCCGCCGCGCCCGGGCCGGCGGCGAGGAGCCCGAGGAGCCGGAGGTCGACATCGACAGCCCCCTCCCCGAGGTCGACCCCCCGACCCCTCCGGTCGTCGACGACCCCCCGCCGGTCCCGGCCGACGCCTGATCGTTCCTGCTCGACCCGGGTCCACACGAGGCCCCGCCCAGCCAGCCTGGGCGGGGCCTCGGTTTAGGCCTTCTTGCTGGTGGCCTTCTTGCTGGTGGCCTTCTTGCTGGTGGCGTTCTTGCTGGAGGCCTTCTTGCTGGTGGCCTTCTTGCTGGAGGCCTTCTTGCTGGTGGCCTTCTTGCTGGTGGCGTTCTTGCTGGTGGCGTTCTTGCTGGAGGCCTTCTTGCTGGAGGCCTTCTTGCTGGAGGCCTTCTTGCTGGTGGCCTTCTTGCTGGAGGCCTTCTTGCTGGTGGCCTTCTTGCTGGTGGCCTTCTTGCTGGTGGCCTTCTTGCTGGAGGCCTTCTTGCTGGAGGCCTTCTTGCTGGTGGCCTTCTTGCTGGAGGCCTTCTTGCTGGTGGCCTTCTTGCTGGAGGCCTTCTTGCTGGTGGCCTTCTTGCTGGTGGCCTTCTTGCTGGTGGCCTTCTTGCT
>JAYZQJ010000169.1:0-47667 GCA_036149055.1 Myxococcota bacterium | reverse complement strand
CCCGCAGCCGCTGCCGGCCCCGCAGCCGCTGCCGGCCCCGCAGCCGCTGCCGGCTCCGCTGCCGCTGCCGGCCCCGCTGCCGCCCTCGCAGCCGCTGCCGCCCTCGCAGCCGCTGCCGCCCTCGCAGCCGCTGCCGCCCTCGCAGCCGCTGCCGGCCCCGCAGCCGCTCTCGCGAATGAGCTCCGCCGGCTCACGGCGCGTGGCAGAACACGCAGCCGTAGTCGGCGTTGGCGTACATGAGGTCGAAGCAGCTGCCGTCTTCACCGCGCTCCTCGAATCGGCCGAGGAGGGCGTCGGGGTCGGCGAGGGCCTCCTCGACGACCCAGCGGTAGGGCCACGCCTCGAAGCCGTCGGCGGCCGCGGCCTCGTCGAGGTAGGCGAGGGTGGTCTCGCGATCGCCGACCCGCGCGTAGTGCTCCGCCCAGTGATAGGCCATGCCGGGGAGCGCCCACGGCGCGTGCTCGGTGTTGCGCTCGCAGAAGTCCGCGCCGCGGCACTCCCACTCGTCGATCGCCTCGATCACCCGCGCCGGAACGCCGGTCGAGAGCGGTAGGCCGATCGCGGTGCCGCTGATCGAGGGCACGTTGCCGAGAGGGTCGGCGCGGATCTCTCGCTCCGCCGCGTCGTAGAGCTCCACCGCGCGCGCGTCGTCGCCGGTGACGTGGGCGACGGCGATCTCCATCGACGCCTTCCAGCTGACGACGATGGGATCGTCGGGCGCGAGGCGCTCGGTCTCCTCGAAGTCGGGGACCACGCCGGCGACGAAGCGGATCCGATCGTCGCCCACGTCCTCCTCGATCGCGATGGCCATCGCGAGCTGCCCGCGGCGGAAGTAGACGTTGGCGCGCTCCCGGGAGAGCGCGGGATCGCCCGGCGCGTGCGCGTCGAGGACGGCGCCGAAGTCGGCGTGCGCGTCGACCCGATCGGCGCGGTCGACCTGGAACACGCGCCAGTATCGAGCCTCCACGCACTCGTAGGCGCGCGCCTCGGAGAGCTCGAGGCAGTCGGCGGTGAAGGGCTCCGGCTGCGCGCAGCCGAGGCAGAGGAAGAGCGAGAGCGAGACGCGGGACATGGGACCTCCAGAGCAAGGTCCGAGCTCTCCGGCGGGCGGGAGATGGGGATGGGATGGGAGACCCGCCGAAGAGCTCAGAACGGGAGATTGGCGTTGAGCACGATGTCGAAGGGCACGTCCCCGGCGCGATCGACGGTCACGCTCGGGGAGGCGAGGCCGTCGAGCGAGACGAGGTCGCCGCGGTCGGGGCCCGGGTTGGCGGCGTCGACGGTGCCGTTGTCGTCGAGGAACGCGGTCACGAAGTACGGCTCCGCGCGCGGAGGGACCTCGTTCACGCGGTAGGAGACGGTCGCGTCCGGCGCGCGCAGATCGGCGTCCTCGACGAGGGCACGGCCGACCAGGACCGCGTCGTCGCGGTTCAGCACCGGGTCGCGATCGAACACCGCGACGTAGACGTGGCCGACCCCGCCGGCGCGTGGCTCCGCGGTCCGGCGGATCGACCCGACGAGGCTCCCGCCCCCGGCGGGCGCGGCGGCGTCCCGGTCGGAGCCCCGCCCGGAGTCCACCCGCCCGGAGTCGGTCTCGCCAGCGTCGACGACCGGCGGGGCCGCGGTCGCGTCGGGCGCGGCGGCGTCGACCGAGCCGGGGGCCTCGCCGTCGCACGCGATCACGAGCGCGGTGACGAGGCAGGTGAGGACGACGGGAGAGAGGTGAGTGCGGTGGGTCACGCGGCGCACCCTATGTCAAAAGTTGGAAGTGCGACTTCTTACTAAATCCTTAACCACGGCTGTCGCCGGGACGGCGGCTCCGGCTATCGTCGGGTCGGGATGCTCCCCGCCCTGCTCATGACGCTCGTCGAGGCCGTGGTCCTGGCCGGCGTCTTCGCCTACCTCTACCGGTCGCGCCGCGAGCCGTTCCTCGGCTGGTGGACGTCGGCGCTCGCCGCGACCGCGCTGCGACACGGCATGAGCGTGGCGGCGGCGCTGTCGGGCGTCGCGGTCTTCACCACGCTCGAGCAGCTCGCGGCGCTCGGCCAGGCGCTCCTCGTGCTCGCGGGCGCGCTCACGCTCACCGGCCGGCGGGTGCCCCGACGCCTCGGCGCGCTGGCGCTCGTCGGAGCGGCGTGGATCGTGATCGGACACACGCTCGCGCTCCCGTTCCTCGCGCTCACCCTGCCGACCTTCGTCTTCCTCGGGCTGACCAGCGTCGCGTCCGGGGTCCTCGTCTGGCGGGCGGAGCGCACGAGCGCCCGCTGGTTCGCCGGGGCGGTGCTCGTCGTCTGGGGGCTGCATCAGCTCGACTACCCCTTCCTCCGCCCGATCCCGTCGGCCGCGCCCTGGGGCTACGCGCTGGCCGCGGTGCTCGAGCCGCTGATCGCGGTCGGCTTCCTCGTGGTCGCCAACGAGCGGGCGCTCCGGGACGAGCGAGACCTCGCCCGCCGGCACCGCGCGCTGCTCGACAACTTGCCGGTCGGTGTGTTCGAGGTGTCCCTCTCCGGGCGGGTGGGCAGCGCCAACCCCGCGCTCGCTCAGATGCTCGGGTTCGACTCGGTCGAGGCGCTCCTCGAGGCGGACCTCGCGCGCCACCTGGCCGAGCAGCAGGACGACGAGGGCCGCCGGCTCCGCGAGGCGGTGGCGTCGTCGAGCCCGACCGAGCTGCAGCTGCGGCGCGTCGACGGCAGCCCGCTCCGCGCGGTCGTGCACGGGACCCTGGTGGAGGACGCCGAGGGCCGGCCCTCGCACTTCGAGGGGATCCTGCGCGACGTCACCGAGCGCCGCCGGCTCCAGGAGATCCTCGATCGGCAGCGCAACATGGAGGCCCTCGGGCGCCTCGCGGGCGGCGTGGCCCACGACTTCAACAACCTGCTCACCGTGATCCGCGCCGGCACGAGCCTGCTCCTCTCGCAGCCCATGCGGCCCGACGACCAGACGCGCTGGGTCTCGGACATCGACGACGCGGCGGGGCGCGCGGCGCAGCTCACCCGCAAGCTGCTCGGCCTCGCGAGCGGCCGGGTCGCCCAGACGGTGGACGTGGACGTGGTCGACGCTCTCCGCGGGGCGCGTCCCATGCTCGAGCGCCTCTGCGGCGACGGGGTCGAGCTCTCGCTCCAGCTCGAGGCGGCGCCGACGCCGGTGCGGCTGGAGGAGGGCGCCCTCGATCAGATCCTGCTCAACCTCACCACCAACGCGCGCGACGCGATGCCCGAGGGAGGCTCCCTGCGCGTGTCGTGCGGCCGGATCGTGCTCGGCAGCGAGGAGGGCGCGGCCATCGCGCTGCCCGAGGGGGCCTACGTGCGGCTTCGCTTCGAGGACGACGGACGCGGCATGGACCGGGAGACCCAGCGGCGCGTCTTCGAGCCCTTCTTCACGTCGCGGGCCGACGAGGGCGGCATGGGGCTGGGCCTCGCCACCGTCTTCGCGCTGGTCAACGGCGCCTCCGGTCGCATCGAGGTGGAGAGCGAGCCCGGTCGGGGCAGCGTGTTCTCGATCTACTGGCCGCTCTCGGCCGAGAGCGAGGCGATCGCGCCGGCGGCCCGGGCGGGCGCCGACCGGGTGCTGGTCGTCGACGACGAGGCCGCGGTGCTCGAGGCGGTGGGCTCGATGCTGGAGCGCGGCGGCTTCGAGGTGAGGTGCGCGACCGGGCCGGACCAGGCGCGGCGGATCGCGGCGGCGGATCCCGAGATCGACCTGGTGCTCTGCGACGTGCACCTCGGCGCCGAGGACGGCCCGGCGCTCGCCGACGCGCTCGCCGAGCTGCTCCCGCAGGCGACCTTCCTCTTCATGTCCGGCTACCCCGAGGCCTCGCTCGACGAGCGCGTCCTGGCGCGCCTGATCGCCAAGCCGTTCACCATGCGCGAGCTCTTCGCCCGCATGCGCGCGCTCGGCGTCGATCCGCCCGAGCGGAGCGAGCGTTGATGCGCAACCTCGCGTTCTTTCTCTACGCCCTCGTCTGCCTCGCCGCGATCACCTGGCCGGGGCTCGGCTGGCTCACCGCGCGGGCCCCCGCGCTCGTGCTCGGCGTGCCCACGAGCCTGGCGTGGAACGTCGGCTGGGTGGTGCTCACCTTCTTCGTGCTCGGCGCCTACCACCTGACGGGGCGGCGACGATGAGCGGCGCGATCGTCGTCTCCGTCTGCGCGGTCTACCTGCTCGCCTGCGTCGCGCTCGGGACCCTGTCGAGCCGGGGCAAGGCGGCCAGCACGAGCCTCTACGTGGCCGGGGACCGCGGGCTCGGCCTGCTGCTGATGTACTTCATCACCGGCGCGACCATCTTCAGCGCGTTCGCCTTCCTCGGGCTGCCCGGCTGGGCGTACTCGCGGGGCGCGGCCGCCTTCTACATCCTCGGCTACGGGGCGCTGGGCTTCGTGCCCTTCTACTTCCTCGGCCCGCGCGCGGCGCGGCTGGGGCGAGCGCGCGGCTTCGTGACCCAGGCGGAGATGATCGCGGCGCGCTTCGAGACGCCGGCCCTCGCGGGCGTGATGGCGCTGGTGAGCGCGGTCGCCTTCGTGCCCTACCTCGCGCTCCAGATGAAGGGCGCGGGCCTGGTGCTCGAGACGGTCACCGACGGCGCGGTCCCGGAGGCGCTCGGAGCCGCCATCGTCTACGGGGTGGTCCTCGTCTACGTGCTGAAGAGCGGGGTGCTCGGCGTCGGCTGGACCAACACCTTCCAGGGCGTGTTCATGATCGCGCTCGCGTGGGGCCTCGGCCTCTACCTGCCCGCGCTCCGGCACGGCTCGGTGACGGCGATGTTCGAGGAGATCGCGGCGTCGCGGCCGGAGCTGCTCGCGGCGCCCGGCCTCACGTCGTCGGGCGAGCCGTGGCACTGGGCCGAGTACAGCAGCGCCGTGATCGTGAGCATCATCGGCTTCAGCGCCTGGCCGCACCTGTTCATGAAGGCGTTCACCGCGAAGAGCGACGAGACGCTGCGCCGCACCGTGCTGCTCTACCCGACGTTCCAGATCTTCCTGGTGCCGCTCTTCCTCATCGGCTTCGCCGGGGTCGGCTTCGCGCCGGCGCCGGATCAGGCCGATCAGATCCTCCCGCACCTGCTCATGCGGCTCGAGCTGTCGCCGTGGCTCGTCGGGCTCTTCTGCGCCGGCGCGCTCGCGGCGAGCATGTCGAGCGGCGACGCGATGCTGCACGCGGTGGCCTCCATCACCGTGCGCGACGGCTGGGTCACCGCGCTCTCGCGGCGCCTCTCGCCGGATCGCGAGCTCGGCGCCATCCGCGCGCTCGTCGCCCTCTACCTCGTCGTCGCCTACGGCGTCGCGATCCTCTACGACGGCTCGCTCGTCTTCCTCCTCCTGAGCGCCTACGGCGCGGTCGTGCAGTTCATGCCCGCGCTGATCGCCTGCCTCTACGTCGAGCGGGCCACCGGGGCGGGCGTGCTCGCCGGGCTGCTCGGCGGCTCCGCGCTCACCGTGCTCTTCGTCGCCTTCCCCGAGCTGCGGCCGCTCCCGATCCACGCCGGGCTCTACGGCGTGACCCTCAACGTCGCGCTCCTCGCCGGGGTGTCCGCCCTCGGTCGGCCGCGCGCCTCCAGCCAGACGTTCCTGCGCGAGGCGGCCGGGGCCGACGCGGGCCAATGAGAGTATGCTGAGCGCGTGCGCTTCGCCTACCTCGTGTCGACGCTGCTCGCGTTCGCCGGATGCGCCGAGCCGCAGCCCGAGCCGTTCAGCCGCTCGCTCGTGATCCAGCGGCTCACCGTCGACGCGGTGACCCAGCCCGGGGAGCTCTTCCGCCGCAACCCCGAGCTCGCGGCCCAGTTCGAAGATCTCTTCGAGCTCGTGGCTTGCGGCGGTGGCCAGCCCGTGGCGCTCCACATCGAAGGCGAGGTCGTCGACGGCCAGGGCTTCGGCACGGCGAGCTTCGTGCTCACCACGGTCGAGGAGGGCGAGCCCTGTGACGGCGCGGGGATCCTGCTGGTGCAGCCGGTGAGCTACGAGGACGCCCGCACGCGCGACGTCCGGGTGCGCGGTCCGGTGTTCATCGACGGCGCGACGGTCGACGGGCGCATCCCGCTCGGCCGCTTCCAGATCGGCGACGCGACCCTCGGCGCCTTCCCCACCTGGTGGGCGCTGACCGTGCGCGGGCGGGAGCTGAGCTCGCGCGGCCCCGGCTCCGACGGCCCCGGCTTCGCGTTCAACACCGGCGAGGCCGACACCGTCTGGCCGCCGCAGCAGCTCGCCGGGTTGACGGTGGTCGAGGGCGACGCGCGCTCCGTGCTCGACATGCTGATCGTCGAGGATCTCCAGCCCGACGTGGACCTCGACGAGGACGGGCTCGAGCGCTGGATCGCCGAGGGCGGCGAGGTGGTCGGCTGCCGGGAGGCGGGGGCGGAGGAGCGGCGGCCTCTCGCGGAGTGCACGCCCGAGAACGGCTTCGTCGACGGCTACGATCTCCGGCTGCGCTTCCGCCTCGAGCCGGTCGACCTCAGGGAGTGATCAGCGGGCAGTCGCACCAGACCGCGACCTCCTCGATGGTGCCCAGCTCGATCACCCCGTCGCCGAGGCTCTCGCAGCGCAGCGCGAGGTTCCCGTCGCAGTCGTCTCCGGTCCAGCCGGTGATCAGGATGTCGACGCCGTCCGAGGGCGAGCCGCGCCGCAGGTACTTGAGGTCGATCAGGTCGCTCCAGCCGCAGAGGCGCTCTCCGGTGGTGGCGTGCAGCGCGGGGATGCAGTCCGGCTCCACCCCCTGGGTGCCGTCGACCCGGAGCAGCTCCGTGCGAAACGAGCCGACCGCGCCCAGGGGACAGGCCGGCTCGGGCGCGCCGCCGTCGACCTGCGCGTCGCCGCACATGCCCGGCACCTGGAAGGCGAGGTCGACGCGGCGGAAGCCGCTGTCGCTGCAGCCGGCCGCGAGCACGAGCGCGGCCAGCCAGGCCCATCGCTCAGAAGCCATCGGTCACCGATCCCCCGACCAGGTGCACGTCCGGCTCGACCAGCACGATCAGCGCCGCGGTCACGAGCACGAAGGTGACGCCGGCCGAGACCGGCACCCAGAAGTACCACTGGCCGTACCAGGGCAGGGTGGGCTCGGGCAGGGTCTGTTCCAGGTGAGTGAGGGCCGCGCTCGCGTCGTCGCGGTCGCGCTCGAGCGCGTCCCCGAGCGGCGCGCCGCGAGCGTCGAAGAGCGCCAGCCGGAACGCCTCCCGATCGAGCCGGAGCACGAGCAGCACGTCGGCCTCGGTCAGCGCCGCCGCCTGGGCGCGCCACAGCGGCTCCGCGTCCGGGCCTCGACCTCGCAGCGAGCGCAAGGCGGCCTGCGCGCGCGCGGGCTCGGCGCCGGCGGTCAGCGCGATCGCGCGCTCGGTGGGCTCGCCGGCGGCCACGTTGACGAGCTGCGCCTCCGGCCGGAACCCGTCGCGCTCGATGGTGACGTAGTGGCGTCCGGGCGAGAGCGCCTCGAAGGTGGCCGGCGACGCCCTGGGCGGCGAGCCGTCGACGCTGACCGACGCGCCCGGCGGATCGGTCGTGATGCGCAGCGAGGCCGCCCGCGCGGTCTCGGCCGTCGCCTCCTCGAAGAGGGTGATCAGCTCCGGCGGATGGCGGGCCGGGTCGGGCCGGCACTCGGGGTCGACGTGGCGGCAGGTGCGCAGCTCCTCGATCGCCGCGTCCCGCTCGCCGTGCACCTGCAGCACGTTCGCGAGCTGGAGGTGGAGCGCGGCGAGGCGCTGCCGACCGGTGGCGCGCCGGGCGAGCGGCCGCAGCAGCTCGAGCGCCTCGGCGAGCTGGGTGGTCGCGCCCGCGTAGTCGAAGTTGGAGAACGCCTCGTCGGCGTCCGCCATCCGGCGCTGGGCCTCCATCTCGACCGCGTCCGTGTCCTCTCCTTCGGCGTCCGCGGCCAGGGAGGCCAGCCGGGCGAGGCTGGTCAGCTCGAGGTCCTCGCGCTCGGTGATGCGGCGCCGGAGCACCCGCTCGGCCTCCGAGCTCTCGGCGGCGTCTCCGCTCGGCACCAGCAGCACCGTCGTGGTCCGCCCGGCGCTGGCGCCTCCCCCGCAGGCCACCGAGAGCAGGGCGGCGCAGGTCACGGCCATGCTAACGTGGAGGCGAGGTCGCCGATGGCCGCTTCGACTCGCTTCGACCGCTACGAGATCCTCGCGCCGCTCGGCGTCGGGGGCATGGGGGAGGTCGTGAAGGCCCGCGCGGTCGGGCCGCACGGCTTCGAGAAGATCGTCGCCATCAAGCGCATCAAGGCGGAGTGGGCGCAGCAGGAGTCGATGGCGCAACGCTTCATCCGTGAGGCGCAGATCGCCGCGCGCTTGCAGCACGCGAACATCGTTCAGGTCTTCGACTTCGGTCGTCACGAAGACGAGCTGTTCATCGTCATGGAGTTCGTCGACGGGCAGAGCGTCGACACCATCCTCGCAGCGCTCGCGGCGAAAAGGAAGAGGCCGACGCTCGCCCAGACGCTGCAGATCGGGCTCGACGTCGCGCGGGCGCTCGACTCGGCGCACTCGCTCGTCGGCAAGGACGGCGAGCCAGCCGGCGTGATCCATCGCGACGTGAGCCCGGCCAACGTGCTCGTCGGCCGGCAGGGCGTGGTCAAGCTGACCGACTTCGGCATCGCCGCCTTCTCGTCGCACGAGGCCCGCACGTCGCTCGTCGCGGGCAAGCCGCTCTACATGGCGCCCGAGCAGATCCGCGGGGAGGCGCTCGACGCCCGCTGCGATCTCTTCGCGGTCGGCATCCTGCTCTACGAGATGATCACCGGGGAGCGGCCCTGGAAGGGCATGGTCGATCCTTCGGTCGACGCGACCCTGGAGGACATGGACTACCAGGCCCCCTCGCTCCTCTCGACCGGGGTGCCCCCGGAGGTCGACGCGCTGGTGGAGCGGCTGCTGCAGCCCGATCGCGAGGCCCGGGTGGAGACGGCGCGCGAGCTGACCAAGGAGATCCTCGCGGTCAGCTACAAGTGCCAGATCGTGCTCGACCCGGGGGAGCTGAGGCCGCTCGTCGGCGACGAGGCCCCGGACGCGCACGCGCCGACCCAGCCGTCGAACCCGAGCCGGATCGAGACCCTGGTCGCCACCGGGGTGTCGCCCGACGGGGTGACGATGCTCGCGCCGGGGTCGGAGCCGGAGGTCGTGGCGCGGGTGAAGCCGGCCTCGTCCTCGTCGTCCGAGAAGCGCGAGCTGCCGATGTGGGCGTTCGCGGCGCTGATGCTCGCGGTGGTCGGCGGGGCGGTGGTCTGGGCCCTGTCAGGGACGGGAGGCGAAGGGGAGGCCGAGGCGCAGATCGCGAGCGCTTCGTCCTCGGGCTCGGGGGTGTCCGAAGCCGAAGCCGAAGCCGCAGCCGAGTCCGAAGCCGAAGCCGAGTCCGAAGCCGCAGCCGAGTCCGAAGCCGCAGCCGAGACCGAAGCCGCCGCCGAGACCGAGTCCGAGTCCGAGTCCGAGTCCGAGTCCGAGTCCGAGTCCGAGTCCGAGTCCGAGTCCGGGTCCGAGTCCGTCGCCGAGTCCGCCGCCGAGTCCGAGTCCGCCGCCGAGTCTGGGGCCGTGGGCGAGGCCGCGGTGGGGGCCGAGCCTGCGTCGCCGGTGGGGGGCGCGCGCTCGGGTGGGGGGCGGCGGGCGACGGGGGCGGCGGAGGAGGGCCGCGAGGTGGCGGCGGCGCCGCGGGGGGCGGTGGACGGGGTCGGGACGCTCGACGTGTTCACCCGGCCGTGGGCGCAGATCTGGATCGACGGCGTGCAGCACGGGCGCAACGCGCCGGCGCGCGGGATCGAGGTCCCCGCCGGGGCGCACACCGTCCGGCTCGTCAACCCGGTCCTCGGGCTGGAGGAGACGCGGCGGGTGAGCGTGCCGCCCGACGGGCGGGTGCAGGTGCGCGTGTTCCTCGACGGCTCCGAGCCCTGACGTCACTCCGAGGCGCGACCCGAGCGGCGCACCCTCAGGCGGACCCGGGGATCGTGGATGGCGACGACCTCGATGTTGCGAGGGAGGTGGACGGCGCTGGGCTTGACCCGGAAGCCGCGGCGGCCCTCGAGCACGCGGCCGGCGTCGATCAGGACGCGGCCGTCCTCGGGCTGGAGGCTCCACAGCCGCATGCGCGGGCCGTTGAGGGTGACCTCGACCTCGGCGGGGCGCGCTTCGGTGAGCTCGAAGCCGTCGGGCAGGTTCATCACCTCCACCGGGAGGGTCAGCGTCCGCTCGGCGCGGGAGACGCCGGGCGCGACGAACGCCCACAGGAGGCCGGCGAGCGCCGCGCCCACCGCCACGTCGAGCCAGGGGCCGGCGCGCCGCCAGCGGGGGCCGCTCTCGCCTCGCTCGCCGGAGATCTCGCGGCCGAGGCGCTCTCTCAGGGTGGCGAGGATCGCGTCCGGCGGGACTGGCTGGATGGCTCCGCGCTCGGCGAGCGAGACCGTCCCGCGCTCCTCCGAGACCACCAGCGCCAGCGCGTCGCAGCGCTCCGCGAGGCCCAGCGCCGCGGCGTGACGGGTGCCGCCCGGGCCGAGCGCGGCGTGGTCCGAGGACAGCGGGAGGTGCACGCCGAAGCGCGTGAGGCGACCGCCCTCGACCACCACCGCGCCGTCGTGTCCGGGCGAGGACGGGTCGAAGAGGCTGAGCACCAGCGGCTCGCTGATGCGCGCGTCCAGCTCGTGGCCGCCGGTGAGGCAGTGCTCGATGGCCTGCTCGCCCGGGAACACCAGCAGCGCCCCGATGCGCGCGTCCGCCATCTGCCGGACCGCGGCGATGATCGCGTCGACCTCGGGCTCCGAGTGATCGCCGCCGCGTCGCCGGGAGAACCACGCCGCGAACGACTCGAAGCCGTGGCGGAGCTCGGCCTGGAACGCGATCGCGAGACAGATCGCGACCGCGGCGAACGACACCTGCAGGAGCCACGACGCGGTGCCGAGACCGAGCAGCTGGGTGACCACGAGGAGCGCCCACAGCCCGCCGAGCGCGACGCCGGCGACCCCCATGCGGCTGCGCCGCACCAGGTACGACGCCGCGGTGAGGAGCAGCGCCGCCACGACGAAGTCGAGGACCGACAGGATGTTCACGGCCTTCGTGACCGTATGCCCCGTTCCGGGCTTCGGAAGCGGTCAGAAGCGCCCGGACACCTGCATCGCGCCGCCGCCGGGGAGGGGCACCACGCCGAGCCGCGCGCCCGGATCGTCCGCCTCGTCGAGGCCGAGGAAGACGAGCAGGGTCAGGCCGTAGCAGCCGATGGACGCCAGGGTGTAGCCGATGGAGTCGGCCCCGAAGTCGCCGTCCACCAGCCAGCTGGTCACCGCCGCGATGGCGCCGAGGCCGCCGAGGGTCGAGAAGATGGCCGCCGTCCAGGGCCAGCCCGGCGCGCGGCTGTAGAGCTTCACGTCGCCGGTCAGGGCACCGGCCATCATGAAGAGGCCCACGCCGCCGAACGCCGCCGAGAACAGGTAGGCCAGCGTCGCGCCTCCGATCAGCTCGCCGTCCACCGAGGGGGCCTCGAGGAGCACCGCGGTCGTGCCGGCGATCCCGAAGCCGCCGAGCACCGCGAACCCGAAGCCCAGCATGAAGGGCACCGGCGCCGGCAACAGCTCCGGCGCCGGTCGAGGGGGCGGGGGCGGCGGCGCCCAGACCAGGGGAGGCGGCGCGGCCTGCGGAGGAGGGGGCGCCGGCGCGGTCTGCGGCGGAGGCGGGGGCACGTCCACCGTGCGCGGATCCTCCGCCTGCGCGCGCGCCTCGAGCGGGCAGGCCGTCACCCCCACCAGCAGCGCGAGGAGCAGAGACATCGTGCCGCGCATCGCGGCCCATCGTATCAGGCGACCGAGTCGGCGTACGGGGAGAGGCGCAGGTTGCGCATCGCGGCCTCGAGGGGCGCCAGGGGCCAGCGCGCGTCCTGGGGCTCGACGGGGGCGCCGCGTCGGGCCATCGCCCGGGCGGCGAGGATGCGGGTGGCGCGGTCCCGGAGGCCGTGGCTCAGGGGGCGACCCTCCACCGCGAGGCGGTGGCCGTGGGCCAGGCTGCGCAGGTAGAAGGCCTCGGCCGCCGGATCGGTCGCCTCGAGCGGCCACGGCGGGTCGGCCAGCGCCTCGGCGATCCAGGCCGCCACCGCGCGCGACCGGTCCGAGCCCCCGCGCCAGGTCGCCTCGACGCCGGCGACCTCGCGGGCCCGCGCGCCGAGCGCCGAGAGCCAGGGGAGCGCCTCGTCCCGGGCCGGCGCGACGGCGGCCTCCACGGTGGCGCCCTCGAGCCCGCGCGCCTCGATGTGGGCCGCGAGGCCCCAGGCCACCGCCGCCGCGTCCTGCGTTCCGTCGAGCGCGTCCACCAGCGCCGCGCTGAAGGCGCGCAGGGCCGCGACCGAGCCGGCGCGCATCGGTGAGAGGGGCACCGGGTCGGGCACGTGCACCACCGTCGCCTGCGGCCCGAGCTCCGCGAGCGTGCGCGCGCCCGGGTCGACGAGCGGCGCCGCGTCGTCGCTCGGCCGCTCGGCGCTCGCGTAGACGCAGCTGCACTCGGGGAGCGCGCTGACCCGCACCGCGACGCCGTCGTCCACGAGCATGGCCGGATAGAAGCGGCAGGGGAACGGCTTGGCGAGCGCGCCGTCCCGGCGATGCAGCCCGCAGAGCCCGTCGCCTTCGAGGAAGAGGCAGCGCCCCTCGACCTGCGCCACCGCGAGCGCCCAGCTCTCGGGATCGCCGCCGCTCAGCGGGGTGAACGCCTCGTCGGCGGGCAGCGGCAGCGTCATGCGCTCGGCGGTCACCCGGGCCCGGAGCGCCTCGAGGCGGGTGAACGTCACGCTGCCGTAGGTGCGGCAGCAGCTCCCGTTGCCGTCGCACGCGAAGCGGTAGCCGGGCAGCGGCTCGAGGGGGCGGCGCTCGTCGCGCGCGGGCGCGTCGACCGGGGCGGGCGGCGCGGGCTGCGGGATCCCGTCCACCAGCACCCCCGCCTCGGCGAGGCCCTCGAGCAGCGCGCGCAGATCCGCCTCTCCGCGGTAGAGCCCGCTGCGCGCGGCCGCGAGGCAGAGGGCGTCGAGGTCCCGCGTGCCGTCCGCCTGGCGCAGCACCATCCAGCTCGCGGGCTCGATCTCGAGCACGACGTCGCGCCGCGGGTCGTGCAGGATCACCTTGGCCTCGCCGTCCGCGAGGTGGAGCCGCGCGAGGACCTCCGGGGCGAGGCGGGGGCGCTCGGGGATCGTCACGAGGCGCCCTCCCAGCCGAGCGCCTCCGCCGCGAAGCGGGCCGCCTCTCGCACCGGCGCCTCGTCGCTCTCGAGCGCCTCCTCGATGACGCGCGTCGCCGCCGGGCTCGTCGCGCCGACCACCCCGAGCCAGCAGAGCGCGCGCACCCGGTCGGTCGCGGCCAGCTCCAGCACCGCCGCCTCGCTCAGGGTGGGCAGCGTCTCGCGGGCCGCGTCGGCGAGGGCGTCCGGGTCGTGCCCGGACAGCACCAGGTAGCGCGCGTCGACGCGGTGGTCGTCCACGAAGGTGATCAGCGCCTCGCCGGTCGCGTACACCACCTGCCGCGGGCGCCCGTCGCGCCGCGGGTAGACGTTCGCGAGCGACCATCCGAGGGCGAGCGCCGCCGCGTCGACCTCGTCCCGCCCGGCGGGCGGCGTCAGCAGGATCCGCATGTGGGCCGGAGGGTACCCGAAGCGCGGTCAGTTCGCGCCACGACGCAGGACCCGGCCGCCGCGCGCGCCGGTGTGCCGGCCGTCCTTCACGGTCCAGGCGCCGTTCACGAAGACGTGGTCGATGCCCTCCGGCGGGTTGCGCGGGTCGGCGTAGGTCGCGTGGTCCTTCACCGCCGCCGGCCGGAAGAGCACCAGATCCGCGCGCGCGCCGGGCCGGAGCACGCCGCGGTCGGGCAGGCCGAGCTTCGCCGCGACCATGCCGGTCATCTTGTGCACCGCCTCCTCGAGGGTCAGCAGCCCGAGCTCGCGCACGTAGTGCTCGAGGACCCGGGGGTAGGTGCCGTAGGTGCGCGGGTGCGGCTTGCCCTCGCGCTGCGGGAAGCCGTCGGTGCCGAGCATCGTGAACGGGTGCTTCATCACCCGCTGCACGTCGCCCTCGTCCATCACGTGCGCGATCGCGGCCACCGCGGTCTCCTCCTCGACGAGGAGATCCATCATCGCCTCGTAGAGGGGCTGGCGACGGGACCGGGCCATCTCCGCGAGGCTCATGCCCTCGTAGTGGTGCTGCGTCTTGGTCGAGCTGATCACGATCACCTTCGACAGCTCGCGCAGGAGCAGGGGCAGCAGCAGGCGCTTCGGGAAGATGCGGTCGAGGACGCCGGGGAGCTTGGCGAAGCCGAGGAGGCGCGCCTTGCTGTCCTTCACGATGCGGGCGCGCGTCGCCGGGTCCTGCAGTCGCTCCAGCAACGCGTCTTGCTTGCCCTCGAAGGCCCAGAGCGGGACGAACATCGCGCTGAGCACGGTCGACCCCGCGGTGTAGGGGTAGACGTCGCTGTGCACGTCCACCCCGTCCTCGCGCGCCTGCTCGAGCAGCCTCAGGGTGGCCTTCGTCTTGCCCCAGTTGAAGCGCCCGGCCGCCTTGTGGTGGCTGATCTGGACGCCGACGCGCGCCTCGCGCCCGACCGTCAGCGCCTCCTTCACCGAGGGCACGAGCCGGGTGCCCTCGTCGCGCATGTGGGTCGCGTAGAAGCCGCCGTAGGGGTGGCAGACCTTGGCCAGCTCCACCAGCTCCTCGGTCCGGGCGAAGGCCCCCGGCGGGTAGACGAGCCCGGTGGAGAGGCCGAAGGCGCCCTGCGAGAGCTGCGACTCGACCAGCTCTCGCATGGAGGCCATCTCGGCGCCCGTCGGCTCGCGCTCCTCCATGCCCATGACCGCGCCGCGCACGTTCCCGTGCGGCACCAGGCACGCGACGTTCACGCTCACGCCGTCGCCGTGGAGCCGGTCCGCGTAGGCGTCGAGGTCGCGGTAGCAGCTGCCGCCTTGCTCGCCGAAGATCATCGGCTGGATGAGCGCGTAGAACTCCTCGACCCGCGCGTTGGCCGGCGTCAGCCCGAGGCCGCAGTTGCAGACCACCTCGGTGGTCACGCCCTGCAGCACCTTCGCGCTCGCGTCGGGCTGCCCCGGGAGCGTGAAGTCGGAGTGCGAGTGCATGTCGATGAAGCCGGGCGCGACGACGGCGCCGTCGGCGTCGAGCGTCTCGTCCGGCGTCAGGGTCGTCTCGCCGAGCTCGGCGACGTGCTCGTCCTCGATCAGCACCGCGCCTTCGCGCGCCGGCGCCCCCGTGCCGTCGACGATCCGCGCGTTCTCGATCCGGAGCCGCATCGCTGTCCCCCCGTGAGTCTCTAGGTCCCTTCGAACGAGAGGCTACCGGTGCTGCACGTCGTCTCTCCACGTCGGATCTCGAACTTCACCTTGGCGCCGCTCCGGCTCAGGACCACCGTCAGCCGGTGCCCGGGCCGGATGGCCTCCTTGAACTTGAGGCGGCGCACGTCGGTGAGGGCGCCGAGCTCGGGCCACGCCTCGCGGACGCGGTCGTGCACCATCGGGAGCAGCTGCGCGATCCCCGGGAGGATTGGATCGCCCTCGAAGTGCCCCTCGCAGTAGTCGACGTCGGCGGGCACCTCGACCGCGACGGTGCAACGGTCTCCGTCGCGCACGACCGGGCCGAACGCGAGCAGGCTCACTTCGCTACCCCGCTCACTTCGCTACCCGGCTCATTTGGCGACCCCGATCGCCCGCAGCCGCTCCATCAGGAAGTCCTGGGCGCCCACCGGCGGCGGGTCGTCGTCGCCCTGGCAGGGCGGCAGGACCTCGAGCGTCGCCTCGACGTGCGGGTGCACGAAGAACGGCATCGAGTAGCGAGCCTCGGGCTCGCCGTCCGGGTTGACCACCCGGTGCGTCGTCGCGGGGAGCGCGCCGTTCGTGATCCGGCTCATCATGTCGCCGGTGTCGACGATGATCTGCCCCTCGATCGCGTGGATCGGGAGCCACTCCCCGTCGCGGGTCAAGAGCTCGAGCCCGCTCTGCGGCGAGGGCGGCAGCAGGGTCATCAGGTTGATGTCCTCGTGCTCCGCGGCCCGCATCGCGCCCGGGGCGTCGAAGCCGTCGCACACCGGGTAGTGGATGACCCGGAGCACCGAGTTTCCGTCTCGGGCGAGGTCCGGCAGCCGGTCGCGCTCGACCCCGAGGTGCCCCCCGACGGCGGCGAGGAGCCGCGCCGCCACCCGGTCGAGCGCCTCGAAGAGGGCGAGGGTGTGAGCGCGCAGGCCGGGGATCTGCTCGGGCCACTGGTTGGCCATCAGGCCCTTCCGGCGGGGGTGGTCGGGATCGGCCTCGCGCCCCACGTGGAAGAACTCCTTGAGGTCCGGGACCGCGCGATCCTTCGCGTGCTCGACCCCGAACGACGTGTAGCCGCGGGCGCGACCCTCGTCCGGGCGCTCGTAGCGGCGCTTGGCGGCCTCCTCGAGCGCGAAGAAGCGCGCGAAGTCCGCGTACACGTCGTCGAAGACGCGCTGCGGGATGCCGTGATCCTCGACGGCCACGAAGCCGAGGTCGCGCAGCGCGTTGCCCAGCTGGGCCTCGAAGCGCTCGGGGTCGCGCTCGCCGTCCGCGAGCGACACGACGGGGATGGTCTGTTCCATCGGTCGCCGGAGCCCTACACCGAATCCCCTTGAGCGGCGACCCCGCGTGCGTATTTCGCCGGCATGCATCGCTCCGAAGCCGAAGGGCTCGAACAGTGTGCGTCCTGCGGCGCCGAGGTCGCGGCCGAGGACCGGGTCTTCGCCATCTCCGACGAGGAGATCCTCTGCTTCGCGTGCGCCATCCAGCGCGGCGGCGCGTTCGACGATCCCCACGATCGCTGGTCCAAGGAGCCCGACGTCACCGATCTCCGGCCCACGCGACCCTGAGCCCGGTCACAGCCAGACGAAGGCGAGCTGCCGGCCGATCGTCGCCGAGACGACGAGGGTCAGCGCGAGCAGGGCGGCGCGCGCCCGGGGCGAAGCGTCCCGCAGCCCGGCGGCGGCCGCGATCCAGAGGCCCGGCAAGAAGATCGACCAGAGCCGGAAGGTCTCCCCCGGCGTCACCCCGCAGACCGCCACCACCACCGGTGGCAGGAGCGCGAGCAGGCGGAGGCGGAGCGGCGCGCGGAGCGCCAGCCAGGGGAGGGTGAAGGCGCCGGCGAGCGCCCAGTCCGCGAGGTCCCAGCCGAGGGTTCGGGGCAGCCGCCGGTCGGCGAGCAGCTCCAGGTGCTCGGCCTGGTTCGCGAGGGCGACCTCCAGGGTGGCGAGCGGATCGAAGCCGGTGATCAGCGAGAACACGACGTGGCAGCCGACGGCCACGGCGGCCGCGCCGAGGGCGGGCCTCCACGCCAGCCTCCACGTGGGCTTGGTCGTGGGCCCGGCGCCGAGCAGCACCGCGGCCGGCAGCCCGAGCAGCACGAGCGTGTAGGCCAGCTGGCTGAGCGCGAACGCGAGCACCCCGGTGAGCGCGATCGCCCAGCGCGCGTCCGGGCTGCGGTGCACGGCCCAGAGGAAGAGGCAGGCGAGGGGCACGTAGGCGGCGTCGAACGAGGGCGCGAAGGCGGCGATCGTCGGGCTGAGGGCGGCGAAGGTCGCGGCGAGGAAGGCGGAGCGCGGCGCGAGCGCCCGACCGAGGCCGTGCACCGCCCAGGGGGACGCGGCCGCGGCGACGGTGAGGAGGGCGGCCATGAGCGCGGCCGGCGCGACGGTCGCCGCGCGGGCGCCGCACCAGAGCGCGACCAGCCCCGGCGGGTGGGTGCTCACGTGCATCGGCTGCGCGGGCAGGGTCGCCGGCCAGCGCGACCAGAGCGTCCCCGAGTCGCAGAGGGCGGCCGCGCTCGTCGCGTAGCCGTGCACCGTCTCGCTCTCGAGCAGCGCGACCATCACGCGCAGGTCGCCGCCGCGCAGCAGGTGCGGCAGCAGGCTCGCGGCCCCGGCGGCCACGCAGAGCCACGCGACCGCGAGCCGCCCGCGCCGGGCGCGCTGCCACGCCGCGAAGAAGAGCGGCGTGCCCACCGCGAGCCCCCACAGCGGCCAGAAGCGCGCCGCGGCGACCGACGTCCACGGCCAGCGGAAGTAGTCCGGCCCCGCGACCGCGGGGACCTCCAGCTGCAGGAACACGAGCCCCGCGACGCCGAAGACGGCGGCCGCCCCGAGGGCTCCGCGCCGGGCGTCGAGGCGCGCCCCGAAGGCCCGGGCGAAGATCGCGAGCGCCGCCCCCGCGGCCACCGGCGCGAGCCACACGTGGGCCGGCCCGAGCGCCTCGCCGAGCAGCGTGACGCCCTGCTCGACCGCGATGCGCGCGTTGTCGTGCACGAGCCGACCCAGCCGCGCGCCGCCCGGATCGATCGGGGTCGCGGCCAGACCCACGTGGAGCGCGATCCCGAGCGTGACGTCGACCGCGGCGCCGATCGCGAGCCAGCGCGCCCAGGCGCGGCTCCGGCTCGCCACCGCCGCCAGCCACCCGAGCCCGAGCAGCACCAGCGGCAGGCCGCCGATGTGCGCGACCCCGTAGGGCGACGGCCACGGATGGGCGGCCACGTTCACCGCGAGCGTGAGCGCCGCGAGCCCACCGAAGAACACCACGCTCCGGCGAGACGGACGCCGGCGCCGCGCGCTGGCGACGAGGACGGGCAGGCCGAGCAGCCCCAGGGCGAGCACGGCGTTGGTCTGCAGGCAGAGGAAGACGACGTCGCGGATCCAGCCGAGCGTCGACGGCTGCTCGAGGATCGCGCGGTCGACGTCGCGCGCCACGTGGGGCACGAGGGTGCTCAGCAGGTTCACGCCCACGCGGGTCACGAGCCACTCGGCGCTGGCCCCCTCCATCGCGCGGGCGGTGGTGGAGCTCCCGAGCGCCGCGGCCCGCCCGAAGGTCGCCGACGCCCACGCCAGCCAGGCCGCCAGCGGCGCGAAGAGCGACGCCGCCGCCGAGGCCCGCGCCGCGAGCGGCAGGCGGGCCGCGAAGAGGAGCCAGGCGGCGCCGAGCATCGCGAAGGGGAGGGCGGAGTAGTGCGCGATCGGCGCCGCGCCGAGGCACACGCAGGCGACGAGGAGGCGGCGCCGGTCTCCGTCCCGTGACGCGCGCTCGAGGAAGAGCGCCCCGCAGACCGCGAGCGCGGCGGTCGCCGCCTTGGTCCACGGGTAGAGCGCGCCCTGGACGTAGACCGGGCTGGCCACCATCAGGGCCGCTGCCCACCAGGGGCTCCGCGCGCCGGCCCCCGCGCGCTCGGCGGCCAGCCAGACGCCGAAGAACGCCGTCGCCGCGATCCAGACGCAGGACAGCTGGTAGACCGGGTAGCCGCCTCCACCGAGCAGCGCCGCGACGGCCAGGTTCGCGAGCGGCGGCCGGGACGGCATCACGTCGTCGACGAAGATCGTCGTGCCCGGAGGCGCGCGGTCGGCGAAGAGCCGGGCGCGCTCGTAGTGACCGAGCCAGTCGCCCCACCAGTCGCCGCCGCCGTAGACGCGGATCAGCGCGAGCAGCGCCAGCAACGCGGCGGTGAGCAGCGCGAACGCGAGCAGGCCCTCCCGGCCGTCGACCCACAGCCGCCGGAGCGCGCGCCGCCTCGGCCAGGCGGCCCCGAGGGCGACGAGCGGCAGCGCGAGATTCGTCCAGGGCGGGAGGCCGGCCAGGTAGGTGGCGCCCGAGATGACGCCGAGCGCCACGAGCGAGAGGCCCGCGCCGGCCGCGAGCCGCTCGGCGGCCGTCCAGGGCTGCCGCGCCACCAGCACCACGCCCGGCAGCACGCACCCGAGCGCGGCGAGGATCCAGCCGAGCGCGAAGGCTCCACCCACCGCGCGACGCTACCGCGAACCGTGCCGCGACTTCACGGGTGTCACGCGTTGTGCCGGAGTGAGCAACGCCGCCGGCCCGCTTCGACCGCCGTGAACGGGGGCGCGATTGTTGCACTTTCGGCGCCGCATGAGTGACGCGCGGAGGACGCTTCGACCCGGGACCCGGCTGGCCGGACGGTACGTGCTCGGGCGACCCCTCGGTCGCGGGGGCTCGTCCATCGTCTACGCGGCCGAGCGCGCCGACGGTCGCCCTTGCGCGGTCAAGGTGCTCGACCCCGAGCCGGAGCACCGGGTGACCGAGCGAGAGCGGCTGTTCCGGGAGGCCCGCATCACCGAGAGCCTCCGGCACCCCGCGATCGTGCGGGTGCACGAGGCCGGGCCGCTCGCCGGCGGCAAGGCCTACCTGGCGATGGAGCGGCTCGACGGGATCACGCTCGAGTCGCACCTCGACGGGCGCTTCTGGATGGACCTCGAGGAGGCCCAGGCCCTCGCCGCGATCCTGCTCGACGCGCTCAGCGCCGCCCACGACGCCGGGGTCGTGCACCGCGACGTGAAGCCGGCCAACGTGTTCCTGGTGCGCGGCCAGCCGCACGCGCCCAAGCTCATCGACTTCGGCATCGGCCGCGACCTCGGCGATCCACGGAGCCGGGTGACCGCGCCCGACGTGGTCGTCGGCACGGTGGGCTACATGGCGCCCGAGCAGCTCTTCGGCGACGCGCCCACGCCGCGCACCGACGTCTACGCCGCGGGGGCCACGATCTACGAGATGCTCGCCGGCCGGCCGCCGCACGACATCGGCGGCGGGGAGATCCGCGACGTGCTCGGCGCGATGATCCGCCCGCCCGAGCCCCTCTCGAAGCTGCGCCCCGCCGTGCCTCGCGCGCTCGCCGACGGGGTCATGCGCGCCCTCGCGAAGGCGCCGCGCGACCGCTTCGAGGACTGCCGGGCCTTCGCCGCGGCGTGCGGGCTCCAGGCCCGGGCCGCCTGATCAAGGCTTGCGTTTGTGGACGATCGTCTCGTCCGGGCGGCGGCGCTTGCCGGCGTCGGTGGCCGGGCGATCCTCGACGATCTGGATCTCGGGCGCGTCGTCGTCCTCGGGATCCTCGACGATGAGGACCTCCATGGACTCCTCGTCGTCGTCGTCGTCCACGATGAGCACCGCGTCGTGCTCCTCCGGGTAGGTCCGCCGGGGCGGCACCGACTGCTCGGGCAGCCGGCCGACGCCGGGCGCGAGGCCACAGAGGAGCACGAGCGCCGAGACGTTGTCGCGCGGGACCTGGTCGACCGCGAGATCGATCAGCAGCCGCACCGCCTCGTCCGGGGTGCTCGCGAGCTGGATGGCCTGCTGGATCTGCCCGTCGTCGACCTCGTCGGTCAGCCCGTCCGAGCAGAGCACGTAGCGATCGCCCGGCATCACCTGGTGGGTGCGGACGCTGACCCGGACCTTCTCGTCCATGCCGAGCGCGTTGGTGATGACGTTGCGCGGCAGCTTCGCGGCGCTGTCGGCGTCGATGTCCGGCTTCAGCTCCAGGACGTCGTTGATGAGCGTGTGGTCCTGGGTGAGCCGCTCGAGCAGCCCGCCGCGCAGGCGGTAGCAGCGGCTGTCGCCCACGTGGCCGAGGACCAGCATCGAGTGCGCGAGGTCGAAGTAGGCGGCGACCAGGGTCGTGCCCATGCCCTTCTTCTGCTCGGAGCTCCGCGCGATCTCGATGACCTCGCGGTTGGCGCGCTGGAAGGCGGTGGCGAGGCGGCGCGCGGCCCAGGACAGGCCCATCGCGTCGTACGCCGGCGCCTCCTTCGCCTGCTCGAGCGTGGACTCGAAGTAGTGGGCCACCGTGGTGGTGGCGAGGGTCGAGGCGACGTTGCCCGCGTTGTGCCCGCCGGCTCCGTCGGCGACGAGGTACAGGTCGAGGTCCGGACGCAGCAGGACCGCGTCTTCGTTGTGCTCTCGTCCCCCGATGTGGGTGTCGCCGGCGCCGGTGACGCGAAGCGACGCCACCGCGCCCAGGCCGCGTGTCATGCCCCGAGTATATCAGGTACGACTCGGGAATCTGGCCCGACGAACGAACGAGGGCCTACCCTGGGGACGGGCATGTCGCCGAACCCGGCAGTGATCCTCGTGATCGACGACGACGAGCAGATGCTCCGGCTCGTCGAGCTGGCCTTTCGGGGGACGCGGGCGCGGGTCGTCCGGCAGCACGGCGGCTTCGGGGCGCTGACCGCCATCGCCACCCACCGTCCGGCGCTGGTCCTGCTCGACGTGACCATGCCCGGCCTCGACGGCCCGTCCCTGGTGGAGCTGGTGCGGGCCGACGGCGAGCTGAAGATGCGGCAAATATTGCCGCAGCTTCCACGCGCGTGAGCGCGTGAGATGGGGTGGGAGCCCGAGCCGGCTTTGCCGGTCGGGCGGGAGGGGGCGCATGCCCCCTCCGGAAACTGAGCGCCACCCGCGTGGTGTTCTGGTCGGCGCTCGATCGGGGCGCGCTCGAGACGATCTGCGCGCGGGCGGGCGCGGCCGGCGTCATCCAGAAGACGGTCGGCGCCACCGCGCTCGTCGATCAGGTCTGCGACTGGCTGCTCGCCTGGGACGGAGTCGAGCTGCGGCCCTGAGGGATCAGCCGGGTGAGCCACGCCGCGGCCGCGACGCCGAACACGCCGAGCACCCAGCCGCGCGCCGCGAGGGGCGAGAGGAGCGCGTGCTGGAAGGCGAGGAGGGCGGCCACGAGCGCGAGGCGGTGAAGCGGCTTCCAGAGCTTCACCCGCAGCGCGCGCACCGCGCCCGGGTAGCTGGTCAGCCAGAGGGCGGCGAGCACGAGCCACGCGAGCGCGCCCGCCCGGAGCCAGGCCAGCGACGCGACCTGCGCCCACGCTCCGTCCAGGTGGGTGCCGAGAGAGAGGGCGGCGTGCGCGGTGGCGCTGGCCGCGGCCGAGATCCCGAGCGCGCGCCGCAGCGAGGGCAGCGCCCTGGACGGCGAGCGGAGGCGGCGCGCGAGGGGCGTGACCAGGATCGCCAGCAGCAGCAGCCCGGCGGCCAGCCAGCCGCTCGACCGGATCCAGAAGAGCGCGCGCTCCAGCGGCCAGGTGACGGCGGCGGCGCCCCACGCGAGGAGCGCGAGCCCGACGCCCAGCGTCGCCGCGTAGACCGCCCGGGTCACAGGCCCTCCAGCAGGTGCAGCAGGTCCGCGAGCGCGGCCTCGTCGAGCGCCTCGACGTAGCCGTGTCGCCGCGCGGCGTCGTGGTCGGTGAAGATCGCCGCGAGCGTCTCGGCGCGCCCGTCCACCAGGTAGGGCGCGCTCTCCCCGAGCCCGAGCAGCGAGGGCGTGTCGAGCTCGTAGCCGGCGTGGGAGGCGGCGAAGTCCGGGAAGATCGTCTCGGCCGGGTGCTGCCCGAGGTTGGTGAACGCGGGGAAGGCGTGACAGAGCCCGCAGCGCGCCCGCACGAACGCGTCCAGCCCTCGCCGCTCGCGCGCGAGATCGCGGCCGAGCAGCTGCGCGGGCGGCGTCGGGCGGGGCTGGGACGCGAGCCAGCGATCGAGCCCGACCCGCCGCCCGCCCTGGCGCCGGAGGTAGCCGCGGTAGAGCGTGCGCGCGAGCTCGTCGAGGCTGCCGAGGGTGGGGTAGCCGCCGTCGCGCAGGAACGGCGGCGTGCCGAGCGCCCCGCGCGCGTCGAGCGTGGCCACCAGCGCGCCGCCGCCGATGTTGTGCCGCTGCCCGTCGCTCCCGCCGTGGAGGTGACAGCTCTGGCAGCTCACCCCGCTCCGCGTGCTCTCGTAGAAGCTGCGCTCGCCGACGCGGCGCATCAGCGCGGCCTCGTCGTCTCGCATCAGCGTCGCGTCGTCGGGGGCGAGGCGGGCGAGCGCGATCGGTCGTCCGCTCGCGGCGTGGATCGCGATCGCGCCGAACGCGGCCGACGCGACGGCGATCCGGTCTCCGGACAGCGCGGCCACCGACACCGGCGTCGGCAGCGTGTGCTCGAGCGCGATCATCGTCGGCGCGCGACCGTCCCGGAGCCCCCAGACGTCGTCGGTCCCGGCGAAGGCCACCCAGCGCGTGCCGTCCGGGGCCAGATCGACGCCGAGCGGAGAGACGCCGCGATCGACGTCGCCGGGCGCGCGCTGCCGGGCGGTGCGGGCGGCGGTGCGGTGCCAGGCGATCGGGCGCCAGGCCGCGAGGTCGACGTCGACGAGCTGGTCGTCGACGAAGTGGTTGCCGAGGTGCGCCGGGCCGTCGGGCCGGAAGTCGGTCACCGCGACCACCGCCACGCCGCCCTCCGCGGCCATCGTCACCGCCGGGCGCCCGAGGAAGAGCGGCGCCACGTCGGGCTCCAGGTCCGAGAGCCGCAGCCGATGGAGCGCGGGGGGCTGGCGGCTGCTCACCACCAGGGTGTCCGCCGGCCCGAAGGCGACGTGCTCCGGCTGGAAGCTCAGCGCGCGCCGTCGCACGCGACCGTCCTCGATCACCACCAGGGCGCGGTGACAGCTCGCCGCCGCCACTCCGTCTCGCGCCGCTACGTGCACGCAGAGCGGGCCCGTGTCGATCGGGGTCACCGCGTCGCCCTCGACGATCGCGGCGTCGGCGTAGCGGTGGGTCACGATCACGCGCGCCTCGTCCAGCCAGGCGACGTCGGTCGGGCCGTCGAGCACCTCGACGCGCTCGAGGTGGCCTTCGCGATCGATCACCGCCAGCTCGTCCGTCTCCTCGCTCACCGCGGCGGCGCGGGCGCGGGACGGGGAGGGCGCGAGCGCGCGGGGGTGGGGCAGCGGCCGGACGGCGAGCAGCTCGCGCCGGTGGGCCTCGCCGTCGACCTCGATCGTCGCCTCGAGCGCGCCGTCCGGCGGGTCGGCGAGCCCGTCGCGGCGAGGATCGTACGCGACCCGGAAGAGGCCGTGACCGAGCGGCGTCGCCTCGAGCCTGGGGCCGCCGTCGCCCAGCCGCAGCGCCACCGCGTCGCCGTCGGCGTGCAGGTAAAAGGTCTGCGGTCGATCCGCGCTCACCAGCGGCGGGGCCACGCTCGGCGTGCGCTCGAGTCGGAGCCGGGCCGCAGTCAGGTGGGCGACTCCGTCGAGGCGCTCGCGCTCGAGCAGCGGGCCCCACGCCTCGATCGCCCGCGCGACCGGCGCCGCGAGCAGGAGCGCGCCGAGGGCCAGCGTCGGCCCGCGCCCGAGGGTCCAGCGCCAGCCCGTCCGCGCGACCAGCGCCTGCGCGACCAGCCAGACCGCGGCGTAGCTCCCGAGCCACGCGGCGAAGCTCGGGTGCGGCAGCGCAGCCCACAGCGCCGAGGCCGCGAGCACCAGCCCGAGCTGCAGACGGAGACCGCGCATCTCGGCTCAGCGCAGCTCGACCAGCCCCTCGCGCACGAGCTTGCGGACGAGCACCAGCTTGCCGTCGTCGTCGAGCTCGCCGGGCAGGTCGCCCACCCGGAACCGGGGCGCGGTCAGCGCGTGCTCGAGCGGCTCGGCGGCGTGGAGCGGCATCGACAGCGTGCCTCCGTAGGCGCTCACCGTCACCCGCTCCTCGTCGCGGCTCAGGTGGAACAGCAGGTTCGGGCGGGGCGCGGCCTCGTCGTCGAGGCTCAGCCGGGAGAGCCGCTGGAGCTGCGAGAGCTGACCGTAGAGCAGCGGGTGCCGGGTGCTCACCAGGTCCTCGGCGAAGTGATCGAGCGCGCCGTCGAAGTCGGCCTTCTCGACCACGCGCCCGAGCAGGTCGCGGAAGCGGGCCCGCGCCGCCTCGCGATCGAAGCCCTGCACCGCGTAGCCGACCGGCAGCGATCGGCGCAGCTCCGCGTCCTTGAGCGCCACCCGGGCCACCGCCTCGAGCAGCAGGTCGGTCCAGGTGCTCGGCAGCACGCCGAGGGTGATGTGGCAGCTGTCCTGGTCGGTGCTCGACGCGTCGTGCATCACGCCGCGCGGCACGTAGAGCATGTCGCCGGGCGCGAGGTCGAGCGCGAGCGTCGGCTCCCCGACCTCGTGCGCGCCGGGCTCGAAGCCCTGACCCCGCAGCGGCCGCTGCACCGGCGTGTCGTAGAGCGTCCAGCGCTTCGTCCCGCTGATCTGCAGCACGAAGACGTCGTGCGAGTCGTAGTGGGTGGCCAGCCCGCGCGCGCCGCCGGCGGGCGTGAGGTAGATGTTGCACTGGAAGCGATGCGAGAAGCGCGCCTCCATCGACCGGCAGAGATCCATCAGCGACGGCAGCGAGCCCTCGAGCTGGTTGAGCACGATGCTCCCCCCGTCGGCGTACTCCTGATACAGCCGCGCCGCGTCGATGAGCCCCGAGGGGTAGGTGTAGGCGGCGGGCGTCAGGTCCGGCTTGCCCGCGTTCACCATCGTCACGGTGGGGTGGTGCAGGTGCAGGGTCGTCAGGGCTCGGTCGATGTCGTCGAGCCCGAGCAGCGAGGCGTAGTAGCCGGGGTCGCCGCGCTCGACGTGGAGCACCTCGTTCTCGAAGCGCTCCTCGATGAAGGCCTCGCTCGGGAACGGGTGAATCAGCCGCTCCAGATCCCATCGCTCTCTCGCCATCGGGGGCAGCCTACGTCAGAGTTCCCGCGGTGCGCGACGAGAAGGATCAGACCCTCACCGAGGCGGACTTCGAGCGGGGCCGCGCGGTCGGCCGCCGATCGGCGCTGGCCGCCCTCGGCGCGGTCGGCCTCGCCCTCGTCGCCGCCCCCGCGCGGGCCCAGACCGACTCGGACACCGGGCCGCTCGCCGATCCCGCCGGAGGGGGCCGGACCGGAGCGACCGACGGCGACGAGGGCGCGGGAGCCGACCGCCCGGGGCACGGCCGAAACCCGCGCCGCGGCTGCACCGACACCGACCAAGGCCGCTGGGGAGACCCGGCCGGGGAGGGCAGCTGCGGCTGCAGCGACGCCGATCGCGGCCGGCACCAGGACCCCGACGGCCGCGGCCGCCGCTGCCGGTGAGCGGTCAATCCTCCGCGGCGACCGTGTCGTAGGCGCCGACCGCGTCGACGTAGAGGTTGCGGCGGCCGCGGTTCTTGATGCGCACGTAGCGGATGCGCGAGATCTCGAACTGGTCGGCGTCGAGCCCGAGGCTGCCGACGAGCTCCGAGCCGACGGTGGTGTACTGGTTGCGCGCGACGCCGACGTCGGCCCGGTACGGATCGGAGCGCGCGTCGTCGATCTCGATGCGCACGTCGGGCTGGCTGGTCCCGTCGCTGGCGATCCGCGTCCCCGCCTCGATCTCCAGCACGAGCGTGCCCTGGGGCCGCACCACGGCGTAGCGACCGTCCGGCGGGCCGAGCGCGAGCGCCGCGTCGTCGACGCGCCGCTGGAAGTGCACGATGTGGGTCCACTCCCGGGGCGTCCGGGGGCCGGCGTCCGGAGGGCCCGCGTCGCCGCCCGCGTCGAGCGCGGGGACGCCGGCGTCGGGCGTCTCCTCGGCGCCGAAGAGCCGGTCGCGCAGGAGCCAGCCCGCCCCGGCGAGCCCGACCGCGAAGATCACCGCGCCGATGAAGAGCGGCGCGAGGCTGGCGCGCACCCCCGCCGGCTTCAGGACCTCGGGACCGGTCATCGGCGTGGCCGGGGAGAGCATCGTCGGCGCGTGCTGGTCGACCGGCGGGACGCTCGCGGGCGCGCCCGGGGCGCTCACCGACGCGCGGCCGTCCATCGTGATCGGCGTGGTGGCGTCGGCGCGGCCGAGCAGGGCGCTGGCGAAGGCGCGCATCGACGCGGGCCGCTTCTCCCGGTCCTTCTCCAGCGCCTGCATGACCACCTGGATCACGTGCGGCGGCAGGCCGCTCGCGGGCGCGTGCGAGGAGAGCGGCGGCGGCGCGCTCGCGGTGTGCTTGGCGGCCCACTCGATGGCGCTCGACGCCTCGAAGGGGCGCCGGCCGGCGAGCATCTCGTAGACCATCAGCCCGAGGCTGTAGACGTCGCTGCGCGCGTCGATGTCGCCGCCCGCGAGCTGCTCGGGGCTCATGTACTGCGGCGTGCCGATGACCGTGCCTTGCAGCGTCAGCGCCGGGCCCTCGGCCAGCTCGCCTTCGGCCGGGCGCTTCGCGATGCCGAAGTCGCAGACCTTCACGAAGTCGGCCTCGCCGCCGCGCACGGTGAGCAACACGTTGTCGGGCTTGAGGTCGCGGTGGATCACGCCCCGCTCGTGCGCCTCCTGGAGCGAGCCCGCGATCTGACTGACCAGGCGCTCGACTCGCGGCAGGGGCATCGGCCCGGCGAGGAGCGCCTCCGCGAGGGAGTGGCCCTCGATGTACTCCATCACGATGAAGAGCCGGCCGTCCTCGAGCGCGCCGAAGTCGTGGAACTGGATGGTGTGGGGGTGGGTGAGTCCGACCACCACCTCGCACTCTCCGTAGAACCTCTGACGCAGGGTCTCGTCCCGGGAGTGCTTCTCGTGGAGCACCTTGATGGCGACGTCGCGCGAGGCGGGGCCCATCTGCTGCTCGCCGAGATACACCCGCCCCATGCCGCCTTCGCCCACCACGCGCCGGACGCGGTAGCGCTCGTGCAGCACTCTGCCGATGAGCGGATCGGCGCCCGGCTCGACGCTCAAGGCCGAGCCACAACGCAGACAGAAGCGCGCGCCTTCGCGGTTGTCCTGCCCGCAGCTCGCGCATTGGATGGCCATGCCCCGTGGCCGGGGATACCACGCAGGCGCGTTTGAAACGATCGCCGTTTCGTGCTTTACTCCAGGCGCTGGCGGGACCTATCGCTAGCAGAAGTCGTGCCAAGAACCGGGCGAGAGCCCGGCGACGCCGGAGCTCGGACGCGGACCCTTCGACCTGGGTCGCGCCCGCGAGGCCGCGCGGTCCTCCCACGGGGGAGTCTACGCACGACGCGCGAGGGAGGTGTGGCCGTCGGCCCATCTGCCTCGACGTGCATTCGGCCCAAGCCCCAGAAAACGGCGATTGGTCCGACCAATTCGTTTCTCAAGGAGCACGATGGACAACGCAAGCGATTCGCTCGAGCCCCTCTACACCCACTCGAAGCGCCCCGACTGGGGCTACGCCATCCTGGCGTGGGAGGGTCGAGAGAAGCGTCGCTACCAGTTCCAGGATGGTCAGCTCAGGACGTTCAAGAAGGGGTGGTACGACCTCCTCGAGCCGGTCGACGAGCCCTACGACTCCGCCCGCGACATCGTCCGCGACCTCAAGTCCATGCTCCGCATCGAGCGCGTCCGCCGCGCCCCCGACCCCACCCCGAAGAGCGTCAACCGCATCATCAGCTTCGATGATCAGGTCACCATCTTCGAGGCCTTCTACCCGAAGGGCTTCGAGGACGAGAAGTGGATCGCGGACGTGCGCGGCGGCGAGGGCGTCAACCGCCTCAAGCGCCACCGCTACCCGGCCCACCTCGAGGCGGCCGAGAAGCTGAACCAGGAGACCGTCGACGGCCTCATGGACAAGGGCGACCACGCCGGGTTGATCGAGCTGTTCAAGGACGTGCTCGGCTCGACCAACCTCACCACGAGCAAGGACACCGCCTCGCTCCGCAGCCTCCCCGAGGAGCACCACGAGGACTTCGCCAACGCGGCCCGCGAGCTGCTCTACGGCGAGGGCCCCTACGAGTCGCGCTTCACCCGCTACGTCGGCATCCTCGGCCGCACCCCGGGCGAGCGCGTGACCTGGCCGCTCGCGACCGCGGTGCCGGCGCTCGTGCAGCCGGTGCAGCACATCGCGATCAAGCCGAGCGTGTTCCGCGCGCAGGCGCAGTGGATGGCCCCGAACCTCCCCTACGACGCCTACCCGACCGCCGACCTCTACAACCGCATGCACAAGATGTCGACGGAGGTGGCGCGCCGCCTCGAGAAGGCCGGCCACAAGCCGAACGACCTCCTCGACATCTACGACTTCATCTGGACCACGCTCCGCCCCAAGGGCCGGAAGAAGCTGGAAGAGCTCCAGAGCTGATCCCCGCGCGCGCTCCCCGCGCGTCTCCATGGAGCCGCCCGAGCCTCGCTCCGGCGGCTCCGTTCAATTTCGTACCCATGCGTCACCTCCTCCTCGTCGCGCTCCTCGCGCTCGTCCCGATGGGCTGCGGGAGCGCCGTGCCTCCGGCGTCGGCCGCGCAGCGGGCGCAGGTTCGCGTGACGCTCTACACCACGCGCTGGTGCCCGGTCTGCGCGCACGCCCGCGGCTGGCTGCGAGCCCGGGGCATCCCCTACGAGGAGCGCGACGTCGAGACCGATCCGGGCGCGGCCGCGCGCTGGGGCTCGCTCAACCCGGCCCGCACCGTGCCGGTGGCCGACGTCGACGGTCGCGTGCTCGTCGGCTTCGTGCAGGACGAGTGGCGCGAGGCGGTCGACGCCGCGGCCCACCGTCGGGCCTCCGCCCCGCGACCCTGAGCGTCACTCGGAGGGCGGGTCGGCGAGCCAGGTGCGGCCGAAGTCCTCGCTCAGGATGATCGCGTCGGGCGACTCGTGGAAGCGCTGGAGCAAGGCGACCGCCTTGCCCGAGCGGAGCGAGCGCAGCGCGGCGACCTCGCGGACGCGGCGGTTCGCGTCGATCACGCGCAGCAGCACCTCGTCGCCGTCGTCCTCCACCGGGGAGAAGCGCGAGGTCCAGCCCGCGTCCTCGCTCCCGAAGAGGCTCAGCGTGCCCAGGCCCTCGAAGCGCACGCCCTGATCGGCGCCGCCTCGGCCCATCTTCACGATGAGGGGAGGCGGCGTGGTCTCCACCCGCGCGAAGGCGAGCGCGCCGTCCTCGGAGAGCCACGCGCTCCCGTCGGTCGGAAAGATGGCGACGCCCCCGGCGACGGCGACGATGTTGGTGGCCGCGTTGACCTCCGCGTCGATCGGCGCCAGCGCCGGCTCCGTCTCGCCCGGCGGGTAGCGCCCGACGATGCCCCGGTTGCGCGCGTCGAGGCCGACCGCCCAGAGGCCCCCGTCGGGCGTGGGGGTGAAGGCGCTCCAGTAGGTCACGCGCTCGGGCCGGGTCAGCGCCCGGAGCTCCGAGACCTCGCCGTCCCACGAGACCGTCTGCACGAACTCGTTGAAGCAGCTCGCCCGGTTGATGAAGCGGGTGTCGCACGGCACCGCCGGGATGGAGCCGCGGCGCACGACGAACACGTAGTCGGGGAGGGGCCACACCTCGGTCTGGACGCGCTCGCGGTCACGGGGCGGCGCGGTCAGCTCGACCATGCGCGCCAGCTCGCTCGGCCCGCGCCCCTCGATGGGCAGCTGCTGCGCCATCAGCTGGCGCTCGGTGCGGCGCGCGTTGATCTGCTCCGCCATCGTGCGGATCTGCCGCGTGAGCTCGAGGACCTCGGCGCGGCTCTTGGGCATCACCCGCCGGAACCACCGCTCGGGGTCGCCCTGATCCGGCGGCTGGGCGAGCCGCGCCGGCACCCCGAAGTAGAGCTCGGTCTCGTCTCGCTGGGCGCCGATCATCAGCCGGCCGAGCTCCTCGCAGCCGTTCGCGGCGTCCTCGGCCAGGCGGGCGAAGCGCTCTCGCTCCTCGCGCGTGGTCGGGTCGTCGGCGTCGCGCGTCACCCGCTCCATGCGCGACATGTGCTCGAGCGCGCGCTCCAGGCCCCACGCCTCGGGCGCGTCCCCGCGCACCGACGCCACGCAGCCGAAGGCGGCGCCGGTGACGTTCTCCACGATCACCTCGTTTTGCGCCTCGCGGCGCTTGTCGAGGAAGAACCAGACGCCGCCGGCCATCGCCGCGAGGAAGGGGACGCTGACGACGAGGCCGATCCAGACGCGCTTGCGGCGCTTTCCGAGAAGGATTTCCTCGTCGCGATCCATTCAGACGGCGAGAGTACAGGGTCGCGCCGCCTGGCGACACATTCGCGTGGCAGACTCGCGCGCATGTCGAAGACGCTCGAGGTCGAGGGCCGTCCGCTCAGCTGGGTGCGTGACGGCGCGGTGAAGGATCGGTCGCTCGTGGTGCTCGCGCACGGCGCGGGGGCGCCCTACACGCACCCCTTCATGGTGCGCGCGGCCGAGGGGCTGGTGGCGCGCGGCTGCTGCGTGATGCGCTTCCACTTCCCCTACATGGAGGCCGCCCAGCGCGAGGGGAAGCGGCGCGGCCCGGACCCGCAGCGGCGCCTCCTCGCGAGCTGGCGCGCGGTGCTCGACGTCGCCGCGAAGACGCGCGGTCGGGGCCCCCTCGTCATCGGCGGCAAGAGCATGGGCGGGCGCATGGCGTCCATGTTGCTCGCCGCCGGGGACGCGACCGAGGCGGTGGGCGCGGTCTACCTCGGCTACCCGCTGCACCCGCCGGGCAAGCCGGAGAAGCTCCGCGCCGACCACCTCGCCGACGTGCCGGTGCCGCAGCTCTTCGTCCAGGGCGCCAAGGACAAGCTCTGCGACCCGAAGCGGCTGCGAGCGGTCTTGAAGCGCCTCGACCGGGCGGAGCACCTCGAGCTCCAGGGGGCGGACCACTCGCTGGCCCGCTCGCGCAAGGCGCCGCTCGAGGGCGCGGACGTGTGGCTCGACGCGGTGGCCGACTTCGTTCGGCGGGTCAGCGCACCGGGGAGCTGAGGCGGCGGCCGAGCCCCGACACGTCGGGGAACGGGAACAGCTCGGGGCTCGCGATCCGCGGGCGGCCGCGGATGTGACCGTCCCACTCGGCCAGCGAGAGCAGCTCGCTGCTGCGGCGCACGACGAGGGGGCGCCCCTGCCAGTCGACGAGCACGTTCACCGGCTGGCCTCGACCGCGGCGCGGGGTGTGGGTCACGATCGGCTCGCCGTCCCAGTCGACCACGAGGCGCACCGCGCGCCCGTCCTCCTCCGGCACGAAGCGGGCGCCGCCCTCGACCGCGCGCAGCACCCGGAGCCGCCCCTCGACCTCGGCCCGGTCGGCGGCGTCGGGGCGCGCCGCGAGGTAGCGCTCGAGGGCCTCGACCGTCAGCGCGTCCATCCGGAGCCGGTCGGCGATCTCGGCCACCTCGAGCCACACCGTCGGGTCCTCGGTGAGCTCGGCGGCGACCCGCACGTGGCCGAACGCCTCCTCGAGGCGGCCCTCGGAGACCGCCGCCTCGGCGCGCTCCCGCAGGGCCTGCGCCCGGGCCTCGTCGCGCTCCTGCGCCGACGCGATCGCGGGCAGGAGGACGGCGCAGAGGAGGAGCGGCAGCGCGCGGAGCATCGGAAAGAGCATAGCGCGCCGGAGGCCCTTGCGTATGCTCCTGACCCCATGGACCAGACAGCCCGCCGCGCGGAGCTCGAGCAGCTCGCCGCTCAGATCGCTCACCACGAGGCCGCGTATCGCGCCGGCGAGCCGGAGATCCCCGACTCCGAGTTCGACGAGCTCTTCGATCGCTACCAGGAGCTGGCCGACGCCCTGGGGCTCGCCCCCGAGGAGCGCATCGACAGCGCGCCGGGGGCCGATCACACCGAGGGCTTCGAGACGGTCGAGCACCGCGTGGCGATGCTCTCGCTCGAGAAGCTCTCGCCGAACCGCCGCGACAGCAAGGGCGAGCCCATCCCGATCGACGAGCAGCTGCAGCAGTGGTACGCGCGGCGCCTCAAGGAGCTGGAGCTGCCCGAGGACGCGGAGCTGCGCCTCCTGGTGGAGCCGAAGATCGACGGCGTGAGCGTCTCGCTCCTCTACCGCGACGGGAAGCTCGAGCGCGCGGTGACCCGCGGCGACGGCAAGACCGGCGACGTGATCACCCGGCAGGTGGAGCGCGCCGGCGCGGTGCCCTCGAAGCTGAAGGGCGTCTCGAAGGGCGAGATCGAGGTCCGCGGCGAGCTCTACTGGCCGCGGGCGCGCTTCGACGCCTTCAACGCGAAGCTGGCGAAGGCGGGCGAGCGGACCCTCATCAACCCGCGCAACGGCACCGCCGGCATGATCAAGCGCAAGGAGCCGGAGGGGCTCGAGCACACCGGGATCACCTCGTTCCTCTACCAGGTCCCGTGGGTCGAGGGCCTGGAGCTGCCCGACACGCAGCACGGCGTGCTCGAGTGGCTCGCGGGCGCGGGGGCGCACGTCTACGTGGACGAGATCCACGTCGCGAAGTCGGCGAAGGACGCGTTCGACTACTGCGAGGCCTACGGCGCGCGCCGCCTGGAGCTCGACTACGAGATCGACGGCATGGTCATCAAGATCGACGAGCACCGGTGGTACGACCGGCTCGGCGAGACCGGCCATCACCCGCACTGGGGCGTGGCCTACAAGTTCCCGCCCGAGCGGAAGCCGACCAAGCTCCTCGACGTGATCGTGCAGGTGGGCAAGAGCGGCAAGCTGACCCCGGTCGCGGTGCTCGAGCCGGTGGAGCTCGCGATGACCACCGTGAGCCGCGCGTCGCTCCACAACTTCGTCGAGGTCGCGCGCAAGGACGTGCGCATCGGGGACACGGTCTACGTGGAGAAGGCCGGCGAGATCATCCCGCAGGTGGTCGGGGTGAAGAAGGACGCGCGGCCGGACGACGCGCGCGAGGTGCACGCGCCCAAGGAGTGCCCCTCGTGCGGCACGCTGGTCGTGCAGGAGGAGATCTTCGCCTTCTGCCCCAACGCGGAGGGGTGCCCGGCGCAGGTGCGCGAGCGGCTGCAGCACTTCGTCTCGCGCGCGGCGATGGACGTCGACGGGATGGGCGCGAAGCTGATCGACCAGCTCGTCGACAAGGAGGGGGTGCGCAAGCCGCACGAGCTCTTCGCGGTGACCGAGGCGCAGCTCACCGGGCTCGAGCGCATGGGCAAGAAGAGCGCGCAGAACGTCTTGCGAGGTCTCGAGGCGTCGAAGGGCCGGGGGCTCGCGCGGGTGCTCGTGGGGCTGAGCATCCCCCACCTCGGCGAGAGCATGTCGGAGGACCTGGCGTCCTACTTCGGCACCGCCGAGAAGCTGCTCGATTTCGCCGCGCGCTACGCGGCGGAGGACGAGGAGGCGGTGAGCACGGTGGCGCCCGAGAAGGGGACCGGCGCGATCGAGGGGCTCGCCCGGAAGACCGCCGACGTCATCTTCGCCGAGCTCGACGGCGCCCCCATCCGCGAGATCTTCGAGGGGCTCGAGGCGCAGGGGGTGAAGACCGACGCGGTCATCGAGCGGCGCGAGGAGGTGGAGGGCGTGGTGGGCAAGTCCTTCGTGCTCACCGGGACCTTGCCGACGCTCAAGCGCAAGGACGCCGGCGACCGCATCAAGCGCGCCGGTGGGAAGGTGAGCGGCTCGGTGAGCAAGAAGACCGACTTCGTCGTCGCGGGTGAGGAGGCGGGCAGCAAGCTCGAGAAGGCGCAGAAGCTCGGGGTCACGGTGATCGACGAGGCCGAGCTGCTCCGGATGCTCGGCGCGTGAGGCGGGCGCTCCTGGCGTTGCTCCTCTGGGGCTGTGGCGCGGCGCAGCCTCCGCTGCCGCCCGGCGCGTGCAGCCCCATGCCGGAGGGCGAGGACGCGCGCCCGTGGGAGACGCACGGCTACCGCATCCCGGTGCCGTGGTTCGCGCCCAAGCGCGGCGCCGAGCGGCCCCGGGTCGTCGTGCAGGTCTTCAGCGACTTCGAGTGCCCCTACTGCGCGCGGGCCACCCCGACGCTCGAGCGGGTGCTCGAGGACTACGGCGAGTGCGTGCAGGTGGTCTGGAGACACCGACCGATGCCCTACCACCCGCACGCCGCGCTCGCCGCGCAGGCGTCCACCGAGGTCTACGCGCAGCGCGGGGACGACGCCTTCTGGCGCTACCACGATGCCCTCTTCGCCGCGCAGGGCGAGCTCTCCCGGGCGGTGATCGAGCGCGAAGCCGAGGCGCTCGGCGTCGACCTCGAGCGCCTCCGCGCCGCCCTCGACGAAGGCGCCCACCAGCACGTGATCGACCGCGACCGGGCGGCGGTCGCCGCCACCGAGCTCGAAGCCGGCACCCCGAGCTTCTTCGTCAACGGCGCCTTCATCCACGGCGCCCGCAGCTACCGGGTCTTCGCCCACCACATCGAGCGAGCGCTCCGTTCCCAACCATAGACATGGGGACGGAGTTTCCTTGTTTCCGAACCGGCCCGAGAGGCCCTCGAGAGGGTCGAATCCGGGCCGCACGGGCTCGGTGGGGGCGTGTCCTGGGCGCGAAACCCGCCGCTGACGTCCTCGGATCGGGAGTGAAGCGATGATTGGGCAACAAAGAAACTCCGTCCCCGTGTCCGTAACCTGGGGGCCGCGGGCGCGTCTGATGTTCATGAGGTGGTGGCTGATCGTGTGGCTCGTGGGGTGCTCTTCGGCCGAGAACGGGGCTGCGCAGGCCGCGCGCACGGAGGCGCCGGAGCCGGTGGCCCGGGAGGCGCCGGTCGAAGAGGAGGAGGTCGCGGAGGAAGCGGCCGCGCCAGCGGGGCTGTCGGTCGCGGACTGGCAGGCGGTGCTCGATGGGTACGCGACCGCGGATGGCGGCTTCCGGTACGCCGCGCTCCGGGCCGACGACGGGGACCGAGCCCGGCTCGAGGCGTTCGTGCGCTACGTCGGCGAGACCGATCCGTCGAGCTGGAGCCGCGACGCCCAGCTCGCCTTCTACATCGACGCCTACAACGCGCTGACCGTGCACGCGGTGCTCGAGCGCTGGCCGATCGAGAGCGTGATGCGGGTGGAGGGCTTCTTCGACGCGATCGAGCACCGGGTGGCCGGGCGCGAGATGACGCTCAACGCGCTCGAGAACGACATCATCCGGTCCGCGCGCTTCGCCGAGCCGCGCATCCACTTCGCGGTGAACTGCGCGAGCGCGGGCTGCCCCCCGCTGAGCCGCCAGGCCTTCGCGGCGGAGAACCTCGAGGCCCAGCTCGAGGCGCAGACCGACGCGTTCGTGCGCGCCACCACCGAGGTGCGCGGGCGCCGCGCGCGGCTGAGCCAGATCTTCGAGTGGTTCGCGGCCGACTTCGAGGCCGCCGGCGGGGTGCGCGCGTTCGTCGCCGACCACCTCGAGGGCGAAGACGCCGCCCGGGTTCGCGACCCCCGCACCCGCCTCGCTTACACGCCCTACGACTGGGCGATCAATGCCCGTGAGTAGCGGTGCACCCGCGGGCGAGCTCCGGGTCGAGCTCCAGGACCCGCACCGCCTCGGCGAGCGTCTCGCTGACCGACGCCGCCGCCGACGGCGAGAGCCGGACGGTGACCGGGCCGACGTGCAAGTGGACGTGTCCACACGGGGCGCGCTCGACCCGCGCGATGGGACCCAGGGCGAGCGGCTCGGCTTCGATTCGGAGCATGTCGTCCTCCGCTAGAGCAGCGTCGGCGGGGGCCGGGGAAAGTGAGAGAGGAGGGTGGAGCGACCATCGCTCGCCTCCGACCAGCCCCCGCCGACTCTGAGTGAGAGTGATATTGGTTCTCATTATTCTGTCAAGGGCTCTCCGCCTCGGACGTCCGGACTCGGGTATGCTCTCGTCCCGAGGGGGTGGGCCATTCGACTCGGAGTCGTACGGGAGAGCCACGAGCGGGAGCGACGCGTCGCCGTCGCCCCCGCCTCGTTGAAGAAGCTGATCGGCCTCGGGCTCGAGGTCGTCGTGGAGCGGGGCGCGGGCGCGGCGAGCGGCTACCCCGACGCGGCCTACGAGGAGGCGGGGGCGACGATGGTCGAGCCCGCCACCGCGAGCGGCTATCGCGACGGAGAGCGGGCCGAGGCCTGGGAGTCCGACCTCGTCGTGAAGGTGCGGCCGCCGACCGGTGAGGAGGCGGAGCGGCTGAAGGAGGGAGCGACGCTCGTCTCGCTCGTCTACCCGACGCAGAGCGAGGCGCTGCTCGCGAAGCTCGCCGCCAAGGGCTGCAACGTCATCGCGCTCGACAAGGTGCCGCGCATCACGCGCGCGCAGTCGATGGACGTGCTCAGCTCGATGGGCAACCTCGCGGGCTATCGCGCGGTGCTCGAGGCGGCCGCGCTCTATCAGGGCCTCTTCGCCCCGCAGGTCACCGCCGCCGGCACGCTGCCGCCGGCCCGCGTGCTCGTCATCGGCGCCGGGGTCGCCGGCCTCGCCGCCATCGCGGCGGCGCGAGGGCTCGGGGCCGAGGTCCGCGCCTTCGACACCCGGCTCGCCACCCGGGAGCAGGTCGAGAGCCTCGGCGGCACCTTCCTCGAGATCGACTTCGAGGAGAGCGGGGAGGGCGGCGGCGGCTACGCGAAGGTGATGAGCCCCGAGTTCATCGAGGCGGAGATGGCGCTCTTCCGCGCGCAGGCGGCCGAGGTGGACATCCTCATCACGACCGCGCTCATCCCCGGGAAGAAGGCGCCGCTGCTCGTCCCGGAGGACGTCGTCGAGGCGATGAAGCCTGGCTCGGTGGTGGTGGATCTCGCGGCCGAGCAGGGCGGCAACTGCGCGCTGTCGAGGCCGGACGAGGTCGTCGATCACGGCGGCGTGAAGATCGTCGGCTACACGGATCTCGTCAGCCGCATGGGCGCGAGCGCGAGCCGCTTCTTCGGCGCCAACCTCGCCAACCTGCTGAAGCTCCTGGTGAAGGACGGGGAGCTCACCTTCGACCTCGAAGACGAGATCGTGCGCGGCGCCACCGTGGTGCACGCCGGCGAGGTGCTCCCGCCGCCCGAGCCCCCGAAGCCCTCGCCGACCGAGGGCCGCCGCTCGCACGTGCACGAGCGCGCGCCCGACCTGCCGGCCAAGCAGGAGATCATGAACCCGGCGCGGCGCGCCTGGGGCACGACGGTAGGCGGCATGATCGTGGTGCTCCTGCTCTTCGTGCTCGGCCGCTTCGCCCCCGACGACTTCCTCCAGCACCTGACGGTCTTCGTGCTCGCCTGCTTCGTCGGCTGGCAGGTGATCTGGAGCGTCACCCCCGCGCTCCACACCCCGCTGATGAGCGTCACCAACGCGATCAGCGGCATCATCATCGTCGGCGGCATGCTCCAGGTCGGCGGCGGAGAGCTGGATCTGCCGGCCATCCTCGGCGCGGTCGCGGTGCTGGTGGCGGCCATCAACATCTCGGGCGGCTTCCTGGTCACCCAGCGCATGCTCGCGATGTTCCACAAACACTCCGATGAAGGCGGCCGCGGAGGCGACCGATGAGCGGCGCGCTGACCATCGCCTACCTCGTCGCCGGGGTGCTCTTCATCCGCAGCCTGGGCGGCCTGTCCAAGCAGGAGACCGCGCGTCAGGGCAACCTCTTCGGCTTCGTCGGCATGGCGATCGCGATGGCGGCCACGGTGCTCGATCCGCGGGTCGAGCGCTTCGAGATCATGCTCGGCTGCCTCGCCGTCGGCGGCGTCGTCGGCGCGGTGGTCGCCCGCCGGGTCGCCATGACCGCGATGCCCGAGCTCGTCGCCATCCTGCACAGCTTCGTCGGCCTCGCCGCCGTGCTCGTCGGCATCAGCAGCCACCTCGACCCGGGCGAGGACCCGCTCACCGGGGTCGCGCAGGTGATCCACCTGGTCGAGATCTGGATCGGCGTCGCGGTCGGCGCCGTCACCTTCACCGGATCGGTGGTCGCGTGGGCGAAGCTGCGGGGCTCGCTCAGCGGCCGGCCGCTGCTTCTCCCGGGGCGACACCTGCTCAACGCGCTCGTCGCCGCCGCCATCGTCGGCATGGGCGTGCCTTTCGTGCAGGACGCGGGCGGCCCGGAGGCGCTCACCTGGCTCTGGATCATGACCGGGCTCGCGTCGCTGCTCGGCGTGCACCTCGTGATGGCGATCGGCGGCGCGGACATGCCGGTCGTCGTCTCGCTCCTGAACAGCTACTCGGGCTGGGCGGCGGCGGCCGCGGGCTTCGTGCTCGCGAACGATCTCCTGATCGTCACCGGCGCGCTGGTCGGCTCGAGCGGCGCGATCCTGTCGATCATCATGTGCCGGGCGATGAACCGCTCGATCCTGAACGTCGTCTTCGGCGGCTTCGGGACGGCCGACGTGAAGGCGCCGACGCAGGACGCGGGCGACCAGGGCGAGATCCAGGAGGTCGACGCCGACGGAGTGGCCGACTGGCTGAAGGCGTCGCGGCGCGTGATCATCGTGCCGGGCTACGGCATGGCGGTCGCGCGGGCGCAGAACGCCGTCTACGAGCTGACCAAGCGCCTCCGCGGCGACGGGATCGACGTGCGCTTCGCCATCCACCCGGTCGCCGGGCGTCTCCCCGGGCACATGAACGTGCTGCTCGCCGAGGCGGGCGTGCCGTACGACATCGTGCTCGAGATGGAGGACATCAACGAGGACTTCCCCGAGACCGACGTCGTCCTGGTCATCGGCGCCAACGACATCGTGAACCCCGGAGCGCTCGACGACGCGGCCAGCCCCATCTACGGCATGCCCGTGCTCGAGGCCTGGAACGCCGCCCGCGTCGTGGTGCTCAAGCGCGGCATGAGCGCGGGCTACGCGGGCGTGCAGAACCCGCTCTTCTTCCACGACAACACCTACATGCTCTTCGGCGACGCGCAGAAGTCCATGTCGGCGCTGTGCAGCGCGGTCTGATCAGGCGTCCTCGAGGCGGTCCACGTCGCGGAGCCGGGGGAAGAGCCGCAGCCACAGCGCGACGACGATGAGCGTGCCGACGCCCCCGAGCACCACCGCCCGGACCGCGCCGAGCCACTGCGCGGTCACCCCCGACTCGAACTCGCCGAGCTCGTTCGACGCGCCGATGAAGATCATGCTCACGCTGCCCACCCGGCCGCGCATCTCGTCGGGGGTCCAGATCTGCACGAGCGACTGACGGATCACGACGCTCACCATGTCGGCGGCGCCGAGGAGCGCGAGGGCGACGAGGCTGAGCGGGAAGCTCTCGCTGAGCCCGAACACGATGGTCGAGAGGCCGAAGACCGCGACGCCGGCGAACATCCACCGGCCGGCGTGGCGGCCGATCGGGCGGTAGGCGAGGACCAGCGCGACCGCGATCGCGCCGGCGGCGGGCGCCGCCCGGAGCCAGCCGAAGCCGGTGGCGCCGACCTCGAGGATGTCGCGGGCGTAGATCGGCATCAGCGCGACCGCGCCGCCGAGCAGCACCGCGAACAGATCGAGGCTGATCGCGCCGAGCAGGATCTTGGCGCGCCAGACGTAGCGCACGCCGCTGAAGAGCAGCGCGAGCCCCTTCTCCTCGGGCGCCTTCCGCTCCGGGGCGGTGAAGCGCAGGAGCACCACGAGCAGCGCCGCGATCGCCTCGAGGCCCGCGGCGGTGCCGTAGGCGACGGCCGGCCCGCCGGCGGCGACGAGCAGCCCGCCGAGCATCGGGCCGCCGATGGTCGCGAGCTGGAAGGTGGTCGAGCTCATCGCGATCGCGCGGGGCAGCCGGTCCTGGCCGACCAGCCAGGGCAGCAGCGCCCAGCCCGCCGGGGCCGCGAACGCGCGGGTGGCGCCGAGCAGGACCAGCACCGAGAAGATGGGCCAGAGCCCGTGCTCCGGGTGGAGCGCGAACCAGGCGAGGGCGAGCGAGCCGAGCGCGTAGGTGACGCGGCAGACGGTCAGGATGAGCCGGCGGTCGAGGCGGTCGGCGAGGTTGCCGGCCCAGAGGCTCAGGAGCGCGAGCGGCAGGAACTGGGCGAGGCCGACCCAGGCGAGGTCGAGCGGCTCGCCGGTGCGCGCGTAGACCTCCCAGGCGATGGCCACGCTCTGCACCTGGATGCCGACCGTGCCGGCGAGGCGGGCGCCGAGGTAGAGGACGAGGTTTCGGGTGTCGACCGGCATCGAACGGCTCGCGCTGGTGACCTTGGCGCCGTTCGCGCGCGGCGCCAGCGTCCAATCACGCGACCGCGCCGGGGCTCACGTGCCGATCGGGCCGCGCACGAACCGGTGGCGCTCGGGGCCGCCGAGGGGCTGGTGGATCCCGTCGTCGGTCATGCCCGCCCGGAGCGCGACCCGCTTGGAGCCCTCGTTGGCGGGGGAGGTCAGGGCCACGAAGGCCTTGTCCGGCACCGCGAGCAGCAGCGCCGAGAGCGCCTCGGTCGCGAGGCCCTCGCCCCAGCGGCGCGGGACGATCGCGTAGAAGACCTCGAGCGCCTCGCCGAACGGGATCGGGTGCAGGGCGACCGTGCCGAGGAAGGCGTCCGAGGCGCGGTCGGCGACCGTGAGCCCCCAGACCGGCTCCTCGGTCTCGTAGGACTGCACGATCGTGTCGAACACCTCCCGCGCGCCGTCGGGCGTGCGCTGCCACTCGGGCACGCTGAGGTGCGCGAAGAAGCGCTTGTCGCAGACCAGCTTCACGAAGGCGTCGCGGTCGTCCGGCTGGTGGCGGCGGAGCTTCAGGCGGTCGGTCTCGATGGGGAGCTGGAGCATACGCCGCCACCATGGTGCGAGCGGGGCGCCGAGGGCAAGCGTCATCCGCGTCGGAGCGGGATCACCTTCGCGCCGCGGGGCGGGGGCTCCACCGGCGGCAGCGCCAGCACCAGGGTCTCGATGTGCGGCAGCGCGCGCACCGCGGGCCCCTCGGCGTGCAGCTCGGAGTAGGGGCCGTCGTAGACGAGCGCGAGCAGGTAGATCTGGGCGAAGCCGCGGGCGAAGAGCCCCCAGTCCTCGTCGTGGTCGGCCACGCGATCGGGGGCGCGCCCGCCCTTGCACCGGGCGCGGGCCGCGGAGACGGCGGTGGCGATCTGCAGCGCCTCCTGCCACTCGGCGCGCCGCCAGCGAGGCGCCACGCCGGCGAGGCGGGTGAAGCGGTGGCCCCAGCGCTGGGCGACGGTCTCGTCGATGCCCGCCGCCTTCAGGGTCTCGTCCGACGGCACGTGCCCCTCGGCGAGCCAGCGCGCGGGGTCGAGGCCGGCGGCGGCGACGTCCCGGGCGAGCAGCCGCGCGCGCTCCATCGCGTCGAGGTCCCAGCCGGCGGCGCGGGGCGCGGAGCAGCCCCAGAGCACGGGGGAGCGCTCGTCGAAGACCACCGCGGCGCGCGCCCCGGTCCGCTCGGCGAGCGCGTCGAGCTCCTCGTCGAGCTCCCGCTGCTTGGCGGCCCCGAGCCCGACCTTCGGGATCTCGATCTGGCCGACCACCTCCTCGAAGGGCTCGACGAGCGCCTCCAGCTTCGCCGCCGCGTCGTCGGCGGGGGGCGCGTCGAAGAGGGCGACCACCCGCCAGCCGGGCGCGAGCTCGGTCGAGAGCGCGGAGGGGTCGTCGGGGGCCTGACCACCCAGCTCGGCGCGCACGTCGGCGGCGCCCAGCTCGCGGCGGATCAGCTCGAGGAGGCGGAGCAGCTCGTCCACGGGCGCGGAGACTATCATCCCCGATCGACGGAACGAAACGAGCCCGACGCGTGACCGCGCCGGGCTCGTCGGGAGGGTCACCTCAGGCTCACGGCGACGGGTGGATGTAGCGGACGTAGAGCCCGTCGGTCAGGTCCGCCGTGTTGCAGCTGTACTCCAGCGAGTCCGAGGGGCCGTTGATCCCGGCGGTCGCGCTCAGACCGGCGTCGCGGCTGGCGTTCGAGAAGCCGGTGTCCGGGTAGCACACGTCGATGTCGTTGCTGCCCTCGTTGAGCACCACGCTGAACACGCCTCGGTCGGTCCCGCTGCAGCAGAGCGCAGTGTCCCACCGCACGATGAACTGGCGGTTCGGAGCGACGCCACGCGTCTCGTAGCGAATCTGGCCGCCCGAGATGGCGGGGTTCAGATCGTCCCAGAAGACGGCGACCATGTTGCGCGGGGTGGAGGTGCGAGGCAGGCAGGTGTTCCCGAGCGTGAGGTAGCCGGGGTCGAACGTGATCCCGCCGTTGCTCTGGATGTCCACGCTCGAGTAGCTGGTCCCGTAGAAGCTGAACGGGAAGCCGATCGGCACGTTCTGGTTGTCGTCGTCGCTCAGCGTCACCGGCGTGCCCGTGACGGAGATGTCGGGGCACGGGAGGGTCGCCCCCGAGACCGTGCAGCCGAAGTAGCCGAAGCTGTCCGTGGAGCGGCCAGAGAACGGGACGCAGCCGATGGTGCCGCAGACGCCCATGGTGCACGTCGCGGTCATGCAGTCGGTGGCGGTGTCGCAGAGCCGGAAGTCGGGGCAGCGCGGGCAGCCGCCGGGGCCGATCGGTCCGCCGCAGTCCACGTCGGTCTCGTCTCCGTTGCGCACCCCGTCGGAGCACGTCGGAGCCTGGCAGACGCCGCCCGAGCAGACGCCGGACGCGCAGTCCCGGCCGACCATGCACATCAACCCGGGCGCGCAGCCCATGCAGCTGCCTCCGCCACAGTCGAGGTCGGTCTCGAGGCCGTTCTGCGTACCGTCACCGCAGCCCGGTGCGTTGCAGGTGCCGCCCATGCAGATGTTCGACACGCAGTCGTCGTTCATCCCGCACGTCTGGCCGCTGGTGCAGCTCGGGCAGATGGGGCCGCCGCAGTCGACGTCGGTCTCCATGTTGTTGGCCACGCCGTCGCGGCAGCGGCCGTCGACCTCGCGGATGTTCACGACGAGCGGATCCGGGGGACCGCTGGCCGGGAAGCTGTCCATGTCGAGGAAGTAGATGGTGTACGTCGTCCCGGTGGTGACCGGGAAGTCGCCGGCCAGGGGGCCGGAGAAGACGTCGTTGCAGTGGAGCTCGGTGGTCGAGCCGCACGGCTGGTCGGTCACCACGGTGACGATGGTCTCGTCGCCCGGGTTCTCGAAGCTGTACTCGACGATGCCGTCCACCGTGGCGGTGTAGGTCATCACCAGGTCCGGCCCGTCGACGGTGCTGAAGCTCCTGCAGCTCGGCGCGGCCGACGACCAGTAGTCGTTGGTGTACGCGGTCCAGTTGACGACGTTGCGGCCGTCGGCGAGCACGAAGGCGTCCGTGCAGGTGTCGGCGACGCCGCGGCAGAAGCCGCCGTCACAGTCGTTCGAGGCGCAGTCCGCGTCGACGAAGCACGTGAGACCGTTCTGACAGCCGCCACAGGTCGCGCCGCCGCAGTCGACGTCGGTCTCGTCCTGGTTCTGGACGCCGTCGCCGCACGAGATGCAGAGCCCGGACTCGCACACGCCGCTGGCGCAGTCGCCGTCGACGGCGCAGGTCTGCCCGTCGGCGCACGCGTCGCAGACGGTGCCGCCGCAGTCGAGGCCGGTCTCGTCGCCGTTGCGCGTCCGGTCCATGCACGAGATGCAGCCGCCGTCGACGCAGCGGCCGTTCTCGCAGTCCATGTCGATGTTGCAGGCGAGGCCGTCGCGGCAGCCCGGGCAGGTCGCGCCGCCGCAGTCCACCGAGGTCTCGTCCTGGTTCTGCCGGCTGTCGTTGCAGGCCGGGGTGGTGCAGGTGCCCGCCGCGCAGATCCCGCTCACGCAGTCCTCACGGGTGAGGCAGGTCAGGCCGCCGTCGCAGGGCGGGCAGGTCGCGCCGCCGCAGTCGACGTCGGTCTCGTCCGAGTTCTGTCGGCCATCCTCGCACGACGACGCCTCACACATGCCGCCGCGGCAGCGCCCGGAGAGGCACTCGTCGTTCGAGGTGCAGGGCTCACCGCCGCCGCAGAGCGGGCAGCTCTCGCCGCCGCAGTCGGTGCCGGTCTCGGTCCCGTTGCGCACTCCGTCGTCACAGCTCGGCACGAGGCAGAAGCCGCGCTGGCAGACGTCGCTCTCGCAGTCGTCGCTCGCGGTGCAGGGGCTGCCGTCCTCGCAGCCGGGGCAGGAGCCCCCGCAGTCGATGCCGGTCTCGTCCCCGTCCCGCTCCCAGTTGTCGCACATCGGCTCGGGCGGACCGGAGTCGGTGGGCACGACCCCGGTGTCCATGCGGACGCCGCTGTCGGTGGGGGGCGGGATGGAGCCGTCGTCACATCCGGCGACGAGAAGGAAGGAGAGGGCGAAGAGCGCGCGGAGATACTTCATGGCGAGAGCTTTCGGCAGGAGCGATCAGCGGCGGCGCCGCACGACGAGGGCGACGAGGCCCAGCGCGGCGACGAGGAGCCCGAGCGGGCTGCCCTGATCGGTCGCGCCGACGCTGCAGCCGCCGCCACCGCCGCCACCGGTGCCCGAGTCGGGCGTGGGGATGCTGCCGGCGTCCGACGGGGGCATGACGCCCCCGTCCGGCGTCATCACGGTGCCCTCGCCGACCACGAACTGCGCGAAGCGGTGCGGGCCCTCGGCGATGGTGTCGTCGACCCAGACCTCCCAGTACCAGAGGCCGGGCTCGAGCGGCTCGGGGGTGGTCCAGGAGGTGGTGCCGCCCTCGCCCTCGGCGATGCCGCCGGAGCCGATCACCGAGTCGCCGGTGAAGTCGCTCTGGCGCGAGATGCGGAAGAAGTAGTCCAGGAGGTCGCCGTCGAGGTCCACGGCGTTCTCGACCGTGAGGGTCACCGGCTCGTCGAGGGCGACGTTCTCGCGCTCGATGGGCGAGACCGGCACCGGCGCGGGCGGCACGTTGTTCTCGGCCACGGTGACCTCGAACATCTGCACGTCCTCACCGCCGTCGTCGTCCTCGACCCGCACCACGACGCGGAACGAGTCGCCGCGGGTCGCCGCGTCGGGCGTCCAGACGAGCACGTTGCCCACCGCGGTCATGCCGGTCGGGCGGTCGGTGAGGGTGTAGGAGAGCGGGTCGTTCGCGCCGCCCGGGTCGTCCACCTCGATCTCGTAGCGGTACTCGCTGCGGATGGCGGCGACGGTGCGGGGCGCCGAGGTGATCTCGGGCGCGACGTTGTTGACCTCGATGACCGCGAAGGCCTCGGTGGTCAGCGAGCCGTCGATGACCTGCACGCCGACGCGGACGGTGTCGGGGCCGTCGAGCATCGCGCCGGGCAGGGTGTAGGAGGCCATGTCGGCGAGCTCGCCGAAGGTGCCGTCGTCGTCGGTGTCCCAGCTGAAGGTCGGCGTCGCCGTCTCGCAGCCGGCCACGTTGACGGTGAGCGGCACGTCGGTGCCCTCGGCCACCTCGGAGGGCGCGTCGAAGCGCACGCTGGCGCGGAAGTTCACGATGTCGCAGAGGTGGGCGTCGAGGCCGACCACCGCGTCCGCCGGGAGGCTGGCGAGGCGGCGCGCCTCGGCGATCGCCGCGGCCTGGGTGTCCGCCTGCACGCCGAAGGTGAGGAGGGACACGGTCTCGCCCGCCGGGACGGTGATGTCGAAGGACCAGCCGAGCTCGTCGCCCGTCGCGCCGGTGAGCGCCGGGGCCGAGGCGAGGCGGACCGCCGACCCGCCGGCGCCCATCGTCACGTGGGCCAGCGAGGGCGTGCCCGCGCCGTCGGTCGCGTCGTCGGTGCCGAACCACGAGTCCGTGGCGTCGAGCGTCCGGTCGCCCGACTCGGTGGCGTAGACGTTGGTGGTCGAGTTGCTGCCGAGGTTGCCTTCGATCGACACCGTCACCGTGACGTCGGTCGCGCCCGGGTTGGTGAGCGAGTCGAGGAAGCGGACGTAGTCGCCGCCCATCTCCGGCACGTAGATCTTACGGCTGACCTCGAGGCCCGAGAGCGTCTGAGTCGGCATGTCGACCTGCCGCCCCATCAGCGACATGGTGCTCGCCATGCCGCTCGAGTTGTAGCGAGTGCCGTCGACGTCCAGGTAGTACATCTGGTCGTAGGCGTTCGCCGTCCCGTTGAGGAGCTGGCCGCCCGCGGTCTCGGAGACGTCGAAGTCGAACCCCCCGTCAGTGCTCAGCCTGACGAGGCCGAAAGCGATCGAAGGGACGAGGAGAAGAGCCGCGATCGCGGCAGTCCAAGTGGCGGTCTTACGCATATTGCTCCTGAACGTAGCTCGGCTGGACGGAGTTAGGTATCGGCGGTAGTAAGATTTCTCCCGTCACCTACCCGGGGCCTTACAGACGCTCGTTTAGCGGATTGCCATGAAGATTTCACGCACCCTCCCTTCGATTCTCTGTGTCATTTCCTTCCTCACCCTCGGCCTGGCCGGGGCAGGCTGCGACACCGGCGGCAACCGACCTGACGCGGGCGGCGGCGACGCCGACGTGCCGTCGGGGGGTGACTTCGACGAAGACACCATCACCGACGACGACGAGCTCCGCGGCGACCGCATCGACACCGACGGTGACGGCATCGAGGACTGGCGCGACACCGACTCGGACGGCGACGGCCTGCTCGACATCGACGAGGCGGGTGACCTCCGGCTCGACACGCCGCCGATCGACTCCGACCTCGACGGGGCGCCCGACTACCGGGACACGGACTCGGACAACAACGGCTACCCGGACGGCGTCGAGGGGGTGGGTGACTTCGATCTCGACGGCATCCCGAACTACCGGGACCTCGACGACGACAACGACCTCGCGC
>JAYZQJ010000168.1:0-17901 GCA_036149055.1 Myxococcota bacterium | reverse complement strand
TTCCGCTGCCGCCTCCGCTGACGCCTCCGCTGCCGCCTCCGCTGCCGCCTCCGCTGCCGCCTCCGCTGCCGCCTCCGCTGCCGCCTCCGCTGCCGCCTCCGCTGCCGCCTCCGCTGCCGCCTCCGCTGCCGCCTCCGCTGGCGCTACCGCCCCCCGCCGCCGAGCTCGATGAATGAACAGGATCGTCCCCGACCTGACCCTCGAGAAGGGCGCCGACCTGACCTCGAAGGGCGAGCTCGATGAATGAATGGGATCGTCCCCAACCTCCCATCCGAAAGACGGTCCCCGACCTCACCTCCGAAGGGCGCGGGCCACCCACCGCTCCATCACGCCGCGCCGCCCCTCCCCCAGCGCCCGGGCCACGACGGGATCGAGCTCCGCCAGCGCGCGCAGCGCATCCCCGACCGTGGGCTCCTCCGCGAGCAGCTCCCGAAGCAGCCCGAGCCGAGCGGCAAGCTCCTCCGGCGCCTCCACCGTCCCCTCCCACTCCACCCGAGGCACCGCCCGCGGCGCCTCGCCCACCGAACGAGCGAGCCGCGCGGCGAGGTCGTCGAGCCCGGCGAGCCACCGGTCATCGGGCGCGGCGAACGAAGCGCGCACCCACGAAGCGGCCAGCGCCGAGCGCGTCGGATCCGCCACCCGGTCGAGCGCGGCCAGCGCGGCGCGCGCGAGCTCGCCGCTGGCGTCCGGCGCGGTCTCGAGCCAGCGCTCGGCGCGCGCCGGGAGCCCGGAGCCCTGGCCCCCGAGCGCCGCGAGCACCTCCGCCGCGGCGAGCAGCCGGACCCCGCCCGACGCGTCCCCCAGATCCCCTCCCACCGCCGCCGAAAGCTCCGCCGACGGGTCCGCGCTCTCGATCAAGCCGGCGAGCCAGTCGCGCGCGGAGTCGTCCTCGAAGACTCCGGTTCCCCAGGCTCCCATCGTCATCTCACGAAGGCTCGGCCCGCGCCGCCCACGCGCCGGAGGCGGTGCGGCGGTACCCCAGAGCCCGCAAGACGCCGTCCAGACGTTTTCCCGGGACCCCGAGCCAGCTCCGCACCGGCGCGGGGAGCTCGAAGGGGGACTCGAGCGGGGCGAGGGCCTCGGAGACGCGCTCGACGAGATCCGCGCGCACCGCCTGCGGACCCAGCGGCACGAAACCGAGCGCGGGCGCGGCGGCGGCGGAGCGCTTGTCGATCGGATAGCTGACCGCGCCCGGCTTCGGCACCCGCGGCGCGTCCTCGAAGAGCCGGACCAGCAGCGCGCGGCGCGCGAGGGCCTCGCTGCCGAGCAGCGCGCGCGCGTAGGCGCTCCGGGCACCGATGACGACCCCGCGCCGGGCCAGCTCCTCGAGGTCCGCGTCGTCGAGCGCCGCCAGCTGGGGCGCCGCCTCCTCTCGCAGCACCGTCCCGAGCCCGGCCCGCAGCTGGTAGAGGAGGCCTCGCAGCGCGCCGCCCGCGCCGGCGTCGTCCAGCGGCGCGAGGAGCGTCGACGCCCAGTCCTTCGCGAACGCGTGCACGCGCCGCTCGAGCCGGGAGCGCGCGCCGGCGCCGAGCCCGTCGGGCAGCTCGGGGCGCGCCTCGGGCTGGGCGAGCTCGCGGCCGCGCACCAGCCGTCCCACCCGCTCGCCGCGCAGGGTGATCACCCCGGCGTCGTCCACCTCGAAGGCGTCGTGGGGCGCCGCGATCGCGTCCTCCACCCAGCGGCGCGAGGCCTCGCCTTCGTCCTCGCGCACCTCCTCGAGCAAGCCGCGCAGCTGGGCGAACGGGCTCCCACTGGCGGCCGGCTCCGGCGCCTTCGCCCGGCCGCGCTTCTTGCCGATCTCCACGAAGCGCTCGACCAGCCGCTGGTGCAACGCGTCGCCGAGCCGGTCCTCGATCGCGCGGGTGCGCGCCTGCCAGCCGGCCGCGTCCTCGAGCCAGCCCGCCCGGTGGCTGATGTACGTCCAGACTCGGATGGCCGACAGCCGCGCGGTGAGCCCGTCGACCTCGGCGTCCAGCCGGTCGATGCGGTCCAACTGCCGCTCGACCCAGCTCGGATCGAGGCGCCCGTGGTCGACGAGCTGCACGAAGACGTCGCCGAGGAGCGAGACGTGCCGCGCCAGCAGCAGCTTGCGGAAGTCCGGCACCTGGCAGACCTCCCAGAGCAGCGCGACGCGATCTGGCGTCGTCGCGCGCTCGAGCACGGCGTCTTGCGCCGCGAGGGCCCGCAGCGCGTCGAAGTCGTCCGCCCGCTCGACCCGCTCGAAGGCCTCGCCCGGGGGCGGCACCGCGAGCGACGCGATCAGCGCCTCGGGGCTCTCGAAGTCGAGCCCGGCGTTGCGCCAGACCAGGCGCCGGACCGCCGGGAAGCGGTGCTCCTCGATCGCGCGGACCACGCGCTCGTCGAGGCCGGGGAGCGGGTTGAGGGTGCCGAAGGTGCCGTCGCGCTTGTAGCGGCCGGCGCGCCCCGCGATCTGGGCCAGCTCCGGCGAGCTCAGGTAGCGCTGATCCTTGCCGTCGAACTTGCGCAGCGACGCGAAGGCCACGTGATCGACGTCGAGGTTCAGGCCCATGCCGATCGCGTCGGTGGCGACGATGTACTGGACCTCGCGCGCCTGGTAGAGCGCGACCTGCGCGTTGCGGGTCCGCGGCGAGAGCGCGCCGAGCACCACCGCCGCCCCGCCGCGACGGGCCCGCAGCCGGGCGGCCAGCGCGTAGACCTCGTCGGCGCTGAAGGCGACCACCGCGGTGCGCGGGGGCAGGCCGCCGAGCCCGCTGCGGCCGGTGTGCCGGAGCTGGGAGAAGCGCATCTGACGGTGCAGGTCGGCGCCCGGCAGCAGCGAGCGCGCGATCGGGGCCATCGTGTCGGCGCCGAGGAACCAGGTCTCGCGCCGCCCTCGCAGCCGGAGCAGCCGGTCGGTGAACACGTGCCCGCGCTCCCGGTGGGCGGCGAGCTGGATCTCGTCGACCGCCACGAAGTCCACCGAGCGCTCGGTCGGCATCGCCTCGACCGTGCACACCCAGTAGCGCGCCCGCGGCGGCACGCGCTTCTCCTCGCCGGTCACCAGCGCCACCGCCGCCTCGCCGATGCGCGCGGTGATGCGGTCGTAGACCTCGCGCGCGAGCAGCCGCAGCGGAAGCCCGATCATGCCCGAGTCGTGCTCGAGCATGCGCTCCACCGCGCGGTGCGTCTTCCCGGTGTTGGTGGGCCCGAGCGCCAACGTCAGCTCGGCGTCCGACACGCCAGGAGCCTAGCAGCGTGCGGCGGAAATGCGCGTGATGGATCGGCGAGCGCGACGTCGCGTCCAGCGCGGCGGGCCGACGACGAAATGCCTCAGCATTTCGGAGGGGCGACTGGCGCGCTGGCGCGGCGTCCTACAGGCGAGGCGCGCGCAGACATCCTCTTTTTTGCGCGTTGCTAGGGTCAACTCAGGAGGTGGCAAGGATGGCGCCGGGGCACACCCGCCGCTTCCACGACACTGACCCGAGACGACGGCAGGCGACGAGCGCAGCGAGGTCGCCGCAGGTGCCATCCCGCAGGTTCGATCCCGCGGCAGCGGGCGGCCAGCTCGCGCGAAGCGCGAGCGCGAGCCGCAGGGCCCCCAGCGTCCCGTCGCTGGGGTCGCGGAGCGAGCGCGAAGCGCGAAGCTCCGACGGAGTCGGGAGGGGGGCCCCATTGGCGCTTTGCCCAATGGGGGGAGGGTTTGCACCAAACCCTCCAAGAAACTCAGAAGCGTGTCCGCACGCTGGCCACGCATCCGGATGCGGTGCAGGCGGCGCCGGCCTCGATCGGGCCCGCTTCGCCCTCCGAGGCGTCGCTCCCACTCGCGAGGATCCAGACGAGGGCGGCGGCGGCGCTCGCGGCGGCGACGCCGAGCAGCACGTCGGTGGTGATCCCGAGCGCGCGCAGGGTCTCGAGGTCACCGCCGGCGTCCTGCGGGCAGGCGCCCCCCGGGCAGCTCGCCTGGAGCGTCTCGTACTGGTCGTTGGCCAGCACCGCGGTGACCACGCCCGCCGCCAGCGCGGCGCCAGCGATCGAGAAGAGCACGATCGGTGCGGCCGGCGGCCCGGCCGTCGTCGTTGCGCGCGGCTCACGCGGGGCTTCGAGCGGCGCCGCGTCCGGGTCCAGCGCGGGGATCGGCGCGGCCTCCTCGTGCCGCGCCTGGGCCTGCAGGTGGGCCTCGATCACCTCGACCCGCCGCCGCACGTAGTTGCGGTTCTCGGCCTCGGGGTTCTCCTCGAGGAAGTCCCGGTAGCGCGCCGCCGCCTCCTCCATGCGACCGAGCCGATCGAGGGCGGTCGCGATGTTGTAGAGGAGCTCCGGATAGTGGGCGAGCGCGTAGGCGGCCTGCCAGCGGTCGAGCGCGGCCTCGAAGCGGCCGTCACGGAAGGCGCTCTGCCCCGCCTCGAAGAGGGCGCGCGCCTCGGACTCCTCGCCGGGCGGCGCGGCGCGCGGCTCCCCTCGCTCGTCGGGCGGGCCCTCGCCCGAGGGCTCCTGGGCGGAGGCCACGCCGGCGATCAGCGAGAGCGCGAGCGCGAGGGACGTGATGCGGTTCGTCATGGCGGTTCTCCTCGGGCCGGTCCGCTCAGGGCAGCGTCGCGGTCGTGGGGGTGAAGTAGAGGGGCGCGCCGGCGCCGGTCGCGCCGAAGAGATCGAAGCCCCAGCAGCGGAGGCTCGTGTCCGGCATCACCGCGCAGCTCGTGCGGCCCTCCAGCGAGCCGGCCGCGACCGCGGTGGCGCCGCTCGCGCCCATGACCGCGGCCGGGCGGAGGGCGTCGTCGGTGGTCCCGGTGCCGAGGGCGTCGGCGGCGCCGCGGCCCCAGCAGCGGGTGACTCCGTCGGTGTACGCGGCGCAGGTGTGGCGATCCCCCGCGGCGACCGAGAGCGCGGCCGCGCCCGAGAAGTCCACCGCGACCGGCGTGCTGCGGTTCTCCCGCGTTCCGTCGCCCAGCTGGCCGTGGTCGTTCAGGCCCCAGCAGCGCAGGGCGCCGCCGTCGAGGCGAGCGCAGAAGTGGAAGTCGCCGCCCTCGAGCCCGCGCGCGCCCGAGAGGCCGGAGACCGCCGAGGGCACGTGGGTCGAGACGTAGGTGCCGTTGCCGAGCACGCCCGCCACGCCGCGGCCCCAGCAGCGGACCGTGCCGTCGGCGAGCCGCGCGCAGGTGCTGGCGGTCCCCGCCTCGACCTGCACCGCGTCGGTGATCCCGGGGACCTCGGCCGGCGGCCCGTTGGGGGCCCCCGTCGGGTCGCGGCCGAGCTGCCCGTGGGCGTTCAGGCCCCAGCACCAGACCGCGCCGCGGCCGGCGCCCGGGGTCGCCTCGAGGACGGCGCAGGAGTGGAGGTAGCCGGTGGTGAGCGAGATCGCGTCCCGCGCCGGCAAGCCGGTCGGCGCCCCGGGGGCCGCGGACCCGCCGCCCTCCACGCCGAGCGCGCGCTGGTTGTTGCTGCCCCAGCAGCGGACGCGGCGTCCCTCGGCGGTGCGGTCGACCGCGCAGGTGTGCGAGAAGCCGGCGTCGACCTCCACCGGGTTGCTCAGGCCTTCCACCGGCTCGGCGTGGCTGCCGGTGCGCCGCCCGCTCCCGAGCTGGCCGCTGCCGTTGTCGCCCCAGCACTCGATCGCGCCCACGCCGACCGCGCAGCCGTGACGGTGGCCGAGCGACACCTCCGAGAAGCCGGTGGGCGTCGCGCCTCGCTCGTCGAGCACCGCCGCCGGCGTCGCTCGATGCAGCGAGCTCCGGGCCACCTGGCCCTCGAAGGACGCGCCCCAGCACCGGAGCGCGCCGTCGATCGGGCCGCAGGCGTGGAAGCGACCCGCGAACACCGGCCCCTCGAGGCCGTCGAGCCCGCTCACCCGGATGGGCGCGTCGCCGTCCTGGTTGAACGGCTCGGTCGTGCCGTCCCCGAACTGCCCCTCGGTGTTGCGCCCCGCGCAGCGCACGCCGTCGGCCTTGCGCCAGCAGAGCGAGTAGATGCCCGCCCAGGCGTCGAGCACGCCGGCCGACTCCCGTGCGACGACGCTGGTGGTGAAGCCGGGCCCGCGGGCGCCGAGCGCGCCGCCGAGGTTGTCGCCCCAGCAGAGCAGGGCGCCGCCGCCGTCGATCGCGCAGGTGGTCAGCCAGTGCCCGAGCAGCCGCCGGGCGCCGCTGACCCCGACCACCTGCACCGGCGTGGCCGACTCCCCGCTGCTCGATCCGTCGCCGAGCTGGCCTCGGTCGCGCGGGCCCCAGCAGAAGACCCTGCCGTCCACGAGCAGCGCGCAGCTCGCGGCGTTCACCTCCACCTGCCGGGCGGGGCCGGGGAGGGCGACCGGCGACGCCACGAGGGTCTGGGCGCTCGCGGTCGGCTGCCCCGTCTGGCCGCGCCCGTTGTCGCCCCAGCACCACACCCCGCCCAGGTCGTCGAGCGCGCAGGTCACGCCGCCCTCGGCGTCGAGCTGGGTGAAGGTGCGGGCGTCGAAGTCGCTCGCTCCGGTCACGTCGACGACCGGCGACCAGACGCCGGTCGTCGAGCCGTGGCCGAGCCGCCCCGCCGCGGTCCGCCCCCAGCACGCGAGCGTGCCGTCCAGGCGGATGACGCAGCTGTGATCGGTGCCGGTGGCGACCGCGGTGGCGCGCAGCGGCGCGGCCCCCGGCGCCTCGGAGCTCGGGATCACGGTCGGTCGCCCCGGCCAGCGCGGGTTCCCGGCGGGATCGGCCTGCCCGTAGAGGTTGCGGCCCCAGCAGTAGACGCGGCCGCTCTCGCGCACGACGCAGGTGTGCTGGTCGCCGTCGCCGGTGACGAACGGGTCGCAGCGGCCGGAGACGCACGCCGCGCCGCCCTCGCAGGCCACGCCGCAGGCGCCGCAGTGATCGGGATCGTCGCTCGGGCGCGCCTCGCAGCCGTCGCTCGGGTCGCCGTTGCAGTCCTCGAAGCCGTCGACGCAGCCGTCGAGGGCGCAGGCGCCGGCCACGCAGGCCACGCCGGTCGCGTTGGTGTCGTCGCAGCTCCGCCCGCAGGCGCCGCAGTGACGCACGTCGGTCTCGGTGTCCACGCAGCCGTCGCCGCACACGGTGCCGCCGCACTCGGCGCTGCACGTCGCCCCGCCGCCGGAGGTGTCGCAGAGCTCGCCGGCCGCGCAGACGTTCCCGCAGCCGCCGCAGCTCGCCGCGCCGCCGAGGTCGGACTCGCAGCCGTTCGCGGCCTCTCCGTCGCAGTCGTCCCAGCCGGCGAGGCAGCCGGTGAGCGCGCAGGCGCCGGCCTCGCATCCGCCCACGCCGTGCGCCGGATCGCAGCTCACGCCGCAGGCGCCGCAGTGGGCGTCGTCGCTCGCCAGCTCCACCTCGCAGCCGTCGGAGGTCGAGCCGTTGCAGTCGGCGAAGCCCGCCTCGCAGCCGTCGTAGCGGCAGGTGCCCTCGAGGCAGGAGACGATCGCGTGCGGCTCCTCCAGGCAGTCGGCGACGGTCGTGCACGGGCCGCCTTCCGTCGAGATCCGGAAGTCGTCGGCGCTCCGCGCGAGCGAGCATCCGGTGGAGAGAGCGAGCAACCACAGCGTCCAACCACGCATCCAGCGACCTCCGAGTCCAAGGGGCACGGGCGCGGGGCACAGCAACCGTCGTGCCCGAGGGCGGCGTGGGGCGGCGCGCTCCGATCGGCGCCGGCTCGGGGCCCGGGCGGCGACGTCGATTGTCATCCGTGACGAGACCTGTCATCCATGCCCGATGCCCTTGACCGAGCGCGTCGAGCTGAGCCCGGACGAGCTGTGGGGGGCGCTGGTGCAGCTCCAGCAGGACGCGCTCGGACCCGAGGCGGCCGAAGCGCGCCTCGACGCGGCGCTCGAGGCCGTGGTGAGCCTGCTCGGCGCCGACCGCGGCTGCCTCGTGATCGTGCACGGCGACGGCAGCAGCTCGGTCGTGAGCGGTCGGGCGCCGGAGCGCGCGCTGACCGTGCGGGAGCGCGAGGAGGTCAGCAAGACGGTGATCCAGGAGGCGCTGCGGAGCGGCCGCGCGGTGCTCTTCGACCCGCTGGGCGGGGCGCACGAGAGCGTCGCCGAGCTCGAGATCCTCGGCGCGATCGCCGCGCCGCTGCCCGGGCCGTCGGGGGCTCGCGGCGCCCTCTACGTCGACGTGCGCGACCGGACCAAGGTGCTCGCCGAGAGCCACGCGTCGTTCGTCGAGGCGGCCGCCCGGGTGCTCTCGCTCCTGCTCGACGGAGGCGAGGCGTCGCCGGTCGCCGTCCGTCACGCCGCGAGCGAGGGCGGGCCGGCGGAGCTCGACGCGGTGCTCGATCTGCCCGGCCTCCGCGCCGTCGCCGACGAGGTGCGCGCCTGGCGGTGCTCCGACCTGCCGCTGCTGCTCACCGGCGAGAGCGGCGTGGGCAAGACGGTGATCGCGACCAGCCTCGCCCGGGCCCTCGGCCGACAGCCGGTGGTCCGCGCGACCCTCGGATCGAGCGACGATCTCAACACGATCACCAGCGAGCTGTTCGGCCACGAGCGCGGCTCGTTCAGCGGCGCCCACGGCCGGCGCGCCGGTCTGGTGGAGCAGGCCCACGGCGGCACGCTCATCCTCGACGAGGTGCTCAACCTCCCGCCGCACGCCCAGCAGCTGCTCCTCGACTTCTGTCAGTTCGGCGCCTACCGGCCGCTCGGCTGGTCGGAGCCGCGGCCCAAGCACGCCGACGTGCGCCTGATCGCGGCCACCAACGGCGACCTCGCGGCCGCGGTGAGCGAGGGGGCGTTCCGCGCCGATCTCTACTATCGCCTGGCCGGCGCGCCGGTCCGGGTGCCGCCGCTGCGCGAGCGCCGCGAGGACATCCCGGCGCTCACCGAGCGCGCGCTCGAGCGGGCGGACGGGACGAAGCGATTCCGCGTCTCGGTCGCGCTCCGGCGCGCGCTGCTCGATCCGACGCTGGGCTGGCCGGGCAACGTGCGGCAGCTGGAGTTCGTCGTCCGGCGCATGCGCGCGCGGGCGCTCGCCGAGGATCCGGACGCCGATCTCCTCGACGCGCGGCACCTCTCGGCCGCGGACGTGCGCGGCGTCGGTCACGAGGCTCCTGCCCCGGCCGCGCTCGACGAGGGGACGCCCGGGGAGCGCTGGGCGCGGCTGCAGCGGGCGCGCGAGGAGCTCGACCAGACCGAGCACGCCTTGATCGCGGAGACGCTCACCGAGCGCGGCGGGGTGGTCGCCCGCGTGGCCCGCGACCTCGGCGTGAAGCGGACCAGCTTGCTGAGCCGGATGAGCACGCTCGGCATCGAGCGACCCGAGTGAGATCCACGGCGCACGACGCGCTGCCGGCGCGGTTCGAGATCGAGGCGCAGCTCGGCGCGGGCAGCTACGGGACCGTCTACCGGGTCTTCGATCGCGCGCGGAAGGCGCGGGTGGCGCTCAAGCTCCTCCACCGCGCGGGCGCCGCGCCGCTGCTCCGCTTCAAGCGGGAGTTCCGGGCCCTCTCCGATCTACGGCACGACAACTTGCTGCGGCTCTACGAGCTCTTCGCCGACGAGGCGCGCTGGTACTTCACGATGGAGCTCATCGACGGGGTCCCCCTCACCGAGGCGCCGAAGGATCCGGCGTCGCTCCAGCGGGCCTTCGCCCAGCTCGCGTCCGCGCTCGAGGCGCTGCACGGGGCCGGCCAGCTGCATCGCGATCTCAAGCCCTCGAACGTCATGGTGGAGCCCGGCGGGCGGGTGGTCGTGCTCGACTTCGGCTTCATCTCGGACGTGGCCGACGCGAGCGCCGAGCTCGTCGGCACCCCGGCCCACGCGAGCCCCGAGCAGCTGGCGGGCGCGCCGCTGGACGCGCGCAGCGACTGGTACGCCTTCGGCTCGGTGCTCTTCGAGACCCTCTCGGGGCGCGCGCCATTCGAGGGCCGGGCGCTCGAGGTGATGGCCCGCAAGCAGCGGCAGTCGGCGCCCCCGCTCCTCGAGCGCGCGCCCGAGTGCCCGCCGCGGTGGGCCGCGCTCGTCGACCGGCTGCTCGCGCGCGAGCCCGACGCGCGACCGGGGCCCGGCGAGGTGCTGGCCACGTTCGAGGCCCGGCCCAGCGAGGAGAGCGCCGAGGAGCCGCCGATGGTGGGCCGCGAGGGCCCGCTCGCGACCCTGGAGCAAGCGTTCGAGGCGGCGCGGTCGAGCGGCGCGGCGCGCTTCGTCTGGATCGAGGGGGCGAGCGGGGTGGGCAAGACGACCCTCTTGCGCGCGTTCGAGGCGCGGCGGGCGAGCGACGCCTGGGTGCTGAGCGGCCGCTGCTACGAGCAGGAGTCGGTGCCGCACAAGGCGCTCGACGGCGCCTTCGACAGCCTCACCCAGACCCTCGCCCGGCTGACCCGCTCGGAGCGCGCGGCGCTGCTCGAGGGCGATCTCTCGCACGCGTCGCTGCTCTTCCCGGTCCTCGCCCGCCTCGACGGGCTCCGCCCCACGCCCGCCCTCGCGTTCGCCGATCCGTCGCGCCAGCGCGAGATCGCGGTGCGGGCCCTGCACCGGCTGCTCGCCGGGATGGCCTCGGTGCGCCCGCTCGTGGTCGCGGTGGACGACCTGCAGTGGGCGGACGCGGACAGCGCGCGCCTGCTGCGAGAGCTCGTCGAGGCGGCGCCGATGCCTCTCTTGTTCCTCGGGGCGCACCGGCCGGTCCGCCGTGAGGCGTCGGCGTTCTTCGACGCGCTGGGGGTGGAGGCCGAGGCGATCACGCTCGCGCCGCTGCCTCGGGCCGAGGCGGTGTCCCTGGCGCGCGCGCTCCTGCCGGGGGCCGGGGAGGCGACGCTCGAGTCGGTCGCGGAGGAGTCGGGTGGCCTGCCTTTTCTGCTGGGGGAGCTCTGCCGTCACGCGCGCGCCCACGGGCCGCGGCGGGTCCGCGCGGCCGACGTGACCTCGGATCGGCTGGCGCGGCTCGCGGGCGACGAGCGCGCGCTGCTCGAGCTGCTCAGCGTCGCCGGTCGGCCGCTCTCGACCCGCTGGCTCGCCGAGGCGGAGGGGGGCTTCGACGAGGCGCTGGCGGACGGGCTCCGGCGCGATCGCTGGCTGCAGATCGCCGCGCTGCCGGACGGCCACGCCGTCGCGCCGTACCACGACCGGCTCGCCGAGGCGGTGCGCGCGGGCATGTCGGCGGGGCGCCGGCGCGCCCTCCACGGGCGGCTCGCCGATCTGCTCGCTCCGCAGCCGGACGCCGAGCCGGAGGCGGTCGCGGTGCACTTCGAGCGGGCCGGGCGCGAGGCGGAGGCGGCGCGCTTCGTGACCCGCGCCGCCGACCGCGCCGCCTCCGCCCTCGCCTGGGACCGCGCGGTGCGCCTCTATCGCCGCGCCCTCGAGCTCCCGGGGGGCGAGCGTCGGCGGCTCCAGATCGCGCTCGGCGACGCGCTCGCGGGGGCGGGTCGCGGCGCGGAGGCCGCCGACGTCTACCGGCTCGCCGGCCGCGGCGCGGAGGGTGAGCTGAGCCTCGAGCTCGAGCGGCGGGTCGCCGATCAGCTCCTGCGCGCCGGGCACCTCGACGCGGGCTTCCGCGCGCTCGACGCGGTGCTGCGCTCGATCGGGATGGAGCTGCAGCGGAGCCCGCGCGCCGCCATCGCCTCGCTGCTCTGGCACCGGGCCCGCCTCGAGCTCCGGGGGCTGGGCTTCGAGCCGCGGGAGGCGCCGGCCTGCGATCCGGCGGCGCTCCGGGAGATCGACGTGCTCTTCAGCGCCGGCATCGGGCTCAGCTTCGTCGACAGCGTGCGCGGCGCGGACTTCCTCGCGCGCAGCCTGCGCCGGGCGCTCGAGGTGGGCGAGCCCACCCGGGTCGCGCGCTCGCTCGCCTACGAGGCCTGCTTCGTCAGCAACCGCGGGATCGGCGCCCAGGCGAAGGCGGAGGCCCGGCTCGCCTCCGCTCGCGCCATCGCCCGGGAGCGCGACGACGAGTACCTGCGCGCCCTCTGCCTCGGCGCGGAGTGCATCGTGCTCTTCCACGGCGCGGAGTGGTCGCGCAGCGCCGCCGCGGCCGAGCGGGGCGAGGCGCTGTTCTCCGCGCAGCCGATCGGGCTGCAGCGCGAGGTCTCGAGCGTCCGTTTCTTCTGGGCGGTGACCCAGGCGCTGCTCGGCCGCTTCGACGCGCTCGGCGCGCGGCTCCCCGATCTCGTGCGCAACGCCCGCGAGCGCGGCGACATCTTCAGCTTGGTCAACCTCCGCTCCGGCTTCCCGAACCTCCTCTGGCTGGCTCGCGGCGACCTGCCCCGGGCCCGGCGGGAGGCCGCCGAGGCGATGCGGGACTGGCCGCAGTCGGGCTTCCACGTGCAGCACTTCTGCGACCTCTACGCGCGCGTCGGCCACGAGCTCTACGCCGGCGAGGCCGAGCAGGCGCTGGCGGTGACCCGCGCGCACTGGCGCGACTACGAGCGCTCGCTGCTCTCGCGCATCCAGTTCATCCGGGCGACCTGCGTCGATCTCCGCGCCCGCGCCTTCCTCGCCGCGGCGACCGCGCGGAGCTGGCGCCGCGCCGCGCGTCTGCGCGAGGTGCGGCGGGCCGCCAAGGCGCTCCGGGCCGAAGGGGTCGAGTGGGCGCGCGCGATGGCCGCCGCCCTCGACGCCGGCGCGACCCGGCTGCGCGATCCCGCGGCCGCGGTCTCCCTCTACGCCGAGGCGGCGGCCTCGTTCGAGCGCGCGCGTCTGCCGGTGCACGCCCTCGTCGCCCGCCGCGCCGCCGCGCTCGCCGGCGGCCGCGATCCGAGCCCTCACGAGGACGGGCTCCGCGCCCTCGGCGTCACCGAGCCGGCGGCCTACTGTCGGATGCTCGCGCCGGAGTAGTCACAGCGCGCGCAGGAAGGCCTCGAGATCGGCCAGCGCGTCTTCGCTCAGCGACGAGGTCACGCCGTGTCGATCGTCCGGGTTGCGGTCGAGCAGTACGGCGCGGAGCGTCGGGGCGGAGCCGTCGTGCAGGTAGGGCGCGCTGCGCCAGAGGCCGCGGAGCGAGGGCGTGTCGAGGCCGGGGAGCGGGCCGCCGAGCCGACCGCCGCTCGCCGGGCCGAGGGTGCCGACGTCGTGAAGGATCGGCGCGCCGTCCACGAACCCGCTGTCGGTGTACTCCGGCCCGGCGTGGCAGGCGTCGCAGCCGGCGGCGCGGAAGACCGCCTCCCCCCGGGCCACCGTCGCCGCGTCGGCGGTCTCCGGGCTCTCGCCGTGCGCGCTCAGGCTCACCACGTAGGCGGCGAGCGCGTCGAGCTCGGCCGAGCGCCCCGCCTTCGGCGCGCCCAGCGGATCCGCCTCGAGGAGCGCGTCGTCGAGGAAGCCCTCGCCGCCCTGCGCCGACCGGATGTCGTGCTCGAAGTCCTGCACCTCGTCGAAGTTCGCGCTCCAGTGCAGCGGCGCCGCCCCCGCCCGGCCGCGCAGCGAGATCGTGTCCCGCACCCCCTCGCCCCGCTGGGTGAAGTCCCAGCTGAGCCCGTCGCTCTCGCCGTCGAGGTGGCACGACGCGCAGGACAGGTAGCTGGTGCGGCTCATGCGAGGGTCCCGGCTGCGGAAGAAGAGGCGCTTGCCCTCGAGCACCTCGGGCGCGAGCGGCTCGGTGGCGGTGGTCGGGATCTCGCCCACCAGCGGCGGCTCGCGCGACAGCGACGAGACGTCGTAGACGCGCACGCTGCGCGACAGAAAGGCGTGCACGTAGAGAGTCCGTCCGTCGGGGGAGAGCGCCAGGCCCTGCGGCGCCTCCCCGACGCCGTCGATGCTGGCCACGCTGAAGAAGTCGAAGCCGTCGACCACGACCACGACCTGCGCGCCCATCATCGCGAGGAAGAGCCGGTCCCCGAGCGGCGAGAAGACCCCGGCCGAGGCGCGGTCGAGGTCGTCGAAGGAGTGGCGGAAGCTGTCCCGGGCGAGGGCGTCGGGCGCGCCGATCAGGACCTCGCCGAGCGCGGCCCGGGCGGTGGTCTGGCTGGTGAGGTCCTCGCCGGTGCGGAAGCGGCCGGTGACCACGTTCGCCTTGAGCGCGGGGATCACGACCCGGCCGCCGTCGGGGCTCGGGGCGAGCGCGTCGAGGAAGCCGAGCACCCCGCTGTTGTCGGTGTCGCTGTCGAGGCCCTCCTGCCGCGGCATCAGGGTCTCGCCGGTGAGCGCGAGCGCGCCCGGATCGGACGCGTCGACGGTGTAGACGTGCGCGCCCTCGAGGGTGGAGCGCCAGCGGGTCGCGATCAGCGCGCCCTCGGCGTTCATCGCCATGCCGCGCGGCTCCGGGCCGACCTCGACCCGGCTCCGCTCGCTCCCCTCGAGGTCGAGCGCGACGATCACCCCGGTGCGGAGCGCGACGAAGAAGCCGCCGCCCCGAGGGTCGGCGAGGATCGACCAGGGCTCGCTGCCCCGGTCGAGCGCGACCACCCGGCGCGGCGCGCCGTCCGTCGACAGGAGGTGCACGGTCGCGTCCCCCTGACAGGCCACCGCGAGCACGTCGTCGCTCACCGCGAGGCTGCGCGGACGCGCGCCGACCTCGACCTCGCGCGCGAGCGCGGGAGGGTCGGTGGAGAAGATCGCGATCCGGTCCGCGTCCGGGCTCACCACCCAGCCGCGTGTGTCGCTCACGTGGATCGGGCTCGCGCGGGTCGGCCGCGGCTCCGACGGGCGGAAGACCACCGTCACCGCGTGCGTCGCCTCGGCCCGCATCGCCCCCCGCAGCACGGTGACCCCGAGCACCCGCGGCCCCACCACCTCGAAGACGCGGCAGATCTCCGCCCCCTCCTCGACGTCGCCGCCGCCCAGGGTCCAGCGCGCCTCCCCCGGCGGGACGAAGCGCGCCGAGAAGCACGCCTCCTCCCCCACGAACGCGTGCGCCGGCCCCTCGATCCGCACCGACAGCCGCGCGCCCGCGTCGTCGCCGCCCGCCGCCCCCGGGCCACACCCGAGCAGCAGGGCGAGCGACGCCGCGATCTTCGGGCCTCCCTGTCGCGCGAGCCCGAGCACGTCTACTCGGCGCAGGCGACGGTGGTGAAGGTCGCGCGGAACGTGGACGTCGTCGGGTTCCCGTTCAGGTCGGTCACCCCGCCCGCCGGCACCGTCAGCGTGTAGGTCGTCGCCGGCGAGAGCGGCCGCGTGGGCCAGAGGCTCACCACGCCCTCCTGCCCGGAGAGGTGCGCCTCGACGACCCGCCCGCTCTCCGCCTCGCGCAGGATCACCGAGCCCCGCCAGACGCTGTTCATCTCCACGAACTCGTCGAAGGTCAGCCCCACCCGGGTGGAGAGCGGCTGGTCGGTCGCGCCGTCGGTCGGCACCACCATGTTCACCGTGGGGCCGCGGCGGTCGACCGCCTCGAACACCGGCACGATCGCGCTCGCCTGCCCGTCGACCGCGTCGTCGTCGACGCTCACCAGCGCCACGTTGCCGAAGGGCGTCACGGTGTCGAGGTCGCCGGTCAGCTCGAAGCGCATGAGCAGCTCGGGCGCGCTCGGGTCGGTCACGTCGATGGCCGCGCCGTAGTCGCTGAGCCCGACGTAGGCGACGCCCTCCTTGAGGAACACGTAGCCGCCGTCGCCGTCGGGGGCGTCGAAGTCGCCGGCGAACGTCGGGTTCGTCGGGTCGCGCACGTCGAAGATGGCGAGCCCGCCGCCGATGCCGATGCGCGGGTGGTAGGCGTAGCCGCCGCTCACGTGGCCGAAGTACGCGGGCAGGGGGAGCGGCCGATCGAATCGATCCGTCTCGCCGTTGCTGATCGACCAGCGCCCCCCGGGGATCGCGCGGGGCGCGCTCGGGTCCCGCACGTCGACCACCGCGGCGACGCTGCCCTCGCTCGAGAACGCGTAGAGCAGGTTGCCGATCACGATCACCTGGCCGATCCGGAACTCGGGCACCGCGCTCCAGCGCCCCACCACGCTCGGCGCCGTCGGATCGGTCGCGTCGACGACGAAGATGCCGTTGTCGGACGCGCCGACGTAGAGGTAGGGCGCCTGCCAGAAGACGCTCATGACCACGTGGCGATAGGAGTCCGGGTAGCGCACGCCCTCGAGCGCGAGGTCGAAGGCCATCGACGGCGCGGTCACGTCGGTCACGTCCCAGAACTGCACGCCGCCGAGCGAGGCCACCGCGATCCAGCGGCCGCCGATGCGCGACAGGCCGGTGGAGTGGGTCTCGCGGATTTGCTCGTCGAGCACGTTCGCGACCAGCTCGGGGGCGCAAGGCGCCGAGACGTCCCACACCGCCACCCCGCCGCGCCCGCGCTCGTGCGCCCAGGGGCGGACGAGGTAGCCGTCGAGGAAGAAGCCGGTGTTGTGGTGGCCCTCGTCGGTCTCGCCGACCGGGAGGTAGGCGCAGGGCGCGCCGAGCTGGTCGGCGGTGAAGGCGGTCGACGGCGCGCCGGGCCCGGTGGGCGGGTCGAAGGCGTCGGGCGCGGGGAGGTCGCCGGGGTCGGGCGCGAGCCCGCCGTCCCCCGCGAGGTGGCAGCCGGTGATCGGCGGCCCCGCGTCGGGCTCGGTCGGCCCGGCGTCGACGCGCCCCGCGTCGGGCTCGCCCGCGTCCAGCTCGTCCGAGCCGCCGCACCCGGGCGCGGTGACGCAGAGGAGGAGGGAGAGCCAGGCGGCGCGTCGCACCGGTCGAGGGTAGCCGTCCGGTCGATGGGGGTCATCCTCTCCCGCCGACGACGAGGGGGTCAGGTGAGGTCGCGGATCACGATCGGCTCGTCGAGCGCGGCGCGGAAGGTCGGGCCGGCGCCGCGGTCGCGGTAGCCGGAGCCGGCGCTCGACACCCGCTCGACCGTGGCCTCGAGCGAGACGGAGTCGCCCTGGAGGAGGAAGGCCTCCCGGTACGCGATGGGTTTGTCGGTGCGGAGGCGCTCGACCGCCTCGGCGAGCTCCGGGGGCACCGGGCTGAGGAGCTGGCCGTCCCGCGGATCCTCGACCAGCGCGAGCCGGGCGTAGGCGAGCGGGACCTCGAGTCGCTCGCCTTCGTGGGACAGCGAGAGCGTGTCCGGGCCGTAGAGGCCGCTGGAGAGCACGTCGTAGAGGGTCTCGGTGGCGTTGTTGGAGGTGTCGCCGCTGCGGGAGCGCTGGGCCATGAGGCGCCACGCGATCAGGGCGGCCGATCGGCCGCTGACGGGGCTGCGTGTCGTCTGGGGGGAGGTGACCTCGCAGCGGAGCTCGACGCGCGTCGGGCCTTCGACGGTGGAGAGGTCGCGGATGCGACGGCGGAAGACGCGGTCGAGGAAGCCCACGTCCGGAGGTTTACCAGAGTCGGGGGAGGGGTTTCTCGGGGGGCGGGGTGGCGGAGCGAGCTTCGTCGGCCCGGAAGGCGTCGGGGGCGACGGCCTCGTGGCGACGGCGGCAGCGGCACCGGCAGCGGGTGCGGCAGCGGCAGCGGGGCCGGCAGCGGCAGCGGGTGCGGCGGCGGCAGCGGGGGCGGGTCCGGCAGCGGAAGCGGGTCCGGCAGCGGAAGCGGGTCCGGAAGCGGGTCCGGAAGCGGGTGCGGCGGCGGGAGCGAGGGCGGCGGCCGGCTCGCCTACCTATTCCTCTTCGCCTCCCACCTCCCCTCTCCCCTGCAATCTGCGTCGACGACGAGCACATCCGGCTCGGCCCGGTCTCGGGAGGCGCCTCCTCATTTGGGGAAGTGCCTCCCAGTTCGGGGATGTGCCCTTCCGGGATGCGCCCCCTCATTCCGGGGATGCGCCCCCTCATTCCGGAGATGCGCCCCCTCATTCCGGAGATGCGCCCCCTCATTCCGGAGATGCGCCCCCTGATTCCGGTGATGCGCCCCCTGATTCCGGAGATGCGCCCCCTCATTCCGGAGACCCGCCCCCTCATTCCGGAGACCCGCCCCCTCGGGGGGCGTATCCCGCGATCGAGGGGGCGCGTGCGGCACATTGGGGGGCGCGCGTCGGCGACCGGGGGGCGGGGGCAGACGGAGCGGGGGGCGCGGGTCTCGAGACGTCGTCGAGGATCGGGGCGGATTCGCCCCCATCCCAGGAGCTCCGAGCGAAAGCAGCGGCGCGCGCCAACCACTCCCCACCGGCAACGGCACGGGCATGGGCACGGGCC
>JAYZQJ010000167.1:0-46546 GCA_036149055.1 Myxococcota bacterium | reverse complement strand
GCGCGAGGTCGTTGTCGTCGTCGAGGTCCCGGTAGTTCGGGATGCCGTCGAGATCGAAGTCACCCACCCCCTCGACGCCGTCCGGGTAGCCGTTGTTGTCCGAGTCCGTGTCCCGGTAGTCGGGCGCGCCGTCGAGGTCGGAGTCGATCGGCGGCGTGTCGAGCCGGAGGTCGCCCGCCTCGTCGATGTCGAGCAGGCCGTCGCCGTCCGAGTCGGTGTCGCGCCAGTCCTCGATGCCGTCGCCGTCGGTGTCGATGCGGTCGGCGCGGAGCTCGTCGTCGTCGCTGATGGTGTCTTCGTCGAAGTCACCGCCCGACGGCACGTCGGCGTCGCCGGCGCCCGAGTCCGGCCGGTCACCGCCGGTGTCGCAGCCGGCCACGCCGAAGCCCGCGAGCGCGAGGCAGAGAAGCCAGGGGAGAGAGCGAGAGTGGGTCATGAGAGCGAGAGTCACGGTGGCCTCCGAGGTGGCTCAGATTAATGCCTACGCATTCCCATCACCCCCCAAGCTCCGGGGAACCTCGTGGGTCCGTGCGCGTCGGAGGGGTCATGGGAGAGTGGACGACGCGGGCGGCCTGGTTCTCGATCTTCTTCATGATTGCGGGCGGTTGCGCGGGCGGAAGCGCCCCGCGCCCGGGCCGGTCGGCGGCGGAGGATCCCGGGCCGGAGCGGATCGAGCGCGCGAGAAGTCGTGTGCTTTCACTCACGGTCGAAGACGCGATCGAGGTCGCCGAGGAGGTCGCGGCGCTGCGCGGGGCGGCCACCGCGGCGCCCGAGGCCGAGGTCCCCGCGGACACCCTCGCCCTCGCCTCGCGCCTGACCCCGCGCCCGCTCCCGGCGCCGTCGGCCCGCCCGGGCATGACCGAGGCCTTCACCTTCGACGGCTACCGGCGGGGCTGGGTGGCGCGGCTGCCGGCGGCCCACGCGCTGCTGACGCCCGCGTACGCGGACGGCAAGATCTACCTCGGCGGCGGCTTCTCGAGCTCGGCGTTCTTCGCCTACGACGCCCGGAGCGGCCAGCCGCTCTGGAGCGTGGCCGCGCCAGCGGGAGGGCCGAGCGCCGCGGTCATCGACGACGACAAGGTCGTCTTCAACACCGAGAGCTGCACGATCTACGCGATCGACGCGCACACCGGCCGGCGGCTCTGGGAGCGCTGGCTCGGCGACCCGCTCATGAGCCAGCCCGCCGTGTACGACGGCATGGTCTACAGCGGGCACGTCATCGACGGCCGCTCCCCCGGGCGCATCCGCCCCGGGTCGACCGGCTGGGGCACGGGCGGAGGACGCCGCTACGGCTTCACCGCGCTCCGGCTGCGCGACGGCGCCCCGCGCTGGACCCGGCGCATCAGCGCCGACGTCATGAACGCGCCGGTGGTCCAGGGCCGCTCGGTGTTCTTCAGCACCATGGACGGCGGCCTCTATCACCTCGACCGGCGCAACGGGCGGGTGCGCTGGCACGAGGCGATCGGCGCCACCAGCGCGCCCTGGCTCCACGACGGCGAGGTGATGGTCACCGTGGGCGAGCGCGACGCCGGCCGGCGAGAGCGCACGGTGGTGCTCGACCAGCGGCGCGGGGAGGTCCTCCGCCACCTCGAGGCCGTCGACGCGCCGTTTCTGAACGAGCGCGCCGATCACGGCGGCGTGCGCGGCGGCTGGTCCTACGAGGGCTCGCGCCCGACGGTCGCGCGGGGCCGCATGTACCAGACCATCGGCAACGAGGTGCAGGCCCGCGACGACCGCGGCCGGCTGCTCTGGCGCCGCGCCTACACGGAGGACGCGTCCACCCGACCGGCGAGCTCTCCGGCGGTGGTCGGCAGCCAGCTCGTGTTCGGGACGCGCCAGGGCCACCTCTACGGCCTCGACGTCGACACCGGGATGACCGCCTGGGCGTGGGACGTCGGCGAGCCGATCGCGGCCCAGCCCACCGTCGCCCACGGCTGGGTCTACGCGTCCACCGAGCAGGGCGGCGTCTTCGCCATCGAGGCGGCGGATCCGACGCTGGACGGCTGGCACATGTGGGGAGGCAGCGCGAGCCACGACGGCCTGACCACCGGGACCGCCGCGCCCCTCGAGTACACCGGCCGCCCGAGCGAGGGCACCCTGCGGCTCGACGACGAGCCGAACCAGGGCGAGCTGGGCGGCTTCCCGATCCAGGGCACGGACGTGCACGTCTCGCTGACCGGGTTCGTGGCCCACGTGCGAGTGCAGCAGACCTTCGGCAACCCCTACCAGCGCCCGGTGGAGGGGACCTACCTCTTCCCGGTGCCCGAGGGCGCGGCGGTGGACGGGATGCAGATCCGATCGGGCGATCGGGTGGTCCGGGCGGAGATCCAGCCGCGCCGCGCCCGGACGGAGGAGACCGCGCGCGCCGTGCTGGTGCAGGAGCGGCCCGACGTCTTTCGCCAGACGGTGCGCGGCATCCCGCCGGCGGACGAGGTGCGCATCACACTGGAGTACACCCAGGTGCTCCGCTACGAGGACGGCGCCTACCACTTCTCGTTCCCACTGCGCGCGGGGCCGCGCTACCGACGCGCCGGCGCCGGTGAGATCAACCCGCCGGGCACGCCGCTCGAGGAGGAGCTGGGCGCCGACGACGCGCGGCCCGACACCGTGCGCCTCACCGTCGACGCGGAGCTCGGGACCGAGATCGGCGAGCTCGACGCGCCCCATCACGAGGTGGACGTGGCGCGCGACGGCAGCCGGGCCCGGGTCTCGCTGGCCGAGCGACCCCGGCCGGACGCCGACTTCACGCTCCGCGTCGGCGTCGGGAGCGAGCGCCCCGAGGTCGCGCTGGTCGCGAGCCCGCCGGGGACCGACGAGGGCCACTTCGCGCTCGCGCTGCACCCGCTGCGCGGCCCGGTGGCGGACGCGCGCGCCCCGCGAGAGATGGTGGTCGTGCTCGACACCTCGCCCAGCATGGAGGGCCTGCCCCTCGAGCGCGCCCGCGCCGCGATCACCCGGGCGCTGACCACGCTGGAGGAGGGCGACACCCTGCGGGTGCTGACCCTCGACGGGCGGCTGACGACGGAGGTGCTGCCGGCCACCCGCGGCAACGTGGCCCAGGCGATCCGCGCGCTGCAGCGCGCCGGCACGTCCGCCGAGCTGGCGAGCCTCGAGGGCCTCCGGCTCGCGCTCGAGACGCCCGACGCCGGCCCGCGGCTGCGGCAGCTCCTGGTCTTCACCGACGGCTTCGTGGGCAGCGAGCGCGACGTCCTCGCGCTGGTGCGACCGCGGCTCGGCGCCGCGCGGGTGTACGCGTTCGGGGTGGGCGCCACCGTGAACCGCTACCTCCTCGGTCGCCTCGCCGAGCTGGGCGCGGGGGCCTTCGAGGAGGTGCGCCTCGACGAGACGCCCGAAGACGCGGCGAGCCGGTTCGTGGCCCACGTCGCGCGGCCGCAGCTCACCGATCTCTCGATCGACTGGGGGGACCTCGACGTCTCCGGCGTCTACCCGCGCCGCGTGCCCGACGTCTTCGCGAACCGGCCGGTGGTGGTGCACGGGCGCTACCGCGAAGGCGGCGAGGGCGTGATCACGATCCGAGGCCGGCTCGGCGGGCGGCGCTTCGTGCAGCGCGTCGAGGTCGCGCTCCCGGAGACCGGCGAGGCGCACCCGGAGCTCGCGTCGATGTGGGCCCAGACCCGGATCCGAGACCTCTCGGCCGCGATGGCGCTCCGGCCCGACCCCGCCCTGGAGGCGCAGGTGAGGGAGCTGGCGCTGTCGCATCACTTGCTGACGCCCTACACGACCTTCGTCGCGGTCGACACCGTCCGAGACCGCCGCCCGCGCCCGAGCCGCGAGGCGACGGCCGAAGAGACTGCCCCCTCGACGCGCCCGGAGCAGGACACGAGCGGCCCGGTCCTCGCCTGCTACGCCGAGGCCCGCGACGACGAAGGCGTGGTCGACCCCGAGGCGCTCGCGGACTGCCTCGCGGCGGAGTGATCGGTCATTCGACGCCGCAGGCGGCGCGGTAGCCGGTCTCGCACGCGCGGCTGAACGCGTCGGCGGCGCGGGGCTCCTCGGCCTCACCGAACACGCGCTCGCGACGAAGGACGCCGAGCGCGAAGCAGGGGAAGCCGCCGAGCGACGAGCACGACGACTCGAGGAGGCCGCGGGAGCGCTCGACCCCGGGCTCGACCCCGGCGCCGCGGGCGAGCGCGAAGCCGAACATGCCGCAGCCGAGCCGATGCTCCGCGTCGCACGCGCGCTCGAAGACCCGGGCCGCGCACGCGAGCCCCGCCTCGTCCTCGTCGCCCCGGCGGCTCCGGGCCGCGACCGCCCACTGCACGCAGGCGTCGTGATCGCCGCCGGCGCAGCCCTGGCGCTGGAGCCGTCGGGCGCGCGCCGGATCGGTCTCGGTCAGCGCGTGCGCCGCCACCGTGCAGCTGGGCCCGCCGCCGGCGGCGCAGTCGGCGAGGCACTCCGGCGTCGCCCCCATGGCGCAACGGGGGTGCGGGCTCGACTCCTTGGCCGGCTTGTCGGGCATCACCTCGGCGAGGCACTCCCCGAGCCGATCGTCCTCGTCCGCGCGATCGTCCGCCTCGCGGGCGGCGTCGAGCATGCGGACCACCAGCGCCGCGATCGTCTCCGGCTCGAGCGCGGGCGCCTCGGCGGATCCGGTCGTGATGCGCGGGGGCACCGCCTCGCAGGTGCCGAGCGCGAGCAGGGTGCCGTCGATCAGCGTCAGCCGGACGTCCGCGCGCTCGGTCCGGACGATCGCGCCGTCCCGCTCGTACACCCCGGCGGTGGGCGCGCGCCGCACGAAGGCGACCCACTGCACGTCGCGGCGGAGCTCGGCGCGGACCGGATCGGGCAGCTCGAGGTGCGACGGCGAGAGCGACAGCCCGCCGCCCACGCGCTCCATCAGGGCCCCCTTCGCCGTCGGGCCGAAGCTCCGCGGCGCCGCCCGCTGCGCGTCGACCGCCATCCACGGGGTCGACGACTCCTCCCAGCCGGGCGGCGGGGTCACCAGCGGGATCGGCGAGACGCCGCGCGACGAGAAGCCCTGCTCCCTCTCGAGCAGCGTCCAGGTCTCGTCGCCCACGTCGATGGCCTCGCTCAGCTCCGCCAGCCGGGCGTGCCGCCGCTCGAGCAGCTCCTTGCCCACATACGCGACAGCCATCACCGCCGCGATCACCCCCACCGCCGCCAGCGCGACGCCGGTGTGCTCGGGGAGTCGACGGCCCTCTTCCGCCATGGCGACAGTCTACCCCGCCCTCGCCAGGCTGCGGACGGCCTCGATCGCGGCGCCGACCCGATCCGGGTGCTCGTCCGCGACCTCCAGGTACCGCGCGGGGGTCAGCCCCCGGTCCTGCAGGAGCCGCTCGAAGATCGCGATCGCGTCGGACTTCGCGGTCAGCTCGTCGGCGAGCGAGAGGGAGAGGACCTCGGCGACGACCCCGAGGGCGTCGATCACCAGCGCGCTCTCGACGTCGTCGAGGTCGGGCAGGCGCGCGATCTCGGGCTCGAGCGAGGGGAAGAGGCGGTCGAAGCGGCGGCGGAGCGAGCGCAGATCCCGGCGGCTCGCCTCGAGCTTGGCGCGGGTGCCCTCCTCGAGCGCCGACTCCTCGAGGCCGACCTCGGCGTAGGCCTCGGCGAGCGCCTCGGGCGCGAGGTCGAGCGGGCGGGCGGCCCCCGAGATCGCGGCCAGCTCGTCCAGCGCGGCGTCGACGTCCTCGGGCGCGACCTCCGCCGCGCGGAAGCTCGGCCACGCGGCCTCCTGGCCCTCCGACTCCCACGCCTCGAGGCGCGCGTCGGGCACGTGCTGATAGAGCACCCGCAGCCCCGCCTGACGCTGCTCGAGGGCGAGCGCGCGCAGCGCGGGGCTCTCGTCTCCGAGCACCAGCGCGCTGACCCGGACGGGGATCGCGAGCCGCTCCTGCACGCCCCGGATCATCGCGGGGTCGACCGCAGCGAGCCCGTCGGTCACCAGCACGATCTGGGCGCGCGACAGCTCGACGTCGTCGTCGCGGTTCTGCTCGATGAGCTCGAGCGAGTCGAGCAGCGCGCCCTCGATGTCGGTGCCGCCGGTGCGCGAGGCGCCGAGCACCTCCTCGATCGCCTGGAGCGCCTCGGGGACGCTGGCGACCCGGCGGGTGACCTCCGCCGCGGAGTTGAAGTAGCGGTAGTAGAGCAGGCTCCGGATGCGCGCGCCGGGGCGCTCGAGGCGGGACACCAGCGAGGCGAGCTCGGCGACCAGGATCGCGTCGCGCATCCGCGCCCGCGCCCCCCGCATCGAGGTGGAGCCGTCGAGGAGGTAGAAGCGCACGGCCGCGCGGACCCCGCTGCGGTGCCGGCGGGCCAGGCCGCGGCGCACGTAGCGGCGGACGAGCAGGCGCCGGGTCGCGAGGTGATGCAGCAGCAGGCGCGGGTCGGAGATGATGGCGTCGCGCACGTCGCCCGGGCCGGTGGCCTCGTCGAGCTGCAGCTCCTGGGTGGGGAAGGGCACGAGCTGCGCGATCGGCGAGACCTCCTCCACCCGCTCGCGCTCGAGCCCGCCGCCCACGTCGAAGACGCCGTCGACCCCGAGCGCCATCCGGAGGAGCGAGAGGTGTGCGTCGCCGGCGAGGTGGGCGCGACGGCGACGGAGCGCGAGGGCCTCGGCCGCCCCGGCGCTGGCGAGCGCGCGCTCGTTCGCCTCCCGGGCGCGCCGGTAGCCCCGCTCCACGGCGGCGCCGACCGCGTCGGGGATGGGGCCGTCGAAGGACTCGGCGGCCGCCAGCGCGCTGGCCAGGCCGGAGACCGCCGCCGGGACGACCCCCGCCCGGAGATAGGCGATCGCGGCGCACGCGGTGGCCGCGTCGGCCCTCCGGTGGCGCAGCCGCGCGACCAGCTGATGGGAGACGGGGACCTCGGCCCGGACGCCCGCCGCCTCGATGCGCCCGAGCTGCAGCAGCTCCTCGGCGACCAGCGCGCGACGCGCCGCGAAGGGCGCGGGGCTCGGCGCCGCCGCCTCCGCGTCGAGCAACACCCGGCGCGCCGCCTCGAGCAGCCGCCGGCGACGGCCCAGCCGCTCCTTCTCCTGCGCCGCCTCGGCGAGGAGCGCGTCCACCCCGGCGAGCGCGAGGGTCTCGCCCGGGTCGTCGCTGTCGATCGGGCCGAGGAGCGCGCGGCTCGCGAGCCCCCGCGTCACCGCCATCCGGGCGTGCCGCGAGGGCCCCGCCTGCGCCGCGTCCATCGAGGCGATCCAGCGGCGTACGTCGAAGAGCCAGGTGAGGAGCGCGCTCGGCGCCTCCCCGTCGACCCGCGCGGCCCGCTCGAGCCGCTCCACGTTCTCCTCCAGCTCGCGCACGATCGGATCGCGGTGCTCGGCCCAGCGCGCGAGGCTCGGCGGCCCCTCGGCCCAGGCGCGCAGCCGCTCGGACACGAAGCGCTCCCCCCGCCCCGCGCCCGCGAGCCGCAGCCACGCGCGCCGGAACCAGCCCGCGCTCCGGCGCAGCGCCTCCGGATCCGACCAGAGCGTCGCGAGCCGCGCCTCGATCGCGTCGAGCTCGCTCACGGCTCTGCGAGCGCGGCCCAGCGCGCCTCGATGGCCCGCCGCCGCTCGGACTCGAGGTCCTCGCGCAGCGCGTCGGCCAGGCCTCGGAAGCGCTCCGAGAGGGCGTCTGCGCGGGTCGCGTAGGCCGGCAGGAGCGCGGCGACGAGGCGGTTCTCGAGCGCGAAGCGGAGCGCGGCGCCCTCCTCGAAGCAGACCGTGAGCAGCGCCTCCGGCTCGACGCCGCTGGCGCGCCAGGCGTCGAAGACATCCGCGGCCCGCTCGGCGCGATCGAGGTCGAGGCTCGCGAGCCGACGCCGCAGATCGTCCGGCAGCCGCGCGATGACCGCCGCCATCCCGTCGAGCCCGGGCGCGAGCTCGGTGACGCCGCGGGCGGCGAGCCGGACGAGCAGCTCCGCGAGGGCGAAGACGATCGGGGTCCGGTCCTCGGCCCCGCGCAGCGCCCGGTAGCCCTCGTGGCCGGGCTCGGGCCGCGTCGACGGCGGCTCGGGCTCGCCGCGCACCAGGGCCTCCGCGATCCAGGTGAGGTGCTCCTCCACCGGGACCGCGGCCCCGAGCCCGAGCCCGCCGAGCCGCTCCATCGCCGCGTCCACGTGGCTCGCCACCGAGCGCCGGTCGGGACGCTCCAGGCTCGCGTAGGTGGCCCGCAGCGAGGGCGCGATCCGGCGCCCGAGCACCAGCGCGCTGGGCGGCGGATCGGTGGGTCCGCCGAGCGCGGCCAGCCGCCGATCGAGCTCGCGGAGCGACGCGAGGAGAGGCTCGAGCGCCCCCAGCACCGCGCCCAGCCGCCCGACCTCCGCCACCGCCAGGCCCTCCGCGACCGCGTCGTGGGCGAGCCGGTCCGCGGCCAGCTCCAGGTGCCGCGTGAGGTGCACCACCCCCTTGGCCCACCGCTCGTCGGCGGCCGCGCGGTCCACGCCCCGCGCCTCCCCGGCGAGCAGGGCCTCCCGGAGCGCCGCCGCCTCCTCCATCGCCGCGAGGTGGGCCAGCGCCGCCGATCGGCTCGGGTCCGCGTCACCGCCGAGCGCGCCCATGCCCACCGCCTCGCACAGGGCGTCGAGCGCCTGCCCGCGCGCCTGCGCCGCCGCCTCCCGCTGCGAGGGCCGGGCCGCCTCGAGCGCGGCCGCCGCCGCCCGGACCCGCTCGAGGCGAGCGAGATCGTGGCCGAGCGCGAGCCCCATCACCGCGTCGGCGAGGACGCGCTCCTCGTCCGTCCGCGGGGGCTCGACGGAGATCGCCGGCGCCGCGCCTTCGGGAGGCGCCACGGGCGCCGCCTCCTCGACCGGCGCCTCGACCTCGATGCGGCCGAGGCACTCGCGGAAGAGCTCGAGCTCCTCGCGCATGATCGACAGCTGACGCCGCTCCCGGGGGTCGGTCTCGTGCTCGAGCAGCGCCTCGAGGTGAGCGGGATCCGGGCCGGCGAGCATCATCGCGAGCCGGAGCGGGCCGAGGTCGTCGGTGGCCGCGGTGAGCGCGCGGTCCGGGCGCGCCGTCGCCTTGTCGAAGATCACGATCGCCCGCAGCAGCTCGGCGAGCCGGATGAACGCGCGGGTCGAGAAGTAGCGCGTGGCGGTGAAGGCGGGATCGGAGCGCTCGAGTTGCCCGGCGCGCTCCTCGAAGTCCCGAGCCAGGGCGACGACCGCGCGGGCGACGGCCTCGGGCACGCGCACCTCGGCCACCATCTCCTGGAGGACGTCGACGTCCTCGACCGTGAGTCGCCCGTCGAGCCGGAGGCCGCGCTCGAGCACCGACTCGACCACGCGCTCGAGGTGCGCCGGCTCCGCGAAGCCGCGCGGGATGAAGGACACGAACGCGATGCGATCGACGAACGCGAGCAGGGTCTGCCGGCTGTCCTCGAGCACCTCGGTGAGGTAGCGGTTGCTCGTCATCACCGCGCACTCGATGCGGCCCGGTGTGATCTTCGTCCCCTGCTTGAGCTCGCGCTCCTCGAGGATGTTGAGCGTCGAGCGGAGGAGCATGTCGCGCCCGTCGAGCACCTCGTCGAGGAACGCGTGCACCGCGCCGAGCATGCCCTCGTCGGTGAAGTGCTCGGTGCGCCCCGTCTCGGTCAGGGTGCGGAAGTCGACCGGCCCGATGAGCTCGGTCTGCACGGTGCTCTCCGTGAACTGCTTGGCGAAGAGGCTCGGCGCGCCCGTGTCCGCGTGCACCACCCGCCCGACCACCGACGACGCGAGGCGGCTCTTGCCCGTCCCGGGCGGCCCGGTGATGAGCACGTGCTCCTTCGACAGGAGCGCGAGCGCCATCTGGGTGAGCACGTCGTCCCGCTCGACGAACACCTCGCGGAGCTCGCCGAAGAATGACGCGAAGCGCTGCAGCGCGGCTTGCCGCCGCTCCACCGACCGGTGCCCCGACACCGCTGCAGACTAGAGCGGCGAACATGCGCGCGCACGTTCGCGCGCGTGTGCGCACAGGGTGAGCGGCGCGCGGAGCCGGCCACCGCCTCGGCGGGGGGCGCGGGCACACCGGTTGCGACGCGCGCCGGCCGGGCCGCCTGGCATCCGGCGGCGCGGAGGAACGAAGGAATGAAGAGACTGCTCACCCGATGGAGCCCGCTGTGGCTCGCGCTCGGCTTGATGGCTTGCGACGGCGGCGGCGGCGGCGACCCCGACGGGGGCTCGCCCCCGCGCGATGGGCGGATCCCGCCCCCGGACTCCAGCTCGCCACCGGGCGGCGAGGCCTCGCTGGCCTTCTCCCCGACGTGGGGCGGCGCCGACGCGCAGTTCCAGGGGCTGAACTGGCAAGCGATGCTGGACCTGAACATCTTCCAGCCGGCGCTGGAGGCGCTCCGGGACACCCGCGTGGTGATCCTGCTCTGCGAGCCGAGCGACGCGACCTGTGAGCGGCCGGTGCTGGTGCGCGAGGTCGCCGAGGGGGAGACCGACGGAGATCCCATCCAGGACAATTTCGGCCCCGAGATCACGGTGACCGGGCTCCCGGCCGGGGACTACGCGCTGATGATCTTCGCCGACACCGGGGTGAGCCGCTACCACGGGCTCGGCTGGGACGACGGCTTCGAGACCTCGGAGACCGCCTGGGGCGGCGTGGTGAGCGAGCTCGACGTGATGCTGAGCGAGGAGCCCGTGCGCCCCGGCTTCACGCCCCCGCCGGCGACGATGGCGATCACCCTGACCGACGGGGAGACCACCGACCTCGGCGAGCTGACGCTGCAGCACGTTCACGAGCGCGACATCTCGCCTGCGCCGAACGCCGAGAGCGGCGTCCTCGCGGTCGCGGTGGGCGAGGGCGTGCGCGTCGTCGATCTGAGCACCCACACCGTCGAGGAGATCGAGCCCGGGAGCGGCTTCTACACCCACCAGATGGTCGACGCGCGCGGCACCCCCTTCGCGGGGACCGTGTGCGGCATGGTCGACGGCCCCGACGACACGGTGTTCCTGCTCTACCGCGATCGCGGCGTGGGCGCGGGCTTCGCCGTGCAGTTCGACGTGGCCTCGCGCAGCCAGCTGCACGGGGGCGCGCGCGTGCTCTTCGAGGACGGCGGCATGCCCTGCCGCGGACGCTTCGCGAACGGGCGGCTCTTCGTGACCAACGCGTCCGGCGCGCGGGGCAACGTGTCCGAGGCGAGCGGCGGCGAGAACCTCTGGGTGGCGAGCGTGGCCGGCCTCGCGTCGGGCGACGTGACCGCCCGGCTGCACGACCGGAGCCACGATCCGATCCTGCAGCACGGCGTCGACGACATCGCGATCGACGGCGACGACGTCTACCTCACCATCAACGGCGACAGCACGCTCGGCGGCCTGCCGCGCGAGTGCACCCGGTCGTACTGCGTGTTCCGCGCCTCGATGAACCGCGCTGGGCAGCTCCAGCTCGCGCCCCTCGGCGGGAGCTACGAGTACTGGGTCGGCCCCGAGATCGGCGAGAGCTACCCGACCGCGCGCGGCGAGGTGACCTGCGCGGAGGAGGCGTCTCCCTGGGCGGCGATCGAGGTCGCGTCCTTCCACGACGGCCGCACGCTGCTGTTCCTGGGCGCGTGCCTCGAGGTCGCCGTGTTCGACACCGCCGACGGACGGGAGCTGGACTTCAGCGCCGCGCCGGGCGTGCAGGGGCTGGACGGCACGCTCTTCGGGCACGCGTTCAACGCGTTCGCGCTGTCGCCCGACGGCTCCACGCTCTGGGCGCTGCCCCAGAAGAAGAGCCCCGTGCACTTCAACTTCGAGAACCCGCTCGACGGCTCGCGCACGACGTTCAACCGCTACATGGCGCTGCCCATCCAGCTCTCGAGCGGAGACGCCCCGGCGCTGCACCCCGACTTCGAGGGGGAGGACATCGACGGGTGGGAGGGCACCACCGGCATCGGCCCCAACGCCACGCCCGCCGTCGATCCGGGGCTCGACATCAACCTGGCCTACTACACCGAGTACCGGGAGCGCCTGCTGCCCTCGACGCCCGGGTTCCAGCCGGCGGCGATCCCCAACGGGCCGAGCCTGGTCGTGACCGGGGACTCGCTCTGGGTCCGCGGCTCCGGCAACGCCGAGGCGGGCGCGAGCGGGCTCGGTAAGAGCGGCAACCTCGCGGTCTACGACCTGGCCACGCGCCGCATGATCCTCTTCCCCTACGACGACGCCGGCTACTACCGCTTCTGGCACGGCGGCGCCGAGGGGACGCCGAACATGGGCTTCGATCTCCGCCCCGAGTCGGACGACCCGATGGCCACCTTCGGGATGCGCTTCGTCCGCGAGTGAGCGTCGTCAGCCCGGCCGGCAGTAGCCCCACTGCCGGTCGGCGCGCCGGCCGAGGAGCGCCTCCTCGTGGAACACGCACGTCTCTCCGGGCTCGCAGTGCGATGGCTCCTGGCACCAGCGGTGGCAGCGGTCCTCCCAGCAGCCGTAGCCGATGGGGCAGTCGTGATCCCAGGTGCACGACTCGAGCGGCCCGGCGGTGTTCGCGTGCGAGGTGCAATCGGTCGTGTTCCAGGGCCGGGGGTTGTGAATGGCGAGAGTGCAGATCGCGCCCTCACCGCAGCCCTCGCTCGTGCGGAGATCGCAAGGAACGGTGCAGTGGCGCGCGTAGACCGGGCCCCCGCGATAGCGAACGAACCCGTACTCGCAGAGCCCCGAGCCCGGGCACTGGGTGTGGTAGTCGCACTGCTCCCGGCAGATGGCGCCCCCGTAGGTCAGCGAGAGGCAGTCGAAGCCCGCGCGGCACCACTCGCCGTCGCCGCAGACGCCCCCGGCGCCCGACTCGCCCTCCGCGTAGCACTGGAGGATCCCTCGCGACGCGTAGCAGCCCTCGCCTTCGTCGCAGCCGCCCTGTGGGACGATCTCGCAGCGATCGTCGAAGGCGCCCGCGTCGGGCCCGCCGGCGTCGGCCGGTCCGGCGTCCACCGCTCCCGCGTCCGGCGCTCCCGCGTCGAGAGCGCCCGCGTCCGGCGGCCCGGCGTCGCCCTCCCCGCAGCCGCCGCCGTCGCGCACCGGCCCTCCGTCACACCGCGCGAACTCGGGCGCGGTGCAGCCGAGCACGAAGACCGCCAGCAGGATCGCTCCACGCACCTCTCAGCCCTCCCTCTCGACGCCGAGCTTCTTCATCAGCCGGATGAGCACGTGCCGGTTCTTGAGGCCGAGCTCCCGGTAGGCGTGGGACACGACCCAGTCGGTGGCCTCGAGCGCCTCGCGGACCCGGCGCGCGTCGAGCGCGTCTCCGGCGACCGGGGGATCCGAGCGCCGCTCCAGCTCGCGCTCGAGCCCGGGATCGAGGGCGATCCAGTCCCCGGTGCTCTTCTGGACGCAGCGCCAGAGGGCCGCGCTCAGGCCCCGGACGCCCCCCTCGAGCGGCGCCTGGGTCAGCGTCGCGACGACCTCGGGCGCCACGCGCGGCGTGCGGTCGTCGAAGAAGCGCGACCGGAGCTCTCCGTCTCCCTCCGCCGCCCGACGGAGGAGGTGACGGATCAGCAGCGGCACGTCCGCCCTCCGCTCGGCGAGCGGCGGGAGCGAGACGCGGAGCGGCAGTCGCGCGAGCAGATCGTGCTTCAGCGCGTCCTCGGGGCGGTTGGTCGCCCCCACCAGCCGGAAGCGCGAGCGGCGCGCCCGCGCCTCGCCGAGCCGGTGGTACTCCCCGTCCCCGTCGAGCACCCGGAGGAGGTGCGCCTGCAGCGCCTCGGGCAGCTCCCCGATCTCGTCGAGGAAGAGCGTCGATCCGTCGGCGGCGCCGATCAGCCCCTCGCGCGCTCGCATGCCCGCGTTGGGGTAGTCGGCGACGTTGCCGAAGAGCTCGGCGTCGAGCAGCCCCTCGGGCAGGGTCGCCGCGTTGCGCGCCACCAGCGCCCGGTCGGCGTCGTGCAGGCCGTGAATGGCGCGCGCGGCGAGCTCCTTGCCGCTGCCGGTGGGTCCCGTCAAGAGCACGTGCATCCCGCGGGCGGCGCAGAAGGCGAGCTCGTCGCGCAGCGCCCAGGCTTCGGGGGACTCACCGACCATGCCGAAGGGATCGGCCTCGCCGAAGGGGACGCGCGCCGCGCTCGGCCAGGCGCGCGACGGCGGCAGCGCGACCGGTCGGCGGTCGAGCAGGAGCACGAGCTCGTCCTCGAGGGTCACCGTCTCGCCGAAGCGCACGGTCGCGCGATCCACCCGCCGCCCGCGATGCCAGAGCGGTCGCCGCCCCACGCAGGTCACCTCGACCGCGTCGCCGCCGGGGCGCGCGACGAGCTGCGCGCGGGAGATGGCCGGGCTCTCGAGCGGGCCGGTGGGCGTGTTGTCGCCGGGGCGCTGACGGAGCCAGGACACCCGCGGGGCGGCGTCGTCCGGGCGCGCGTCGCCCCGACCGATCAGCCCTTCGCCCCGCAGGGGGCCGACCTCGCCCACGCGGTGGGCCTCGGAGCGGCTCCACGCGATGATCCACGCGGGGTGCAGCGGTCGCTCCCGGGCGCGGTCGGCGCCGAGCGCGCCGGGATCGAGGGTGGTGTCGTCGGGCACGGGGGCGGAGAGTGCCAAATCCCGTGCGCGAGGCGAAGGGCGGCTATGCTCCGCCCATGGGTCGGGACGCCAGACGCGCGTGGGCGCAGACGCTGGTGGGTCGCACCGTCGGGGAGCGGTACGCGCTCGAGACGCTGCTCGACGTGGGCGGCATGGGAGCGGTCTTCGTGGGGCGGCACCTGGAGGTGGACCGCCCGGTCGCCATCAAGACGGTGGTGCCGGGCGCGCTCGACGCGCGGGGCGCGGAGCGGCTGCGGCGCGAGGCCCAGCAGGCGGCCTCGGTCGGAGGGCGCGGCGTGGTCGACGTGACCGACTTCGGCGTCGACGAGGTCTGCGGCCCGTTCCTCGTGATGGAGCTGCTCGAAGGCGAGACCCTCGGCGCGCGCCTCGACCGGGGACCGATCCCCCTCGAGGAGGCGGTCGCGATCGTCGACGAGGTGCTGGCCACGCTCGCGCGCATCCACGCCCGGGGGCTGATCCACCGCGACCTCAAGCCGGACAACGTGTTCCTCGCCCGCATCGACGGGGCCCGGGTGATCAAGATCCTCGACTTCGGGATCGCGCGACCGATGCACCGCGGCGACGGCGACACCCTCACCGCCCCGGGCGCGCTGGTGGGGACGCCGCGCTTCATGGCGCCCGAGCAGGCGCGCGACGCGCGGGAGGTGGACGCGCGAGCCGACGTGTACTCGGTGGCCGCGATCCTCTACGCGCTCCTGTCCGGGCGCCGCCCGTACGAAGACCTCGCGGGCGACGACCTGGTGACGGCGATGACCGCCGGGCCGCCCCGTCCCCTGCGCGAGCTCGCGCCGGGGGTGCCGCCCGCGCTCGCGGCGGTGGTCGACCGGTCGCTGGCGAGGGATCCCGGGCGGCGGCCGCCGGACGCGGCGAGCTTGCGGGCGGCGCTGCGGCGAGGGGCCGGCGAGCTGAGGAGCGAAGACGGGGATCCGTCGACCGTGACCTCGGCGCCGATCGATCGGGGGACGCGGCCGAAGGAGCGGCGGGGCTGGTGGATCGCGGCGCTCTTGGTGGGGATCGTGGGGGCGCTCGTGTGGGGGGCGCTGAGGGACGGCAGCGAGAGCGGGGCGGCGAGCGAGGCGTCGGCTTCGATCGGGGCGGCGGCCGGAGCGGGTGTCGAGGCCGCGGCCGAGGCCGACTCCGAGATCGAGACCGAAGCCGAAGCCGAGTCCGAGTCCGGAGCCGAGGCCGGAGCCGAGGCCGAGGCCGGAGCCGAGGCCGAAGCCGAGTCCGAAGCCGAGTCCGAAGCCGAGTCCGAAGCCGCAGCCGAAGCCGAGTCCGGTGTGGCGTCGGGGGGGCGGGGCGTTTCGGGGGCGCGGCGGCGGGGAGGCGCTCGGGGGACGAGGGTTGGGACGACAGAGACGGACGACACGGCGGTGGGAGAGACGGCAGACGAGATGGCGGCGGACGAGGCGGCGGCGGAAGAGGCGGCGGCGCGGGGGCGCACGGGGACGCTCTCGCTGGAGGACTTCTGATGCGCGGGTGGGTCGTCGGGGTGCTGCTCGTCGGGCTCGTCGCGTCGCCGGTCGCCGCCCAGGAGGACGGCGCGGGCGCCGGGTACCGGGCGGTGGTCGAGCGGGCGCTGGTGGAGTTCTCGGCGGGGCGCTGGGCCGAGGCGCGGGCGCTCTTTCGCCGGGCCCACGCGCTCGAGCCGAACGCGCGCACGCTCCGGGGGATCGGCATGGCGAGCTTCGAGATGCGCGAGTACCCGGAGGCCATCCGGGCCTTCGAGGCGGCGCTGGACGATCCGCGGCAGCCGCTCGACGAGGCGCAGCGGGCGCACGTGGTCGAGCTGCTCCGACAGGCGGAGGGGTTCGTGGCGATCTACACGATCGAGCTCTCGCCCCCGGAGGCGAGGCTCACGGTGGACGACCTGCCGGCGACGCTCGCGGGGGACCGGCTCGTGCTGGCGATCGGTCGCCACCAGCTGCGCGCCGAGGCGGACGGCTTCGAGCCCTCCGATCGGCGGCTGCGGGTGGTGGGCGGCGAGCGCGGCGCGCTCTCGATCACGCTCGAGCCCGAGCCGCCGGCGATCGCCGCCGCGCCGGCGCGACCGATGCCCCGGGACGACACCGCGGCGCACGCCCTCCTCGCGGTGGCCGGGGGCGCGACGCTGGGGCTCGGGGTCGGCCTGGGCTACACGCTCGACCGCCAGTCCGCCGCCGACCAGTGCGCCGCGCGGCCCTGCACCAACGCCGGCGCGGTGAGCGCCGAGCGCGACGTCGGACTCGCGGTGACGGTGGGGCTCGGGTCGCTCGCGCTCGCGGCCGGGATCACGGCGCTCGTGCTCCTGCTCCGCGGCGACTCGCCCGGCCCGGACGCGCGCGCGGCGCTCACCTGGTAGCCTCGGCGCATGCCGCGCGCTTGGCCCCTCCTCTTGCTGGCCGTCGCCTGCTCGGAGCCGGACTTCTTCGCCTGTGACGGCGGGGTCGCGGCCACCGTCGAGGGCGAGACCGTGTGCCTCCCCGCCGACGCGGGAGACGCCCCCGCGGGCGACGCCGGGCGAGACGCGAGTCACGACGGCGGACGAGACGCCGGACGTGACGAAGGTCGTGACGGGGGCCGAGACCCGGACGACGCGCCCGACTGCCTCGACGAGCTGGACTGCCCCTTCGACGCCGACGACGTGCTCGACCTCACCACCGCCGCCGAGGCGAGCCGCGAGGCGCTCTTCGACGGCGCCGATCACCGGATCCCGACCGCGTGCGGCCCGATCGTGAGCGCCGATCGCGACGTCTTCCGGGTGCGCGCCCCGGTCCGCGCCTTCGTCGAGATCGAGGTCGAGCGGGCGCCGGGCAGCGCCTTCGAGCCGGTGCTCGAGACCTACGACGAGGCGGGCCTCTGGATCCTGACCTACGCGGGCGGAGAGCGACGGGCCCGCACCCGCATGATCGTGCCCGCGCCGGCGCCGGAGGCCCTCCGGGTGCTGGTGCACCACGCGCCGACCTACGGGAGCCTCTGTGACGGAGTCCCGCCGTCCGAGCGCGGCGGGCCGGGCTTCGCGTACACCGTGCGCGCGCGCCGCTGCGACGGCTGCGAGGTCGTCGCGCTCGGCCTGGGCGACGCGACCGAGGTCGAGCTCACCGCGCCGGGAGACATGACGGTCTTCCGGCTCGACGCCGCGCCCGGCGACACCGCCTCGGCCACGATCGCGCTCGCCGCCGGCTGCCCCGGCGCGCTCGAGGGCGCGTGCTGGCCGATCCTCGTGCCCCTCCGGCCGGGGACGCGCGACATCGAGCGCGCCGAGTACACGAACACGAACCGCCCCGACTGGACGGGCTCGGACACCCGGGCGCTCGAGGACGCCGGCCCCGAGGGCGAGCGCTACTTCGCGGTCTACGACTACAACGGCCTCGGCGCGCCGGGCTACCGGGTGGCCGTGTCGACGGTGCGCTGAAAGCCCTCGCGCCAGACCTCGCGGCGCGCCTCGAGCAGCGCGTCGACGCAGCGGGCGAGCCGGAACTGGCCGGTGTCCTCCAGGCGCGCGGCGAGATCACGCATCGCGCGCAAGGTCAGCGCCTCCTCGTGCGGCACCGCCTCGAAGGCGCGCGCGAGCTCGTCGACCGCCGCCTCGACGCCTTCGCCGATCTGGGCCCGCGCGAGCGCGACCTGGGCGAGCAGGCTGGTCAGCCGCCAGGCGTCTCCGTGGGCGCGCACCTCCTCGACCCGAGGCGAGAGGAACTCGAGCGCCCGCTCCCCGCGCCCGGCCACCGCGTCCATACGCGCCTGGACCTCGCGGGCCGCGGTCACGCCGTCGTCGTCTCGCTCCTGCCGGGCCAGCGCGAGCACCTCGTCCCGGAGCGCCTGCGCCTCGTCCATCCGATCCATCGCCGCCAGCACCTCGGCCTGGTTGAGCATCTCCACCCGGACGCGCCAGGGCTTGCCCGAGGCCTCCGCCACCTCGCGCGCGCGCCCGAACCAGTCCAGCGCCTCCGGCAGCGCGTCGCGCAGGACCGCGAGATCGGCGAGCCGGTGCGCGCCCTGCTGCCGCGCGTCGAGGGAGGAGACGTCCTCGCCGCGGCATCCGTCCCAGATCTCGCGGGCCAGCCACGCCGCCTCGGAGAAGCGGTCCTGGTAGAAGGCGAGGTCGGCCTCGAGGCCCCGGCAACGCCAGACGAAGATGGTGTCGCCCGCGGCCTCGGCCAGCCGACGCGCCGCCGCGAGGTGCTCGCGCGCGCGCTCGTAGCGGAGCGCGAAGTAGTGCACGCGCGCCTCCACGTGCTCGACGTGCGCCGCGCGATCGGGGTCGAGCCGCGCCCACTCGCGGGCCACGGTCAGGTAGCCGCCGGCCACGAAGTCGTCGCCCGCCCACGCCGCGCGGGTGATCGCGCGCAGCCGCCGATCCCAGGCCAGCTCGCGCTCGCCCGCGCGCCAGAGGAGGTCGGAGGTGATGGCGGCGATGTCCGGGCGCTCCTTGCCGTAGCGGGCGTGCAGACCGTTCGCCGCGTCCACGAAGGCGCCCTCCTTGCCGGCGGCGCGATCGACCCGCGCCACCACCGCCTCGTGCAGCAGCCCGTGATCGAACGCGTACACGCGCCCCCGCTGCGACCGGATGACGCCGAGCAGGAGCGCCTGGTCGAGCACCTCGTCGAGCACGCCGGCGAGCGCCGGGCGGCTGGCGCACGCGGCGGCCAGCGCGGACCGCTCGAAGCGAACGCCGAGCAGCGCGGCGCGGGCCAGCACCGCCTCGGCGAGCGAGGCGCGCGCGCCGAACGCGGCGAACACCTCCTCCACGCGGTCGGCGAGGAGCGCGGCCAGCGGGCGCTCCACGAGCAGCTCGTCCACCGAGGCGCCGTCCCGCGCCCGGAGCACGCCGTCCTCCGGCACGAGGAGCCCGCGATCGATCCAGTCGCGCACCAGCTGCTCGAGCAGGAGCGGCGAGCCCTCGAGGCGCTCGGCCAGCGACGAGGCGATCCCCTCCGCGAGCGGCGCGGTGCCCTCGAGGAGGTGCGTCCGCGCCTCGTAGCCTAGCTCCCCGAGCGTGATCGTCCGGGCGCGCGGGTGCTCGAGGAGCGCGGCGATCTTGTCGCGCACCTGCGGCGCCTGGGCCGCGCCCGGCCGGAAGGTCGCGACCACGAGCACCGGCACGTCGCGGGCGGAGAGCAGGCGCGCCGCGAGATCGATCGCGCCGTCCCGGGCCCACGCGAGGTCGTCGAGCCAGAAGAAGAGGGGCCGAGACCGCCCGACCGCGCGCAAGGTGGCGTGCGCGAGCGAGGCGACGGCGTCGGCGGCCATCGGCTCGTCGCCCTCCTCGGCGCGCAGGTACCGGACGAGCGCCTGGATGTCGAGGCCGGGCTCCTCCGAGAACCAGCTCCAGCTGTCGACCCAGCCCTCGGTCGGCACCCCGACCAGCCTGCGCAGCGCGTGCCGCAGCCCGCCCGCGAGGTCGGCGCCGCTGGCGTCGTAGCCGCCGGAGGCGCCCTCCATCTTCCCGGTGCGCTCGACGTGCCCGAGGCCCCAGCGGGCCAGCCGGCTCTTGCCGATGCCCGCCTCTCCGACCAGCGCGACCAGCCGCGGGAGCTGCGTCCGGGAGACCTCGTCGATGGCCTCCTCGAGCGCGCGGCGCTCCGGCTCGCGCCCCACCATCGGCGGCGGGCGCAGTCGGGCGAGCGCGGCGCCGAGCTCGACGTGGGTCGGCGCAGGCAGATCGAAGGGCAGGTCGATCCCGGCCAGCCCCGACCCGCCCGGCTGGGTCGGATCGCTTCGCGTGTCGAGCGTGGTGAGCTGGGCGCTGTCGGACGACTCGAAGATGCCGACCGCGTGCGGCGGCACCTCGTCGACCACCTGCTCGGCCAGCCGGCGGAGCTCGTCCGCCACCGCGATCGCGAACCGCGGCCGCTCTCTCGGGTGAGGGCTCAGCAGCCGCTCGATCAGCTGCTGCAGCCCGGCCGGCACCTGGAGCCCCTCTCGGGCCCCCTGCGGAATCGCTGGCGGGTGATGGTTGGCCTTCGCGAGGAGCAAGCCGGTCAGGCTGTCCTGGGTCGCGAACGGCGAGCGCCCCCGGACCACCTGCGCGAGGATCACGCCGATCGCGTAGAGATCGGTCCAGGGCCCGTACGGGCCTCGCCCGAGGAGCTGCTCGGGCGGCATGTACTCGGGCGTGCCGACGACTCCGTCGCGGCTCTGGTCCTTCAGCGGGTCGATCAGGGCCGCCACCCCGAAGTCGAGGATCTGCGCGCTGCCGGTCATCGGCTCGAGCAGCACGTTCGCGGGCTTCAGGTCGCGGTGCACCACCCCCGCGGCGTGCGCGGCGGCCAGCCCCTCGAGGGTCCCCACGAGCGCGGCCGCGATCGGCCGCCACCCGATCCACTCGTCGATGAGCGACTCGAGCGAGGGCCCGCGCGCGAGCTGCATCACCAGGAACGGGAAGCCCGCCTCGTCGCGCCCGAGGTCGAGCAGCCGCACGATGCGCGGATCGTCGATCTTCGCGGCCGCGGTGGCCTCGTCGAGGAAGAGGCGCGCGTGGAGGGGATCCTCCCGCACCTCGGGGTGGAGCAGCTTGACGGCGACCTCCTCGCCGCTCGGGTGATGCACGGCGCGGTAGACCCGACCCATCCCGCCGACGCCGAGGAGCTCCACCAGCTCGTACCGCGCGCTCATGCGTCCTCGATGATGGCACGCCCGGGCGTCGGTGGAACCCTCACTGGCGCAGGTCGAAGGACTCGGTGACGTGGCCGCCGGCGGGCACGCGGACGGCGCGGCGGTGCTCGGCGCCGTCCCGGTCGACGAGCCGGAGGCGCACGGTGCCGCTCGGGACCTCCACCCGGCCGATCGGGGTGGTGCCGAGCAAGCGGCGGCCGAGGTAGACCTTCGACCACGGCCGGGTGTTGAGCGAGAGCTGCCCCGGCGGGCCCTGCGGCCTCCGCGCCGCCGCGCGACGGCGGGCCCGCTCGAGATCGGCGGTGAGCGCGGCGCGGCGACCGGCCACCACGGTGATCCGGCCCTCGTAGGTCTCGTGGCCGTCGAGCGACACCGTCACGTCGTAGGTGCCGGGCGGGATCATCCCGATCTCGAGCGGCGTCGTGCCCACCTCGCCGCGATCGCCGAAGGTGACCGTGCCGCCCGGCGGGTCGCTCTCCAGGAAGACCGAGCCGGGCAGGGGGCCGGTCGGCTCGGCGGGGAGCGCGGGCGCGGCCGGCGCGGCCGGGGCGGCGGGGGCGGGCGTCGGGCGCGTCTGCACCGCCACCGGATCGGCGTCCCCGCGCCCGAGGAGCAGCCAGGCGCCCACCCCGCCGATGGCCGCGAGCCCGACGAGGGCGACGAGCAGCAGGGCCACGACCGCCGCGCCGAGGCCCGACTTCTTGGGAGGGATCGACGCGCTCGGCGGCATCGCCTCGGCGTCCAGCTGGGTCGAGCCGGGGGGGCGCGGGCGGCGGGAGTCCTCCGAGGAGGCGTCGTCCCCCGACTGCCCGGTGCCGGCGAGCGGAGGCGGCGCCTCCTTGATGCGGGTGTCGAGGGACGGCCCGTCGCGCACCTCGTCGGCGAAGAGCCGCGAGACGTACTCGCCGACCCGGCTGGAGTTCACCGGCATGCCGAGGGTCGGGATCACCGCCTCGATCGCCATCTGCATCTCGCCCGCGCTCTGGAAGCGTCGCTCGGGCTGCTTCATCAGCGCCTTGTCGATGACGTCCTGGATCGCGTCCGGGATCTCGGGGCGCCGCTCGCGCGCGTCCGGCGTCGGGTCGCCGACGATGCGCGTCATCGTGTCGAACTCGGTCTTGCGCCGGAACGGGTTCTTGCCCGTCAGCGCCTCGAACAAGCAGATGCCGAGCGCGAAGATGTCGGCGCGGGCGTCGATCGGCTCGCCGACGCACTGCTGCGGCGACATGTAGGCGAACTTGCCCTTGATGACGCCGGCCTCGGTGCGGGTGCTGTGGCTGGCCGCCTTCGCGATGCCGAAGTCGAGCAGCTTCACCACGCCGTCGTAGCTGACCATCACGTTCTGGGGGCTGACGTCGCGGTGCACGACCCCGAGCGGCTCCCCGGACGCGTCGCAGGCCCGGTGGGCGTAGTCGAGGGCCTCGGCGACCTGGGCGATGACCCTCAGGACCAGCGGGATCGGCAGCCCGCCCTGCTCGCGCGCGCGCCGGATGATCTTGGAGAGGGGCTTCCCGTTCACCCACTCCATCGCGATGTAGTAGGTGCCCTCCGCCTCGCCGAAGCTGTAGACGTGGCAGATGTTCGGGTGCGCCAGCTGCATCGCGAGGCGCGCCTCGTCGACGAACATGTCGACGAAGTGCGGATCCTCGGCCACGTGCGGCAGCACGCGCTTGACGACCATCATGCGGCGCGTGTCGACGTGGCCGATCTCCCGCGCGAGGAAGATCTCCGCCATGCCGCCATAGGCCAGCCGCCCGAGCAGCTCGTACTTGTCGTAGCGGGCGATCGTCGGGAGGTCGACGAGGGTCACCCGCTCGAAGTCGTTCGAGTCGAGGGGCTCGACGTCGATCGGGAGGTCCTCCGGCGGGTCGATCACGGTGGGCGCGTCGAAGCCCCCGGGGTTCGTCATCCGGGGCTTCGGGCCGCTCGAGGGGGGCGGCTCGGAGGGGGACGCGGGATCGGACGACGAAGAGCTCATGAAGCGGGCCGCGAAGAGTATATGCCGGCGGAGCGTGAGGGCTCACGTTCCGGTTCGCCCGTGACGCTCGGGTGACGGTGTACGTCCGGGTGGGTTGGCTCTCCCCTCCGGACGGGTGTAGGCCCCCACGGCGATGCCGGTGCAGCTTCTGGCCGAGACGCGGAGCGAGCAGAACCGACGCTTCGAGGTGCGCCTCGAGGACGGCGCCCGGGTGGAGGCGGTGCTCTACCGGGACGACAGCCTCTGCATCTCCTGCCAGGTCGGCTGCGCGGTTGCGTGTCCCTTCTGCGCGTCCGGGGCCGACGGCCTGCAGCGCCCGCTTGCCCTCGACGAGCTCATCGGACAGGTGGAGGCGGTGAAGGCGCTCGGGGCCCCGCTCCGGCGGGTCACGATCAGCGGGGTGGGTGAGCCGCTCCACAACCGGGACGTCCCGGCCTTCATCGACTGGTGCCGCGAGGCGCGCCTGGCCCCGAGCCTGACCACCAGCGGCGGCCCCCTCGAGCGGCTGCGCGAGACCCTCCACCTGCACCACAACGGGCTGACGGTCTCGGTGCACGCGGGGACCGAGGCGACCCGGGCCCGGGCGGTGCCGAAGGGCCCTCCGCTCGACGCCCTCCTCGCAGTGCTGGGCGAGGAGCTGCCGGCGCTCAGCCGCTCGCGGCGAAAGAAGATCGCCCTCGCCTACCTCCTGGTGAAGGACCTCAACGACTCGGACGCCGACGTCGACGCGTTCGTGGAGCGGGTCCGCCCGCTCGGCGTCTGGGCGCACCTCTACGCCTACAACCCGGTCCCCACGAGCGGGCACCGCCCGGTCGGCCGGGAGCGCTACGAGGCGGTGTACCGCCGCATGAGCGAGGGCGGGCTGAAGGTGCGCATGAGCTGCAAGGCGCGGGTCGAAGCCAACGGGGGCTGCGGCACGCTCGTGGCTCTCCGACGTCGCGTTGACACCCCCGCCAGCCCCGTGCTCTAGGTACCGCGCATCATGCCCGTCTTTCTTCAAGCAGAGGCCACGCAGGAGGCCGCCGAGGCCGCGAGCACCGTCGCCGCGGACACCGGCTTCTGGGACGTCATGCTCAACGCGCCGCCGGAGGTGAAGTTCCTCGTGGTGGTGCTGATCGTGATGTTCCTGGTCAGCTTCTTCATCATGGGCGTCAAGGCCGTCCGCATGCTGTCCGCGTCGCGGCAGAGCCAGAAGTTCCTCGACCAGTTCTGGGGCGAGGACGGCGGCGCGACCTGGGAGCCGCAGCGGCTCGAGACCCTCTACTCCGGCATCAAGCAGCTCGGCGGCTCCCCGGTCGCCAAGGTCTTCCACGCCGGCTACGTGGAGCTCGCCCGGGTCAGCGGCGGGGCCGAGGAGGACTCGCTCGAGAACATCGAGCGGGCGCTCCGCCGGGCCAGCGTCACCGAGATGACCAAGCTCGAGGCGCTCCTGCCGTTCCTGGCCACCACCGGCTCCACGGCGCCCTTCATCGGGCTGCTCGGCACCGTGCTCGGCATCCTCGACGTCTTCAACCACATCGGCGGCGGCGACGGCAGCCTCGAGGTGATCGGCCCGAAGATCGCCGAGGCGCTCTACGTGACCGCGGTCGGGCTGGCGGCCGCGATCCCCGCGGTCATGGCCTACAACTACTTCGTGCGCCGCGTGCGGGTGCTCGAGAGCGAGGTCGAGACCTTCGCCCACGACTACCTGAACATCGTGAAGAGGCACTTCCTGTAGCCATGGGGATGAGCTCCGGAGGCGGGGGCGGCGCGCGCGCGCCCCTGAGCGAGATCAACGTGACGCCGCTGGTCGACGTCATGCTGGTGCTGCTCATCATCTTCATGGTCACGGCGCCGCTGCTCACGGCGGGCGTCGAGGTCGATCTGCCGGACGCGGACGCCGAGCCCATGCCGCTCGAGGACGAGAAGCTCCTGCTGATCATCGACGCGGGCCGGCACGTCTTCATCCGGGTGGTCGGGCAGGAGGTCGAGGGCGAGGCGGCCGAGCCGGTCGAGCTCCCCTACCAGCGCTACGACGAGCTGCGCTCGCTCATCCAGAGCAACCGGCTCATCCAGGGCGCCGACGAGGTCTACATCCAGGCCGACGAGAACGTGAAGTACGGCTTCGTCGCGCAGGTGCTGGCCATCGTGCGCCAAGCCGGCGTCGAGCACGTGGGTCTGGTCACCGATCCGTCGGACGAGGGCGTCATGTTGCCGCCCGAGGACGCGCCGGAAGCCTCGCCATGAACTACGCCTCGCCCTCGCGGTTCCACGTCGAGCCGCGCGACGGTCGCCCCGAGACCGCGCTCGGCTGGAGCTGGTTCGGCGTGCTCGAGCTCGTCGGCGGCCTCGTCACGATGATCGGGCTGCCGCTCGGCGTGTGGCTCCTCGCGGTGCTGATGGGCCTCGTGTGGGTCCTCGGTGAGGCGGTCGGGCTCACCGACGAGCTCGCGCAGCAGCCCGAGGCGATCCTCGAGGACGAGGACATCATCGAGGCGCGCTTCGTCCAGCTCGGCCGCGACTTCGAGGACGAGCTCCCGAACCGCGAGGTCCCGCTCCTGGACACCGCGCCGCGCCAGCCCTCGCAGGTCCCCACCGAGGATACGCCCCTCGAGCGCGCCGAGGAGACCGAGCGCGTCGAGGTCCCGCCCGAGGCGGTCGAGGACGAGCTCCTCCGCGACGTGCTGAACCGCTCCCGGATCTTCGCGGAGATCGGCGAGGAGCGGGAGCGCGAGGGCAGCCCCGACGGCATCGAGGAGGGCACCGAGACCGAGGGGACCGAGGGCGACATCTACCGCGGCCGGGTCAGCTCGATGTTCCGACGCGGCTGGCGTCTCCCGGTCACCGTCTCCCAGGAGGCCGCCTCGAGCCTGGTCGCGCACGCGCGCATCCGCATCGGCCCCAACCTCGAGATCGTCTCCTTCGAGATCCAGCGCTCGAGCGGCGACCCCCTCTTCGACCAGTCGGTCATCGAGCAGATCACGCGGCTGCAGGCCACCGACCAGCGCATCCCGCCTCCCCCCGAGGAGGTGGCGAGCCAGTACATCGACACCACGATCGCCATCCGCTTCCACGGCCGCCAGGCGAGCCGCTAGCAGCGGAACAGCTCTTCGAGGGAGGCGGCGGTCAAGAGGCGCTCTCCGAGGCGCTCGAGCGTCGCGCGGTCGGCCTGCGCGAGGCGCTCCTCGACCCACGTGGGGAGGTCGCCGAAGCGGAGCATCAGCTGCTTCCGCAGCATGCCGTGCATGCCCTTGTCGATCCCCTGCTCGAGCCCCTGCTCGATGCCCTGCTCGATGCCCTGCTCGATGCCGATCTCGATCAACCGATCTCTCGCGCTCATGGCGACCTCCCGCGACGGCTCCGGCAGCTCCTCCACCACCGTCGTCAGCACGACCAGATCCTCGTCGGTCGCGTCCGTAAGATAGTTCAGGATCGACTCGAACGCCTCGCGCCCCGTCGCCGTCCGGACCAGCTCGTCGGCGAGATGGCCGAGCAGCCCGATGGTCTGCGCGAACGAGCGATCGGTCGCGGTGCGCAGCGCCCACAGGGTCAACGCCGCGTAAGCGGGCAACGCGCGGCGCAGCAGGTCGCCCGCCGACCACAGCCGGAGCTCCTCCACGACGTAGCCGAAGCTCGGCACCGGGAGCCCCGCCGTATCCGAGGGGAGCTGGATGAGCTCCGCGAGGTCCGTGGGCGCGCTCCAGGGCGATCGGCCCTGGTGAAAGACCACCGGCACCACCCAGGGCAGCCGCTCGCTCTCGCGGTCCACGAACACGTCCCAGGTGCCGGTCGTGTAGCTCAGGAGCCGCCGCGCGATGGGCCGGTCCGACTTCGACTGGTGCTCCAGCAGCACGTAGAGCAGGACCTCGGCGCCGTCGGCGAGCGCGCGAAAGAGGAGGTCTCCCTCGCGAAGACCCAGGCGCCGATCGACGCTGCGGCTCGACAATGGAGTGAGCGTGCCCCAGTCGACGGCGCCGGTGAGGGGAGCCGGCAGGATCGCCCGCAGCAACGCGCCCGCCGCCGCGGGGTCGCGGAAGGTGCGCTGGAACAGCCGGTCGTGAATCGAGCCCCGTCGCGCCATGTGGCGTGACTTCGCAGCCCGCGTGCCGGACCTCGCGCACGTGATTCCGCGTACTTACGAGCTCGAAACGGCGGCGGTGGCGGGCTCGGGGGTGGCGGCCGCCACCGTGCGCACAGAGTTGGCACGGTCGTGGCGCGCTGCGTCGGCTCGGTTCGCGTCGTGGAGAGCGTCGCCGCGTCGGCATCGAACCTGCTCTCGATCGGGGCCGGGAGGAAACGACAGAAATGACACGACTTCACACTCATCTTTGGACCGCGCTCGCCGCGCTCGCCCTCGCGCTCGGTTGCGCCCACGCCCCGCACACGCAGGAGGACGCGCAGAGCCTCGAGAACCAGGCCGACGACGCGCTCGCCTCGCTGATGAGCGAGGATCCGAGCCTCGAGGACGTGCTGGCCCGCTCGCAGGGCTACGTGGTCTTCCCGCGGGTGCGGGAGGGCGCCTTCATCGCCGGCGCGACCTCGGGCGTCGGCGTCGTCTACGAGAACCACCGACCCATCGGTTACGCCGAGCTGGACGGCGGCTCCTTCGGGGCGCAGGTCGGCGGTCAGAGCTACACGCAGCTGATCGTCTTCCGCAGCCGCGACGCGTTCGAGCGCTTCAAGCTCGACAACTTCGACCTGAGCGCCGACGCCAGCGCCACCGCGATCCGCTCGGGCGCCGCGGCCCAGGCGACCTTCGAGGGCGGCACCGCGGTCTTCATCGACGACGAGGACGGCCTGATGGCCGAGGCGTCGGTGGGCGGTCAGTCGCTCCGCTTCGAGCCGCGACGCTGACCCCGGCTTCATCGAGCGCGAGGCTCGGCCCCCGTGGGTCGGGCCTCGCTCGCGTTGGAGGCTTTGCGCGAGCCGGTGGCGTCGTATGCTCCGGCCGCGCATGCTCGCGCGAACGAATGAACGACGCGATCCCGCGTCGAACGAGAGACGCCCATGAAGCAACGGCCCCTCAGCTCCCTCGCCTTCCTCTCGGCCCTCGCCGTCACCGTGGCCGCCCTGGCGATCCCCGCCACCGGCCAGGACGGCGCGCCGACCTCCGCGCAGGAGGAGGCGCTCCCCGAGCGCATCGCGGTCATCGACGTCGACTCCCCGGAGCGGAGCCTCTACCGCATCGCGGTCCCCAACCTGATGGGCGAGGCCTCGATGGGCCCGCAGGGCGCGGAGGTCCTGCGCAACGACTTCCGGCTCGTCTCCCTCTTCGACGTGCTCGACGCGCGCTCCTTCGTCGCCGACCTGAACGCCGAGGGCCTCAGCATCGTGCCCAGCGCGTGGACCTCCGTGGGGGCGCAGGGCGTCATCAAGGGCGAGATCGAGCGCGAGGGCAACCGGATCCGCGTGCAGATGCGCCTCTTCGAGGTCGCGCGCGGCGCGTCGCCGACCCTGTCGCGCACCTACAGCGGCAGCCGCGCCGAGCTGCCCCAGTTCATGCACCAGTTCGCGAACGAGGTGCTGCAGGTCCTGACCGGCCGCGCGGGCGCCTTCGGGACGCGCATCACCTTCGCCCGGCGGCGCGGCCCCGGCCGCAAGGACGTCATGGTCGCCAGCTTCGACGGCGAGCGGGTGAGCCGCGTCTCGAGCGGCCGCGGCATCGCGATGCTGCCCGCGTTCGGCCGCGGCGGCGTCTGGTACTCGATCCTCACCGAGAACGGCATGTTCATCACCCGCACCGGGGTGGAGGAGCGGCCGATCATCACCAGCGAGCGCGGGCTCAACATGGGCGTCAGCGTCTGCGGTGGCCGCGTGTTCTTCAGCAGCACGCGGAGCGGCAACGCCGAGATCTACAGCGCCAACCTCGACGGCACCGACGTCCGCCAGCTCACCGATCACCCCGGCATCGACGTCTCGCCCGCCTGCGGCGGCCCGGGCGGCCAGGTCGCCTTCGTGTCGACCCGGCACGGCAGCCCGCAGGTCTTCCGCATGAGCGCGGGCGGCGGCGAGGCGACCCGGGTGACCTTCCGCGGCGCTCACAACCAGACGCCCGCCTGGTGCACCGGCGACCCCGAGGGCCCGCTCCTCGCGTTCACCGGTCAGGCCGGCGGCTTCGACGTCTTCACCGTCAACATCCGCACCCAGGAGTACACCCGGCTCACCCAGGGCCAGGGCGTCAACAAGGACCCGGCGTTCAGCCCCGACTGCCGCATGGTCGCCTTCTACTCCTCGCGCGGCGGCATCTTCCTCTCGAGCCCCGAGGGCCTGAACCAGAACCTCGTGATCCCGGGCCACGCCGAGACGCTGCGCTGGAGCCGCTGAGGCGAGCTCGACAGGTGGCGAATCATGGCGCCGTGGCACCCCCGCCCGCTTCCGCCACACTGACCCGAGACGACGGCAGGCGACGAGCGCAGCGAGGTCGCCACACGCACCACCACCTGTTTTCGATCCCGCGGCAGCGGGCGGCCAGCTCGCGCGCAGCGCGAGCGCGAGCCGCGTGGCTCACGCGCCCTGTTCGAGGGTGAGGAGCGCGGGACACCGGCGACGAGCGAAGCGAGGTCGCCGGAAATTGGGTGGGGGGGCCCCACGGAGCCGACTGACCCGTCACTGCGGAGGGTGCGGAGCACCCGGAGCGGGGACGGGTCTGACGGCGCAGTGCGGGGGGAGGGGCTGAAAGCCTCTCCCAGCAGGAAACGATAGGCCCAGCTGGACTCGAACCAGCAACGACCCGGTTATGAGCCGGGGGCTCTGACCAATTGAGCTATGGGCCCGAAAACGAAAAAGGGGGCGCTCGGTCGTCGACCGGGCGCCCCCTCCTGCCCGCCGAACGGGGCAGAGCAGGCTTCAGCTGTCTATGAACGAGCGGAGCTGCTTGCTGCGGGACGGGTGGCGGAGCTTGCGCAGCGCCTTCGCCTCGATCTGGCGGATGCGCTCGCGGGTGACCTCGAAGTCCTGACCGACCTCCTCGAGGGTGTGGTCGCTCTTCTCGCCGATGCCGAAGCGCATGCGGAGGACCTTCTCCTCGCGCGGAGTCAGCGTCTTGAGCACCCGGCGGGTCTGCTCCTCGAGGTTGTTGTTGATGACCGCGTCGATCGGGCTGACCACGGACTTGTCCTCGATGAAGTCACCGAGATGCGAGTCCTCCTCCTCACCGATCGGCGTCTCGAGCGAGATCGGCTCCTTGGCGATCTTCAGGACCTTGCGGACCTTCTCGAGCGGCATCTCCATGCGCTCCGCGATCTCCTCGGGCGTCGGCTCGCGGCCGAGCTCCTGCACGAGGTAGCGCGAGGTGCGGATGAGCTTGTTGATCGTCTCGATCATGTGGACCGGGATGCGGATGGTCCGCGCCTGGTCCGCGATGGCGCGCGTGATCGCCTGCCGGATCCACCACGTCGCGTACGTCGAGAACTTGTAGCCGCGGCGGTACTCGAACTTGTCGACCGCCTTCATGAGGCCGATGTTGCCCTCCTGGATCAGGTCCAGGAACTGAAGGCCGCGGTTCGTGTACTTCTTCGCGATGGAGACCACGAGGCGGAGGTTCGCCTCGACGAGCTCGGCCTTCGCGATGTCGGCCTGACGCTCGCCCGAGTAGAGCGCCTTGTAGGTGGCGCGGAGGTTCTCGATGGGCTGACCCATGTCCTCCTCGACCTTGGCGATCTGACGGCGCGCCTCGGCCATGCGCTCGAGCAGGCGCTCGATCTCCTCGGCGTCGAGGCCGAGGCGACGGTGCAGGCGACGAGCCGCGTTCGGGTTCTCGCGGACGTCCTTGAGCATCTTGCGGATGCCCTTCTCGTCCTTGCCCCCGGCGCGACGCTCGACCTCGGCGAGCTCCGCCTCCGCGCGCTCGACGCGGCGGATGTACGTCTTGATGGCCCCGACGACCTTGTCGATCGTCTTCTTGTTCAGGCCGAGCTCGCGGAGCGCCTCGATCCGCTCGCGGCGGTTCTTGTCGATCTGCTCCTGCGCCGCCTTGCGGTCGGCCGCGCGGCGCGAGCCGGCGATCTCGTCGCGGAGCTTCGCGTTCTGCGACTCGAGACGCTTGACCTTCTCGGCGGTGCGACCGATGCGCGCGCGCTGGTCGTCCTCCGTGTAGTTCTCGTCATCGTGGTTCTTGATGACGTCCTTGGGGCGGAGCTTGCCGCGCTTCACCCGCTCGCCGATCTCGATGATCTCGGCGACGCCGACCCGGCTGTTGAGGATGACCTCGAAGATCTTGTCCTCGCCCTGCTCGATGCGGCGCGCGATCTCGACCTCGCCCTCGCGGGTGAGGAGAGAGACCGAGCCCATCTTGCGCAGGTACATGCGAACGGGGTCGTTCGACTTCTGGTACATGCCGTCCTCGGAGGCGGGCGGCAGGCTGCTCTTGCGCGGCCGGTTCTTGTCCCGGTTCTTGTTGACCTTCGCGTTCGACGCGTGGTCGACGACCTCGATGTCCTCGTGGCCGAGCGTGACCATCAGCTCGTCGATCTGATCCGAGGTCACGTCGTTCGCGAGCGCCTCGTTGATCTCGTCGTAGGTCAGGAAGCTCTTGGTCCGACCCCGCTCGATCAGCGCGAGCATCTGCGCGCGGGCGTTGTCCTTGCCCTTGGTGTTCTTCGGCTTGAGGCGCGTCGCGGGCCCGTCGCTCTTGCCGTTCTTGCCGGTCTTCGACCGGCCGCCCGCGGTGCCGCGTCCAGCGCTCGCCCGCGCCGATCGCTTTCCGGTCGAGCTCCGACCGTTCGCGGACTTCGCCTCGTCGACGCTCTCCGCGGACTTGCTCTTGCGAGCACGTACCCGTCCGCTTCGCCCAGCGTTCTTCTCCACCATCTTCACCTCTTGGTGCCCTCGGTCCCGGTCGCTGCGCTCGGTGGCGCGGCGCTCCGGAACAACTGCGACTTCTGGCGCATGAGCGCATCGGCGCGCTCGTCGTCGCCCGCCCTGCGGGCCTCCAGGATTTCTCGACTCAAGCGCTTGTTCTCCCGCGCTACGCGGTCCCGTTCCAGCTTCTGGACCACGCGCTCGATGAAACGTCTTGCACTCGTCTCGTCCTCGAATTCCTGGACGGCCAACCTGCGTTCGAGCCACTCACGCGCCGGACTGTCTTCGGATACTTCCTCGAGCAGCGCGGCTGCGTCGATCCCGCGCGAACCCACCCATCGCGTCGTGGCGTGAAAGATGGCGCGAAGATCGTCGCTCGTCAAAAGCTCCTGAACTTTTTCTGCACAGCTGCGGTCGTGCTCGTGCAGGCTCGGGTGGTCGATGAACGCCCCCACGAGCTGCAGCTCGAGCTTCGACAGACGCACCGCGCGGCGCGGCGCCTGAGGGGCGCTGGCGGCGGGCGCGGGCGCCTCGCGACGTCGCGGCGCCTGCCCTCTCGCGACCCGCACTCCCCGGCGCAGCTGCTGCCGCACCGCCTGGATGTCGCGGATCTCGAAGACCGACGCGACGCGCTCCACGTAGAGCCGCGCCTCCACCGGGCTGTCGATGGACGCGAGCACCGGACCGAGCGACTCGATGGCGTCGGCCTTCGCGGCCGGGTCCGCCCCCGCGTCCGCCGCCGACGACTCGATGATCCACTCCACGATGCTGGGCGCGGAGCCGATCAGGCGCTCCATCGACTCGGGGCCCTTCTCGCGGAGGAAGCTGTCCGGGTCGTCGCCGGGGGGCAACGTGACGACCTTGCCCGAGATGCCCGCCTTGGCGAGCAGCGGCTGCGCGGCGCGCGCCGCCTTCTTGCCCGCCTTGTCCGAGTCGAACAGGAGCACCGCGGTCTGCGCGTAGCGGCGCAGGAGCTTCGCCTGGCTGTCGGTGAAGGCGGTGCCGAGCGGCGCGACGACGTTACCGAAGCCGGCCTGCGAGAGCGCGAGCACGTCGAAGTTGCCCTCGCAGACCAGCGCGATCTCGCGGCGGCGCAGCTCGACGCGCGCCTCGTGGAGCCCGAAGAGGATGTCGCCCTTCTTGTAGAGCGTGGTCTCCGGGCTGTTGACGTACTTGGCCGGGGGCTCGCGTTGCGCGCGCTCGTCGCCGGGCGGGGCCTCGAGGGCGCGCCCGCTAAACGCGACGATGCGGCCGTGGGCGTCGGACACCGGGAACATCAGCCGGTGTCGGAAGCGGTCGTAGTGCCCGCCGCCGCTCCGCCTCGGAACGATGAGCCCGACCTCCTCGCACTGCGCCGGCGAGTAGCCGCGCTGCGAGAGGAAGCCGCTCAGCTCGTCCCAGCCGTGCGGGGCGTAGCCGAGCCTGTAGGTCTCCACCGTCTCTTTCGCGATCCCCCTGCGATCGAGCTCGGCCCACGCCATGGGGCCCAACTTATGGTCCGCGAGCATTTTGACGAAGAAACCCGCAGCCGACTCCACGATCGCCAGCAGCTGCTCCCGCCGCGCGCGCTTCTGACGGGCCAGCCGCTCGGTCTCCGAATCGACCGCGGTGACCTCGATCCCGGCGCGCTCGCCGAGGATGCGCACCGCCTCCGGGAAGGGGTGCCCCTCGATGCGCATCAGGAAGCTGAGCGCGTCGCCGGAGGTCTGACACCCGAAGCAGTGGAAGAAGCCGCGGTCCGGGTGGACGTAGAACGAAGGCGACTTCTCGCCGTGGAAGGGGCAGAGGCCCTTGTAGCTGGTCCCCGATCGCTTGAGCTCGACGTACTCCCGCACGAGCGCCACCAAGTCGGTGCGCTCACGGATCTCCGCGACCTTCTCCTCGGGGATCACCCCTGCTTCCCCCCCTCGCCATCACCGCCGTCGAACAACTGCTTCACGACGGATGCCCCCATCGAAGCGTCGGTTCTTAGCGTGGGCATCGAGGGGGTCAAGGGCGATCCCCCCGGATTGCGAGTGATCGCACGGGGGGGCTCCGGGCGCTCGGGGCTGCTATTCCGTCGGCCGAATGACCGAGGAGAGCCCAGGTCGCCCGCTCCGCGAGGTGCTGGTCGTGTTCGCCGCGACCACCGCCCTGGCCGCGATCGCGACGCGCCTGCCGAGCGTGCTCCCGGGCATGGCCGGCTACGAGCACCTCCTGGTGGCGGGGGTCTTCCTGTACGCGGCGGTGAAGCTGGCGCAGCGCGAGCCGGGCGGGATGCGCCGCCACGGGATCGACCTGGCCGGCATGCTGACCCCGCCGAGCCCCGACGACGAGCGGGACGAGGGACCCTTCGGGATCTACGATCTCGCCCGCGCCGCGAAGGGCGCCCTGCCCTCGGCGCTCCGCGAGGGCGGGATCGCGATCGCGATCGCCGCGCTGGTCTTCCCCCCGTTCATCGTGGGCTTCGCCTGGTGGCACGCGCCGGCGCGCGACTTCGCCTTCGCCCTGCCCGACGATCTCGCCGCCTTCGCGCTCACCCAGCTGCTCGTCGTCGCGCTCCCCGAGGAGGCGCTCTTCCGGGGCTGGATCCAGACGCGGCTGCACGATCGCTGGCCCCCGCAGGGGAAGATCCTCGGGGTGCCGCTGGACTGGCGCGCGTGGCTGCTCCAGGCCGCGCTCTTCGCGCTCGTGCACGTCGCGACCATCCCCCACCCCGCGCGGCTCGCGGTGTTCTTCCCCGGCCTCCTCTTCGGGTGGCTGCGGGCGTGGCGCGGGGGCATCGGCGCGGCCATGCTCTTCCACGCGCTGAGCAACGTGCTCTCGGAGATCCTCGAGAAGGGATGGCTGCTGTGAAACGGCGCGCCGCGTTCTTCGACCTCGACAAGACCCTGGTGAGCGTCAACACCGGCACGCTCTACGTGCGCTGGCGAGTGCGAGAGGGCCACATGGGCCTCCGCGAGCTGGCGCGCGCGTCGTTCTGGAGCCTGCAGTACACGCTCGGGATCCTCGACGCCGAGCGCATGAGCACCGAGGCCGTCCGGACCCTGACCGGCGTGCCCGAGGATCGCTTCATCGGCGAGTGCTCGAGCTGGGTCGAGAGCGAGGTGCTCCGCCACGTCGCCCCGAAGGCCCGGGCCGAGCTCGACCGCAAGCGCGACGAGGGATACCTCTGCGCCCTGCTCACCAGCTCGTCGCCCTACGTGGCCGAGCCGGTCGCGGCGCACGTCGGCGTGGAGCACGTCCTCTGCAGCCGGCTCGAGGTCCGCGAGGGGAGCTTCACCGGCGCGCTCGCCGGCCGCCTCTGCTACGGCGCGGGCAAGGTCGAGAAGGCGCTCCAGTGGGCCGAGCGCCACGGCGTGGACCTCGCGGAGAGCGCGTTCTACACCGACAGCATCAGCGACCTCCCGATGCTGGAGCGCGTCGGCGAGCCCCGCGTCATCAACCCCGATCCGCGGCTGTCCCGCCTGGCGCGCCGGCGCGGCTGGGCGACCGAGACCTGGAGAACCTCATGAGCGAGCGAGCCCTCCCTCCCCTGCCCGCGGTCGTCGTGCGCGACGTCGTCGAGCGCGCCCTCCGCGAGGACCTGGCGCGCGGAGACGTGACCACCGACGCGACGGTGCCGATGAGCGTCGAGGCGCAGTGCGTCTTGCGGGCGCGCGAGCCGATGACCCTCGCCGGCATGCCGGTCTTCGAGGCGGTGTTCGCCGCCGTCGACGCGGAGCTGGTGGTGGAGGCGAAGGCGCGCGACGGCGCCCGGCTGGCGAAGGGCGACGTCGCGGCGGTGGTGCGCGGGCGCGCCAACCCGATCCTCAAGGGCGAGCGGGTGGCCCTCAACTTCGCGCAGCGCATGTGCGGCGTGGCGAGCAAGACCGCCAGCCTCGTGGACGCCCTCCCCGCCGGCTCGAAGACGCGCATCACCGATACGCGCAAGACCACGCCGGGCCTCCGCGCGCTCGAGCGGTACGCGGTGCGCTGCGGCGGCGGCCACAACCACCGCGACGACCTCTCGAGCGCGGTGCTGATCAAGGACAACCACGTGGCGGCCGCCGGCGGCGTGGCCGAGGCCATCCGCCGCGCTCGCGACTTCGCCCCGCACACCTCGAAGATCGAATGCGAAGTGGACACGATGGAGCAGCTCGAGGTCGCGCTCGAGGCGGGCGCGGACATCGTGATGCTCGACAACTTCGACGACCAGACGTTGAAGCGGGCGGTGGACCTCGTGGCCGGGCGCGCGTTCGTCGAGGTCTCCGGCAACGTCACCCTGGAGCGGGTGCCGATCATCGCCGAGGCCGGCGTGGACGCGATCAGCGTCGGCGGGCTCACCCACTCCGCGCGGGCGATGGACCTCGGGCTCGACTGGTCGTGAGCGCGCTGAGCGCGGAGGCGATCGCGCGGCGCCTCACCACCGTGCGCTACGGGCGCTCGCTGGAGCTCCGCGCCGAGACCGGCTCCACCAACGACGACGCGCGCGAGGCGCTCGCCCGGGGCGCGGCCGACGGCCACGTGGTGGTCGCCGATCGTCAGACCCGGGGGCGCGGCGCGCGCGGGCGCGAGTGGGCCTCTCCCGCCGGCACCGATCTCTACTTCTCGATCGTGGCCCGCGTCCCGCTGACCCCGGCGCGCCTGCCGCCGCTCACCCTCGCGGTGGGGCTCGGGGTGGCGCGCGCCGCCGAGGCGCGGCTCCCGGGGGTCGAGGTGACGGTGAAGTGGCCGAACGACGTGCTCCTGAACGGAAAGAAGCACGCGGGGATCCTCGTCGAGTCGGTGTCGCTCGGCGGGCGGATCGACGGCGCGATCGTCGGCATCGGCGTGGACGTGAACCGGGAGTCGTTCGGCGAGCTCGAGCCGATCGCGACGAGCTGGCGGCGCGAGACCGGCGAGACGTTCGATCGCGCCGAGGCGCTCGCCGCCCTGCTCTCCTGCGTCGAGGCGGAGATCGATCGCTTCGTGCGGCTCGGGCCGCGCGCGGTGGCGTCGGCGGTGGAGGCGCGCCTCGCCTACCGCGGGGAGCCGGTCTCGGTGGACGGCGCCGAGGGGACGCTGCTCGGCCTGAACGAAGACGGCGCGCTTCGCCTCCGCACGAGCGAGGGCGAGCGCGCCGTCAGGAGCGGGACGCTGAGGCGGGCTACGCCGCGTCCAGCTGGAGAGAGCTGAGGCTCTTCTTCAGCTTCTTCTTCGCGCGGGCCTCGAGCTGCCGGGCCCGCTCGCGGCTCACGCCGAGCTCACGTCCGAGCGCGGCCAGGGAGACCGACTCGTCCTTCATGTAGCGCTCCTCCATGATGTAGCGCTCGCGCTGGTCGAGGTGCTCGAGGGCGCCGCCCAGGTGCTCCTCGAGGAGGCGCTGACGCTCCTCGCCGATGTACTGGGTCTCGCTGTCGTCGAAGTCCGACTCGAGCGCGTCCTGGAGCGTGGCCCCGGAGTCGTCGAAGAGCGGCGCGCTCAGCGAGACGTCCCGGCTGTCGAGCCGCTTCAGCATGTTGGCCATCTTCTTCTCGGTCGTGTCGAAGCGCTCGGCCATCATCGCCAGCCGCTCCTGCGGATCCGAGGTCAGGTTGGCCACCTTCGCGCGCTCGCGGCGGAGCCGGAAGAACAGCTTGCTGCGGAGCGGGCCGCTGCCGGCGCCGACCATGGTGGTCGACTTCACCACCAGATCGAGCACGTAGGCGCGAATCCAGTAGCCCGCGTACGTCACGAAGCGGGTCCCGCGGTCCGGGTCGAACTTCTTCACCGCCAGCATCAGCCCGAGGTTGCCCTCGGCCATCAGGTCGGAGAGCGGGATGCCGTAGCGCCGGTACTGGAGCGCGACCGCCACCACGAACCGGAGGTTCGCCTCCACCAGCTTGTCCGCGGCGTCTTGATCGCCCGCCTGCACCTTCACTGCGAGCTCGTGCTCCTCCTCGCGGCTCAGCGTCGGGATCTTCCGAACCTGCTCGAGATAACGGGAGAGCTGCTTGTCCTCTGCTCGCGCCATGACTTTCTCCTCTCGGGGGTCTGGGCCCTTCCTCTGGTCCCAGCCGCCTGAACCTTACGTAACGTTACGTTAGGTTTTCGTCAAGCGGTCAGGGGGAGGTACGTCGGGCTCGCGGTGTACGTTACGCACGAGGAGCCGCCGTGACAGTGAAGTACTGTGAAGGTTCTTCGCAGAAGCGTTGCAGACCAACGCAAAACCACGATGGGACCTTTCGTAACGTTAGATTGGTCCCCTCGAAGCCCCGAAAAACACGAAAAAAGCCCCCGGCCCGAGGGCCGGAGGCTTCGTCAGTGTCCCCGAACGGTGGGGTCAGGCGCTGAAGGACGAGCCGCAGCCGCAGGTCGACTTGGCGGACGGGTTCAGGAACTTGAAGCCCGCGCCGTGCAGGCCCTCGACGTAGTCGATGGTGGTCCCGTCCAGGTACTGGAGGCTCATCATGTCCACGTACAGGGGGATCCCGTCGGACTCGAACTTCTGGTCGAGGTCGGTGGTCTCGTCCTCGAAGAAGAGATCGTAGGTGAAGCCCGAGCAGCCGCCGCCGATGACCCGGACGCGCAGGCCCTGCTCTCCGAGGCCCTCCGCTTCGCGGATTTCCTTCACCTTCTCGCTAGCTTTGCTGGTCAGATCAATCATCGCTTCCTCTGCTGGGAGATCGCCAAGACTATAAGGCTCCACCCCGGCGATGACCAGGGTCGGGCATCACGGTCACGCGCCGGCCGGCCCCGCGACCTCGACCGCGCCCGCCGGAGACTCGAGGCGCACGCCGGGCTCGGCGTGGGCCCGCTTCACGTAGCCGAGGCCGATCACCACCCCGTCGTCCGCGACGGCGGAGGTGACCTCGCCCACCTTGGCGCCTTCGACCTCGAGCGGCGCCCCGACCTCGAGGGTCTCGGCGCGCAGGCGCATCAGGCGGCGGCGGAGCTTGCCCCGGGTGTCGAGCATGCAGACCACCTCCTGCCCGAGGTAACAGCCCTTCTGGAACGAGACCGCGAGGTCGCGCAGCCCCGCCTCCTGAGGCCGGTGGCTGTCGCCGAAGTCCACGCCGAACCGAGGGCGACCGGCCCGGATCCGAGCCCGCTCCCACTCGTCCTCGGTGACCTCGCCGCCGCCTCGGGCCTCCGCCGCGGCCACGAGCCCGGCCAGCGCCGCGTCCCTCTCGGCGGGCGGCACCACGACGTCGACCCCGCCCCGGCCGAGCCGATCGCAGGGGAACCCGTCGGCGATCCCCGCCGCCTCCGGCCCCTGCGCGGTCAGCACCGCGACGTCGTGCGGCTCGAGATCGACGTCCTCCATCACGATGTACTTGTCGAAGTGCTTCAGGAGGCCCTCGCGGGCCGCGGCGGGGACCAGCACCAGCAGGTCGTCGCCCCGATCCAGCACCCAGAGATCGGCGAGGATCTTCCCGTGCACGTCCACCGCGAGCCCGTAGGCCGCTTCACCCCGCTTCAGGAGGGCCAGCTGCTGGGTCACCTGGCCGTTGAGCCACGACTTGGCCTCGGACCCGGTCACGAGGATCCCGGTCAGCTCGTCGAGGGCGCGCACCCCCACCGTCTCTTCCAGTCGCATCCCGCCAGCTATGGAGGCCCGATCGCCCACCGGCAAGCGGCAGCGGGCGCGCGCGCACGTGAACCACGGTTCTCAGATCGTCGCGATCGACCACCCGCGCCCAGCCGCGGGCAGCTGGCTCGGGCGTTGCTACGTTGCGGGTGCGCCTCTGACCAAGGGACCGATGCCCCGCCTCACCTCATCCCTGCTCCTCTCCCTCGTCGCCCTGCTCGCGCTGCCCCTCGGCGCCGCGGCGCAGGACTTCGACACGTCCGGCGAGCAGTCGATGCTCGCGCGGATCAACGCGATGCGCGCCGCCGACGGCCTGGCGCCGCTCGACCGCGAGCAGGCGCTGGACGCCGCCGCCCGCGCCCACTGCGTGGACATGGCCGCGCAGCGTCAGCTCACCCACGTGTCGGAGTCGAGTGGAACGCCCGCCGACCGCGTGAGCGCGGCCGGCGTCGAGGCCCAGACGATCGCCGAGAACGTGGCGCTGCACCGCACGGCGGAGGAGGCGCACCAGGCGCTGCTCGCGAGCGACGCGCATCGCGCCAACATGATGGGCCCGAGCCACACCCACGTCGGCATCGCCGCGCTGCGCTCGGACCACGGCGTCTACGTGACCCAGGTGTTCGCGGCGCTCCCGCAGCCGGAGGCCGCGCCGCCCGAGGCGCCCCCGGCGGAGGTGGTGCCGGCGATGCCCGCGCCCTCGGTCGAGGAGTCGCAGCCGGAGGTGCTCCAGGCGCCGCCCCCGGCCGCGCCGGCGCCGGTCTTCGCTCCTCAGCTCACTGCGCCCCAGACCACTGCGCCTCAGGCTCGGGCGCCGCAGGCCCCGCAGGCCCCGGCCGCGCCGCAGGCGCCGCAGCCGCAGGCGACCTACGCGGCCCAGGCGGGCAGCGGGGGCACGGTGGTGATCGAGCGGCGCGCCGGCCGCGTCGCCGCCTACTGGGTCTACGGCTCGGGCCGCTGGTGGTACTATCCGATGCCGCCCGGCGCGCAGCCGGGGCAGCAGCTCCAGGTCGATCGCAGCGTGCAGGGGCCGCCGCCCGGCTTCCCGGCGCACCCACGCGGTCAGGCCCAGGCGCAGCCCGCGCCGCGGCCCGCTGCTCCGTACGCGACCCCGTACTACCCGCAGCCCCAGCCCTACGTGCAGCCGCCGCCGCGAGGTGGGACGGTCATCACGATCGTGCCCCCGGTGGGCGGCTACTACGCGCCGCCGCCCCCCTACACCGGGCCGCCCAGCCGGGCGTGGCGTAGGGCGCAGCGTCGCTGGGAGCGCTCGCGCCGCCGCTGGCTCCAGCAGCAGCGCCGCGTCCGCCGCCGCGCGCTGTAGCCCGCGGGCGTCTCGATCGGCTACCCTCGCCGCTCCCGATGGGTGACGAGCGTGAGCCGACCATGGAGGTCGAGGTCGGGGAGCTGAAGGACGCGGAGCCCCGCAGCCGCCGCGAGTCGACCCTCGACGCGGTGCTCGGCGAGCTCGAGGACCAGGTCGCCGACGAGCGGGTCGCTCCGCCTCCGCCGCCGAGACCGAAGTCGAGCCTCCCGCCGCCGCTCCCCCCGCGAAGCCCGAGCCGGCCCCCCACGCGCTCGATCACCGCGCCGCCTCCTCCCCGCAGCGCGCCGCCTCCTCCCCGCAGCGCGCCACCTCCTCCCCGCAGCGCGCCGCCTCGCGCCCCCTCCCCGTCACGCCCGCCGAGCGCGCCCCCGCCGCTGCGCCCCAAGATCAAGGGCCTCGGCCGCGCGGGCGGCCCGCCGCCGGGCCGGCAGCACATCACGACCGCGCACGGGATGCCGGCTCCCCCGCTCGAGCCCGACAGCGACGAGCAGACGCTCGTGCTCGAGAACATCGGCAGCAAGCCGCTCCGGGAGTCGCTCGAGGGCCTGGCCGAGGACTGGGCGCGCGAGCTCGACGAGACGAAGGACCGCGGCCGCCGGGCCCGCCTCGCGCACGAGCTCGGGCGGCTGCACGAGGGCCCGCTCGCGGGGGACGGCGCCCTCGACCGCGCCCGCGACTTCTACGGCCGGGCGCTCGACGCGCAGAAGGATCACCTGCCGAGCCTGCGGGGCGCGCGGCGCGTGGCGCTCGCCCAGAAGCGCTGGCGCGACGCCCTCCCCTTCTTCGATCAGGAGGCCCGCCTCACCGCCGACTCCAAGAAGAAGGCCTCGCTGCTCTACGCCAAGGGCCGGGTGCTCGAGGACGCGCTGGGCGACGAAGAGAAGGCGAAGCAGGCGTATCGGACCGCGGCCGAGCTGGACCGCGCGGACGTGGCGATCGTCGAGGCGCTCGAGCAGCGCGACCGGGCGGAGGCGTCGTGGAGCGCGCTGGAGCGGACGCTCGAGCGCAAGGCCAACGCGGTCGCGAAGGACGCGCGGCATCGCGCGGCGCTCATCGTCGAGCGCGCCCGGGTGCTCGAGCACCGCGAGAAGCGCGTGGACGCGGCGATCGAGCTCTACGAGACCGCTCTGCGCCTCGATCCGCACGCGTCGGGCGCGAACGCGGCCCTCGAGCGGCTCTGTCATCTGCAGAAGCGCTGGCGCGACCTGATCCGGGTGCTCGAGCGGCGCGCGGCGCAGTCCGAGGATCCGGCCGAGCGGGCGCTCGCCCTCTACCGGGTCGGCCGGCTCCACGCCGAGCGGCTCGGGAACCGGGACGAGGCCCTCGACGCGCTCGAGCGCGCCACCCGCGAGCGCCCCGACGACCCGCTCGTGCTGGAGGAGCTCGCGAGCCTGCTGGAGCGCAGCGAGGCCTGGGCGCGGCTGGTCGAGGTGCTCGGTCGGCTCGCCACGGTGACCGCCGAGGGGCAGGAGCAGCTCGCGCTCTGGCATCGCATCGGCAACCTCCTCGACGAGCGGCTGCAGCGCCCCGCGCAGGCGCGCGAGGCCTACGAGCGCGCGCTCGGCATCGATCCGACGCACGTGCCCACGCTGCAGGCGCTCGGGCGGATCTACGAGCAGGCCCAGGCGTGGGACGCGCTGGTGGCCATGCACCTCGCCGAGGCCGAGGAGGCCAAGGACGCCAAGCGGCGCGCCGCCGCCCACGCGCGGGTCGCCGAGGTGCTGGAGCGGACGGGCGAGTCGCTGGACGACGCGATGGCGCACCACGCCCGCGCGCTGAGCCTGCAGCCGGGCTACGCGCCGAGCTTCAAGGCGCTGACCCGCCTCTACGCCGACGCCGGCAAGCACCGGCCGCTCATCGAGCTCTACGAGCGGGCGGTCGAGCAGGCGAGCGAGCGCGAGCCCGCGATCACCTACCTCTTCAAGATCGGCGCGATCTACGAGGACCACCTCTCGGAGCACGCGCAGGCCGCCCACGCCTACGAGCGGATCCTGGGGCTCGACGAGGCGCACCTCGGCGCGCTGCACGCGCTGCAGCGGGCGACCGAGCGGGCCGGTCGCTTCGAGGAGCTCGCGCGGGCCCTCGAGCGCGAGGCGGAGCTCCGCACCGAGGACGCGCGGGTCGTCGATCTCCTCCAGGGGGCCGCCGAGATCCGCGACACCCGGCTCGGCGACGCGGACGGGGCCATCGCGCGCTATCGCCAGGTGCTCGAGATCGAACCCGGCTACGCGCCCGCGCTCGCCGGGCTCGGCCGCATCTATCACCGCACAGGGCGCTGGGATGACCTGCTGGAGCTCTACGAGCAGGAGCTGGAGCTCGAGCCGAAGGGCGCGAGCGCGGCGGCGCTGCTGCACAAGATGGGGTCGCTCTGCGAGGAGCGCATCGGCGACGAGGTCCGCGCCATCGAGTGCTACAAGCGCGCGCTCGACGTCGACGCGCGGCATCGCCCGTCGCTCGCGTCGCTCACCCGGCGGCTGGCGGCGCGCCGCGACTGGCCCGAGCTGGTCCGGATCCTCGAGCTCGAGCTCGACGGGCTCAGCGAGCCCTCCGCCCGCGCCCGCGCGGCCTATCGCCTCGGCGAGGTGCACGAGCAGCACCTCGAGGCGCCGGACCGCGCGGCGGCGGCGTACGAGACCGCGCTCGCCGCCAAGCCGGGGCACCCGCCCTCGCTCGAGGCGCTCGCCCGGCTCCGCGCGATGCAAGGCGCCTGGCGTCGTCTCGTCGACCAGCTCGAAGAAGAGGCGGCCGACGCGAGCGATCCGCGGCGCGCCGTCGATCGGCTCGTGCGGGCCGGGGAGCTGTGGTCCCGGGCGCTCGACGATCCGCGCCGCGCGGTCGGCTGCTACGAGCGCGCGCTCGAGCTCGCCCCCCAGCACCTCGAGGCCCTCCTCGCGGTCGAGCAGCTCTATCGACGCCTCGCCCGGCACGACGCGTTGGCGCGCACCTACGGAGCCCTGGCCCGCGTGCTCGGCGATCCGGGCGCCCGCGTGGCCGCCCTCCGCGAGCTGGCCCGGCTGGTCGAGAAGGAGGCGGCGAAGGATCCGGCGCGCGCCTCCGAGCTCCGGCAGGTCCACGAGACGATCCTCCAGCTGGCCCCCGACGACCCCGGCGCGCTCGAGGCGCTCGAGCGGCTCGCCCTGGCCAAGGACGACCGCGCGCTGCTCGCCCGGATCGATCAGCGGCTCGCCCTCCGCTCGGGCGACGCGAAGGTCGCCAGCGCCTACCAGACGCGGCTCGCGGAGAGCCTGGAGGCGGGCGGCGATCCGGCGGCGCTCGACGCCTACCGGGCCGCGCTGAAGTCGGATCCGGAGAACGTCGCCGCGGCGAAGGGACTCTCGCGGGTGGCCGAGAAGCGCGGCGAGCCCAGCGTGGTGGTCGACGCGGCGCGGCGCGAGGCGCGGGTCACCCCCGACGCCCGGCGAGCCGCGCGGCTCTGGGTGAAGGCGGCGCGCACGCTGCGCGACGAGATCGGAGACGCGAAGGGCGCCCTCGCCGACTCCGAGCGCGCGCTCGAGCTCTGGCCCGACGACGCCGACGCGGCGGCCGGCGTGGTGGCGCTGCTGGTGGAGGCCAAGCAGGCGCCGCGGGCCGCCGACCGGCTGGCGCGCGCCGCGGGCAGCGCCAAGAGCCCCGAGCGGGTGGCCGCCCTCTGGATGGAGGTCGCGCGCCTGCAATCGGAGCTGTCGAGCAACCTCTCGGGCGCGGTGACGGCGCTCGGCCGGGTGCTCAAGGAGACGCCCAACCACGTCCCGGCGCTGCGTCAGCTCGCGGCGCTGCACGGACGCCAGGGGCGGTGGACCGAGGCGGCGGAGCTGCTCGCCAAGGTGATCCAGCTCGCGCCGAGCCGGGACGCGCTGCGGGACGCGCACCTCTCGCTCGCGGAGATCTGGGACGAGCGGCTCGACGATCCGAGCCGCGCGCTGGTGAGCCTCCAGGCGGTGCTCTCCCTCGAGGAGAACCACCCCGCCGCCCTCGCCCGCCTCGCGCGCCTGAGCGCCCGCACCGGCGACCCGGACAAGGCGCGGCAGACGCTGCAGCGCCTGGCCGACAGCAGCGCGGGCGCGGACAAGGCGGCCGCGCTGGTCGAGCTGTCGAGGCTGGCTCAGCAGCAGGGCGACGAGGAGGCGGCGCGGCAGACCGCGCTCGCCGCGCTCGCGATCGGCGGACCGGAGAGCCCCGGCGCGGCGCGCCACCTCGAGCTCACCGTCGAGCCGAGCGACTGGCAGGACCACGCGGGCGGCCTTCGGGCCTGGCTCCGCGAGGCGGCCGATCCGCTGCGGCGCCGGGCCGCGCGGGTCGAGATCGCGCGCATCTACCGGGACGAGCTGGCGCGACCCTCGCGCGCGGTCGAGGAGCTCGAGAAGGCGGTGAAGGAGCAGCCGACGGACGTCGAGCTGCGGGTGCAGCTCGCGGTCGCGCTGCGGTTGTCGGGCGCCCACGAGGAGTCCGCGGCCGAGCTGCGGCTGATGATCGGCGAGTACCCGGCGGACGGCCGGCTCTGGCGCGAGCTCGCCCGGACGCTGCACGCGGTCGGCGATCTCGAGGCGGCGCGACGCGCGCTGATGCCGCTGGTCTTGCTCGGCGAGGCGAGCCCGGGCGAGCGGCAGGAGGTCGAGAAGTACCGCCACCGCCCGGGGCGCGCGCACCCGAACGCCCTCGACGGCAGCATCCTCGACGCCTTCTACCCGGTGGCGCGCACGCAGGGGCTGACCGACCTGCTCCGCCACCTGACGCCCGCGATCGGCAAGCTCTATCCGCCCGACTACGACGCGTTCGGGGTGTCGAGCCGCGACAAGATCGGGCCCCGCTCGAGCGAGCCGACGCGCGCGCTGGCCGACCGCGTCGCCGCCATCTTCGGGGTCGGCGAGTTCCACCTCTATGTGCACCGCGCGCGGGGCCGCGGCACCGAGGTCGAGCTCGGCGAGCCGCCCTCCATCATGACCCCGGCGGCGGTGATGGACCTCGGCGAAGCCCACGCGACCTTCGCGCTCGCCCGGGCGATGAGCGACATCGCGATCGGGCTGCACGCGGTCGACAAGCTCACGCCCCGCGAGCTCGAGATCGTGCTCGCGAGCGTCTCGCGGCGCGTGGCCCCCGGCTTCGGGCAAGGCCTGACCAGCGAGGACATCCTCGACGACGTGGGCAAGCGCCTCTACAAGGCCCTCCCTCGCAAGAGCAAGAAGGCGCTCGACGACGTCGCGCGCGCCTACGTCTCGGCGAGCGCCATCGAGTTCGCGCAGTACGTCGAGGCGATGATGACGAGCGCCAACCGCATCGCGCTCCTGGTCTGCGACGACCTCGCGGCGGCGGTGGAGGTCCTGCGCCGCAGCGAGAGAGACCTGGCCGGGCTCGAAGGCACGGCGCTCCTGCGTCACCCGATCATCGCGCGGCTCGTCCGGTTCTGGGTGAGCCCCGACGCCGAGGTCCTGCGCGAGCGCTGCGGGCTCCGGGCTCCTTCCGGGGCCCATTCCTCCCCTTGATCCTCGTCGCTCTTCGGCTCGGGCACTCCCTACTCGCAGGAAGGCCGGCTCGGGCACTCCCTACTCGCAGGAAGGGCGGCTCGGCCACTCCCTACTCGCAGGAAGGGCGGCTCTCGCACTCCTACTCGCAGGAAGGTCGGCTCGGGCACTCCCTACTCGCAGGTTCCTACTCGCAGGAAGGTCGGCTCGGGCACTCCCTACTCGCAGGAAGGGAGGAAGGTCGGAAGCGAGGAGGAAGAGAGGGGGCGGGGGTCGGTGGCTCGCCGGCGGCGGCCGGGTCGACCACGGGTTGGCCACCGCTTTTTTGGGGGAGTGGGGAGGGGGGAGGCGTGGAGAGATCAGCTCGCGCCCGGCCTACGGTGCGGGGGCGGGAGCGGCGGCGGCAGCGGCAGCGGCAGGGGGGGGCGGCAGCGGCGGCGGGGGCG
>JAYZQJ010000166.1:0-22552 GCA_036149055.1 Myxococcota bacterium | reverse complement strand
CATCGCCCCGGGCGAGGAGCCCCCGGTCATCGACCGCCCCCCGCTGCTCCCCCGCCGCACCACACACGCCCCGCCCCCCGACGAGCGCTGGATCGAAGCCGAGTAGGCCGCCGAAGGCGGCCCCCGTGCCCTTGCCCGTGCCCCTGCCCGTGCCCGGTCTCTCAGCGCGGCCGTCGCCAGACCTCGTAGCCCTGCGAGGTGGAACCAGCGCATGTGCGCCTTTACCCCGAGGTCAGGCCGCGATGAGGCCGCGACCTCGGAAGTAGTCGATCGCGTCGCGGATGGTCTCCTCGATCGGGCGGAAGGTCGCGCCGAGCTCGCGCCGCGCCTTGTCGTTCCGGTAGAAGCTCGGGCGCAGGCTGTACTCGAAGAACTCCTTGGCGAGCAGCGGCGGCTCGCCGGTGCGCCGCGCCTGGAAGTCCATCGCCTTCGCCACCGTGCGCGCCACCGGGAGCGGCAGCTTCATCAGCGGCTTCGAGGTCGCGCCCACCCGCTGGATGGTGCGCACCAGCTCCTCGTTCGTGAGGTTGGCGCTGGTCGCGACGTAGCGCCCGCCGCGCTCGCCCTTCTCGGCCGCGAGGAGGTGCACGCGGGCCGCGTCGCGCACGTCGACGTAGCTCGCGCCGCCGTCGAAGTGGAGGGCCGGGCCGGGCTGGAAGCTCTTGACGATCAGCTCGCCGCTCGGCGTGGGCCGCAGGTCCCCGGGGCCGAGCACGACCGCGGGGCAGACGACGCGCACGTCGAGGTCCCAGTCGGCGAAGTACTCGGCGAGCTCGCGGCTGAAGAGCTTGCTGCGGCTGTAAGGGAAGTCGAGGTCCCAGCACTCGTAGGGCGTGTCCTCGGTGGCCGTCTGGCCGGCCTCGGGGCGCCCGAGCGACACGATGCTCGCGGTGTAGATCACCTTCTCGACCCCGGCGCGGCGTGACGCCTCGAGCACGTTGAAGGTGCCGCGCATGTTGACGTCGTACATGGGCCAGGGATCGGGCGCGAAGTCCTGGTAGATCGCCGCGGCGTGGAAGACGGTGTCCATGCCCTCGACCGCTCGCTCGCAGTCGGCGCGGCGGCGCACGTCTCCCTCGACGACCTCGACCTCGACGCCCTCGAGGTTCTCCCGGCTCTCTCCCGGCACGGCGAAGACGCGCACGCGCACGCCCTCGTCCGACAGCTGCCGCGCGATCCAGCTCCCGAGGAAGCCGCACCCACCCGTGACCAGCGCCCGCTTCATGGCGCGCAGCATACCCGACCTTGCGTGGGCGGCGCCGGGGTGACACCACGCGCCCATGCGGAAGCTCGGTCTCGTCCTCGCCCTCACGCCTCTCGTCGCGCTCGGCGCGCACGCCCAGTCGGTGTCGCCGCCGCAGATCGAGCTGGTCGAGGCGGGTGAGGGAGACCGGCAGCCCCTGCGCTACCGCTTCTCGGCCGGCCAGCGGGCGCGGCTGCGCTTCACGCTCGAGATGGACATGCAGGCCTCGATGGGCGAGCGACGCTCCGACGTCGACATGCCGGCGGTGCGCATGGACCTCGATCTCGGCCCGACCGAGGTGACCGGAGGGAACCTGCGCTACCCGTGGCGCATCGGCGGCGTCTCGGTGCAGGGCGGCGAGGAGGGCGAGGCGCGCCAGCAGTTCGAGCGCGGCTTCGCCGGCCTCGAGGGCGCGCACGGCGTCATGGAGGTCGACGACCGCGGGCGGGTGCGCGAGCTGACCTTCGAGCTCCCCGAGGACGCCGCGCCGGAGCTGCAGCAGCACGCGCAGACCCTCCGCGACGGCCTCGCGCAGCTCACCCCGCCGCTGCCCGAGCAGCCGGTCGGCGTGGGCGCGGTCTGGCGCATCGGCGCCCAGCTCCGCATGCAGGGCATGACCCTCTCGATGTCCTCCGAGTACCGCCTTCGTCGCCGGAGCGGCGATCGGCTCGAGCTCCAGACCCGGGTGCGCAACGCCGACGGCTCCCAGCTCCCGCCCGGCGCCCAGCTCGACGTCAGCGGCAGCGGCCGGACCCGCCTGGAGCTCGACCAGCTCGGCGCCCGCTCCCGGGCCCGCACCGTGACCGAGCTGCTCAACCGCGGCGCGCAAGGCGAGATGCGCATGCGCCTCGAGCAGCGCACCGAGCTCGGTCCGCGCTGACCTCGCGGGTTCCGCACTAGCGCGGAGGTGGAGGCAGGGAGCTGCGGCCGAGGAGGCGGCGGACGGACCGCACGAGCTCGTCGCGGTCGACCGGCTTCGGGAGGAACGCGTCGGCGCCGAGGCTGGAGAGCACGCCCCAGTCCTTCGCGCCGCCCACCCCGGTGACGACCGCGATCGGGAAGCGCGGGCACTCGGCGCGCAGGGTCGCGACGACCTCGAGGCCGTTGACGTCGGGGAGCTGCAGGTCGACCAGCGCGACGGCGGGAGGGGACGCGGTGACGCCGGCGATCGCCGCCTCGCCGCTGGGGTAGACGTCGATCCTCGCCGAGGGGAAGGCGCCCTCGAGCGCGAGGCGCGCGAACGTGACGAAGTCCGGGTCGTCGTCGACGATGGCGACGTGCAGCTGCGCGAGGCCCGTCGCGGCCGCGTCGGCCATGCGCTCCAGCCCCTCCACCAGCTCCTTGGCCGAGCCGGTGCGGAGCCGCGGATCCTTGGCGAGCGCGCCGATCAGCACCTCGTCGCCGATCGGCCCGAGCTCCGGCCGGAGCGAGCTCGGGGGCGTCGGCGGCATCGTCGCGTGCATGTTGAGGAGCTGCACCAGCCCGTCCGCGTCGAAGGGCGGCCGCCCGGTCAGCAGCTCGAACGCGATGACCCCGAGCGAGTACACGTCGACGCGCTTGGCCAGCTTCGGCGGCACCTTCTCCATCGCGAGGATCTCCGGCGCCATGTACGCGGGCGTGCCGGCGAGCTCCAGCGTCTTGCGCACCTCGCTGTCGAGCAGTCGGGCGAGGCCGAGGTCGGTCACCACCATGCGGCCCTTCGGATCGACCAGCACGTTCGACGGCTTCAGGTCCCCGTGGGTCGCGCCGGCCTCGTGGATCGCCTCGACCCCCGCGCCGATCTCCGAGAGGATCGACACCGCCTGCGGGATCGACAGAGGCAGCCGATCCTGCTCGTGCAGCCAGGTCTCGAGGTCGCTGCCCTCGACCAGCTCCATCACGAAGTAGGGCGTGCCGTGGTGCTCGCCGAGCGCGTGGATGGCGACCACGTTCGGGTGACTGACCCGGGCCATCGCGCGCGCCTCGGTCATGAAGCGGTCCCGGATGCTGCGGGTCGACGCGTGGGTGGGCGCCACGAGCTTGATCGCGACCCGCCGGTCGAGCGCCGGGTCGAGCCCCTTGTAGACGATGCCCATCTCGCCGCGGCCGAGCTCGCAGAGGATGCGGTAGCGCTCCTCGAGCATGTCGCCGATCTCCAGCACGCCCGAGCGACGCCGCTTGGTCTTCAGCCGCGCGCCCGGCGACGACGCCATCGTCGCGCGCCTCGCCTCGTCCTCTTCGTCGTTCCCCACCTGTCCCCAGGATCTGCCCGCGAGGCCCCTCCTGTCGAGTGATCATGGGATCAGCACGGTCGAGCCGGTCGTGGCCCGGTCTTCCAGGGCGCGGTGGGCCTCGGCCGCGTCGGCGAGCGGGAAGCGCTGGCCGATCGCGATCGTCACCGCGCCCCGCGCGATGACGTCGAACACCGCGGCGGCGCTCTCGAGCAGGTCCGCGCGCGCGGCCACGTAGGTCATGAGGGTCGGGCGGGTCAGGAAGAGCGAGCCCTTCTGGGCGAGCGCGCCCACCTCGAGCGCGGGCGGCTTCCCGGACGCGTTGCCGAAGCTGACCATGAGCCCGCGCGGCGCGAGGCAGTCGAGCGACGCCTCGAAGGTCGCCGCGCCGACCGAGTCGTAGACCACCGGGACGCCGCCCGGGACGAGCTCGCGCACCCGCGCCGCGAAGTCCTCCCGCGTGTAGACGATCGGGTGGTCGCAGCCGTGCGCCCGGGCCAGCTCGGCCTTCTCGTCGGACCCGACCGTGCCGATCACCGTCGCGCCGAGGTGCTTCAGCCACTGGCAGGCCACCAGCCCCACGCCCCCGGCCGCCGCGTGCAGCAGCACCGTCTCGCCGGCGCTCACCCGGTGAGTGCGCCGGATCAGGTACTCGACCGTCATGCCCTTGAGCATCGCCGCGGCCGCGGCCTCGTCGTCCACCGCGTTCGGCAACGGCACGAGCCGGTCGGCGGCCACGACCCGCGCCTCGGCGTACGCCCCCGGCGGCCCGGCCGCGTAGGCCACGCGTTGCCCCGGCGACAGCTCGGTGACCCCCTCGCCCACCGCCTCGATCACCCCGGCCGCCTCCATGCCGAGCCCGCTCGGGAGCGACACCGGGTAGAGCCCGGTGCGGTGGTACGTGTCGATGAAGTTCAGCCCCACCGCGGCGTGCCGCACCCTCGCCTCGCCCGGACCGGGCTCGCCGACGTCGACGTCCTCGAGCCTCATCACCTCGGGCCCGCCGTGCTCGTGAATCCGGATCGCGCGTGTCATCAGCGCAGTCTAATCCTCGACCTCGATGCCGTCGTAGAGGTCGTCGCTCCGCAGGCCCAGCCAGGGATCGCTCGCCGGCGTGAGGAGGAGCTCGGCGTAGACGCGTCGGTTGAGCGCGTCGAGCGCTCGGGTGCTGGCGTCGCGCGCCTCGAACCACTGTCGCACGACGTCTCGGAAGTGAACCTCGTTGCGCACACCGTCCGCGCGCGCGTCCTCCGCGAGGCGCCGCGCGATCGCCCTCACGTCGGTCCGCCCGGTCTTGAGCCGCAGGAGCGCGCGCGAGCTGTCCGACAGCTCCGCGAGACCGTGGAGCGCCACCCCGAAGGAGGCCCAGTCGGGCTCCGGAGGCCTCGGCGGCGCGGGGGCGCCCATCGCCTCCAGCGCCGGCGTCTCCACGAACGCTTTCCGGATCGTCAGCGGCATCGCGATCGCGGCCGCCGGCGCGGGGCCGGGCGCCGAGGGGCGGATCGGGCGCCGCGCCGCGTCGAAGCTGGGGCCGTCGATGGACCGGGCCCAGCGGGCGCGCGCCTCTCGCCGCTGCTCTCGATGGGCTTCGGCCAGACACGCGGCGCGATCGGAGGCGGCCGTGCACCGGCGATGCACCTCGCGCGCGTCGTCGAGCGCGGCCCGGAACCCCTGCGGCCCGTAGAGCCCGACGATCGCGTCGAGGGGTCGCCCGTCGGCGTCGAGCACGTAGTGCACGGAGTTGCCGGTGATGGTGCGGCGGAGGGTGCGCCCGTCGCCCATGTCGATCGTGATCACCGGCGCCGGACGCTCGCTCGACCAGTGCAACACGAACTCACGGCTCATCGCGCGCGCCACCTCGGGGTCGGCGTAGAGCACGATGCGGAAGTAGCGGCTGTTGGCGCAGCTCAGCTCCTCGTCCAGCCGCCCGAGCAGTCGGAGCGACAGGATCGGGACGCCGCGCCGGGCCGCCTCGCGCCGCGCGGCGTCGAGGTCGGTGTGCCAGAAGAGCCCGGACGCGTGGCCGTCCCGCTGGCCGCTCACCGCGTCGATGGCGGCGCGCAGCGCCTCGAGGCCCTCGCCGTCTCCCGCCCGCAGCCGCGCCACGTCGGGGGCGTGCGCCGCGAGCAGCGCGCGGAGCCCCGCCGCGCCTCGGGCCCGGAGCGCCTCCCGCGCCGCCTCGTCCTCCGGCGCGCGCGCCGCCAGCTCATCCGCGCTCGCCGCGCGCTGCGCCTGGATCGCCCGCGGCCCGATCCGGACGTCCGCCACCGCCACCCCCAGCACCGTGGCCCCCACCAGCGCCGCCCCCAGCATCCGCTCCCGTGCTCGCATCTCGGCCTCCCACCTCCACCCTGACGCGAGCGGCGAGCGGCCGACGTAAAGGATGCGTCAATGACATCTCTCTAGAGCCGGAAGGGGTAGCGGACGTCGAAGCTCGGCCGGGTGAACGGCGGCACGCGCGCGGCCTGGCCGGCGCGCTCCAGGCAGGCGCGCCGGGCCTCGGGGAGGTCGCCGGGCACCTCGACCCGCTCAACGCGGCCGTCGTGGCCCCGGAAGGTGAAGCGGACGAGGACCGTGCCGCCGCCCCGGCCGCACGCTTGCGCGAGGGGCTCGACGGCGCGCATCGCCGCCACGACGTCTCCGCGAGAGGGCGTCGCGCTCGTCGGCGCCGCGCTGGGGCCAGAGGGGCGCACGAAGCGCATCTCCTGGGTGAACGCCGAGCGCGTCCGGACGTCGAAGCGAATCCGCCGCGTGAGGCGCTCGATGCAGCTGCCGCCGACCGGCTCGGGGGGCGCGAACTCTGCCCGAGTCACCGTCCCGCTGCTCCCGACCTCGACCCGGAGCACGCCCACGCCGTCCAGCGCTCGATCGTCCTCGAGGGCGTCCTCGTAGCACCTCTGGATGGCTCGGATCCGTGCTCGAAAGGTGCGGGTCACGGCGGCCTCGGTGAGGTCTCCCGCTTCGAGGGTGAAGGCGCCGAGGGTGACGCCGGCCGACCCCGCCGCCGGTGCGGCTGCGGGCGCTCCGGCCGCAGCGGGCGCCTGGTCCCGTGGAGGATCGAGCCGCACCGTCACCGTCTCTCCGCTGGCGACGCTGCGCTCGACGCGCGCGAGGATCCGATCGTCGCGTCGCAGCTCGAAGGCGTGGGATCCCGGGGCGAGCTCGACGGTGACGGGCCGATCGACGGAGCCGCGATCCGCGCCGTCGACGAACACGTGGCTGCCGGGCGGGGCGTCGGACTCGATCACGACCTGCGGCGGTGAGATGGGCGCGACCGGGGGTGGGGCGTCCTCGGCGAAGAGGCGGTCGCAGCCGGTCGAGAGGAGGAGCAGGAGGGGGAGGATGCGCATGCCCCCTCTTCGAGTCGAGGCGGCCGAGGTTTCGTCAGGGCTGGGCGCCCTCGCCTCGCTCGCCGTCCAGCACGCGGCGGAGACGGTAGGCCAGGGTCGCGGGGCGGAAGGGCTTCTCGAGGACCTCGTCATCGGGGCCGAGGGTACCTTCCAGCGTGCGCTCGTCGACGTGGCCGGTGATGAAGAGGACGGCGATGCCCGGGCGGAGCTCGCGGATGCGCGCCGCCGCGGCGGGGCCGTCCATGCCCGGCAGCATGACGTCGGAGACGAGCGCGTGGATCTCGCCTTCGTGCGCCTCCGCGATCGCGATCGCCTCCTCGCCGCTCGTGGCCATCAGCACCTCGTAGCCGCGCGAGCGCAGGGTGCGGCGGGCGACGCGCGCGACCAGCTCCGAGTCCTCGAGCACCAGCACCGTCTCGCTCCCCTCGGTGTAGGACTCGAGCTGGCTGTCGGTCACGCCGGCCGGGACCTCGCGCACCGCGGGGAGCAGGATCTCCACCGTGGTCCCCTGGCCCGGCAGGCTCCGCAGGTGGGTCACGCCCCCGCTCTGCTTGACGATGCCGTACACGATCGCGAGGCCGAGCCCGGTCCCTCGGGAGCCCTCCTTGGTGGTGAAGAAGGGCTCCATCGCCTTCAGCCGGGTCACCTCGTCCATGCCGATCCCGGTGTCGCTGACCCGGAGGCTCACGTGCTCGCCGGGCTCCGCGCCTCGCTCGTCGTCCTCCTCGACCGTCACCTTCGACGCGGCGAGGCGCAGCTCTCCGCCGTCCGGCATCGCGTCGCGCGCGTTGGTCGCGAGGTTCAGGATCGCCTGCTCGATCTGCCCGCGGTCGGCGCGCACGTGCAGCGGCGTGTCGCCGAGGTCCAGCTGGACGGAGATGTTCGCGGGGATCAACCGGCGCAGCAGCGCGCGCAGCTCGTCGAGCACCGTGCGCGCGTCGAAGACCTGCGCGTCGTAGAGCTCGCGGCGAGAGAAGGCGAGGAGCTGGCGCGTCAGCACCCGGGCCCGCTCGCCGGCGTCGAGCACCAGGTCCACGTCCGCCGCCAGATCGGGCGAGTCCTTCAGCGAGCGCTTCAGCAGGTCGGACTGCGCGAGGATGACCGTGAGCAGGTTGTTGAAGTCGTGGGCCACGCCCCCCGCGAGCTGACCGAGCGCGTCCATCTTCTGCGAGTGGCGCAGCTGCTCCTCGAGCTCCTTGCGCTGCGTGACGTCGGTCGCGATGCCGCAGACGCCGAGCGGCTCTCCGTCCGAGTCGGTGATCGGGAACTTGACGGTGACGTAGACGCGCTCGATCCCGTCGACCGGCACGCGCTCCTCGAACTGGATGGCCACGCCGCCCTCGATCACCTGGCGATCGTTCTCGCGCATCGCGTCGGCCACCTCGGGCGGGAGGAAGTCGTGGTCGGTCAGCCCCGCGGCCGGGCGGCCGAGCAGCTCGCGGAAGCGCTGGTTCACCAGCGTGTAGCGCCCGTCCACGTCCTTGATGAAGACCACCGCCGGGGTCTGCTCCAGGATGGCGAGCAGGCGCCGCTCGCTCTCCTCTCGGGCGCGCGCCTCCTCGGTGAGCTCGTCCGCCTTGCGCGTCACCGCGTCGCGCATGCGCTCGAAGGCCGAGGCGAGCCGGCCGAGCTCGTCGGGCCGGCCGACCGGCAGCGGCGCGTCGCGCTCCCCCCGCGCCATCGCCTCGGTCGCGACGGTGAGCGCCTCGAGCGGCTCGGCGACGTCGCGGCGGAGCACCAGGTAGAAGATCAGGATCTCGACGAGCAGCGACAGGAGCCCGAGGAGCAGGATCACCCAGGCCGTCCCCGCGGCGCGCTCGGCCACCAGCGACTTCGGGTAGACCACGACCCAGAACCAGTCGGGGCCCTCGACGTGGCTCACGCCGAGCCAGACCTCGTCGACCTCGTTGAAGGCCAGGTGCTCGCCCTCGGGCAGCGCGCGCGCGAGGCGCAGGGTCTCCTGGAGGCCCGCGTCGTCGAGCTCGCCGATCTGGAGATCGCGCGCGTCTCCTTCGGCGTAGAGCCGGGGGTGCGCGATCAGGCGGCCGTCCCCGCGAAAGAGCAGGTTGTGGGTCCCCGGCAGGCGCTCGGTCCGGGTGCGCTCGAGCAGCGCGTCGAGGGTCAGGTCCTGCCCGACGGTGGCCACGTGCCTGCCGTCCACGTCCACCGGGGTCTCGCACGAGACCATCCAGGGCCCGTAGCGGTCGCGATAGACGCCCGTCCACACCGGGCGGCGCTCCGGGTTCGCCTCGGGGGTGGCGACGCGCACGTACTCCTCGCCGCGGATGTCGAGCGCCGGGTCCACCCGGGTCGACCAGTCCGGCGCGGTGGGCCACCAGTAGGCGAGCGCGTTCTCCGGGAACGAGACGTAGAGGTTGATGAACGGCGCCTCGACCCCGGGGCCGAGCCGCTCGACCACCGCGTGGGCCGCCACGAGCCGCCGCCGCAGCGAGGCGTCGAGCTCGGCGTCGCGCCCGGCCCAGACCTGCGCGTGCCGGGCTCCGTCGAGCGCCTCCGGCCGGTTGCGCACGACGCCGTCGTCGTGGCGGGTGAAGCGCGCGTCGAACGCCGCCGGATCGGTCTCCGCCAGCCGCGCGATCAGCTCGCGCCGGACCCGGGCCTGGGTGCGCTCGGCGCGCGCGAGGAGCTCTCGCTCGTGGCGGCCGCGCTCTCGCACGTAGCTCTCCAGCTGGGCGAGCGCCTGCTCCTCCAGGTTGGAGACCATGTGCTGGTACGCCAGCAGCGTGACGACGGCGATCACCAGCCCCACCCGGATCGCGATCCGAACGAGCGTGCGCCGTGCGAGCGTGCCGCCGGACTCTCGGCTGCGGGGAGCGTCCACCTGGAGTCGACAGCTTATCGCAGGCGGTCAGCCGGATCCGCGCTCGACGATCTCGAGCAGCGCCATCGCGCGATCGACGACGCTGGAGAGGTCGTCGTCGTGCAGGCGCAGCTCCGCCGGCGAGCAGCCCGTCTCGACCCGCGCCTCGTAGCCGTTCCCGCGACGCCGCAGCCCGATCACCGGGCCCTGGATCGCGATCCGATCCACCGCCCTCTCGATGCGCGCGCGCTGAGTCGCGGAGGGGCCGACGTCGCCCCAGTCGATCTCCACCATGCCCCTACTCCCGTGCCGAACGCCCGGAGCGTGCCACGCGCCGGGGCGACCCTGCGTCGGGTGAAGCCCTTACACCGGCGCGGGGCGACGGCGGAGCGAGAGGATCACCGCCGCGAGCGTGATCGCGCAGCCCACCGCGACCACCGGGCCGAGGCGCTCGCCGAGCCATGCCCAGGCGAGGAAGGTCGCGCCGACCGGCTCGCCGACGGTGGCGATGCCGACCGCGGTGGGCTTCGCGTGCCGGAGCGACCACGTCAACAGGTTGTGCCCGATGAGCTGAGGCACGAGCGCCGACATCGCGATCCACCCGAGGGAGGCCGGCGAGGCCCACGCGATCGGGACGCCGAGCGCCAGCGCGGCCGCGAAGAGCGCCGCGCCGCCGACCGCGGTCGCCACGCCCCCGAACCCGAGCACGTCGAGGTCCTCGCCGAGCCCGCGGACGAGGAGCAGGTAGAACGCCATCGCCGCCGCGCCCGCGAGCGCGAGGCCGTCGCCGAGGAGCGCGTCCGCCGAGAGCGACAGATCCGCCCAGCCGATGAAGCTCAGCCCGACGAGCGCCAGCCCGATCGAGATCCAGTGGCGCCGCTCGGGGTGATCGCGGCCGGTGGCGAACGAGAGCAGCGCGAGCAGGAGCGGGGTGGCCGTCACCAGCGTCACGCTCGACGCGACCGACGTCAGGGTGAGCGACGTGACCCAGGTGCCGAAGTGCACCGCGTAGAGGAGCCCGCAGATCACCGCGCGCTGGAGGACGCGCGAGGGGAGGCGGCCGCGCCGCCACGCCCGCAGCACGAACGGGGCGAGGAGCGCCGAGGCGATGACGAGCCGGGTGCCCGCGACGATCAGCGGGTGGGTGGGCGCGGCGAGCCGGAAGAAGATCGCGGCGAAGGAGATGCTGACGATCGCGCCCGCGAGGGCCAGCGGCACGAGCCGCCCGCGCTCGGTCACCGCTTTCGCCCGAAGCGCGACTCCAGCCACTCGCGGTGCCTCGCGCGTCGGGCCGCACGCCCCGCCCGCGCCGCCGCGAGATCCTCGTCGAGGCGGACCCAGATCGTGACCGCGTTGATCATCAGGACGAAGTTGCCCGCCGCCATGACGAGCAGGGTGTTGTCGATGCCGACCGCGGGCGTCACGAGGTAGCAGAGGAAGTAGCCGGTGGCGGCCGCCAGCAGGCGCCAGTCGATCGCCGCCGCCAGCATCGCGGTGAGCATCGCCCAGCCCAGGAAGAGCTGGTGCATCGACACGTAGATGTCGTGATCGTAGATCGCGCCGACCACGCTGATCGCCACCTGGCTGATCACGCCGAGGCCCCCGGCGACGGCCACGCGGCGGTTGATCGCGGTGCGCATCATCGACTCGCGGGCCCAGACCGCGAGCGAGACGAAGAAGAGGGTCAGCCCGGCCGAGACGGCCAGGTTCCAGGTCGGCGAGGGCCGGACGCCCGTCGCCTCCATGCCGAAGTGCGAGACGATGGGGACGACCGTCCAGAACGCGCCGACCACGAAGGCCACGAAGCCGCGGGTGCGCCGGCCGGCCATCGGGTCGAGCTGATCGTCGAGGGCGCGGAGCCGGGCGTCCTCCGCCGCGCGGGACCGCCGCATCGCCTCCACCCGGGCGGCCAGCGCCTCGGGCACGCGCTCCATCTCCCCGAGCAGCGCCCGCGCCGCCTCGGGCTCCCCCTGGGCCAGCTCGTACTCGACCATCGCCGCGATCGCGCGGTCGAGCCGCTCGCGCGCGTCCTCGTTGCCCGGCCAGACCTCGAGCGCGTGCCGGAAGCCGAAGCGGCACTCGCCGAACAGGTGATAGATCGGCTCGCGCGCCTCGAGGGCGTCGGCGTGCCCCTCGTGGGCGGCGAGGGCCTCGAGCAGCTCGTCGAGACGCTCGGCCGCGCGATCGGCGAGCCGGGCCGCGTCACGGTGCTGCAGGAACGCCTGCACCGCGAGCCGCACCTGCTCGGCGTTCTCGAAGCGCGCGTCCGGATCGGCGTCCATCGCGCGCCGCACGATGCGCTCGAGCTCCCCCGGCGTGCCCTCGGGCAGCTCGGGGTTCGAGTCGACGATGTCGGCGACCATCTCCATCAGGCTCTCGCCCCGGTGCGGCGGCCGGCCAGCGATGATCTCGTAGAGGATCGCGCCGAGGAGGTACACGTCGGTGCGCTCGCTGAGGCGGACCTGCCTCCCGCCCAGCATCTCCGGCGCCATGTAGGCCGGCGTGCCCGCGAGATCGGTCGCGTCCTTGGCGAGCGGGAGCCGCCCGGTCCCGTCGTCCTTCAGGCTGACCGCGATGCCCCAGTCGACGAGGTAGACCTCTCCGAACGAGCCGATCATCACGTTCTCGGGCTTCAGATCGCGGTGCAGCACGCCGCGGCTGTGGGCGAAGCGGACCGCGTTGCACACCTGCATGAAGGTGCGGAGGTTCCACTCGAGCCGATCGGTCTCGCCGAAGCGCCGCTCGATGGCCGCCGGGTCGTGGATCAGGCTCTCCCACGCGTCGCCCTCGATCTTCTTCAGCACGATGATCGGCGCGCCGTCGGCGTCGAGCGCGATGTCGTAGACCGGCACCACGTTGGGGTGCTCGAGCGTCCCGGTGACCCACGCCTCGCGCAGCAGCTTCAAGGTGCTGTGGTCGTTCTTGTGCTCGTCCTTGAGCGTCTTGACCGCGACCTCGCGGCCGAGGCTGCGCTGGACGGCGAGCCGCACGATGCCCATGCCGCCCTCGCCGAGCGTCCCGTGGAGCTCGAGCGGGTCGCTCGCGCTGGAGCCGGTCAGATCCGAGAGCGCGCCGATCGCGCGGCGGCTCGCGCTGTCCATCAGGTCCGAGGGGACGATGGTCGAGCGAGGACCCTGCTCGAGGGTGGGCGGGTCGAGCTGGGTGAGCCGCTCGACCGCGGAGGCGTCCAGGCCGGCCGCCTCGAGGGTGTCGAGCATCTCTTCCACGGAGGGCATTCGTCGGCGGATCGTGGAGCATCCCGCGATGTTTGACAAAAGCCGGTCGCGCCGCGATCCCGTGATCATGCGACGCGCTTCCCCTCTGCTTCTCCTCCTCCTGGTCGGGCTCGCCTCGTGCGGGGGCGACGACGGCGGGACCCCGCCCGGTCGCGACGGCGGCGGGACCTCCATGGCCACCCCGCGCATCGAGCGCTACCTCCGCGCCGATCCCGACCCGCGGCTCGTGATCGAGCTCGACTACGTGGAGGGCGCCCTCCCGCGGGAGGCGGCGCAGGCCGACCTCGTGGCCCGGCTCTCGACCCTGCTCGACAAGCCCGGCGGCGTCGAGATCGTGCTCGACGACGTGATCCCCTCGCGCGGCGCCGATTACGGCTGGACCTTCGACGAGCTGGCGGCGCTCGCCGACGAGACGTTCGACGACGACCAGCCCGAGGGCACGGTGTCGATGCACGTGATGTGGCTCGACGGGCACGACGACCGGGACGGCCCCGACGGCGCGGTGCTCGGCCTCGCCTGGGCGAACACCCACGTCGCCATGTATCACGACACCATCGAGGGCAGCTGCCGCGGCGGCCCGGTGCTCGGCGCCGAGGTCTGCGCGCAGGCCCAGTACCTGGTCTGGCTGCACGAGGTCGGACACACCATCGGCCTGGTCGACAACGGGCTCCCGATGGTCGCCGACCACAAGGACGAGGAGCGCGGGGCTCACGACGACAGCGATCAGTGCATCATGTACTGGGCGTTCGAGGGCCGCGCCGGCATCGACATCATCCGCGATCGGCTCCTCGGCGGCGCCCTGCCCGACTTCGACGACCGCTGCCTCGCCGACATCGCCGCGGTCAGAGACCGCTGACGACCTCTTCGATCGCGGCCGCCCAGAACTCGGGCACCTCCTCCTGGGAGAAGTGCCCGGCGTCGCACTCGCGGACCGTCGCCTGCGGGAGGGCCTCGTGGTGTCGGCGGAGGCCGCGGCCGAGGATCGGGTCGCGCCGGGCCCAGACCAGCGCCGCCGGGCCCTCGAACGACTCCACCCACGCGCCGATCCGGTCCATGGTCGGGGTGCTCGGGTGGCCTTCGCCGTTCGGCACCATGCGGGCGAGGCCGAGCGCGCCGGCGCGGTCGAGCGGGCCGAGAAACGGCCAGGCGTAGGCGAGCTTCTCCTTCAGGCCGATCGAGGCGCGGTCGCCCTGCACGCGATCCATCACCGGGACCGGGAAGAGGGTCCCGCGGAACACCGCGTCGCTCACCAGCGGCATGTGGCTGAAGCGGTGGAAGCCCTTCGGTCGGAAGGGCCGCGCCGGCTTCAGCACGGCCGTGTTGCCGAGCACGAGGCCCGCGGCGCCGAGCCGCTCGCCGACCCCACACGCGATCGGTCCGCCCCAGTCCTGACCGACGGCGACGAAGTCCTCCGCGCCGAGCGCCTCCATGAGCCGGGCGACGGTGGAGATGTGCATCTCGAGCTGATGGGCCGACGCGCGCCGGGGCTTGTCGCTGGTGCCGAAGCCGAGCAGGTCGGGCGCGATCAGGCGGAGCCGGTGACCGGCGAGCTCCCCGATCACCTTGCGCCAGAGGTAGCTCCAGGTCGGGTTGCCGTGCACCAGGAGCACCGGGCGCGCGTCTTCGGGGCCGTGATCGACGAAGGTGACCGTCTGGCCGTCGAGCTCGACGGCGCGCCGCGCGTAGGGGAGCTCCGCGCGGAGCCAGCGGGGGAGGGCGGGAGCGGGTCGCATGGCGCGAGCGTAGCGGAAGGCGGCGCGATAGCATCTGCGCGTGCGCTGGATCGGCCTGCTGTGTCTCGTCGCCGGGTGCTCCGGGCCGCTGGAGCTCGCGGTGGATCTGCGCACCGACTACGTCCCGGGGCTCGAGGTCGACGCGGCGCGGGTGAGCTGGGAGCGCGTGGGCGGGCAAGGCATCGGCGCCGACACCGTCGCGCTCGAGGGCCGCGACCTCGTGGCCGGCGCCCGCCTGGTGGACGTGCGCGACCTCGAGCCCGGCGCGATCGACGTGATCGTGACCCTGCTCCGCGGAGGCGTGGAGATCGCGTCGCGTCGGACCCGCCTCGAGGTGCGCGATCACACCGCGGTCACCGTGGTCCTGACCCGCGACTGCGAGGGCGTGGCATGCGAGGGCGCGAGCTCCGAGTGCGTCGACGGTCGCTGCGTCCCGCCGGAGTGCCAGCCCGACGCGCCCGAGCGCTGCGGCCCCGCGAGCTGCGCCGCCGCCGACGACTGCGAGGCGCCCGCGGTGTCGTGTCTGCAGGCGCGGTGCGTCTCGCGGGTGTGCCTCGAGGTGCCCGACGACGGCCTCTGCGAAGGCCGCTGCGACCCGACCCTCGGCTGCGGCGGCGAGCCGCCGCCGCCGGACGACGCCGGGGCCGGCGACGCGGGGGGCTGCGCCGCGCGCGAGGCCTTCTGCAACGACGGCGCGGACGACGACTGCGACGGCCTGACCGACTGCGCCGATCCGGACTGCGCCGACGCGCTGTGCGACGACGGCGATCTCTGCACCCACACCGACCGGTGCGCCGCCGGCGTGTGCGCGGGCACCGCGATCGACTGCGCGAGCGACGCCTGCGTGACCCGAGCCTGCAACGGCACCCCGACCTGCGACGAGGCCCCCATGGCCGACGGGACCGCGTGCCCGGATGACGGCAACGCGTGCACGAACGACCGGTGCATGGGCGGGACCTGCGCCCACCCGGCGCGCGCCGACGGGACCGCGTGCCCGGACGACGGCAACGCGTGCACGACTGATCGGTGCATGGGCGGGACCTGCGCCCACCCGGCGCGCGCCGACGGCACCGGCCTCGGCGGCTTCCGTCGCTGCTGCGGCGGCCGCGAGGTCGACGTCTCCACCAACCGCAACCACTGCGGCGCCTGCGGCCTCTCGTGCGCGAGCGGCTTCTCCTGCACCGTCTACAGCGGCCAGCCCACCTGCGACTGCGGCGCCGCGAACTCCCAGTGCCAGGGCGGCGTCGACTGGGTCTGCTCCACCACCTACGGCGTCTGCGCCTGCCTCTCCGGCGGCTGCCCCGCCGGCTCCCGCTGCGTCGCCCGCTCCGGCCCGGACTACTGCACCTACTAGGCAAGGTCCCGGATCCCGGACATGGGGACGGAGTTTCCTTGTTGCCGAGCGGCCTTCGGCGCCCGCGATCAGGGCTCGGAGGCGGCCCTCGCGGCGTGTTTCGGGGGTCAGGGGGCGGTCTGCGGGCCCTCGGCGGGGCGGATCCGGGGCCCGCGGCGCGATTGGGCAACAAAGAAACTCCGTCCCCTAGCCCCAGGTTCGGGACTGGTTCTCGGCGTTCTTGGCGCGGAAGGCGGCCTCGAGGTCGATGTCGAGGCGGTTGGCGATCGCGACGAGGTAGTTGAAGACGTCGACGAGCTCGTGGGCGACGTCGCGTCTGCGCTCCTCGAGGCCGCTGGGCTCGGCGCCGGCCTGGTCGAAGAGCTTCTCGTAGCGGCGCACCGCCTTGAAGAGCTCGCCGACCTCCTCGCCCATGAGGAAGCAGTTGTGGACCAGGTCGACGTCCAGCCAGCCGTGCATCGCCTCGAGGTCGTGCACGTAGCGCTGGTAGGCCTTCATCGGCGCGTCGTCGGGAAGCTCGATGTCGCTCATGCCGCGAGGGCTACCACATCACTCGATGCTGGCCGCCACTGCGCGCAGACGCTCGGCCTCCTCGGGCCGCATGCGCCAGGGCTTCCAGGTCGCGCGCCGGGGGTCCACGCCGGTGAGCGTGCGGTACATGACGCACGCGCTCAGGTAGGTCCCGGTCATCGTCGGGTGGGTGCGGTCCGGCCGGTAGAGCCGCGCGTCCGGGACCTCGGTCTGGGCGCGCAGCCAGGCCCGACCGACCGGGGCCAGCCGGGCGCCGAGGCGGGTGGCGAGCGACGCGTACACGCCGTCGACCCGCTGATGCATCTCGGCCGGATCCAGCTGCAGCTCGTCGAGGGTCGGGCTCTCGGGGTGGCGGGCCCAGGTCTGGAAGAGCACCACCTCGCTGCCCGCGGCGCGCGCGCGCTCGGCGAACCGCCGCGCGTACTCCTCCATCTCGTCGGGGCGCTCGAGCGGGCTGAGGCTGTGCGCCTGGATCACGATCACGTCGAACCGGCCGCCCGCGACCAGCCGACGCACCCGGCGCTGACGCCAGTGCCCGCGCAGACGATAGCCGCCGTGGGTCTCGCGCCGCGTGCGCAGGCTCGGCCCGTCCGGCACCGACCGCGCGATCTCCCGCACCATGCGCGGCAGGTCGTTGAAGCGGGTGTAGCTGTTGCCGATGAACAGCACGCGTCGCCCCTCGGTCGCGGCCGAGCGGGAGGCCGGCATCAACGAAGCGAGCAGGACCGCCCCCGCCACCGCGAGGAGGGCCTTGCGAGCGCCTCGGACTGCCTGCACCTGCACAGAATAGCTCAACGGCGGTCGTCCGGGATCTCGAAGGGCGCGCGCACGGTGAGGAAGAAGCCGAGCAGCGCGGTCGGGAGCAGCTGGATGATCAGGCGCTGCAGCGCGTCCATGTGGTCGACGATCTCCCAGCGCGACCAGGCGACGAACGCGAGCGAGAGGATCAGCGCCCAGATCGCGAGCGCCCCGGCGACCCCGAGCGGCGGCCGCGCGGTCCGGCCCATGACCGCGGCGTAGACGGCCAGCCCGAGCGCGAGGGGCACCGGCCACCCGTCGTCGAAGTCGAGGATCCAGCGCCCCCACGCGGTCGCCATGCCGCGCCAGCGCACGGGATCGTTCAGCTGGGTCGTCAGGAACTCCATCGGTCCGACCCCGTGGTGGAAGACCGGGTCGGGCACGAAGAAATCATAGTTGACCGCCGTGTGCGCGTAGCTCAGCTTGAACAGCAGCCACAGCCCGGCGCCGGGGAGCGCGCCCGCGCCGAACGCGGTGGCCTCTCGCCAGAGCCGCGCGCGCCCGCCGCGGCGCCCGGCGATCCAGGCCCGCGAGGCGATCACGCCGACGAGGACGATGGCGCCCTCGTTCTTCGTCAGCAGGGCGAGCGACGCGGAGAGGCCGGCGAGCACCATGAAGCCGCGGCCCGACCGCGCCTCGTCGTGCCAGGCCATGAAGGCGAAGGTCGCGAGGAAGAAGAACGCGATCGGTACGTCGGCGTACTGCGAGGCGCCGTGTCGAACGAAGAAGGGCGTCGCGACGAGGGTCAGGGCCGCGAGCGTCCCCTGCGCGGCGCCCCGGGCCCGCGTCACCGTGGCCGCGAGGAGCGCCACGGTCGCGACCGTGAAGACGAGCCCCATCGCGCGCGGCACCCAGGTGGACTCGTGACCGGCGAGCGCGAACCCGCGGGCCACCGCGCTGGGCCAGAGCGGCGGGTAGTGCGGGTGCGCCCAGTGCAGCGTCTCGGCGAACGCGCGCTCCCAGCCCTCCCCCGCGCGGTAGAGGAAGCGGGCCCGCATGTTCCAGATGTCCCAGGCGTCCCAGGCGCCGTGGTCCATCGTCCACGCCTCCGAGGCCCACACCACGGCGGCCGCGCCGACGATCACCAGGGCGGCGGGCCCCGCCGCGCGTCGCCACCAACCGGGCGAGCGCTCCGGCGCGAGGAGCGCGGGCGCGTCGGTCCGGCGCCGCGCCCAGAGCAGCGCGAAGAGCAGCCCGAGCTCGAGCAGCACGGTCGGGCGATCGGAGATCACGAAGCCGAGGAAGCTCAGCGCGCCGGTGACGCCCAGCCCGAGCGCGAGGCCGACCGGGAGCTCGAAGGTGAGGCGGGCCCGGCCCTCGGAGCGGGCCACGAGCCGCAGGAGGCACACGCCGATCACCGCCGGCACCACCATGCCGGCCAGCACGCCGACCGCCGCTCCGATCATGGCTCCCTCGCCACGAGCGTCGCGTGCTCGGTCGGAGGGGCGATCGGCACGTAGCGCGGGTGGGCCGCGAGCCAGGCCCGACCCTCCTCGCCCCAGACGAGCACCAGCGCGGGGTCGCGGGGCAGCGCCTGGTCGCCCCGGGCGCGCATCGCCGCGCGGAGGCCGTCCCAGTCCTGCTCCATGATCCAGGCCGGCGCGAAGACGTACTGGGCGACCATCATCGGATCGCAGCCGTCGTAGGCTCGCTCGCCCATGAAGCCGACGATCGCGCGCGGCGGCAGGGCGTCGCGCAGGGGCTCGAGCTCGGCCGCGATCTGCACCGCGCAGTCCCGCCGCCTGAAGAGTGGGGTCACGTCCTCGTCGAAGGTGGAGGCGACGGCGCCCACGCTGGCGAGCACGAGCCAGGCGACGGCGGTCGCGATGCGGAGGCGCGCGCGCACGGGGAGCGCGGAGTGTATCAGCGCCCGAACCCGCGGCGCGCGGGGCTATGCTGCCCGTGCCTTGCGATCCGTCCCGCTCTTGCTCGGCCTCCTCGCGCTCGCCGGCTGCGACGCCTCCGGCTCGCCCCTCGCGCTCCGGCCGGTCGCGCCGGGCGACGCCGTCCCCGTGGCCGGCTGCGCTGGCGGCGCGCCGACGCGCCCGCTCGAGCACGCGCAGACCTTCCGGGCGCCGGGCGGCTGGATCCGGGGCGAGGCGGCGGTCGGTCGCTGCGCCGGGTCGGACGCGCCGGTGGACGTGCGGGTCGAGGCGTCCGGGGAGACCCTCTACGAGGCGCGGCTCCCGCCGTCGGAAGGGCCCCTCGAGCGGCCGCTCGCCTGGCTCGCGGCGCCGGCGCGGGGGGCCCGGATCACGCTCACCGCGTCGGGCGGCGGCGGCGCGCGCCTCTTCTTTCGCGACGTGCGGGGCCATTCGCTCCCCGGGCGCCCCGCCGCCCTGCCGCCGGGCACGATCCGGCTCCACGCCGCGGCCATCGCCGAGGACGACGGGGCGCTGCGTCTGACCCTGCCGGCGCGCCTGCGGGTGGCGGTGCCCGAGGGCGTGCACACGGTCGACGGAGCCGTCGGCGCGGGCGGGCCACGTCAGCGCTTCCTCGTGCTCCAGGCCGAGAGCGGGCGGCCGCCGCTCGTGCAATGGACCTCCACCGCCGCGACCGACGTCACGCCGTTCGCGGCCAGCTGGGCCCAGGCCCGCCCGGGGCCCCTCGAGCTCTGGGCCACCGGTCCCGGCGAGGCGCGCCTCGAGTCGGTCGCTGTGCGCTCGCGAGGGATCGCGATCGACGCGCCGCCGGCCGTCGAGCGCACCGCGCCGGAGCCCACCTCGGGCCTCGCGCTCTTCGCGCTCGGCGAGGCTCCGCCCTCGGCGCCCTGCGGGGACCACGCGGTCCAGCGCGTCGCGCCCGGCGTCACCCACACGCTGCGGATCCCGCCCGGGCCGCGCCGCGTCGACGGCTGGCTCGGGGTCTGCACGCCGACCGCGCCCGGCACCGGGAGGTGGCGGATCACCGACGCCGACGGGACGGAGTGGATCACGGTCGAGCACGGGTGGCCGGCCGGTGAGTCCTCGTTCCGGCCGTTCTCCTTCACGCTCCCCGACTCCGTCGTGCCCCGGGAGCTCGACCTCGCGGTCGAGGGGCCCGGCGGCGTAGCGCTGGCGTGGAGCGCGGTCCGGGTGGCGCTGCCGGTGGAGGCGGCGAGCGCGAGCGGCTTCAACGAGTCCGAGGCCCACCGCGACTACGCCCCGGAGCGCGCGATCGACGGCGACCCCGCCACCGAGTGGCACGCCCTCGGCGGCCGCGGCTGGATCGAGCTCGCGCTCGGCGCGCCCCGCGAGGTCCGCGGCGTCGCGATCGTCAACGGCTTCAACCCGGGCTACGAGGACCGCGCGCTCCGCCGGTTCGTGCTCGAGGCCCGGCGTGGTGACACGGTCGTCGCCGAGTCCCACGGCGCGTTCGAGGCCTTCTCGACCGCGCCGGAGCGCCTCGTGATCCCCTTGCGCGCCCAGGGCGTCGACCGCATCCGTCTGGTCGTCCGCTCCGCCTTCCGCCTCGGCGCCGCCGTCGCCGAGCTCCACGTCCTCTGATGAGCGCCTCCCAGACCACCCCTCGCAGCCGCGCCGCCCTCGAAGCCGCCCTCGACCTCGAGGTGCTGGTCTTCGAGCGCGTCATGGCGACGGTGTGGCTCTTCTTCATGGCGTGCGGCGTGATCGCGTCCGCCGTCCTCGCCTTCACCACCTCGCTCTGGCTCGGCCTCGGCTGCAGCGCGCTCTCGGCCGCCTACCTGCTCTGGTACCTGCCGCTCTGGCTCCGGCTCACCCGCGGGCCGCCGTCGCGCCCCATCCGCGCCGCCGCCGACGTGGTGGAGGCGACCATCCCCTGGAGCTTCATGGCGGTGCTCGTCTTCACCGAAGGCGGCGAGTACGCGCTCGGCTCCTGGGTGCCGCCGATGCTCTTCACGCTGCTCCTCTTGAGCCACGTGGTCCGGCTGCGCGAGCGCTCGCCGTACGTCATCGGCCTCACCGGCGCGCTCGCCTTCGGCGTGATCTACGCCTTCCTCGCCCGTGACCGGATCGCCTCGGGCTTCGAGACCCACGTCCTCTTCCAGGCCAACATGCAGCTCACCCGCGGCTTCTCGCTGGTGCTCGCCGGCGTCACCGCCGCGGTGGCCGCGCGCTACATGCGCCGGGTCATCGGGCGCGCCGACCGCGTGCTCCGGGAGCGCGAGCTGTTCGGCAAGTACCGCCTGCTCTCTCGCATCGCGGTGGGCGGCATGGCCGAGGTCTACGAGGCGGTCTACGCGCCGGAGGGCGGCTTCGAGCGTCCGGTCGCGGTGAAGCGCATCCACGCTCACCTCGCCGAGCAGCCGCGCTTCGTGCAGCTCTTCCGTCAGGAGGCGCAGATCGGCTCGCGGCTCGCGCACCCCAGCATCGTGCAGGTCCTCGACTTCGGCAGCCGCGAGGGCGCGTACTTCCTCGCGATGGAGTTCGTCGACGGCATCACGATGGCGCGCCTGCTCTCGCGCTGCCGGGCCGCGGGCCGGGAAATCCCCGAGCCGGTCGTCGGGACGATGCTGCGGGCGCTGCTCGAGGGCCTGCACCACGCGCACGAGGTGGCGCGGGGGCCGGACGGCGAGCTCCTCCGCGTCCTGCACCGCGACCTCTGCCCGCAGAACGTCTTGTTGTCTCGAAATGGCGAGGTGAAGATCACCGACTTCGGGGTCGCGCGGGCCCTGCGCGACGCGGACTCCTCGCACACCCAGACCGTGGTCGGGCACAGCGGCTACATGGCGCCCGAGCAGGCGCGGGCGCAGCCGCTCGACCACCGCGCCGATCTGTTCAGCGTGGGCGTGATCGCGTGGGAGCTGCTGGTGCGGCGCCGGCTCTTCGGGCGGACCACCCAGGCGGCCACGGTGGAGGCGCTGCTGAACCTCGAGGTCGTGCCGCCGAGCGTGCATCGACGCGAGCTGCCCGAGGGCTGGGACGCCTTCGTCCTGCGGGCGCTCGACCGCGACCCCGACGCCCGCTTCCCCACCGCCCGCCACATGCTCGCCGCGCTCGATCGCATCCCCTCCTCGCGCTCCGAGGACGGCATCCGCCGCCTGGCCGCCCTGGTCCGCGAGCTCGGCGAGGCCCCCGACGAGATCGCCGACGAGGCCCCCACCCAGGTGGAGCTTGTCCGCGGCTCCGAAGCCGGCTAAGTGTCCCGCACCATGACCTTCACGATCGTCTACGTGGCGGCCTCCATCGGCATCCCGCTCATCACCTTCGCGGTCTGCGTGATCGGGCAGAAGATCGGGCACTGAAGTTTTGTGGGGGGGGTTTTGGCAACACACACCCCCCCCGGGGGCTCCCGCCCGCAGGGCGCCCCCCCCCCCC
>JAYZQJ010000165.1:0-5640 GCA_036149055.1 Myxococcota bacterium | reverse complement strand
GCCCGGCGACGTGCTGCGGCCCGACGAAGAGCGCGCGGACGGCGAAGCCGAGGGCACGGAGCTCGAGTCCCCGGCCCGCAGCGCCGAGCGCGAGCACCCGCCGCGCCAGGTCACGCACCGCACGCGGCGGCGGAAGCCGAAGGCGCCGTCGTAGCTCGGCTCAGAGGCCGTCGAAGGCCACGCGCGGCTCGGTTTCGGCCCGGGCCGCGCGTTCGTGCGTCCGTCTTCGGACGTGAGGTGTATGAATCTGCTCTGAGCGGCTGGATGGGGGTCGTTCGGGGAGCTCCGTCGAGGCTTCGCTCAACGCGCTGGGCGTCAGAGCTTTCTCGCGGCGCGAAATACGCGGCCGGAGGGCGTTGATCGAGGGTCAACCTGGGTAGAGAAGCGGGCAGATGGCGCTCAACCTGGGTTGGACCTCTCCTCAACGAAGCCGCGAGCACACTCGCGGCTCGCGTGGCGCTAGCCTTCGGAGGTCTTGCGGCGTTCCTCGAAACTCGGGCTCGGTGCGGCGCTGGCCCTCGGGTCCCTGCTCGCGGTCGGCGCGAGCGCACTGCGCTGGAATCCGGAGGGACTGGGCCCCGATCGCCCCGCGCAAGGCGCGCGCCTTCGCTCGGACGAGTTCCGTGTCGTCACGCTCAACGGCTTCAAGCTCTCCGAGGCGTGGCGCATCGACCCACTCGTGGACGCGCTCGGCGAGCTCTCGCACGCGCTGGCATCTGAGAATCCGGGAGCGCCCGAGGTGGTCGCCGTGCAGGAGCTCGAGTCTCGGCCCGCCGTCGCGGCACTGCGGGCGCGCCTCACGAGCCACGAGCTCATCGCGTGCGAGTGCGCCCTGGCCGACGACGGTTCCCTGCGCAGCGCCGTCGCCCTCGCGGTGCGGCGAGATGCCTTCACCGTCCTCGAGCGCGGGTGCGTTCCGCTCGGTCGGGTCTGGCCCGATCACCCGCGTTGCGCCGTCGAAGCGAGCCTCTCGCACTCCGGCGGCGGCCGGATCCGGGTCGTCGCGGTGCACATGGCCTGGCATCTCGCCAACGCGTCGATGGCGCGAAGGCTCCGCGACCACGCCCTCGCTGCCCGCGAGCCCGGCGAGGCCCTCCTCCTCCTCGGCGACTTCAACACCTGGCCGGATCGCGACGCGTTCGACGTGCTCGCCGCTCCCCCGCTCCGCGACGCCCGCCCGGGCGCTCCGCCCACCCACTTCGGCGGGCTGCGCCTCGACTTCCTCTTCCTCGACGGCCTGTCCGTGTCGCGCGGCCTCGATCGCCGCCGGAGCTACGAAGCGCTCCGCCCGGTCAGCCGCCTCTGGCTCCCAGACGCCTGCGATCACCCGGGCTCGACCGAGTGCCCGCTGTCCGATCATCTCCCCGAAGGCGCGGTCCTGCGCTTCTGACGATCGTCACCGACGGCACGACCGAGGCGTAACGACATGCGCGGCCCTCGCACCGCATGCGCTGCGCTGCGTCTTCGTCCCGCCGTGGCACCGTGGCACTGGTCTTGCTGACCATGGGGCGGGATGAACCGCCTGGTCTACGCGCTGGCCACCCTCTCCCTCCTGGCTTGCACGCCGGTCGACCAGGGGAACGACGGCGCGTTGCGGCTCCTGATCGATGGCGACCTGCCCGACGCGGGCTCGGCCGAACCCCGCGCCGCGATGTTCGAGAGCTGTCGCCGCCCCTCCGAGTGCGACCGTCAGTCCTCGGTGTGCCTCCGAGCCGCCGACGGGTTCGTGGATGGGCTGTGCACGCGCCCCTGCGTCACCGACGCGAGCTGCCCCGAGGGCGGCGTCTGCGTGGCCGGTCACTGCCAGCGCGCGTGCCGCTCCACTTGCCCCCGCGACGGCTACGTCTGCATCGCCGGCGAGGACGAGCCCCTGCACTGCCAGAGCCACTGCGGCGCCGACGCCGAGTGCGAGGGCGCCCGCTGTGACCTCGCGTCCGGCCGCTGCGTGCCGCGGAGCGACGCGCCGAGCCCGCGCCTGGACCTCGCCCACCACTGCGAGAGCCCCTCCGAGTGCGCGGGCGACATGTGCCTGTGGTCGTTCGTCGATCCGCGCCTCGACGGCTATTGCTCACGCCCGTGCGAGGTCCGCGCACACGACCCTCGGAGCAACTGCCCGGCCGGCGCGCGCTGCGTCCCCGTCACCTCGGTCGACGGCCCCGGCGGCCTCGGCGGGTGCGTCGTCGAGTGCCGCGGTCACGCGGACTGCGCCCCGGGCTACGCCTGCCAGCAGATCGTCGATCTGCGCCTCTGCGTCCCCACCTGCGGCGACGCGCATCCCTGCCCCCGCGGCTTCTTCTGCGACGAGCGGTCCGAGGACCGCCCGGTCTGCCGGCACGCCCGTCACTGACCGCGGTCGACGCGCGGCGTGCGCCTGTTACGGTGCCTGGATGACGCCCGCGGAATGGCTCGCGCTCGGAGGCCTCGTCCGGCTGATGCTCCAGGCCGACGGCAAGGTCACGCTGCGGGAGAACGCCGCGGTCGGAGACCTCGCCATCCGCCTCGGCGCCGAGCTCTGGACGGCGCTGGTCCGCGCCGAGATGGAGCTCCCCAACGCCGAGCGCGTGCGAGCGCACGCCGCGACGGTCGCCCGCCCCGAGATCCGCAGCCTCATCCGAGACGCGCTCGAGGAGCTCGCCCGCGCCGACGGCATGGACGACGCGGAGCGCGAGCTCCTCGAGTGGCTCGACGAAGCCTGGGCCTGACGGTCAGACGCTCGCGAAGGCCGCGTCGGGGATGTCGAGCGCGCTCTGATCCCCCGCCTGCAGCATCTTGCTGAGCGCGATGACCTCGGGCAGCACGTTCTGCGCGAAGTAGATCGCCGCCGCCTTCTTGCCCTCGTAGAAGGCCCAGTCGGGGTGATCCTGGGCGACGTCCTTCTGCTTGTCGGCCGCGATCGCCGCGCCCTCGAGCAGCTGCCACCCGACCGCGACCATGCTCATCATGTCGAGGAATCGGTTGGCGTTGAGCGGGACCTTCTTCATCTCGCCGCCCTTGAACCAGCCGAGCAGCTGGAAGGCCGCGCCGCCCACCGCCTCCTGCGCCTTGGCGAGCTGCTTCACGCTCGCGCCGAGCACGGCGTCGTCCCCCTTCGCGCTCACGAACTTGCCGATGTCCGCGAAGAATTCCTGCGCGTGCTTGCCGCCGGCCTGGCCGAGCTTGCGGCCGACCAGGTCGAGCGCCTGGATGTGGTTGGTGCCCTCGTAGATGCTGAACACCTTCGAGTCTCGCGCCGCCTGCTCGACCGGGTAGTCGCGCACGTAGCCCGAGCCGCCGTGGACCTGGATGGCGGTCTCCGCGATGCGGAACGCCTGGTCGGAGGCGTAGGCCTTCACGATCGGCGTGAGCAGCTCGACCTGCCCCTGGTGGTACGCCGCCGACTCGTCGTCACGCCCGCCCAGCGCCTTCACGCGATCCTGGTGCATGGTGAGCTTCACGATCAGCGCGCGGATGCCCTCCACCTTCGACTTCATGTCGAGCAGCATCCGGCGCACGTCCGGGTGCTCGATGATGGCCACGCGCGGCGCGGTCGGGTCCTTCCAGTTGTCGACGCTGGAGCCCTGCTTGCGGTCCTTCGCGTAGTCGAGCGCGGCGAGGTAGGCGCCGCCCGCGGTCGCGAGGCCCTGGATGCCCACGCCGATCCGGGCGAAGTTCATCATCATGAACATCTGCTTCATGCCCTGGTGAGCGACGCCGCCCATCAGATAGCCGTAGCAGTCGTCGTTCTCGCCGAACTGGAGCTGACAGGTCGCCGACGCGTTGAGCCCCATCTTGTGCTCGATGCCGGCCACCTGGACGTCGTTGGGCGCACCCACCGAGCCGTCGTCGTTCAGCCGGTACTTGGGCACGATGAAGAGGCTCAGGCCCTTGGTGCCCGCCTCCGCGCCTTCGATACGCGCGAGCACGAGGTGGATGATGTTGCCGGCCAGCTCGTGGTCGCCCGCGCTGATCCAGATCTTGGTGCCGCGGATCTTGTAGACGTGCTCCTGGCCCTCGACCGGCGTGGCCGAGGTCTTCGCGGCGCCCACGTCGCTGCCCGCGTTCGGCTCGCTCAGGCACATCGTGCCGCCGAAGCGACCGTCCATCATCGGCTTGGCGAAGGTGTTGCGCTGCTCGGGCGTGCCGAAGTGGGCGATGAGCTCGGCCGCGCCGTGGGTCAGGCCCGGGTACATCATGAACGCCGGGTTGGCGCCGCTCATCATCTCCTCGGTCAGCGCCTGGAGCGTCAGCGGCGCGCCCTGCCCGCCCATCTCCTCGTCCGCGCTCAGCACGCGCCAGCCCTGCTCGTACAGCTGCCTCCACGCGTTCTTGAACGGCTCGGGCGTCTTGACCTGGCCGTCCTCGATCCGGCAGCCCTCACGGTCCCCGAGCGCGTTGGTCGGGCCGAGGATCTCGGTGGCGAAGCGGTAGCACTCGTCGAGCACCATCTTCACCTCGTCGGGGCCCCACTCCTGATAGGGCTCCTTGGAGAGGAGCTCGTCGAGCCGGAACTGCTCGAAGAGGAGGAACTGGAACTCCCGAAGATCGGCCTTGTAACGGTTCTGATCAGACGACACGCGAAAACCTCCGAACGACCCCCATGTAGACTGAATGAGCCTTCAGTCGAGTCCAGATATGGAGTCTCCGACGCAGCGCGTCAAGCCGACCTCAGGGGCACGCGCGGTTGCAGACCAGGACCTCGCCGTCGCAGGCCCGTCGGTCGCCGTCGCAGGCGCGAAAATCGCAGTTCGACGTCCCCTCGCACGAGAGCAGGCAGCGCGCTCCGTCGACGCAGGTGGCGAAGCAATTGGAGGCGTCGCGACAGTCCATCTCGCAGGTGGCGGCCTGGCAGCGGAGCTCGGCGTTGGACGCCCCTCGCGCGTCGATCACGCAGCGCGCCCCCGCCTCGCAGCGGAAGTCCGCGTTGGACGTCCGCTCCGCCTCGACCACGCACTCGGTGCCCTCTCCCGCACAGGCTCCGTCACAGTCGCCGCCGGACGGGCAGTCCAGCTGGCACGCGCACCCGTCGGCGCAGGAGCACGGGCTCGCCTCCGCGCACGCGACCGGGCACGGGCCGGTCGGCACGCAGCCCGCGCACGAGGTGGGGATCCCCGCGTCGGGTGTCCCCGCGTCCGGGACCGGGCCGGCGTCGAGGCCCAGCTCCTCCCCCGCCCTCACGTCGGCCAGGTCGCTCGGCTCCAGCAGCTCGGGCACGCAGCCCTCGAGGGTGCACGTCTCGCCCGGCGCGCAGTCCACCTCGGCGCAGCGGCGAGCCAGGAAGAACGGCAGGCGCAGGGTCCGGCCGGGGAGGAAGCCGGTCACGCGCGACTGGCGCACCAGCGCGTCGCCGCCCGGCCCCCGCCCCACCACCTCGACCCGGAGCCGGCGGCTCGCGTCGCCGCCGAGGGGCACGATGCCAAACGACAGCGGGAGGGTGAACCGCGCCTCGCTCGCCTCCGCGCCCAGCGCGAAGTCGGTCTCCGCCGTGACCTCGCCCTCGTGAGCGACGCGCACCTCGAGGCTCGACAGCGCGGCCGGCACCTCGAAGTCGCTGTCGACGACGACCACGAGCTGAAGATGCGGCAAATATTGCCGCAGCTTCCACGCGCGTGAGCGCGTGAGATGGGGTGGGAGCCCGAGCCGGCTTTGCCGGTCGGGCGGGAG
>JAYZQJ010000164.1:0-14967 GCA_036149055.1 Myxococcota bacterium | reverse complement strand
CAGGCTCACTTGTCGGTGAGCTTCACGAGCGTCGCGATGATCTTGTCGAGCCGGTCGAGGATGGCGGGGTCGACCGAAGCGAGGATGCCGTCCGCGACGGCCACCTCGAGGCAAGCCACCACCTCGTTCGCGGAGCCGAGAGCGACGTGGTAGCTGACCTGCCGCTTGCGACCGCGAGAGTAGGTGCCCTCCGCGATGTTGAGCGGCACGGACTTGGCGGCCTTGCGGAGCTGGCGCGCGTGGTCGGTGTCGTCGCGGCGGATGGCCTGCACGAGCGGACCGACCTCGGTGACCATGGTGACGGCGTCGCGATAGATCCTGAGCTGCATGAGTCTCTCTCCGAGTCACCGCAGCCTGGCGCGCGACCGTCGCGCGACTCGTCGGTGACGCCCACCCCCCCCGCCGGCGCGCAGGGCGTGTCAAGGGCGAGGCGCCGCAGGCGCCGAAGCCGGCGGAGCGCGCAGCGCGCAGCCGGGCCGCAGGCCCCTTTGCACGCCCGAGCACCGGCGTACACGGTGGGGCTCACCGACGAGGCGTCCCCTTCATTCGAGTCCGCGACCCGCCCGCGAGCCGCAGTGCGAGTTGCGAAGGTTCAGTACCCGCATCCGAGGCCGAGCCCGAGCCCGAGCCCGAGCCCGACACGCTCGTCGTCTACGTACTACTGAGGGAGATGGGAGGCGGGAGGCGAGGAGGAATAGTCAGGCTGGGCGAGCCCGCCTCCGGACTCGCCCCCGCTGCCGCTGCCGCCCCCGGCCCCGCTGCCGCTGCCGCTGCCGGCCCCGCTGCCGCTGCCGCTGCCGCTGCCGGCCCCGCTGCCGCTGCCGCCCCCGGACCCGCTGCCGCTGCCGCATCCGGACCCGCTGCTGCCGCCTCCGGACCCGCTGCCGCTGCCGCCTCCGGACCCGCTGCCGCTGCCGGCCCCGGCCCCGGCCCCGCTGCCGCCTCCGGACCCGCTGCCGCTGCCGCCTCCGGACCCGCCTCCGGACCCGCTGCCGCTGCCGCCCCCGGCCCCGCTGCCGCAGCCGCCCCCGCTGCCGCAGCCGCCCCCGGCCCCGCAGCCGCCCCTCACTCGCGGACGCGAACCTCCCGCTCGGTCACGCCGCGCACCCACGTCGTCCCCCCTCCGAGCCATCTCACCTCGACGTCCACCCCTCCGCTGCGCGGCACGCCGAACACGAGGCGAGGATCGAAGCTCCCGAGATACCCCTCCCCGGCGCGCCGATCCTGCACGAGCACCCCCTCGCTCGTGTGCACGCGGACCCGCGCGCCGAGGGCGTCCGCGTTGGGGGCCCGGCCCTCGAGCGACACCCAAAGGGGGCGCCCCGCCGGCTCCCACACGTTGCGCAGGATCGCGGGGCGGCCGACCGCGGGGGCGAGCACGACGTCCGGCCGGCCATCATCGTCCACATCCGTGTAAGCGATCCCGCGCGTGCTCCGGGGCGCGCTCCGGCCGTCCTCGGGGACGAGCGCCACCGGCGCGAAGGCCTCCCCGTCGTTCCACATCAGGTTGGCCGGCTGATCGCGCGTCGACCCGCTCGTCTCGAGCTCGGGATCGCTGAAGATGTGTCCCGTCGCCTCGAAGAGCTCGGGGCGCCCGTCGAGGTCGAGGTCGACGAGCATCGCGCCCCAGCGGAAGGAGGCGCGGCTCGCGTCGGTGCCCGACTCCTCGGCGCGCTGCGGCTCGCACCATCCGTCGTCGCCGCAGAGATAGAGGGTGGTCGGATCGTTGGCGAAGCTCGTGACCACGTGATCGATGCGGCCGTCGCCGTTCACGTCGGCGCTCGAGAAGCCCATCGTGCAGTTGCCGAAGCCGCGCGCGTCGTGGCCGAGCCCGATGCGAAGGTAGTGGTCGCGGTAGACGCCGTCGTCGTCCCGGCTGAGCGCGCGGTCGTGATAGGTGCCGCCGAGATCGTTGCCCACGTAGAGATCCACCGCTCCGTCGCCGTCGAGATCGGTGATCGCGACCGCGAGCGTCATCTCCGCGACCGTCAGCTCCGGCGCGAGCGCCCAGGTCTCGTCCACGTAGCCGTCGCCGTCCCGGGTGAGCAGCAAGTTCGGGATCGCGTCGTGAATGTTCAGCAGGCTGCCGCAGTACGGCTCGCAGGTCTCGTCGAAGCGGGACGTGTCGTAGCGGATGTTGCCCGCGATCAGCAGGTCGAGGTCGCCGTCGCCGTCCACGTCGCCGGCCGCCGCCGAGGTGTAGACGTCGCGCGCGTCGAGCCGCAGCCCGAGCCGGTCGGTGCGCTCCACGAAGGCGCCGGCGTCGCGCTCGAAGAGCCGGATCGCGCCGCGATCGGTCACCAGGAGATCGGTGTCTCCGTCCCCCTCCGCGTCGAACGCGAGGCACCCCATCGCGCTGTCCGCGTCGAGCGCGTACTCCTCGGTCACGTCGCGATAGGCGAGGGGCGCGGACGCGGCGTAGAGCCGGACGCCCGTCCGCAGGGCGAACGCGAGGTCCATCGGCGGTGTTCCGTCGAGGTCGAGCGGGCAGACGCCCCCGCCCATCCGGTCGGGGAGGTGATCGAACCGCGCGTCCGGCACCTCGGCGTCCACGCCCATCTCGACCGCCACCGTGACCGCGCCCTCCGGCGCCCTTCGCACGTAGGCGGGGCCGGCGTCGATGGGCGCGCCCGCGTCCCGGATCTCGTCCTCGCCCGCGTCGACGGGAGGATGCGCAGGAGACTGACACGCGAGCGAAGCGAAGAACGCGAGGGCCGGGAACGCCCGAATCACCTCAACAGAGTAGGGCAAAGCCCTACGCGAGTGCCATGGGTCTGCAGATTTCTTGCCTCCAGCGGTGCGCTTCCGGGACATGAACCCCATGCGCCGTCTCGCCGCCCTCCTCGTGATCCTCTCCGCCGCCAGCCTCGCGCCCGTGGCCTCGGCCACCCCGCGCTGCGACGGAGCCCACGATCGAGAGCCCGGGGCCCGGAGCCATCGCCGCTCCCGGTCCGTCGGCCTGGCGTGGCGCGGCCGGCTCCACCGCGGAGTGAAGCTCCGGGAGAGCGGGCGCGTCCGATACGTCGGTGAGTACGCGGAGCGTGGAAATCACTGGGGCACCTGGCAGCTGGTGCAGCTCCTCGAGCGCGCGGCGACCCGGGTCGAGCAGCGCCTCCCGGGGGCGCGGCTGTCGGTGGGCGAGCTCAGCGCGCAGGGCGGCGGCCGCATCGACGGGCACCGCAGCCACCAGAGCGGGCGCGACGTGGACATCGGCTTCTACATGACCGACGCCAACGGCAACCCCTACGACGCCTTCGCGTTCGCGCGCTTCGGGGCGGACGGAGTCGGGCGCGGTCCCAACTCGATGCTCCGCTTCGACGACGCGCGGAACTGGGAGCTGGTCGCCAAGCTCGTCGCCGACGGGGACGCGCGCGTGCAGCACATCTTCGTCTCGAACGCGATCCGCCGCCGGCTGCTCCGCGAGGGCCGCCGCCGGGGCGCGCCGCAGGTGCTCCTCGACCGGGCGTCGCGGGTGATGGGGCAGCCGAGCGGGCACCCCCACGACAACCACTTCCACGTCCGGATCTACTGCAATCCGCACGAGCGGCCCCGCTGCGAGGACCGCGGACCGTTTCATCCCTGGTACCCGGGGAGACCTCCCCGGAGGAGCTGAAGGCCCCGTCGCCGTGCACCGAGCATCCGCACATGACATGCTCTTGGCCGGGATGAGCACGCACGCACGGCGGCGCGGCGTCGGAAGGGCCTGGGTCTGGACGATGGGCGCGCTCCTCGCGCTCGGGACCGCGCTGGTCTCGCCGGGCGGGGCGCAGCAGACCGAGGGCTTCAGCGCCGACGAGCGGCGCCGCCTCGGGGAGGGCCAGCTGGTGGTGCGGCGCAGTCAGCGCCGGCGCGGGCAGCTCCGGCTCATCGGCGGCAACAGCTGGCAGGTCGTGAACCAGCCGGTCGACGTGACCTGGCGCGCGCTCTGCGACGAGGCGAGCTACCGGCGGATGCTCCCCGCGGTCGAGTCGGCCCGGGTGGTCGATCACAGCCCCGGTCAGCGGGTGGTGCGCTTCCGCCACGCGATGGGCTTCACCAGCGCCAGCTATCACCTCCGCATGCGCTACGACCACGATCGGCGCGACATCACCTTCCAGCTCGATCGGCAGCGCCCGAACGATCTGCGCGCCGCGTGGGGCTTCCTCTCGGTCGCGCCCTTCGAGGACGACGAGGGGCGCTCGCTGGTCAGCTGGGGCGTGATGGCGGATCCCGGCGGCGGCATGCTCGGCGGCCTGGTGCGCGGCGAGATCCACGAGTGGATGATGCGCGTCCCGGAGACCATCCGGTCCTACATGCACGGCTCCGGCGGCCGCGCTTACGCCTCGCGCTGATCCTCGCCGAGGATCGACGCCGCGTAGAGGATGCGCTTCCAGAGCGCGTCGACGCCGTCGCCGCTGGCGGAGGAGAAGCCCACCGGCTTCTGGCCGAGCTGCCGCTTGAGCTTGGCGAGCTCCGGCTTGCGCTTGTTGGCCGGGAGCTTGTCGAGCTTGGTCGCGACGAGGATGGCCGGCACGCCGATGTGCGCGAGGAACTCGAGCAGCTGCACGTCGTCGTCCTCGGGGCCGCGCCGGACGTCGATGATCACCACCACCGCCCGCAGGCCGACGCGCTCGGTGAGGAAGCCCTCGATCATCGGGCCCCAGGAGCGGCGCTCGCTCTTGCTCCGCTTCGCGTAGCCGTAGCCCGGTAGATCCACCAGGTCGATCAGCGCCTCGTCGCCCTCGCCGACGCGGAGCCGGGCGCGGAAGAGCGCGAGCCCGCGGGTGGCGCCGGGGGTCGAGCTGGTGCGGACCAGCTTGCGGCGGCCGACGAGCTTGTTGATGAGGCTCGACTTGCCGACGTTGGAGCGCCCGGCGAAGGCGATCTCGGCGAACGCGGGCGGGGGCAGCGCGGCCTGGCGCGTCGCCGCGGCGACGAAGGAGGCGTCGAGGACTTCCATCGCCCCGCTCTATCACGGTCGCAGCGCGAGGAGCAGCGCCTCCAGGGCGGCGGCGACCTGATGCACCTGCGGCGGGTCGAGCATGTCCTTGTGCTCGGTGTCGAGATCGATGGTCTCCACACCGCCTCGCGCGAAGGCGGCCCAGCCGCAGCTCGGATCGTCGAAGCGCAGCCCCGGGCTCTCGGGCACCCGGAGGGCCCGGAAGACGTGCACGCGGCCGGGGTAAGGCCGCACCTCGTAGGCGTCGGCCGCCGCCTCGTAGGCCGACTGCACCTCGAGCAGCGTGTCGTAGATCGCGCCCTCGTCGCCCGCCTCGCGGTACGTGTAGGTGCGGAACCCGTGCTCGAGCCTCCGGAGCCGCCGCGTCGCCTTCTCCTTCAGGTAGGCGGCGCGCTCCCGCCACGACCGCCGCCACATCGCGCCCGCGTGATCGAGGACCCGACGGGCGGCGCTGGTTCGGCGCGGGAACCCGGGCGCCCAGCAGTCGAGCATCGCGAGCAGCCGCACGTCCTCGCCCTCGGCGATCAGGCGCTGCGCGATCTCGAGCGCGGCGAGGCCGCCCTGCGAGGGGCCGGCCAGGAAGTAGGGCCCCTCGGGCTGCGCCTCCCGGATCAGCGACACGTAGAGCGCGCCGATGGCGTCCATCTCGGCGAGCGGCGGCCGCCGACCGTCGAGCCCCTGGGCCTGGATGCCGAGGATCGGGATCTGCGCCTGCATCGCCTTCGCGACCACCTCGCCGTAGACCACGTGGCCGCCGACGGGGTGCAGGAGCCAGAGGGGCGGGCCCTCGCCTTCGGCGATGCGCACCACCAGCGGCTCCTCGTCGACCAGGCCCTCGCCGTGCAGGCGCTCCGCCAGCTGGGCCACGCTCGGCGCGCGCACGAAGACGCTCAGCGGGATCCGCACGTCGAGCGCGTCGTGCAGGCGCGAGAGCGCCCGGACCGCGGTCAGCGAGGTGCCCCCGAGATCGAAGAAGCTCGCGTGCACGTCGACCGCGTCGAGGCGCAGGACCTCCCGGAAGGCCTTGGCGATCGCGTCCTCGGCCTGGGTGCGAGGCTCGGTCCGCCAGCTCTCGCTGCGGGCGACGGCCGGGGTCGTCGGCCGGGGGAGGGCGGCGAGATCGAGCTTGCCGGAGGGGGCGCGCGGCAGCGCGTCGATGCGCTCCAGGGTGGCCGGGATCATCGGCTCGGGGAGCTCGGCGCGCAGCGCGTCGCGCAGCCGCTGGAGGTCGAGCGTCGCTCCGGGCCGCGCCACCACCCAGGCGTGCAGCCGGAGCCCCAGCGGGCCGTCGAGCGGCAGCACCACCGCCTGCTGGACGCCGGGCTGGGCCTCGAGCGCGGCCACGACCTCCTGGGGCTCCACCCGGTGGCCGCGGATCTGGATCTGCTGGTCCACCCGCCCCTCGAACCGAAGGCGCCCCTCGGCGTCCCAGCGCGCGAGATCTCCGGTGCGATAGGTCCGCCCGAGGTGCGGGTCGTCCACGAAGCGCTCGAGCGTGCGCGCCTCGTCGCGCAGGTAGCCCGCCGTCACCCCCGCGCCGCCGATCCAGAGCTCGCCCACGCCGCCGCGCGGCACGAGCTGCCCGTAGCGATCGACGATGCGCGCCCGGGTGCGGTGAATGGGCCTGCCGATCGGCACGCTGCCCGGCGTCACCGCGTCGACCACGTGCGCGCTGCTGAAGACGGTGGTCTCGGTGGGGCCGTACTCGTTGACCAGCCGCGCCTCCGGGAGCAGGGCGAGGTGGCGGCGGGCGAGCGCGGGCGGGAGCGCCTCGCCTCCCACGATCACGGTCCGCAGCGACTCGAGCCCCTCGGCCCCGCCCGCGAGCAGCTCAGCCCAGAGGGCAGGGGGCACGTCGAGCGTCTCCACCCGGTGCCGCGCGATGCAGCCGCGGAGGAGCGCCGGGTCCCGCCGCTCGTCTTCGTCGACCAGCACCAGGGGATCCCCTTCGGCCAGGGCCCAGAAGACGCAGGCCACCGCGGAGTCGAACGCGTACGAGTGGGCGCTCAAGGTCACCCCCGGCGCGCCCCCGTAGAAGGCGCGGCGGGCCTCGAGCTGGTGCACCACGTTCGCGTGCGCGACGACCACGCCCTTGGGGCGGCCGGTCGAGCCGCTGGTGAAGATCACGTACGCGCCGGCCCTCGGATCGCCGGCGTCGGCCGGGCCCTCGGCCTCGGCGTCGTCGAGCCGGAGGGCCGGCGCGCCGAAGTCGCGGTCCGTGTCGGTCACCACCGCGATCGGGCGCGCGTCCTCGATCATCTGCGCGAGCCGCTTCTCCGGGAGGTGCGGGTCGAGGGGCACGTAGGCGGCCCCCGACCGGAGGATGCCCACCAGCGCCACCAGAGCGCTCTCGGGATCACGGGTCGCCAGCCCCACCAGGCGCGGGGGCGGCCCGGACGGCAGCGCGGCGATCCGCTCGGCGAGGGCCCCCGCGCGGCGCCAGAGGGTCCGGTAGTCGACCGCGCGTCCCTCGCGGAGCAGCGCCGGAGCCCCCTCGTTGCGGAGCGCGCCGCCGGCGAGCAGATCGTGGAGCCGGGCGGGCTGGCTCGGGGGCCCGCCGCCTCGGCCGAGCGCCCCGAGCGCGCGCCGCGCGGCGACGCCCATCAACGGCAGCGCGCCCAGCCCGCGCTCCCGGTGGGTCGGGGCGGCGGCCAGCGCGGTGACGAACGCCTCGAGCCAGCGCTCGGCGGTCGGGGCGTCGAACAGCCCCTCGTCGTACTCGAGCACGCAGCGCAGCCCCTCGGGCGCCTCGACGACGTCGAACGCGAGGTCGGTCGCCGTCCAGCCGGGATCCGGTCGCCAGCCCCGGGCGCGCACGGTGGGGCCGAAGTCGGCGGCGTCGCGCTCGGAGAACGGCATGTAGTTGAGCACCACGCGGTAGCCCGGGCCCGCCTCGCCGCGCTCGGCCAGCACGTCGTCCACCACGTCGGTGAGGTGGCCGAAGGCGCGGCGCCGCCGCTCGTGGACCTGGCTCACCAACCCCGAGAAGCTCGCGGCGTCGCCGGGAGACACGCGCAAGGGCAGGGTGCGCACCAGGCAGCCGACCACCCGCTCGGCGCCGGGCGCGCGGCGGTTCGCGTGCGTCACGCCCACCGTCACCTCGTCCGCCGCCGCCATCCGGTGCAGCGCCGTCGCCAGCGCGGCGATCGCGACGTCGACGGGGCGCCCCGCCGCCTCCAGCGCCTCCCGGGTCACCCCCGCGTCGCGCGAGAGGCGGCGCCCTCGGAGGCTCCTCGTCCCCGACCGCGGATGGTCCGTGGGCAGCGCGAGCGAGCCGGGTGCATCCCGCAACGACTCGCGCCAGAAGCCACGCGCCCGCTCGCCCGCGTCCCCGTCGTACGCGTCGGCCTCGCGCGCCGCCCAGGGGGCGAACCCCTCGAGGTCGATGGCCTCGCCCCGATACAGCGCGCCGAGGGCCCGCGGCAGCAAGACGAAGAGCGCGCTGCCGTCCATCACTGCGTGGTGGGCCACCAGGACGAGCGTCGCCTGCTCGTCGTCGGTCTGGAGCAAGGTGGCGCGCACGAGTCGACCCTCGGCCAGGTCGAACGGCTCGCGGGCCAGCGCCTCCGCCCGCGCGACGCGCCGATCCGCCGTCACGCGCTCCACCCGCAGGCGCGCGCCGACCGGGGGCTCGACGACGCCGAACAGCGCGCCGTGCTCTTCGACGAAGCGGGTGCGCCAGGCATCGAGCCCGCCCTCGAGGCGGTCGAGGATCCGCCCCAGCCGGTCCACGTCGAGCGCACCCTCGAGGTCGATCGCGACGACTTCGTTTCCGGCCGCCGGTGACATCGCCGACAGGGCGCCGAAGCCGCGCTGCGTCGGCGTCGCCCGAAAGCGCTCGACCGTCGTCGTCCCCACATCGAGGACGGTCTGTTGCAGCCCCTCCATGCCCAACCCGAGCCTGAAGTTACTCATGACCGTGAGACTGTCAAACTGAAAGACTGTGGAAATCGCCTTCAGAGCGCACCGACGCGCCGGCTTGCGACGCTGTCAGCGACCCGAGCGACCCTGGAGAGGTGGCCGGCCTGCAGAGCTCAACGCTTCACGCGGCGCCGGACCGCGCCCATGAGCTCGCGCAGCTCCGGGCTGCGGAGGAGGGCGGCGGCGCCGAGGAACACCGTGGCCCCGGCCGCGAGGGCGCCCAGCAGGACGGCGACGTTCATCCCCGTCGCCCCTCGCTCCCACGCGCCGAGGCGGGCCACGCACCACAGCGCCGCGCCCATCGCCGCGGCGGCGGCGGAGATGCGGGCGCCGCCGATCACCACCGCCCGAAGGCCGAGCCGCCCCACCCGACGCCGGAGGAGCGCGAGCAGCATGAAGAGCTGCGCGGCGCCGGCCGCGCTCAGCCCCATCGCGATGCCGACGTGCTCGAATGGTCCCATCAGCAGGAGCGAGACCGCGGCGAAGAACACGAGGTTGGTGGCGCTCGCGATGACCGGGCTGCGGGTGTCCTGGTAGGCGAAGAACATCGGCACCACGGTGCGGACCGACGCGATCGCCCACACGCCCGCCGCCTGCCAGCGGAGCGAGGCCGCCGTCTCGAGCACCTCGGCCCGGCCGAACTCCCCCCGCCCGAACGCGACGGCCACGATGGGCTCGGCCAGCACGGCGAGGGCCACCGACGAGGGGATGGCGAGCAGCAGCGTCAGCCGGAAGGCGTAGCCGAAGACCTCCCGCACCTCGGCGTCTTCGCCGCGGGCTCGCAGGTCCGACAGGGTCGGGAGCGCGGCGGCGGCGATGGCGAGGGCGAACATGCCCTGCGGGATCTCGACCAGGCGCTGGCCGTAGTAGATGTAGCTCTGCGCGCCGGTCGGCAGGAAGGTGGCGAAGCTCCGGCCGAGCATCGTGTTGAGCTGGTAGACGCCGAAGCCCGCGAGCAGCGGGACCAGCAGACGCAGGGTCTTGCGGACCCGGGGATCCTTCAGGTCGATGCGGGGGACGCGGAGCAGCCCCGCCCGCCGCTGCGCCGGCCACTGGGCGAGCACCTGGAGGGCGCCGCCGACGAGCGCGCCGAGGGCGAGCGCCCCGATCGCGGGCAGCCCGAGAGCGAGGGCGGGCCCCACGAGCAAGAAGGCGGCGGCGATGAGCGCGACGTTGAGCAGCGCGGGCGCGAAGGCCGGGACCGCGAAGCGCCGGAGGGCGTTGAGCCCGCCCATGCCGAGGGCCGCCAGGCCGATGAAGAAGAGGTAGGGGAAGACCCAGCGGGTCAGCTCGACCGTGGTCCCGAAGCGCTCGGGATCGTCGAGGTAGCCGGTGGCGTAGAGGCTCACCAGCGCGGGCGCCGCGAGCACGCCGAGCACGCTCACCACCAGCAGGGTCAGGCCCAGCAGCCCGGTGAGCTTCGCGAAGTAGGAGCGCGCCGCCTCCTCGCCCTCCTCGGCCCGCACCTCGCTGAAGACGGGCACCACCGCCGAGGACACCGCGCCCTCGCCGAGCAGGACACGCAGGGCGTTGGGGATCGTGAACGCGACGAAGAAGAGGTCGGTGGCCGCCTTGGGGAACACCGCCGCCAGCACCACGTCCCGCGCGAAGCCGAGCGCGCGGGAGGTGAGGGTGCCCGCGGCCACGAGGCCGGCCCGCCGGGCGATCGCCCCGCTGCCGCGCTCGTCCCCGTTCTGGGGCGTCTCCTCGTCGCTCACGGGGGCAGTATTCGGCGGCCGCACGCACTCTCCAAACAAACGGGGGACGGACGCCCCCGGGGCTGCTTGACAACCTCTGGGGCCCCGGCTAGAAGTCCGCTCCCCCCGAGAACCGGGGCGTGTGGAGTATTTTCCCGTGGCCAATCACGCATCCGCGAAGAAGCGCATTCGCCAGACGCACAAGCGTACCGAGCGCAACAAGCACATCCGCACCACCGTCCGGACCTACGTCAAGCGCGTCCGCACGGCCATCGACGCCGAGGACAAGGCGACGGCGGAGGCGGCGCTCAAGGTCGCCATCGCGAAGATCGACGGCGCCGTGTCCAAGGGCGTCTACCACCCGAAGACCGGCTCGCGGTACGTCAGCCGCCTGAGCCGTCAGGTCGCCGCGCTCTAGTCGCCGCTTCGACCGAACCCTGCGCCGCCCGGCAGATCGCCGAGGCGGCGTTTGGCGTTCCGTCCCGGCCGGCGAGGTCTGGGCTCGGCGGACGGGGGCGACCGCGGACTACTCCGGGACGTATTCGACGGCGCCTCGGGTGATCGGGGCGGTGCGCTCGCGGCCGTAGAGGTCACGCGCGGCCTCCGGGTGGAGGGCGCTCGCGTCCTCGGCGCCGTCGAGGGCGTCGTCGGCGGGGCGCGGGTCGCCCGGGGCCACGAAGGCGGGGGTGCTCCGGGTGGTGCCCGACTCGGCGTAGCCGGTGAAGCCGTCGAACCCGGACGCGCTCACGTTGCAGCCGACGAAGGCGGTGTCGGACGCGACCCGGAAGCCGAGCTCCTCACGGGCGAAGCCGCCCGCGCCGTCGATGACGCAGTGATGGAGCTCGGTCCCCTCGTTGCCGCGCCGGACCCGGAAGAGCTCGCCCACGTCGAGGAAGCTGGCGTGGATGAAGCGGTTCCGCCGCGCGACGCCCGCGCTGCCCTGGTCGCGCATGAAGATGCCGTAGCTGGCGTCGCGCACCACCAGGTTGACCAGATCGTTGTCGTGCCCGGCGTCGACGGCGTCGCCCCCGCTCTCGTCGGCCGCGCCGTCGTCCCAGTCGTTGAACACGACGCCGGCGTAGGAGCCGGAGACGATCATGTTCTGGAAGAGGTTGTGGTGGGCCCCGTTGGCGATCGTGAGCGCGGTGCTCCACTCGGGCTCGGTGGTGCGGGTGATGACGCCGTTGCGGATCACGTTCTCGCTGCAGCCCGCGAACTGGAGCTCGACGTTCGTGTTCACCACCCGGAAGCCGTCGACGACGTTCTGGGTGGAGGTGGCGCCGACCGGCTTGATGCAGATGCCGTGGCCGAGGTGGGAGAGGCCGGGGCTGCGGTAGACGACGATCCGCTCGGCCCGGTTCCGGTGGCCGTTGAGCAGGAAGTAGTAGTCCATGGGGTTGTCGCCATCGATCCCGACGACCTCGATGTCGCGGTAGACGCCGTCGCTGCCGCGGATGGAGATGCCCTCGGCGGCGCCATCGCGAATGAAGCAGCGCTCGACCCGCGCGTGGTCGCCGCGGACGAACATGCCCCAGCCCTCGTAGGGGCGGCCGGAGAAGTCACCGTGATGGTCGCTCACCAGGTTGCGCATCACCTGGTGGGACCCGCGGAAGTCGAAGCCGATCGAGTATCGCGAGACCTGGACGTTCTCGACGTGCACGTGATCGCCGTCGACCTGCAGGGCGGTGCCGCTGCCCCGGTTGCCCGTGAGCACGCCGCGAAGGAGCGGCATCACGCCCGGGTCCACCGGCTCGGTCCCGGACACGCTCGCGCGGGCGCCCGGCGCCGGGAGCGCCCAGCTCGGGTCGGTGCCGATGAAGCGGATGGGGGCGTCGGCCCGGCCGTCGATGGACTGCCGCAGGCGCAGGTCGCCGTAGTCGCCGCCTCGGATGAACACGACCGTGCCCGGGCCCGCGGTGGCGAGCGCGTGCTCGAGCGACCACGCGCTCGACGCGGTCCGGCCGTCGGCCGACGCGCTCCCGTCGGGCGTCACGTAGCGCACCTCCGCCGCGCACCCGGGCCCGCCGCCGCCCGCGTCGGGGCTCGGGACGCAGTCCGGCGAAGCGGGCGCGCAGCCGGCGTGGGCGGCCTCGCAGCTCGCCATGTCGGGGGCGAGGGTCAGGCAGTCCCGCCCCGCGCAGCCGCATCCGACGCGCTCGACGCAGGCGTGCCCATCCCAGACGAAGCCGAACGAGCGCCCGCAGTCGCCCTCCGCGTACGCCTGCTGGGGCGCGCAGTCCACGCCCGGAGTCCCGCCGTCCGTGCCGGCGTCGAGGGGAGGGGGCCCGCCGTCCGGCGGCTCCCCCGCGTCGGGATCGGCCGGCGCGCCGTCTCGGGTGACCGACGCGTCGGGGCCACCTTCGGTGCCGCCGTCGACGTCGGTCGGGCCGCCGTCACAGCCGGTGAGAGCGAGCAGGGAGATCAAGAGGAGGCGCGCGGAAGGCATTCCCCACGAGTATCACCCCCGCCCGGCCGGGGTCCCCGACCGGAATCGTTCACCGTACGAGCTACCGGTAGGTGCGAACCTGCCGCGGGATGCGCTCGCGCACCCGGGGCTGGCCGGTGCACAGCTCCAGGATCGCCTCCTCGAGGATGAGCGCGTCGCCGCGCTTCGCGCCCTTGAGCGCCAGATCGGCCTCGGCGAGGGTCTGGAAGGCGGCCCCGAGCTGGCGGGCGGTGAAGCGCCGCGCCGCGTTCTTGAGCTGACGCGCCTTGAACGGGGGCGCGCCGGCGGCCCGCGCCGCCTCCTCGTCGCTGAGCCGCGCCGCGAGCGCCTCGCGCATCTTGGCGACGATCCGGAGCTGCCGGGCGACCATCGCGAGGATCCGGAGCGGAGGCTCCCGGTCGGCGAGCAGGGAGCCGGCCGCGTGGAGCGCGTTCCTCGTGTCGCGCACCGCCACCGAGTCCACCAGCTGCCAGATGGTGTCGGCGGCGATCCGGCTGACGCAGGCCTCGACCGCGCGCTCGTCGATGCGCTGCCCGTCGCCGACGTAGAGGCTGAGCCGCTCGAGCGCGTCGTCGACCGCCGCCAGGTCCTCACCCAGCGCCTCGATGAGCGCCTCGGCCGCCTTGGGCGTCAGCTTGTGCCCGCGACGCCCGGCCTCGTCCACCGCGAAGCGCCGCATCTGCTGGCCCTTCATCGGCTGCGCGCCCCAGATGGCCTTCGCCTTCGCCGCGGCCTTGGCCAGCGACGTCTGCGCGTTCAGCTTCTCGGCCGTCAGCACGAGGCAGGTCGACTCGCTCGGCGCGGCCACGTACTCCGCGATCGCCTTGAGCTCGTCGAGGCCCATCGCCTCGACCGAGCGGACGAGGACGAAGCGCGCCTGCGCCATCATCGGCAGGGTGCGGGCGGCGCTCACGACCTTCTGCCCGCTCAGCGACGTCGCCCCGTGGAAGAGGTCGTCGTTGAAGCCCGCCGGCCCGTCGCCGAGCGAGGCGGCGCGCAGGCGCGAGATCGCGCGCTCCACGAGGAAGCGCTCGGGCCCGAGCAGCAGCGCGACGGTCGGGAAGGAGCCGTCCTTCTCGATCGACGCGATCAGCCGCTGGATCTCGGGATGGCCCGAGCCCCTGCGCGTGGCCACGGGGTCAGTTCCCCCCGCGCGCCTGCTCGTCGGTGAAGTCGACCTGCCCGGTGTGGCGGCGCTCCTCACCCTGGATCTCGAAGCGGGTGCGGCCGAGCTCCTCGCGGCGGAGGGTCACGACCATCTCGATCCGCTTGTTCGGCTGGAAGGTGGGCCGCGGCAGCTGCAGGCGGTGCAGCACGGTGCGCTGGCTGCGGTCGCTCACGAACACGCTCATCTCGCGGATGAAGTTCCGCGGCCCATCGGTGACGTCGTAGAACAGGGCGTGGAACTCGAGGTCGCCCGGCGGCCGGTTGAACGAGAACACGGCGTTGGCGATCCAGGAGCGGTCGTTCAGCTCGGGGTGGCTCGTCTCCCGCAGCCGCCGCGCCCGATGGCGTCGCGCGAACCCGATCAGCCCACGCTCACTGAGGTTCCCCGGGACCCGCGCCTGAGTCACATAGACCTGGCACCGCACGCGCTGCGCCTCGGCCTTCAGCTGCGGGAACGCGAGCGCCGCGGCGAAGAGCGCCGTCGCGGCGATCGAGAGGAGGAGGGGGATTCGGGGCTTGGTCCTGCGCGCCATCATCGTCCTTCTGATCCGGTTCGTCGGGGGAGGGAGCCTACCAGGGGGCCGGTTCGACGTCGACGCACTCCGCCCCGCCATATTCACCCCTGATCCCCCATCGATCCCCACCCCATCCGCCAGCTCTCCGCCGTCGACGCAGGACAAGGGAGTGGGGAGGCAGGAGGCGAGGAGGAATCAGCTGGGCGAGCCCGACCGCCGACCGGCACGCCGCGGCTGCCGCCACCGCCCCCGCCGCCGCCACCGCCCCCGCTGCCGCCACCG
>JAYZQJ010000163.1:0-26147 GCA_036149055.1 Myxococcota bacterium | reverse complement strand
GTCGGCGCCTCGCGCTTCGCGCTCGCGCCGCGACCCCAGCGACGGGGCGCTGGGGGCCCTGCGGCTCGCGCTCGCGCTGCGCGCTCGCTGGCCGCCCGCTGCCGCGGGATCGAACACCGGTGGGGGTGGCGCGTGAGGCGAGATCGCTTCGCTCGTCGCCTGCCGTCGTCTCGGGTCAGTCGTGGAAGCGGGCGGGGGTGCCCCGGCGCCATTACTTGCCACCTCTCGAGCGCCCGCTCAGGCCTCGCCGATGAGGAGCATCAGCGCCTCGACCTCGGGGGGCTCGTCGGTCTGGAGCGCCGCGAGGTCGACGGTGGCGAGCTCGCCCCAGGAGGGCGCCGGGGGCGCGGGGGGCGGCGGCGGCGGCGCGAGCGACAGGAGATCGTCGTCGGACAGCTCGACCGGCGGCTCGGAGGGGGTCTCGGCCGCGGGCGCCGGCGGCGGACGGGTGCTCGCCTCGCGGAAGGCGTCGAGCGCGGCGTCGGAGCGGCGCTCGATCGGGGTCGGCACCGGGCGCCACTCGTCGGCGCTGGTCCGGCGGGGCCCGTCGTCCCCCGGAGGCGGTCGGCGCGTGGGGCGCCGCGAGGTGCGCCCGGCCTCGACCCCGGCGCGCTCGGCGGCCAGGCGCTCCCCGACGTCGAAGCTCTCGCCGCAGCGGCCGCACTGAGCGCGGCGACGGAGGCGCTTGAGCTTCTCGAGGTCGAGCTCGAGGGAGTACTGCCGGAAGCACTTCGGGCAGCGGATCTCGACGCGGGTCTTGGTCATCGGATCAACCCCAGCCCGAGCGCCTCGCGGAGCTCGGCGTGGGGGTCGGAGAGGGCGAAGCCGACCATGAGCTCGTGCAGCCCCGCGCCTCGCCCATCGACGTGGAGCAGCTGCGGCCAGCGCCCGAGCGCCTCGAGCGCGGCCGCCGGATCCTGAGAGGCGACGAGGCCGGCGCGACCGGCGGCGAGCGCGGTGGCCCGCAGCAAGCCCTCCGTGTCGACCGAGGCCGTGTCCAGGCCCTCCCACCCCTCCACCGCGCGGGCCGCCTCGCGCACCTCGTCGGTCATCGCGTCCCGCAAGCGCGCCTGCACGTCGTCGAGGATCGCGCGGCCCACCGGCTCGTGCTCCCCGCGCAGCTCCCGCTGCAGCCCGGTCAGCAGGTAGCCGAGGAAGCTCGAGCGCAGCGGCTCGAGGCGGCACGGATCGCTCCAGGTCGTGCGCGTCGACAGCCGGTAGAAGAGGCAGCCGAGCGCGAAGCGCTGCTGGCGCTGCGGCGCGTCGATGAGCGTGCGCGGCAGGAGCAGCACCGGCCCCCGCGCGTGATGCTCGACCGTCGGGCCGAGCTGAGCGCCCACCTCGTGCACCGGCGGCGGGGCGCAGCCGAAGAGCATCGCGGTCTCGGCCACCGCGCCCTCGGGCAGCTCCCCCGGCGGCGCCTCCACCCGCACGCCGTAGGCGGTGAAGTCGGGCGGGAAGACCTCGTGCAGGATCGGCTCGAGCGCGCCGAGGAGCCCGCGCGCCACCGGGCTCGGCGCCTCGAGGAGCGACTCGAGCTGGGCGTCGGTCAGCTGGTGCTCGGGGCTCGGCGTCGGCAGGAACGCACGCCGCTGCCGGTAGAAGTAGCGCGCCTCCTCGGTGCCCCAGCCCATGCCCACCGCGACCGCCTCGCAGAGGAACACCGCGTCCTCGTCCTCGATCGCGGCGAAGCCCTCGCGCAGCGCGTCGAGCACCTCGGGATCCGGGTCGGCGGCGAAGACCATGCGGCGCAGCGAGAGGTGCTCGGCCGGATCGGTCGAGGCGGCCGAGAGCTTGCGCAGCACCGCCAGGTCGCCGGGCGCGAGGGCCACGATGCGACGCAGCTGACGCGCCGCCGCCTCGGCGTCCTCGAGCGGGCCCTCGAAGATGGCCACCAGGCGCCGCCGGATCGTCAGCTCCCAGTCGCGGTCGAGCGCGGTCGCGTCGTCGAGCGCCGCCTCGAGCGCCTGGCTCGCCAGATCCCAGCGCCCGCTGCTCTCGCCGAGGGTGAGGAGCCGGCGCACGGTCTCCTCGGTCGCCTGCGGGGAGCGGATCGAGCCGAGGGCGCGGATGGCCGCGCTCACGTCCCCGAGCCGCTCGGCCTCGATGGTCGCGAGCTCGAAGAGGTGGCCGACCCGCTCGCCCTCCCCCACCCGCTCGGACGCGACGAGCTTCTCGAGCACCCCGGCCATGCGCCGCGGATCGTCCTCCTCGCGCGCGACCGCGAGCGTCGCCTCGAGCACCTTCGGGTGGTCGGCGTCGATCGCGGCGAGCTTCATCGCGGCCCGCCGGGCGCGGCTCGGGGACTGCAGCTCGCCGAGCGCGAGATCGATCTGCCGGGTCAGCGCGCGCAGCCGCGCCCCCTCGTCGAGCTCCGGGTGATCGGCCACCGACTCGAGCGCGTCGAGCACCCCGGCCGGCTCCTCGAGCCGCTCGTGCACCTCGGCGAGCCAGAGCTGCCCCGGCAGCGAGCCCGGGTCGGTGGCGACGACCCGCTCGAGGACCTCACGCGCGAGCTCGAGCCGCCCGGACTCCACGAGGAGCTCGCCGAGCCGGACGCCGGCGATCACGCGCTCCCGCGGCCGGGTCTCCGCCTCGAGCACTCGCATCAGCGCGTCGATCAGCGGGCCCGGGTGATCGGGGCTCGCGGCCGCGATCGCGTGGAGCGCCGGGTAGTAGGTCGGCGCCGCGCGGTGCGCGCGCACCAGGGTCTCGAGCGCGGAGGCGCGGTCGCCGGCCTCGCGCTGCTCGATCGCGAGCGTCAGCCAGACCCGCGCGCTGGCCGGGCCGCGGGACAGCCGCCGGGCGAGCGCGGCCAGGCTCCGGGCGCGCCCCTCCGGATCGTCGAGGAGCCGATGGAGCCGCGGGGCTTGCAGGTGAGCGAGCCACGGCGCCTCCGGCCGCTCCACCGCGAGCGCGGCGGCGTCGGCGGCCGCGCGCAGGGAGCCGAGCGCCTCGTAGGCGGCCGCCATGCGCACCGCGGCGAGGGTCGCGAGCGAGCTGCGCTCGATCGGGGGCGGCGACGCCTCCCAGAACTCGAGGAGGGACTTCAGCCGGTCGGCGCGCGCGAGCGACACGGTGGTGTGCGCGGCCGCGAGCACGTCGGAGGGATCGGCCTCGGCGATCGGGAGCCAGGCGGCCGCGTCGTCGGGATCGGCCGCGGTGCGCAGCCACGCCGCCTCGCGCCGCAGGGCCCGCGCCAGCACCGGGTCGTCACACCCCTCGGCGAGCCCGAGCACCGCCCCGAGATCACCGTCGACCCGGTGGCGCAGGGCGAGGAGCGCGAGGCCGTCGCCGCCCTCGAGGATCGCGCGGGCCGCGTCCGGATCCCGGAGCTCCTCGGCCGCGAGGACCGCCGCCCGGTGCCGCGCCTCCGGCGCCGCCGCGCCCTCGGCGCGCGAGACCAGCGACGCCCAGTCCGCGGCCTCGGCGAGCAGCCGCTCGGCGGGCCGCCCGGCCGCCTCCAGGCCCAGCGCCTCGGCCCGCAGGTAGGCGCGGGTGGCGGCCTCGAGATCGCCGGCCGCCTCGTGCAGCGCCGCGCGCTGGAGGCACGCCACCGCGTCGTCCTCCGCGAAGGGCAGCCGCGACAGCCCCGGGTGATCCTCCCGGCGCGCGAGGATGTCGCGCGAGAGCGTCACCAGCCGCGACGCCGAAGGGAGGAGCGCGCGCGCCGCCTCCAGCCGCTCGAGGGCAGCGACCGGCTGATCGAGCTCGTGCAGGGTCACGTCGGCCGCGCGCTCGAGCCAGGCGGCGCGGGCCGGTCCGTCGGCGAGCGCGGCCGAGGCGTCGTGCAGATCGCGCAGCTCCTCGGGCCGCTCCTGCTCGGCGAGCAGGCGCCGCATCACGAGCCGGAAGGGGTGACGGAGCGGCGCCTCGGGCAGCACCTCGGCGAGCGCCGGCGCGAGCTCGTCGGGATCGCCCGACTCGAGCAGCTCGCGGGCGAGCGTGGTCCAGCGATGGAGCGCGTCCCAGGGATCGGCGGCGAGCAGCTCGCGCAGGATCGCGAGGCGCTCGGTCGGGGCCAGCAGCGGCTCGAGGCGCCGCTTCGCCTCGAGGGCGAGCGAGACCTGGGCGTCGGTGGCGGCCGCCTCCTCGAGGATCGCGCGGGCGCCCTCCGGATCGCCGGCGGCGACCCGGGCGTCGGCGCGAGAGAGCGCGCTGCGCAGGCGCGAGACCGGGTGCTGGAACGAGGGCGCGGCCCGCTCGAGGGCCTGCACGCGCTCGGGCGCGGCGGGGTCGGCGAACGCGCGCTCGAGGCCGGCGAGGGCGCCGAGGTCTCCGGGCGCGGCCGCCTCCGCCTCCACCCAGGCGAGCGGCGCGGACTCCCGATCGGCGTCCGCCACCCGGGCGAGCGCGTCGGCCCGGAGCGCCGGGTCCTCGGTGGCCTCGGCGGCGCGGCGCCACGCAGCGGCCAGCTCCGGCCCCACGCCTCGGTCGAGGCGCGCGAGGAGCTCGAGCGCGGGGGCGTGCGCAGGGGCCAGCGCGAGGCAGGCGAGCGCGTGCTCCCGGGCCCGCTCCGGGTCGTCGGCGAGATCGGCGAAGCCGCGCGCGAGCTCGTGCTCGAGCTGGGCTCGGGCCTCCGGGTCCTCGGTGAGGGCGCGCCGCGCCTCGGTCAGCTCGAGCCAGCGTGGCAGCTCCTCGATCGGATCCACCATCGTCACCAGCTCGCCGGCGAGGAAGCGCTTGGCGTCTCCCTCCGCCCGCTCGAACGCGTGGTCGAAGAAGGCGCGCGCCATCGCGCCGTCGCGCAGGCGGTAGCGGGCGAGGATGCCGGCGTCGATCGCGTCGGCGGGGTCGGCGCCGCGATCGAGGGCGAGCGAGCGCAGCTCGATCCAGCGCGCCGGATCCCGGCTGCGGGCCGCGAGCAGCTCCCAGCCCAGCCGCACCGACGCGGCCTCGGGCGCCAGCTCGGTGGCCCGGCGCAGCGCGGCGGCGGCGTCCTGGGGCTGACCGGCCCGCGAGGCGTAGCGGGCGGCGCGCGCGAGCCACTCGGCCTTGGCCTCGGGGGACTGCAGGCGCTCCGCCGCGACCCGGGCCACGTCGCCCGCCTCCCCGTCGCGACCGGCCCGCACGAACGCCCGCTCGGCGGCCAGGCACGCCTCCACCCCGGACTCGAGCGCCGCCGCCTCGGTGAACGCCGCGAGCGCGCCCTCGTCGGTGGCCTCGAGCCGGCCCTGCGCCACCCGGAGCGACGCGCGCGCGGCGTTGCCCTCGGCGAGCGCGAGCTCGGCGGCCACCGCCTCGGCGAGCGCCCCCGGATCCGCGCGCCGGATCGCGAGCTCGGTCCGGAGCCGGACCGCCGCCGCGCTCCCGCCGGCCGCGCCGAGGCGCTCGCCCGCGCGCTCGAGGTCACCGGCCTCGAGGTGGAGCAGGCCGAGCTCGAGCGAGAGCTGGGCGCGGTCCTCGTCGCCGCGGGCCCCCGACAGCTCCGCCTCGAGCAGCCGTATGGCGGCCTCGAGGCTCGCGTGCGAGACCCCGTCCGCCGACGGCACCGCCTCCAGCTGGCTGTACGAGATCGGCTCGTGCGCTGACTCGCCGTCGGCCGCCATGCATGTAGAGTATACGCCCTTTTTTCGCCGTGACTGTTGGCTTCCAGCCTCTCCGACGCCGTGAAACGCGGCTGGCTCGCGGTCGCCTGAAACGCAGGAAGGCTGGGGCGCGGTCGTCGTAGAAGGAGCCTGGAGGAAGCTCGACACATGCGACGACTGTCATTTTCTTTGCTGACCATGGTCGCCCTCGCGGCGTGCGACGGGGGTGGGGCGCGGCCGCCGGACTCGGGGCCGGCCGACACGGGGGTGCCGGACTCGGGGACCGACTCGGGCATGGACACCTGCGTCGACGGCGACGAGGACGGCTACGGCGAGGGCTGCATGCTCGGCCTCGACTGCGACGACACGAACGCCGCCATCAGCCCGGCGGCGTCCGAGGTCTGCAACGGGGTGGACGACGACTGTGACGACGCGACCGACGAGGAGATCGGCGCCCCGAGCTGCGCGCTGACCGAGGGCGTCTGCGCCGGGGCCACCGCGCGCTGCGGCCCCGAGGGCTTCCTGGAGTGCGACGGCACCGACTACGGCGCCGACTTCGAGCTGGACGAGACCGCGTGCGACGGCCTCGACAACGACTGCGACGGCTCGACCGACGAGGGCTGCACCTGCGAGGAGGGCACCACCCAGCCCTGCGGCTCCGACGTCGGCGTCTGCATGGCCGGCAGCCAGACCTGCACCGGCGGCGCCTGGGGCGCGTGCGAGGGCGAGGTCGCGCCGATGGGCGAGGTCTGCGACGGCATGGACAACGACTGCGACGGCATGGACGACGAGGCCACCGATCTGATGGCCCCCGACTGCCCGCTGCAGCTCGGCGTGTGCGCGGGGAGCACCCGGGCGTGCGGCGGCGCGGCCGGCTGGATCGCCTGCAGCGGCACCGCGAGCTACGGCGGCGACTACGAGGCGACCGAGACCCTCTGCGACGGCCTGGACAACGACTGCGACGGCGTGGTCGACCCGGGCTGCGAGTGCCTCGACGGCGCGACCCAGCCCTGCGGCTCGGACGTCGGCGCGTGCATGGCCGGCACCCAGACCTGCGTGGCCGGCGCGTGGGGCGCCTGCGCCGGCGAGGTCGCGCCGACGACCGAGACCTGCGACGGCACCGACCAGGACTGTGACGGCACGGTGGACGACGGCGTCACCGCGCCGCCCTGCGCCCTGACCGACGGCGTCTGCGCCGGATCCACCCAGACCTGCGGGGGCGCGGCCGGCTTCATGGCCTGCACCGCGGCGAGCTACGGGGCCAACTACGAGGCGACCGAGACCCGCTGCGACGGCCGCGACAACGACTGCGACGGGACCACCGACGAGGGCTGTGCCTGCGTCGACGGGACCACCCAGCCCTGCGGCATCTCCACCGGGGCGTGCGAGCGCGGCACCCAGACCTGCGCCGGCGGCGAGTGGGGCGCGTGCACCGGCGGCGTCGGCCCGACGGCCGAGGTCTGCAACGGGCTCGACGACGACTGCAACGGCGTCTCGGACGACGCGCTGACCGCGCCCGCCTGCGCGCTGGTCGACGGCGTGTGCATGGGCGCGACCCAGACCTGCGGCGGCGCGATGGGCTGGCTCGCCTGCGCCGGCACCGCCAGCTACGGCCCGCGCTACGTCATGACCGAGGACGGCGCGATGGACGAGACCGTCTGCGACGGGCTCGACAACGACTGCGACGGCGACGTGGACGACGACTGCGCGTCGGGGCCGCTCGTGAGCGGCAGCGAGGACGCGGTCGTGCCCGACCTCTACCACCGCAACCTCGCCTACTCGGCCCGGCGCGGCGGCAACTGGGAGATCGTCTTCCAGAACCTCGACCGCGGCGCCCCGCGGCAGATCACGACGACGCCCGAGGACGAGCTCGGCGTGCGGATCTCGGGCGACCGCCTCGTCTTCGTCCGGGGCACGGGCGCGGCCGCGCGCGCGGTGCTCTACGACGTCGGGACGAGCACCGAGACGGTCCTGTCGACGGCGGAGACCAGCCAGGTCGACATCGCCGCGAGCTTCGTCGTCTGGGATCAGCTCACCGGCGGGACCCAGTGGGACGTCATGGTGCACGACCTGACGACCGGCACGACCACCAACCTGGGCGCGCCGGGCAGCGACGAGTTCTCGCCCGTGGTGCGCGGCGGCCAGATCGTCTACGTCGGCAACGCGACCGGCGACCTGCTCACGACCCTCGTCGCCTACGACGCCACCGCGGGCGCCTGGGGCGCGCCGACGACGCAGACGCCGGGCTCCACCGCGGGCGCGGGCCACGCGTCGCCGGGGCTCGACTTCGTCGCCGCGGCGTGGACCGACGGCCGCTCGGTGAGCGGGACCGCGACCCTGACCAGCGACTGGGACGCCTACTACGCGCCCTTCGGCATGGCGACGGGGCTGAGCTCCTGGCCGGGCGAGAACGCGCTGGCGACGTCGGTGGGCGCCGAGATCGTGCGCAACGTCGACAGCCAGATCATCGTCTTCGACGATCACACCGCCGGCGACTGGAACGTGGCCGCGGGCTTCCTCGGCTCGGCGCCGGTGACCATCACCTCGTCGACGGCGACCCAGGTCGGCGTCTCGAGCTCGGGCAGCCACATCGTGTGGCACGACAACCGGCTCGGGAGCTTCGACATCTACCAGTCGTTCTACTCCGGAGCGACCTTCCGCCCGGGCGCCGGCGACATCCTCATCGCCGAGGTGCTGGCGGACCCGGCGAGCGGCGCCGACCCCAACGGCGACGGAACCGCGAGCACCACCCAGGACGAGTTCGTGGAGCTGGTGAACGTCACCGCGGTCGCCATCGACATCGGCGGGCTCACCCTCAGCGACGCCACCGGCCTGCGCCACACCTTCCCGCCCGGCACCTGGGTGCCCTCGCTCGGCGTGGTGGTGGTGTTCGCCGGCGGCACGCCCACCGGCACCTTCGGCGGCGCCGCGGTGCAGGTGGCCTCGAGCGGACAGCTCGGGCTCAACAACACCGGTGACACGCTGACCCTGAGCGACGGGGCGACCGTGATCGACACGGCCACCTACGGCAGCGAGGGCGGCATGGACCAGTCGATCGTGCGGGACGGGGCGATGTGGGTGCGCCACTCCACCCTCCCCGACACGGTCGGCGCGTACTCGCCCGGCACCTTCTCGGACGGCTACCTTCCGTAGCCCCGCGTTGACCGCCGCGGGAGCGCGGGGTAACCGAGCGCGATGAGCGAAGGCTCTTCGAAGAAGACCCTCTTCATCGTGCTCGGCGTCCTCGCGCTCCTCGGGCTGGCCGGCTGCTGCGTGATGGGGCTGCTGGTCCTCGAGTGGGGGCAGCAGACCGCCGAGACCGCGCGCCAGGGCGTGGCCCGGGCGGAGGCCTATCAGGGGCGGCCGATCGCGGAGTGCCACGACGCGGCGCACGAGGAGGTCCGGGCCTGCGGGCGCGACATCTCCTGCGCGAGCGGCGGCCAGATGATGCTGCGGCGCTGCCTGCAGATCGCCGAGGTGCCGCCGGGCTACTGCGACCGCGGCGCCTCGACGGCGGAGGTCCGCTGCCGGGAGCGCTGCGCCGGGGACCCGAGCCAGTTCGACTGCGCGTTCGCCTGCGGGCAGCTCGAGACGGTGATCGATCAGCACTGCCAGCGTTGATCGAGCCTTTAAACGAAGAGAGCCGGCGCCCCGAGGGACGCCGGCTCTTCTGTTCTGTCTCGGAGCGGGCTGGGACTACCAGCGACCGCCGCCGCCGCCACCGCGGCGACCACCGCCGCCGCCACCGCGCTCCTGCGCGATGTCGACGTTGACCGAGCGGCCGTCGATCTCGACGCCGTTCATCTCGCGCACCGCGTTCTGGGCGGCGCTCGGGTCGGCAAAGGTGACGAAGCCGAAGCCACGGCTGCGACCGGAGTCGCGGTCCGTGATGACCTTGGCGTCCGTGATCTCACCGAAACGCTCGAACGCGGCCGCGAGGCCGTGGTCGTCCGTGTTCCAGCTCAGGCTGCCGACGAAAAGCTTGTTGGACATGTTCTCTCGTTCTCTCTCTCGTATTGTGACGGCACGTCGCCGTCCCCGTTCGCCGCTGAATCTCCAGACTCAGCGCTCGACCGGGCTTGGAACCGCGCGCCAGGATGGCTGAGGTGCCCCGAACCGGCTCGATGGCCTCGGCTCGTTCACCCGCGCGACGACAGCGGTGTACCACACCCCGAGCCCCGCGCTCCCGGTGGTGTGACGGAACGCGTGCGCCCCCCCAATTCCGTGACCGCCTGGTCGCCCAAAAAGAACTGACACGTCAGTCTACCTCTGCTATGCCGGCCGTCTTTCGAGCCCGCGGGGGCACGGGGACGCATGACCGACGCGATCACCAGAAGCGCGCGCCCAGCCGCGCTGTTCCGGCTGGAGGGGCCGCTGAGCCCGAGGCCGACCCTCACCGCGGCCGCCTGGATGGCCATGAACGCGCGCCGGGTCCGCGCCCGCGTGCTCGGGCTCTCCAGCCTGGCCCTCGCCGGCCCGCTGGCGCTCCGCGATCCGGGTCGGGCGACCAAGCTCGCCTGGTCGATGCTCGAGGGCATGACCGAGGACCGCCTGGTGGTGCTCGGGGAGATCTACGCCGACGAGCACCTCCGCCCGGCGCTGAACCCGGTCGGGGTCGAGCTGGTCGAGCGGTGCCGCGATCAGGGCCAGCGCCTGGTGCTGCTGAGCGACAACCTCGACGTGATCGCGAGGCCGATCGCCGCCCACCTCGGCTTCGACGACGTCATCGCCAACGCGATGGAGCTCGACGGTCACGCGCGGGCCACCGGGGAGCTGCGCCCGCCGGTCCTCGGCCCGGCCCTCGGCGGCCGCCCGCTGATGGGCCGCCTCGCCGAGCTCGGCGTCGACCTGCGGGGCGCCTGCGCGTACGGCAGCGGCAAGGAGGACTCGGTGCTGCTCGGCGCCGTCGCCCTGCCCTGCGCCGTCACCCCCGATCGAGAGCTGCGCCGCATGGCGCGCGACCTGGACTGGCCGGTCGTCGAAGGGAGTCACTGAAGTTGCCCATCTCCGACACGCTGAAGGGTCGCCACGTGCTGGTGACCGGGTTCACCGGCTTCCTCGGCAAGGTGTGGGTCGGCTTCCTGCTCGACCACCTGCCCGAGGTCGGCAAGCTGACCCTGCTGGTGCGCGGGCGCCGGACCGAGAGCGCGGCCGCCCGGGTGCGGCGGATCTTCGAGAGCTCGCCCGCGCTGCGGCCCCTGCGCGAGAAGCACGGCGACGAGCTCCTGAAGCTCGTGCAGAGCAAGATCGAGGTCATCGAGGGCGACGCCGCCGAGCCGCTGATGGGCATCCCGCCCCACGTGCTCGCCCAGCTCGCCCCGCGCCTCGACGCGGTGGTCCACTGCGCCGGCCTCACCGACTTCGCGCCCGACCCGCGCATGGCGGTAGAGGTGAACGTGCGGGGCGCCCGGCACGCGGCCGACGTCGCGGCGCGCATCCCCAGCAAGCGGCTGGTGCACGTCAGCACCTGCTTCGTCGCCGGCGAGATCGACGGCGCGATCCCCGAGCGGGTCACCCCCGGCGTCTCGCCCAACGGCACCCGCTTCGACGTCGACGCCGAGCTGCTCGCGATCGACAGCGCCTGCGACGCGATCGACGAGCGCGAGGGCGGCCGCAAGCGCCCCGCCGCCCGGCGCGGCCGCATCGAGGTCGGCACCCGCCGCGCGAAGTCCCTCGGCTGGCCCAACCTCTACACCTACTCGAAGGGCCTCGCCGAGCACGCGCTCACCCAGCGGGACGACCTCGACCTGACCCTCGTCCGGCCGAGCATCGTCGAGTGCGCCCGGAGCTACCCCTTCCCCGGGTGGAACGAGGGCATCAACACCAGCGGCCCCATCGTCTGGATGTGCAGCGGCTTCGCCTGGAAGGTGCCGATGCGCGCCGAGAGCTGCTTCGACGTGGTGCCGGTGGACACGGTGGCCCGCGGCATGACGCTCGCGCTGGCCGACGCGCTCGAGGGCCGGGCGCCGGAGGTCTGGCAGCTCGCGAGCGGCGACACCAACCGCTTCACCTTCGACCGCGCGCTCGATCTGACGGCGCTGAAGGTTCGCAAGGGCTACGTGCCGAGCGGGATCTCGCCGCTCGAGCGCGCGCTGCTGACCCACATGGACTCGACCACGCTCGAGCACGGCGCCGACCGCAGCGTCTTCGTGCCGGCGGCGCAGAAGGCGACCCGCTGGCTGCGCGACCGGCTGCGCAAGGTCGACGCCAAGAAGCTGCCGGCGGCGCTCGACGAGGGGCTCCGCGAGCAGTGGCAGGAGAAGGCGCGCGACGCGAGCCTCAAGCTCAACAAGACCTCGATGCTGCTCAAGAGCATCGAGCAGATGTGGCACGTCTATCAGCCCTTCATCCACGACTTCGACTACCGGTTCGAGACGCACCACGTGCGCGCCCGGACCGCGGAGCTGAGCGAGGAGGATCGCGCTCGCTTCGGCTGGGACATCGAGACGCTCGACTGGCGTCACTACTGGATGGACGTCGAGATCCCGGGGCTCGACGCCTGGTCGTTGCCGCTCATCCGCGGCAAGGAGGTGCCGGACGACGTCGGCTTCGATCTCGGCGGCGACCCGCCGTCGGTCGCGGCGGCGCTCCCGGCCCCGACCCCCACCACCACCTCGGCCGAGCTCGGAGGCGCGGAGTGAGCGGCATCTTCATCACCGGCGGGACCGGCTACCTCGGCTCCTACGTGCTCGACGAGCTGCGCCAGCGGCCCGAGGCGGGGCGCCTCTTCCTGCTGACGCGCGCCAAGGACGCCGAGGAGGGCACGGCCAAGCTCTGGAAGGCGCTCCAGCTCCACCTCGCGCCGGAGGAGTTCTACGCCTTCCTCGACCGCGTGGTCTTCGTGCCCGGCGATCTCTCGTCGCCCCAGCTCGGCATGTCGGACGACGCGCGCGCCCGGGTGGCCGAGGAGTGCGACAGCGTGCTCCACATCGCGGCCAGCCTGAACCGCAAGAGCGCCAAGGCCTGCTTCAACGCGAACCTCCGCGGCTCGCTCAGCGTCGCCCAGCTCACCCGCTGGCTCGCCGAGCGGCGCGGCGGCCTGCGCCGCTTCTCCTTCGTCTCCACCACCGCCGTCGCCGGCAAGCGCGAGCACCAGGTGGTGAAGGAGGACGAGGCGATCGACTGGTCGCTGAGCGACTACGACCCCTACGCCCGCACCAAGAAGTTCGCCGAGCACATGTTCCGCGAGCTGCTGCCCGACGTGCCGAAGACCATCCTGCGGCCCCCGACGGTGATGGGCGATCACCGCTTCCCGCAGACGACGCAGTTCGACATGGTGCGCATCCTCTGCTGGATGCTCGACGCGCCGGCGGTGCCCTGCCACCCCGACACGCGCCTCGACTTCGTGCCCGCCAGCTTCGTCGGCCCCTCGATCGCGAAGCTGCACCTCAAGGACGACGTTGCCCACGACTGCTACCAGCTCAGCGCGGGGACGAGCGCGGCGACGGTGCGGGAGGTCGAGCGGGCGTTCCGCGAGGGCGGCATCCGCACGCCCAAGCTCGTGCCGAGGCTCTACGGGGCCTTCGACTCCCTCGCTGGCGGGCTCGCCAACGGTCCGCGCGGGCCGGTGAGCCTCTACGCCTCGCTGATCAAGGTCTTCTTGCCCTACTTCACCAACGACGTCGTCTTCGACAACACGCGGGTGGTCACCGAGCTCGGCGAGGCGCCCGCGCGCTTCACCGACTACGGCGTCGACCTCTACCGCTGGTCGAAGTCGGTCGGCTTCGAGTACCCCTACGCGCCGCTCCCCGCGCGGCCGTCCAAGCTCCCGGAGGCCGCGGAATGAGCTTCGCGATGAGACTGATCGGCCGCGCCGCCAAGGGCGCGCTCGACCTCGCCAAGGACAGCCTCGACCCGGACCGCATGGTCCAGCTCGGCATGAGCGGGCTGATCGAGGCGGCCCGCACCCGCCACGAGGCCGACCCGATGCCGCGCTGGCGTCCGGGCGAGCCGCTCAAGCTGCTGCTCGCCGGCTACGTCGGCACCCGCAACACGGGCGCCGACGTGCGGGTCGAGGAGATGGTGCGTCAGTTCCGCCACCTCTTCGGCGACGAGCACCTCGAGCTGTCGATCTGCACGATCGATCCGGCGCTGACCAAGGGCTACTTCCGCACCGTCCGCCAGCTCCACATCCCCCAGATCTTCCACAAGTTCCTCTACGACACGGTCCGCGAGCAGCACGGCGTGATCGCGTGCGAGGGCTCGATGTTCAAGAGCAAGTTCGCGAACGCGCTCTCGACGATGATGGTCGGCGCGATCGGGCTCGCGGCGGCGGAGGAGAAGGTCGCGGTCGGCTACGGCGGCGAGGCGGGCGCGATGGACGACTCGCTGAAGCGCCTCGTCGAGAAGCACTGCCAGGACGCGCTCGTGATCACGCGCAACGAGGAGTCGACCGACGTGCTCGACCGGCTCGGCGTGCCCACGCGGCTCGGCACCGACACCGCCTGGACCTTCGAGGCCGCCCCCGCCGAGCGCGCCGAGCGGCTCCTGAAGCGGGCCGGTTGGGACGGCGAGCAGCCGGTGGTGGCCCTCTGCCCGATCAACCCCTTCTGGTGGCCGGTGAAGCCCGAGCCGCTCAAGGCGGCCTGGAACGGGCTGAGCGGCGCCTACGACGACGCGCACTACAAGAGCGTCTACTTCCACAAGCACGGTCAGGACGTGGACCGCGCGTTCGACGGCTACCTCCGCGCCCTCGCCGGCGCGCTCTCGGACTACCGGCGGGAGACCGACTGCTTCCCGATCCTGGTCGGCATGGAGCAGCTCGACCGCCGGGCGGCGGAGCGCATGAACGAGATGCTGCCCGCCCCGCTGCCGCTCTTCGTGAGCGACGAGCACGAGATGTACGAGATGGTCGCGATCCTGCGGCGCTGCGCGATGGTGGTGTCGTCGCGCTACCACGCGCTCGTCTGCTCGATGCCCGGCCTCGTGCCGAGCGTGGGCGTGACGATGGACGAGCGGATCCGGAACCTGATGGCGGACCGCGGCCAGCCGGAGCTCGCCCTCGAGGTCGACGATCCCGAGCTCGACCGGAAGCTCCTCGCCGCGATGCAGCGGGTCGACGCGGACCGCCAGGCGGTGAAGGACGGCATCGGCCGCTGCGTCGTCGCCAACCTCGAGCGCATGGGCCGGATGGGCGCGATCCTCGTCGACCACGTCCGCGGCTTCCACCCCGACTTCCCCTTCGCCGACGGCCTCGGCGAGGGCGGCGACCCCTGGGCGCACCTGCCCCCGCTGGGCCCCACCGCGTCCGCGGTCGTCGATCGCTACCGCGCCTGAGCGGGAGGACCACGATGAGCTTCGTCGACACGTTCTTCGCGAACCTGAAGCGGAACCCGAGCCGCCCCTTCGTCACCGAGGTGCACGGCGAGCGGCTCGAGCGCAGCCACGGCGGCCGGCTGGCCGAGCTGATCGCGCAGGCCCGCGGCGCGCTGCGCGAGCGCGGCGTGAGCCCCGGCGACCGGGTGGTGCTGCTCGCGCCCAACTCGGCGAAGTGGGTCGCCGCCGACCTCGCGATGCTCGCCGAGGGCGCGATCGTCGTGCCGATGTACGCGCGGCAGGCCGAGGAGGAGCTCGTCCTGATGATGCAGGACGCCGGCGCGACCCTCGTGGTCTGCGCGGACGACGCGCTGGCCGAGGCCGTGACGAAGGCGTGGGCCGAGGCGCCGGTGATGACCTTCGAGGCGCTCTTCGCGGGCGAGGCGGTGCACGAGCCGCCGGCGGCGCGGCCGGACGACGACCCGGTCACGATCATCTACACGTCGGGCACCAGCGGCGAGCCCAAGGGCGTGATGACCACCGCGGGCAACGTCCGGTTCATGCTGGACACGATCGACCGGCGGCTCACCGAGCTCATGGGCCGGCCGGGCGGGCGCGACCGCGTCTTCCACTACCTGCCCTTCTGCTTCGCCGGCAGCCGCTTCGTGCTCTGGAGCAACCTCTACCGGGAGAACGGCGTGATGGTCTCGACCGACCTCACCAACCTCCCGGAGGAGCTGAAGACCGCGCAGCCCGAGTGGTTCCTCAACGTGCCGGCCCTGCTCGAGCGCGTGAAGGACGGCGTGGAGAAGAAGATCGCCAGCCAGGGGCTGCCGGTCCGCAAGCTCTACGACGCGTCCATCGAGGCCTGGCGCGACGCCCGCCGCGGCCGCGCGACGCTCCCGCAGAAGCTCCTGCTCGCCGCCGCGCGGCGCACCGTCTTCGCCAAGATCAAGGCGCAGATCGGAGAGCGCCTCGAGTGCCTGATCTGCGGCTCGGCGCCGCTGGCCGAGGAGACCCAGGCGTGGTTCGAGCTGCTCGGCCTGCCGGTCTACCAGGTCTACGGGCTGACCGAGACCACCGCGATCGTGACCATGGACCGCCCGCGCGCCGCCGCGCCCGGCAAGGTCGGCTACGCCATCGACGGCGTCGAGATGCGCCTCGGCGAGGGCAGCGAGCTGCAGGTCCGCGGGCCCAACATCTTCAGCGGCTACTGGAACAAGCCCGAGGCCACCGAGGACGCGTTCCAGGACGGCTGGTTCCGCACCGGCGACCAGGGCCGCATCGATCGCGACGGCCGGCTGGTGATCGTCGGCCGGGTGAAGAACATCCTCGTGCCGGAGAGCGGCCACAACGTCGCGCCCGAGCCGATCGAGCAGCGCATCCTCGAGAGCGTGACCGGGGTGACCCAGGCGGTCGTCATCGGCCACGGCCGCCCCTACCTCACCGCCATCCTCACCGGCGACGCCTCGCGCGAGGAGGCGGCCAAGGCGATCGATCGCATCAACGAGGAGCTGCCGCACTACCGGCGCATCCGCTCGTTCCACCTCAGCCCCGAGCCGTTCAGCGTCGAGAACGGGCTGCTGACCGCCAACCAGAAGCTCCGCCGCAAGGCGATCGAGGCGCACTACGCCGACGCCATCGAGAGGCTCTACGCGTGACCGCCGCCTGGACCGGCGCGTGCCTGAGCACGCAGGTGACCGACGGGGTGCTCGAGGTGGCCCTGCACGCCGACCCGCTCAACGAGATCGGGCTCGACATGCTCACCGAGCTCGAGCGGGTGGCGTCGCTCGTCCGGGCGGGCGGCCACCGCGCGGTCCTGATCCACAGCGAGAACCCCAAGGGCTTCAGCGCCGGCGCCAACCTCTGGGAGCTGCACCAGGGGCTCGCCTCGGCCCGCGACGTGCGCGCCCTGCCCGAGCACGCGCGGCGCCTCTTCGACGGCAAGCGGCGAGCCGCGCGCGCCGGCCTCGCGACCGTGCGGGGCCTGACCCGCGGCGACTACGGCCTCGACCCGCTCCGGGCGGCCAAGGTCTGGGGCGTGCGCGCGTTCCTCGACCGCATCCACGCGGTCTTCGACACCCTCGACACCGCGCCCGTCCCGGTCATCGCGGCGGTGCACGGCGTCTGCTTCGGCGGCGGCTTCGAGCTGGCGCTCACCGCCGACGTCATCGTCGCCGACAAGACGGCGCGCTTCGCCTTCCCCGAGCTCCGGCTCGGCCTGGTGCCCGGCTTCGGCGGGGTGCCGCGCCTCGAGCGCGACCTCGGAAACGCGCTCGTCCGCGAGCTGCTCCTCAGCGGACGGAGCCTCGGCGCGGCCCGGGCCCACGAGGTCGGCCTCGTCGCCCAGCTCGTCGGCCACGGCAAGGCGCTCGGCGTGGCCCGCAAGCTCGCCGCCCAGACCCAGCGCTTCGACGCGGCCACCGTCGCCGCGGCCAAGCCCTTCCTCAAGCCCTTCCCCGCCGCGCGCCTCGCGGAGGAGAAGGCCCTCTTCTGTCGCCTGCTCACGAGCCCCGCGGTGATGGAGGCGCTCGACGCCTTCGTGACCTCGGAGGACGTGATGCCCTACCTCCCGCGCCGCCAGGCGGCCGCGGCCCCGAACTGAGGTCCCCGATGTCCGACGAGAGCCGTGTCCTCGATCAGCTCCTCACCCTCGCCGCCGAGCGCTTCCGCAAGGAGCGCGCGGAGCTCGACGCGAGCGCCGACATGTTCGACGCGCTCGACATCGACTCGATGCAGGCGCTCAGCCTCCTGACCGCGCTCGAGGAGAAGTTCGGGGTCGAGATCCCCGACTACGAGGTGCAGGACGTGCGCACCTTCGCCGAGCTCGCCGACGTGGTCGCCAGCCGGATCTGAGCCATGGCGACGCCCCACCCCGAGATGATCGACCCCACCCGCTACGGCTCGCTCGGCGAGCTGCTGGCGGACGCGCTCGTCACCTTCAAGACGGAGACGGCGCTGATCGAGGTCGACCGCAAGAAGGAGTCGCGCCGGCTCACCTACCTCGACGCCAAGCGCGAGGCGGATCGGGTGACCCGCTGGCTCGCCGCGCGCGGCGTCGGCGCGGGCGACCGCGTCGCGATCGTGATGAGCAACCAGAGCCGGTGGCTCCTCGCGGCCTGCGCGGTCTTCGCCCGCGGCGCGGTGCTCGTGCCCCTCGACTACAAGCTCTCGGCGGACGAGCAGGAGGCGCTGATGGCGCACTGCCGCCCGAAGGCGCTGATCACCGAGCACGGGCTCGCGCGGCGCTTCGGCGCGCTCGACGTCGAGGCGGCGCTCGTGACCGAGGCCAAGGGGGAGTACGCCTTCGCTCACACCGACTGGGACGCGCTCGACGCGGACGGCGAGACCCCGGCGCCGGTGGCCCGCGCGCGCGAGGACGCCGCGACGATCGTCTACTCCTCGGGCACCGGCGGCCGGCCCAAGGGCTGCGTCCTCAGCCACGAGGCCTACCTCGAGCAGCTGAAGGCGCTGATGGCGCTCTTCCCGATGCGGGTCGGGCACCGGACCTTCTCCATCCTGCCCACCAACCACGCGATCGACTTCATGGTCGGCTTCGTCGGCCCCTTCAGCTGCGGCGCCACCGTGGTGCACCAGCGCTCGCTCCGCCCCGAGTTCCTGCAGTCGACGATGCAGAGCTACGGCGTCACCCACATGGCGCTGGTGCCGATGGTGCTCGAGGCGTTCGAGCGCAGCATCGAGGAGCGCCTGCTCCAGCAGCCCGCGTGGGCGCGCCGCATGGTCGGCGTGATCGGCGGGCTGAACGAGATGCTCACCACGAAGCAGCCCACCCCGAAGCTCAGCCGCGCGCTGCTCTCGCCGATCCACGAGGCGTTCGGGGGCGAGCTCGAGGTGCTCTTCTGCGGCGGCGCCTTCGTCGACCGCGATCGCGCCGAGCTGTTCTACCGCCTCGGCCTCCCGGTGGTGATCGGCTACGGGCTCACCGAGTGCTGCACCGTGGCCACCGTCAACGACCTGAAGCCGTTCCGCGGCGACAGCGTCGGCCGCCCGGTGCCCGGCGTGCAGGTGCGCATCCACGAGCCCGGCGCGGACGGCGTCGGCGAGGTCTGGATCCGCGGCCGCACCCTGATGACCGGCTACCTCGACGACCCGGAGCTGACCGCCGAGGCGATCACCGAGGACGGCTGGCTCCGCACCGGCGACCTCGGCTGGATGGACGCGGCGCACCACCTCCACCTGGTCGGGCGCAGCAAGAACATGATCGTCACCGAGGGCGGCAAGAACGTCTACCCGGAGGACATCGAGGGCGCGTTCGAGGCGCTGCCCGTCGAGGAGCTCGCGGTCTTCGCCTCCGGCTTCCTCTGGCCCGAGCAGGCGCGGCTGGGTCACGAGCGCCTGGTGGCGGTCGTCCGGCGCAAGAAGGGCAACGGCACCGAGCCGGCGAGCGACGGCGAGATCCGCGCCCAGCTCGCGGCGAAGAACCGGCGCCTCCCCGAGCACAAGCGGATCCGCGGCCTGGTCTTCGTCGACGAGGCGTTCCCGCGCACCGCGAGCATGAAGGTGAAGCGGCAGCTGCTGGCGGAGTCGCTCCGGGCCGCGGCCCCCGAGGAGGAGCGCCTCTCGTGACCTGGCTGACCCTCGTCAACCCGGCGGCCGGCGGCGGGCGCTGCGGCAAGCGCGCTCCGGCGGCGCTCGAGCGCCTGCGCCGCGCGGGGATGGACCTCGAGGTCCATCACACCTCGCGCGCCGGCGAGGCGACCGAGCGCGCCCGCGACGCGTGGGCGAAGGGTCAGCGGAAGTTCCTCGCGGTGGGCGGCGACGGCACCAGCTTCGAGATCGTCAACGGCCTCTTCCCGCACGACGAGGAGGACCGGCCGACGCTCGGCATGCTGCCGCTCGGCACCGGCAACTCCTTCCTCCGCGACTTCGGGATCACGAAGGCGGAGCACGCGCTCGCGGCGCTCGAGCGGGGCGTCACCCGGCGCTGCGACGTGGTGCGCGCGGTGCACGCCGACGGCGAGCTGCACTTCATCAACCTGCTCAGCGTCGGCTTCAGCGCCGAGGCGGGCGGGCTGACGAACCGCCGCTTCAAGCCGCTGGGCGCGGCCGGGTACGTGGCGGCGGTGCTGCTCACGGCGGCGCGGCTGAAGCACCCGTCGTTCCCGCTCCGGGTCGACGGCGGCGAAGAGGACGCGCGGCCCTGCGTGCTCCTCTCGTTCTCCAACAGCCGCTACACCGGCGGCACCATGATGATGGCCCCCGAGGCCGACGCGACCGATGGCGCCTTCGACGTCATCCGCATCGGGCAGATGGGGCGCCTTCCCTTCGTGCGGGCCTTCCCGTCCATCTTCCAGGGCACGCACGTGCGGCGTCCCGAGGTGGAGCAGGGCCGCGCGCGAGCGGTCGAGCTGTCGCTCGACGAGGCCGTGGACGCGATGGTCGACGGCGAGGTGATGAAGCTGAAGCTCGAGCGCCTGGAGATCCTGCCCGGCGCTCTGGAGGTGGTCGCATGATGCAGCAGCGTTCGATCGAGCAGAACACCGACCGGCCCGCCGACACCGGGCCCACGGAGACGCAGCCGCGCGCGACCCGGCGCGCGTCTCGCCAGGAGGTGCCGCCCGAGGAGCGCGCGCCCTCGATCTCCTTCGAGGCGCCGACCCTGCGCGAGAAGCTCGTCTCCACCGCGCTCTGGGGCGCCGGCCTCAGCTGGCTGGTCCCGAGCCTCGGCGCGATGACCGCGGTCTACAGCGTGGTGCCGAGCCACCGGGTGAACCTCCTCGGCCGCGTCTACTGCAAGGGGCAGATCGCCTTGACCGGCTGCAAGTGGCGCGCGGTCGTGCACCCGAAGGTCGACCCCGACCGGCCCTACATCTTCGCGCAGAACCACACGAACCACCTCGACCACGTGATGCTCTACAACGCGACCCCGCACTTCAAGCAGGGCCTCGAGCTGGAGAGCCACTTCGACTACCCGTTCTACGGCTGGTTCATGAAGAAGCGCGGCACCATCCCGGTGAAGAAGGGCGCCAAGAACCAGACCGAGGACCTCCGCGAGAAGATCGGCCGCGAGGTCGCCGAGGGCCGCTCCATCCTCGCGTTCCCCGAGGGCAGCCGCACCCGCACCGGCTACGTGAAGCCCTTCCGCAAGGGCATCTTCTACATCGCGCGCGACCTCGGGATCCCGATCGTGCCGGTCGCGGTCACCGGCACCTTCGACCTCATGCGCCCCGGCAGCTACGTGCTGCGCCCCGGCCAGGAGATCACCGTCTGGTGCGACGAGCCGGTGGAGTCGGCGGGCCTGACCGACGACGAGATCCCCGCCCTCGCCGACCGGGTGCAGGCCTCCGTGGCGCGGCGGGTGAACGACTACTGGGAGGGCCGCCGATGAGCGCCACCGCCACCGAGGAGCTCGACGGCCGGAGCCTGCGGGCGGCCCAGAAGCGCAAGCGGCGTCGACGCACCGTGCTCGACGCGGCGCTGCGCGTGTTCAGCGCCAAGGGCTACCACCAGACCCGCGTGGCCGACATCATCGAGGAGGCGTCGATCGCGCGCGGCACCTTCTACCTCTACTTCGACTCGAAGAACGCCATCTTCCACGAGCTGCTCGACCTGCTGCTCGAGCGCATCCACGAGAACATGATCGGCGTCGACCTCGAGCCGGGCGCGCCGCCGGTCCGCGACCAGATCCTCGCCACCGTGCGCAGCGTGCTCGGCAGCTTCCGCGAGGACCCCGCGCTGGCGAAGTTCGTCCTGCGCGAGGCGGTCGGCATCGACGAGGCGGTCGACGAGAAGCTGCACGGCTTCTACTCCCAGCTCCACGACTGGCTGAGCATGTCGCTCGCCAACGGCCAGCGCATCGGCTTCATCCGCCCCCTCGACACCGAGCCGGTCGCCTGGCTCATCCTCGGCTCGGTGAAGCAGCTCGTGCAGCGCGTCCTCGAGGAGGACGAGGTCGACCTCGACCACCTCTCCCGGGTGCTCCTGGACTTCAACCTCCAGGGCATCATGCACGCCGCTCCGGGCTGACCGAATGTGAGCCAGTTTCGGTCGCCCGGTCCTCGGACCCGCATGCGCGCGATCACGCTGGCGCTCCTGCTCCTGACCGCCTGCGGCGGCCGCTCCGTCGACATCGGCGACGCGGGGGCCTGGGACGACACCGACGGCGACGGCATCCGGGACCGCACCGAGGGGATCTCCGAGGGCCGGGACAGCGACGGGGACGGCGTGCCCGACTACCTCGACGACGACTCGGACGGCGACGGCATCCCCGACGCGCGAGAGGCGGGCGACGACGACCTGCGGACTCCGCCGGCGGACTCGGACTATGACGAGACCCCGGACTACCTCGACCTCGACAGCGACGACAACGGGCTGCCGGACGAGGTCGATGGCGTCGGTGATCTCGACGGCGACGGGTGGGGCGACTGGATCGACCGCGACGACGACGACGATCGGTACCTCGATCGGGAGGAGGGCTCGGATGCGTCGCCGCCGGTGGACACGGACGGCGACGGGACCCCGGACCACCGGGACCTCGACTCCGACGGCGACACCATCGCCGACGTCGACGACCGAGACCTCTACGGGCTCGGGGTCGACGCCGACCGCGACGGCGCGCTCGCGCGGGTGGACCTCGACAGTGACGGTGACGGGGTACCGGACGCGGTCGAGGCCGGCGACGCGGACCTCGCGACCCGCCCGGTCGACAGCGACTTCGACGGGCAGCCGGACTTCCTCGACGTCGACAGCGACGAGGACGCGGTGCTCGACGCGGACGAGCCGCCGGGCGGCCGCCTGAACCGCGACCTCGACGACGACGGGGCCCCCGACGGGATCGAGGTCGCGGCGGGCACCGATCCCCTGGACGCCTCGGACGAGCCGCTCGCCGACGAGGTGCTCTGGTTCGCGCATCACCCGGAGCTCGGCGCGACGCCGCCCCTGCACGCGCTCGAGCACGTGGCCGAGCGGGCCGCGATGGAGGGCTGGATCCGGCACGAGGGGAGCCGGGACTCCAGCTGGCTCGCGAGCGGTCGCGCGCCGGAGGGCTGCGGGCTGCCGCCGGTCGACGGGGAGCGCTACCGGTCCGTGCCCCGAGGCGGCCGGCTGTGCTTCGAGCTGGTCGCGGCGGAGCGGGTGGACGGATTCCTTCACCACGCGGTGGTGGAGGAGGCGCGCGTCGACATCCTGCTCGACGACGAGGTCGTCCGGAGCTGGCGCGTCCTCCACCTCGTGCCCACCGGCCCCCCACCCTCCCCCGGCCCCTGACGCGGTACGCTCCGGGCGTGACCCACCCCGACGCAGAAGACGTGCTCGAGCTCTGGTTCGGGCAGCTCGACGAAGACGGCCGCGCCGACGACGCGCACCGCCAGCGCTGGTTCCGCAAGGACCCGGACTTCGACGCCCTGCTCCGCGAGCGCTTCGGCGCCCTGCACGAGGCGGTGGCGGCGGGGGAGCGGCCCGAATGGAGAGAGACGCCGCGGGGCCGGCTGGCCACGATCGTGGTCCTCGATCAGCTCAGCCGGAACCTGCACCGGGACACCGCGCGCATGTTCGAGAACGACGCCGAAGCCCTCGCCGTGGCCGAGGCGGCGCTCGCGGCCGGCGACGACGACGCGCTGGCCACCCACGAGCGCTACTTCCTCTACATGCCGTTCATGCACGCCGAGGACCTCGAGGCGCAGGAGCGCTGCGTGCGTCTCTTCGAAGAGGCGCGCGACGCCGCCCCGCCGAAGCTCGCCTCGACCTTCGACCCCACCTGGGCGGTCCGCCACCGCGACATCGTCGCCCGCTTCGGCCGCTTCCCTCATCGCAACGCCCTCCTCGGCCGCGCGTCGACGCCCGAGGAGGAGGCCTTCCTGAAGGAGCCCGGCTCCTCCTTCTGACCCACCCGCGCTGCGCCGCTCGGTCACTCCCTGCAGGCGGCCTCGAGCGCCTGGGCATCGAGGACCGCGTCGTCGCCGAGGCGCACCCCGGTGAGACGAAGCAGGATCGCGGACGCCGCGAGCGGGTCCGAGGCATCGGTGACGAGGCGGGGCACGAGCGGCGCCGCCACCAACCGGTACGGACCGCCGAAGAAGTCCGAGTCGTACACGAACACCCCTCGGGCGGCGGCCGCCTCCCACGGGTTCTCCAGCCCCGGGGCGACGGCCTCGGCGAAGCTGGCGGAGGTCGTGCGCGGGGCCTCGAGCAAGGCGTCCACCGCGGCGTCATGCGCCTCCGCGACCGACAAGACCTGACGCGGCACGTAGCCTCCCCCCGCCGTGCTGAACAGCGCGACGACCCCACGCTCGTCGGTGGCGAGCCAGTCGAGCTCGAACCCCTCCCGCGGTCGCATCAGCCCGAGCTCCCCTCCAACCTACCCGCCTCCGACGCGACGCTCCACGCGCGGCCGGAGGCGACGACCGAGACGCTCCAAGCCGGGCCGTCCATGGACGGCTCGACTCGCGTGGCCAGGACGCGCCCGTCGCCGAAACGGAGGTGAAGATCCGCCCCGACGAACCGGAGCTCCTCCACGTGAGAACGCGGCCCCCATCGAAGCGCGGCCAACGCAGCCGCCTGCACGGGCTCGGAGGGCTCTACGCTGGCGATGGGGAACGACCGAACCATCTCCTCCCACTCGGCTTCGTCGCCCAGGATCCAGTCGCAACTCAGATCGACCCGCAGCTCCTCGGACATCTCCGACGGCGTTCCCGGTGTCGGGGAGAAGTGCAGGACGAACCCCGTCGCGAAGCTGAAGCGCGAGAAGCCCGCTCCCGAGAAGGCGCGTCGCAGGAACTGGAGGTCGAGCTCCGTCATCGGTCGACTGGCTGCATCTCGGTACGGCGACTACGGCGCGGTGGGTCCGGTTCGACCTGGGACACACTTGCGCGATTGCCCAACGTGGGCAATTCGCACGCCCTCATTGGGGAGATGACGCTCAGCCCCGGGCTCGCTCGCCGACGCCCTCTTCACCAGCCCTGTCCCGCTCGACCTCGGCGTAGCGCTCGGGACGAGCCCGACGCTCAGCGCGGCCATGGGCCCGCTCGTCCCGCGCCTCCGCTACCTCCTGGACGACCTGGGTCAGCTCCACCCGCGCGCGCTCCGGGCTCGGGGATGCGGGCGTTCGCCGCTCTCGCGCTCGGGCGCCCTAGCCGACCTCTCGGGTCTCCTCGACGAGGTGATGACGGCCGGCGATGGAAGGCAGGCGTTGGCCAGCCTCTTCAGCCATCTTTCGATCATCAGCCGCCCCGAACAGGACCTCGTCGCCGAGGCTCTGCGGTAACGAGCCCTCGCGTACGGGAGGAAGTCATTGAACTCGGAGATGCTGGCGATCAAGAAGCGTGAGGAGGGTCGCACCGAAGGACGCGCCCAAGGACGCATCGACATCCTCCTGAAGCTCCTGCGCCTCGAGTTCGGAGAGCCAGGCCCCGAGACCGTGGCGCGGGTCCGAGCGGGTTCGGAGCTAAAGCTGGATCACTGGGCCGAGCGCATCCTGACCGCGGGAAGCCTCGCCGACGTGTTCGCCTAGACGCTTCCCACCGTCCGCTGACCGCTTCCTCGCGCGGGGGACGCATCACCCCGGCATAGGGTGACCTGAGTCCACCAAGAGCTGCGCCAGCTTGGGGTGTGTCTCACTGAGACGAAGCCTAGCGCTTCGTAAGATAGAAGGGTCCAACCGCTCCAACTCACTCCCACCGTCGTGCCCGAAAGCGCGGAACACGCCCCGCGGATCCAAGAGACACACTCCGCTGAAGTCAGCGAGAACCACGAAACCCTCACGCGCGTGTTCAGGAACAGAAGCCGCGACAGCGTTCGATAGGGAAGCAGGGTCGTTCCACTCCATTGTGGCAGCTATTCGAACTGCTCGAGCTATATCGGACACGCCAGATCCTATCCGTTCGCCGGCTTCATCACCAGCACCGTTGGAAGCTCCCGGACCAGCAAAGGTGACTCCCCCCACCTGCCGTCGGAGGGCGATCCACTTGCGTGCACCCGGCAATAGCTCCGGCAGGCCCGCGTCGAGGTGCGCGCCCGGGGCTGGAGGGTCATGGGACCGACGCGCGCGAAGAGCGTCTGGCCGTACAAGCGCGCGAAGACCTTCGAGGCCCGAGGCACGCTGCGCCCGCACATCGCCGCCGGGCATTTACCTCGCGGACCTCACGGCAGTCGATCCGGCTCGGGGCGCGTTTGCTCTCCGAGGGGCTGCTCGCAGGATACGGGGGTGTCGTAGGGTGGCTCGGAGCACTCCACGGGCGACGCGCTCAGGTCGCAGAGCAGGAGGAGACTCTGTTGTGCATCGTGTTACCGCTCGCGGCAGCTGAGGTCTGGGGGCCAGATCTCGCGCATGTTGCTCGAGGGAAGTGAGGCCGGCGCCACGCCGATGCCCATCGCCGAGTTTTCGTGTTTCCAGGCCGCCTCGGGGTA
>JAYZQJ010000162.1:0-20325 GCA_036149055.1 Myxococcota bacterium | reverse complement strand
TCGCTCGTCGCCTTCCGTGTTTCGTCCGGCGACGTCGCTGCGCTCGTCGCCTCGAGAGTGCGCGTTGGCGACGTCGCTGCGCTCGTCGCTTCCGCGTTCGTTCGGCGACGACGCTGCGCTCGTCGCCTCGAGGGGCCTGTTGCCGAGCTGAGCCGCCAGCGGGTTCAGCCGACCGGCCACCTACCGCCTCCCTTTTCCTCCTCGCCTCCCTCCTCCCCTCTCCCTTCCAGCTGCGGCGCGTCGACGACGAAAGCGAGACCCAGCGAGAAGATAGATACGGGTTGCATCGAAGGCTAAGATGCGGCATGCATCGAACTGGGAGGGCGAGTCATGCTGACCGTCGAGGAGCTGCGCCGCCGGGTCGAGGCGGGAGAGGTGTTCGAGTATCTGTTCTTCTGGGGGCATCGCTCCGAGGGGCGGGTGAGCTCGAAGTGCTTGAGTCAGTGGTATCCGGCGGGCTTCGTCGTGGACGGGGTCCGGTACGCGACCGCGGAGCACTGGATGATGGCGGGCAAGGCTCGGCTCTTCGGGGACGAGGCGCACCTGGCGCAGATCCTCGAGGCGCCGGATCCGGGGGCGGCGAAGAAGCTCGGGCGGAAGGTGCGCGGGTTCGACGAGGCGCGCTGGCGGGAGGCTCGCGGCGCGCTCGTGACGGAAGGAAACGTGCACAAGTTCGGACAGAACGAGGCGCTCGGGCGGTTCCTGCAGGACACCGGCGAGCGGGTGCTGGTCGAGGCGAGCCCGATGGACCGGATCTGGGGGATCGGGCTGTCGGTGAAGAACCCCGACCACCGGGATCCGAGGACCTGGCGCGGGCAGAACCTGCTGGGGTTCGCGCTGATGGAGGCGAGGCGGAGGTTGCGATGAACCGCGCGGCGAGAAAGACGATCGCGGAGGAGACGGTGGCGATCCTCGGGCGCGGGCACTACCGGACGCCGGGCGGCGGGCACGTCGAGCTCCGTCACGCGCTCGAGCGCGCGGTGGAGCGAACGCGGCTCTACACGCCCGACGAGCCGCCGCCGCCCGCGTCGCCTCTGGAGCGTCCGACGCAGGTGGAGGTGGTGAACGAGACCACGCTGGCCGGGGCGCGCGCGCTGCGTGACGCGGGGCTGTCGCCGGCGGCGCTCAACTTCGCGTCGGCCAAGAACCCGGGCGGGGGCTTCCTCGGCGGCTCGGAGGCGCAGGAGGAGAGCCTGGCTCGGGCGTCGGGGCTGTACGCCTGCCTGCGGGGCTCGCCGTACTACGACTTCCACCGCGCGCAGAGGGACGCGACCTACAGCGATCACCTGATCGTGTCGCCGGAGGTGCCGGTGTTCCGGGACGACGAGGGCGCGCTGCTCGACGCGCCCTGGGCCTGCACGTTCGTCACGTCGCCGGCGGTGAACGTGGGGGCGTCGAAGGCGCGGGTGGACGTCGCCTCGATCATGCGCGCCCGGCTGCGCAAGGTGCTCGACGCCTTCGCCGCGCACGGCGAGGACGCGGTGGTGCTCGGCGCGTGGGGCTGCGGGGTGTTCCGGAACGACCCGGCGCAGATCGCCGGGCTCTTCGCCGACGCGCTCCGCACGACCCACCGCGGCGTGTTCTCGCGCGTCCGCTTCAGCGTGCTCGACCGCAACGACCGCGGCACGTTCAGGGCGTTCGCGGCCGCGCTGTCGCGGTGACGCGCGTCAGAGACGCACGCCGAGCTCCGCCGCGAGCCGCTCGCCCGAGTAGGCGGGCGTGCCGCCCGCCGCCTCGGCGTCGTGGATCAGGGCCACGACCCGGGCGTTGATCGGCGCCTCGACGCCGGCGCGCGCGGCCACCCGCACGATCTCGCCGTTGAGCCACTCCACCTCGGTCGGTCGGCCGCGGCGCAGATCCTCCCACATCGAGGAGCGGGCCTCCGCGTCGACCTTCACCTGCGCCCGGGTGACGAGGCGCGCGACCGCGTCGGGGAGGCGCAGCACCTTGGGCATCAGCCAGACCGGCACGCCGCGCAGGGACGCCGGACGGATCCCGTCCGCCCGGAGCACCCGGACCGCCTCCTCGATGATCGCGGCGACGCAGTGGCGGAGCGCGCGCTCGGCGAGCATGCGCTGGGTCGGCGCGTCGGTCAGCGCGCTCACCGCGTTGTTGAGGTTCACCAGCAGCTTGGTCCACTGCAGCGGGCCGATCGCGTCCACGAGCTTCACCTCGAGCGCGCCCTCGAGCTGCGCGATCTCCGCCGCCGCGGCCGGGTGGCGCTCGACGGTCAGCGGCCCGCTGAAGCCGCGGTGGAAGACGCCGTCTCCGCGGGACACCACGTTGAAGTCGACGATGGTCGGCACCACCACGCGCTCGCCGAGCCCGGCCCGCAGCCGCTCCGCGTTGCGCACGCCGTTCTGCAGGCTGAAGACGCGGGCGTCGGGGCGCAGCACCTCGTGCAGCTGCGCGGCGATCTCCTCGGTCTGGGCGCTCTTGACGCACACCAGCGCGGCGTCGCAGTCGGCGAGCGCGCGCACGTCGGTCTCGTAGCGCACCTCGTCCGGCGCGAAGCGCTGCTGGCGCTCGAAGTCGCTCACCGTCAGCCCGTGCTCGGCGATCTCCGCCTGCAGCCGCTCGCGCCCGAGGAAGCACACCTCCGCCCCCGCGCCGATCAGTCGCCCGCCGACGAAGCAGCCGATCGAGCCCGCCCCCACCACTCCGATCATCGATACGCCTCCGCCTGCGTCTCGAAGAGCCCGGCGTAGATGCCGGCCTCGCTGACCAGGGCGTCGTGCGTGCCGCGCTCGGCCACGCGCCCCTCCTCGAGCACGAGGATCTGATCGGCGATGCGCGCCGTCGCGAGCCGGTGGCTCACGATCAGCCCCATGCGCCCGTCGAGGATGTCCTCGAGCCGCTCGTCGATCTCGGCCTGCCGCTTCGGATCCGCCGCCGACGTCGGCTCGTCGAAGATGAGCAGGTCGTTGCCGGTCGGCATGAGCGCCCGGGCGAACGCGAGGCGCTGCCACTGGCCGCCGCTGAGCTCCGTCGCGCCCCGGAACGCCTTCCCGAGCCGGGTGTGATAGCCCTCGGGCAGGCGCTCGATGAGCCGGGCGGCGAGGCCTTGCTCGGCCGCGCGCTTCCACCCGTCCTCGTCCTCGAAGCGCGTCGGGTCGCCCGCGCCCACGTTCTCCCCGGCCTTCAGCTTGTAGCGGTTGAAGTCCTGGAAGAGCACCGAGACCCGCGCGCGCAGCCCGGCGACGCTCCACTCGCGCAGGTCGAGCCCGTCGAGCAGGATGCGCCCCTCGGTCGCGACGTAGCGGCGGGTGAGGAGCTTCACGAGCGTGGACTTGCCGCTGCCGTTGGCGCCGACGACCGCGAGCGTCTCGCCCGGCTTCACGTGGAAGCTGACGTCGGAGAGCGCAGGGCCGCGCGCGCCGGGGTAGGTCCAGCTGAGGTGCTCGACCCGGAGCCCGTCGCCCGGGCGCGGGCCCTCGGTCGCGGTGCCCGACAGCTCCGGCACGCGGTGCTCGAGATACGCGTCCAGGTTCTCGAGGTAGAGCGCGTCCTCGTAGATGCCGCCGAGCGCGGCCAGCGCGCTGGTGACCGCCGTCTGCCCCTGGCGGAACACGACGAGGTACATCGTCATCTGACCGAGCGTCAGGATGCCCTCCACCGTGTCCCACACGATCCAGACGTAGGCGCCGAAGAACGCCGCCGTGCCGAGGAGGCCGAGCACGAGACCCCAGGCGTGTCGCTTGACCGCGATCTTCCGGTCCTCGCCGTAGTACCGCTCGAAGAGCGCGTCGTAGCGGCCGAGCAGCAGCTCGCCGAGGCCGAAGAAGCCGACCTCCTTGGCGAACTCCTCGCGGGTGAGCACGGTCTCGATGTAGTGGCGCTCGCGGTTCTCGGGGGAGTGCTGCTTGAAGAAGCGGAAGGTCTGCTCGCTGAAGCGCGCCTCGGCGAGGAAGGACGGGATGCCGGCGACGACGAGCACGAGCACCGCCCACCAGCTGAGCTGCGCGAGGAGCGCGAAGTAGCCGACGAGGCTGATCGCGTAGCGCGCGAGCGTGAAGGCGCGCGTGATCAGGCTGAGCGGGCGCACCGTCGCCTCGCGGCGCGCCTCCTCCATGCGGTCGTGGAGCGAGGGGTCCTCGAAGTCGCTCAGCCGCAGGGTGATCGCCTTGTCGAGGATGAGGTGGGTGACGGTGTGGGCCAGCTTCGCCTTGAGGAGCTGCTGGCAGAAGGTGAGCCCCCGGCCGGCCGCGACCACCGCGCCCACGAGGCCCGCCTCGGCCGCGATCGCCCAGAACGCCACGCTCCGGGCGCCGGCCACGCCGTCCATCGCCGCCACGACCTGATCGACCACGATCCGGGCGACGTAGGCGGCGACCGCGGGCGCCACGCCGGCCACGACCGTGCTCACCACGAGCAGCACCGTCAGCCCACGGCTGGTCGACCAGGCGAGCTGGAGGGCACGCAGCGAGTAGCGCAGGGCGCTCGCCGCTTTCCGGGGGACCGGCACCGCCGGGGCGTCGTCGTCGTCCATGGAACGGGCGCGCGGACTCTAGCAGCTCGAGACGAGGTTGACCGTCAGCGTGGCGGCGGCGAGCCCCAGTCGGGCTCCAGGGGGCCGTCGATCGACGACGCGGGGAGGCGGCGCGGCGGCGGCGTCGGAGCGGGCGGCGGCGCGGTCGTCGTCGTCGGGCGAGGGCGCGGGCGGGGCCGGGGGCGACGCGGGGGCGCCTCGACTTCGGCCGCGACCTCCGGCTCGGGCGGATCGACGCCCACGACCTCGACCGGCGCGGTGGGCTCCGGCGCGGGAGCCGGCGCGACCTCGGGCGTGCTGTCTTCGGGCGTGACCTCTTCGGGCGTGACCTCTTCAGCCGTGACGGGCGCGGCGGCCGGCGGCGCGGTCGGCTCCGGCGCGCCGCTCACGTGCCAGATCCAGAGCGCCGCGAGGACCAGCAGCCCGCCGCCCATGCCGACCGCGAGCCCCACCATCCAGCCCGCGCGCGCGGGTCGCTTCCGGGCCGCGGTCGGGGGCGACACCGGCTCCCGGGCCCTGGCGTGCGGGCGGGTGATGCCGCCTCGCGGCAGGGTGGCGTGCGGATCGCGGTCACGCTCCTTGCCGGGAGGCGCGGCGAGCTCCCCCGGGGCGCGCGTCGCGGGGAGCGCGGGGGCCGCCGCCGGCTCGGGCGCGTCTCCCAGGCGGCCGAGCCCGCGCTGGGTGCCGGCGGGGATCGCGGCGAGCGTCTCCTGGGTGCCGAGCTCGAGCTTCTTCGCCGGGATGGCGGGCATCGTCTCCGAGGACTCGATCTTGGCGCGCTCCTCGGCGAAGCCCGACTGGGTGGAGGCGGCGGGGGCCCGGTCCGCGGGCGCCTCGGTCCCCGCGTCGCCGTGCTCCGTCAGCCCGTCCGCGGCCGCCCGCAGGGCCTCGCTCATCGCGCGCGCGGTGGCGAACCGGGCGTCGGGCTCCTTGGCCATCGCCCGCTCCACCACCCCGACCAGCGCCGCCGCGATCTCGGGGCGCTTGTCCCGGATCGACGGCGCCTGCTCGAGCAGGATCTGGCCGCGGAGGGCCACCGGCGTGGCGGCGGCGAAGGGCAGCTCGCCGGTCAGGCACTCGTAGAGCGACACCCCGACCGCGTAGAGATCGCTGCGGGCGTCGACCGGCGCGCCGCGCACCCGCTCGGGCGACATGTAGGCCGGCGTGCCGATCGCGATCCCGGTCGCCGTCAGCTTCTTCGCCGCCGCCTCCTCGAGGAGATAGGCGAGCCCGAAGTCGAGCAGCTTCACCAGCTCCGAGCCGTCGGCGAGCCGGGTGAGGTAGACGTTCGACGGCTTGACGTCCCGGTGCACGACGCCTTCGGCGTGCGCGGCGTCGAGCGCGTCGAGGAGCTGCAGGTGGATCTTGACCGCGCGCGCTGGATCGAGCCGTCCCCGGTCCACCACCCGCGCCTCGAGGGTCTCGCCGGTCAGCTGCTCCATCACCAGGAAGGCGCCGTCCTCGGCGCGCCCGAAGTCGAGCACCCGCACGATGTTGGGGTGACCGAGGCGGGCCGCGCTCAGGGCCTCGCGCTCCAGCCGCTCGATGGCGTTGCTCGCCGCGTCGCGGTGCGGGTGGATCAGCTTCAGGGCCACCGGCCGCGACAGGCGCTCGTCGAACGCCTCGTAGACCACGCCCATGCCGCCGGCCCCGAGCTCTCCCCGCAGGGTGTACCGATCCGCGATCCGCCGCGGCGGGGGGCTCGTCTCGGCCTGGGCCACGGCCCGAGGGTAGCAGCCTCGCTCGCGGGGGACAGCGCCGCGTGGCCCGTGGAGGCGGGGTGCGTACATCGCGCCCGATGCCGAAGACCATCACCTGGAGCGCGGTCGCCCTGCTCGCTCTCGCCCTCGGCGTCGCGTGCGGGGGTCCGCAGGACCCGGCCACCGAGAACCTGACGGCGGCGGAGCACGAAGCCGAGGCCGAGCGCGAGGAGGCCGCGGCCGCCGAGCACGAGGGGCAGTACGACCCCGACGCGCGGCTCACCACCGGGGGGCAGCAGCCCGGCACCGACCTCTACTACGGCACCGATCACTACAACCCGACCGAGGTGCACCTCCACGCGGCGGACGATCACCGCGAGCACGCGGGCGCGCACCGAGAGCGGGCGGCGCAGCTCCGCGACTTCGCCGAGGCCGAGTGCGCGGAGTTCCCGCCGGAGACGCGCGCGAGCTGCCCGCTGCTCCTCGGGCTGGTCGAGGTCGAGGACATCGAGGCGGGCATCCGGATGACCTTCGCCTCGGCGCAGGACCTCGCGCCGGTGGTCGATCACATCCGCTGTCACATCGCGTTCGCGGCGGCGATGGGCAACGAGGGCATGGATCGCTGCGCCCTCTACGTGCACGGCGCGTCGGTGGACGTCGAGGGCACCTCGGTCGATCTGATCACCGACCAGCCCGGCTTCGTCGCCGAGCTCCGCCGCCGCGTGCGCGTGCAGGCGCCCTGACCCGCGTCACTGCTCGTCGTTCGGGCCGCCGTCGGTCCGGCCGAGCGAGATCGCGCGCACGATCGGGAAGAGGCGGCGCACGTGGGGGCCGTTCTCGAGCGCCCGCCGGGCGAGCCGGCCGGCCGCGTTGCGCAGCAGCAGCGCCTGCTCTCGGTCGTCGGCCGGGAGCTGCTCGATGTCGGGGGCCCGCCGCTCCTCGAGGAGGCCGAGCAGGGTGTTCCAGGCCAGCGCCGCCGCGAGCGCGTCGCGATCGGCGTCGTGGTCCTCCCAGCTCACCGCGCGGCGGACGAGCGGGACGATCGTGTCGCGCTGCTCGTGCAGCGGGCGGTCCTCCACGTCGGCGAGCACGGAGATCACCCGCGCGACGTCCCGGTCCACCTGATCGAAGGTCGGCGCGGTCTGCGGCACCCGGCCGCGCGCCGTCAGGATGTGGTTCATCGGCACCGCGATGGCGAGGCCCTCCACGCCGCGGTCCATGCGCCCGCGCGCCGACAGGATGCCGACCAGGTGCCCCTCGCCGTCGATCACCGGGCCGCCCGAGTGGCCGGGGTTCACGGTCATGGTGAGGTGCAGCTCCCCGTTGCGCGTCACCCGGCTCACCTCGCCGCTGGCCGCCGCCGGGATCGTCTCGCGCAGGTCGAGCGGGTAGCCGCTGACGCTCACGCGCTCGCTCAGGGTGAGCCGCCGCTCCTCGAGCCCGCTCAGGGTGTCGCTCACCGGCTCGTCGAGGGTGAGGAAGGCGATGTCGCGATCCGGATCGACGTAGATCGGGCGCGCGGCGATCGGCTCGTTGCTGCCCGGCTGGAAGACGACCCAGGCGTTGGCCGACCAGACCACGTGGCGCGCGGTGAGCACGAGCCGCGGGCCGATCGCGACGCCCGAGCCGTGCGAGCTCAGCGGGTTGGCGGCCACGCGGGTCACCCGGGTGGTGCGGCCCTCCCCGCGGGAGACGTCGAGCCCCCGCAGCGAGAGGATGCGCACCGTCGCCCGGTCGATCGGGCGGAGGTTCACCGCCGGGGCGGCGTCCTGCGCGGACGCGGTCCAGGCCGAGAGCGAGACGAGGGCGAAGCAGAGGAGCGCGCGCATCAGTGAATCCGGAAAGAGTCGAAGAACTCGCGGGCCCGCGCCTCGTGCTCGGTGGCGCCGCGTCGGTGGGCCTCGTCCACGACGTAGACCCGGGTCGCGGTGACGAAGACCCGCGCCGCGCCGACGCCCGAGTCGCTCGCGCGCGAGTAGACGTGGCCGGGGAAGCCGGAGGCGTCGGTCGGGTGCTGCCGCGTGCCCAGTGAGAGCTGGGTGCCGACCGTCTCCAGGATCCCCTCGGGCGGCGACTCCTCGAACGCGATGACCCGGATCCGGTAGCGGGCGTCGCTGCCCCGGCTCTCGTAGGTCCAGGCGCTCCGGGTGCGCCCGGCGATCTCCACCTCCGAGCTCGAGCGGTGGGTCAGCGCCGGCATGCGGACCGAGAAGTCGGCCTCGGGCATGTAGATGGCCTCGAGCTCGCTCGGCTGTCCGAAGGGCAGGAGGGCGTCGTTGTTCTGCAGCTCGATCGACGCCATGAAGTGCTCGGCGACCTGCAGGTTGAGTTGATGGTTCGCGACCACGGCGAGCGCGACGTAGATCCGGTGCCGGCCGACGAACTGCCGCAACGCGACGAAGGCGCCGTTGGGGGCCACGCCCACGTCCTCGCGGCCGTAGAAGCCGGGCATGTCGAGCCGGTTCGAGCGTCGCCGGCCGAGCTCCTGGGTCTCGAAGAGGTCGTCGGCGACCTCGGCGGCGGCGATGAGCGGGTCGCCCACCAGCCCGCCCTCCCACTCGGTGATGATGAGCGCGAAGCTGCCGGTGGCCGCCTGGCTGCGCACCATCGTCGAGTGGAAGCGCGCGCCGTCGTCGTCCCGCCCGCTGCGGGTCGACGTCTGCGGGGCCGCCGGCATCTGCACGGTGACCCCCGTCCGCGGCGGGCTCACCGAGATCCAGCCGCCGCGCTGCCCGGCCGGGGCGCCCCACTGGCCCTGGCCCCCCGACCGGGGGTGGAGGGCGCGGCGTCGGCCGCACGCGGGCAGCAGCAGCAGCAGGGAGAGACTCCAGATCACGATCCAGCGCACGTCGGGAGTCTTGCGCGGTCGAGCCGCGATGTCGACGGAGCTCAACGGAACGACAGCCCCGTCTCGCTGCGCACCGCGCGCCCGTCGGCGGTGGTGAGGGTGAACGCCTCGGCGTCGGCGCTCAGGCGGCCTCGCGGCGCCGGGCTCGGGGCGCTCCACGCGTCTCCGTCCAGGCGTCGCGTCACCGGGACCCCGCTCTCCGGGTCGCGGGCGGCGGCGACGATCGTCTCCCCGCGCACCGCGAGCTGGAGATCGCCGCCGGCGGGCAGAGGCGGGAGCGCGGCGCAGCCCGCGTCGGTGCAGGCGACGAGCCGGAAGCGCCCCTCCTCGGGCCACGCGAGCACCACCCGCGACGCGTCACAGGCGACGCGGACCCCCGCGCGCGGCGGCGTCGGGCGGATCGGCTGAGCGGGGGCTCGAAAGACGCGCTCGCCCGCGGCCAGGATCCAGTGCGCGTCGCCGCAGAGCGCGAGGCCGTCGGCGCCCTCGACGCGGTGCGGCACCTCGACCTCGCCCGCGTGGATGACGTCGTCGTCCAGCCACACCAGCCCGCCCGCGCCGAAGCGAGGGTGCCGCGCGGTGGGCGTCGGCGGGGAGAGCTCGGTCGGCGCCGCGTCGGGGCGCTCGAGCGTCCACGGCCCGCCGGGCGCGCCGGTGATGCGGCGCTCGCCCAGCTCGTCGAAGAGGCGCGCCTCGCCCGCGCTCGCCGAGAGGAAAGGACGCTGCGGCGGCGCCAGAGCGTCGTCGAGGCTCTCGAGGATCAGCGCGACCGGCGGCCCGGCCGCGGGGGGATCCCAGGCGGCGCCCGGCGGCATCGCCTCGTCGAGGGTCGCGATCGGCCCGGCGAGCTCCCGCAGGGCCTCGGCCGCGTCCTCGAGCGACATCTCCGGGGTCACCCGGGGCGCGAGGATCTCGAGGGCCGCGATCGCGTCGGCGTCGCCGGCGTCGCGCACCCCGGTCAGCAGCCCCACGCAGCGCGCCGGCCACGGCGTGCCCTCGGGCGGCGAGAGGCGGGTCTCGAGCAGGCGCCCACAGAGCTTCACCACCAGCTCGCTCTCGGCCTCGCCGCGCCCGGCCGGGGTGCCGAGGAAGCAGCCGCGCGCGACGTCCCACTGCTCGCCGGCCCACCGACGCGCGCTCTCCTCGCCGTCGCGATCGCCGCGCCAGGTGGACCACGCCACGAGCGCCAGCACCCCGGCCACCGTCACCACGGCGGCGAGCCCTCGCTGCCTGCCCTTCATCACGCGGCGGCGGCGCGGAAGGCGCGGGCGAGGGCGATCGCGCTGCCGAAGCGGCGCCCCGGTTGCCGGCTCATCGCCTGCGAGACCACGAGCGGCACGTCCTCGGGCAGACCGGGCGCGAGCTCGGCGAGCGGCGGGTGATCACCCATCACGATGTCCATCATGAGCTTGCCGGGGACCTTGCCCTCGAACGGCACGCGCCCGGCGAGGCACTGGTAGAGGATCACGCCCATCGCGTAGGTGTCGATGCGCGCGTCGGGCTCTCCTTTGCCCGTCAACAGCTCGGGCGCCATGTAGGCGGGGGTCCCGATGAGCTCCCCGGTGCGCGTCAGCCGCTCGAGCCCGAGCACCTTGCTCAGGCCGAAGTCCAGCAGCTTCACCGGCGACGGACCGGCGGGGTCACGCAGCAAGAAGACGTTCGCGGGCTTGAGGTCGCCGTGGATGACGCCGTGCTCGTGAGCGGCGGCGAGCCCCTCGGCGATGCCGTCGACGATGGGCAGGAGCGCCCGCGGCGTCATCGCGCCGCCCGCCTGGAGCCGCTCGTAGAGGGTCTCCCCGTCGAGCAGCTCCATCACCGAGAAGAGCAGCTCGTCGTCGTTGGTGCCGACGTCGAGGAGCTTGACGACGCTCGGGTGGTCGAGCGCGAGCAGCACCGAGCTCTCGCGCCGGAAGCGGCGGCGCACGTCGCGCTCGCTGGTCAGCTCGGGGTGGAGGAGCTTGAGCGCGACGGTCCGCGCCTCCTGCTCGTCCTCGGCCTCGAAGACGGCGCCCATCCCCCCGGCCGCGATGAGCCGGGTGAGTCGGTAGCGCCCCCCCATGACCGTGCCGGCGGGCGGCAGGCTCTGGCGCGACGGATCGGCTTCGGCGCCCATGCCAGGGGCATCGTTTCGCGGCGCGACACATCGCGTCAAGCTGCCTGCGATATCCTCGCCGCCGCATGGTCTACCGTCAGCACGCGCTCGAGGCGCCGGAGGAGGGCTCGGGAGACCCGGACCGCAGCCTGGCCCGACTCGACGTGTCGGGGCGCGACGGGGCCCACGGCGCGCACGGCCACGCCGGCCATCACGGCGGCGGGAGCGGCGGGCACGGCGGACGAGGCGGGGACGCGGGCCGCCCCCAGCTCGGGCAGAGCGCGGGCTCGATCCGGGTCCGGCTCGCGCCGCACGATCACGAGGGGGAGCGGAAGCTCGTCGCCGACGCGTGGGTGCTGAGCCCCGACGGAGGCCAGCGCGAGGGGCGCGAGGAGCTCGTCTTCGACGAGGGCGGCTTCGTCGACCTGCGGGCGGTCGGCGGACGCGGCGGCGACGGCGGCCACGGCGGCCGCGGCGGGGACGGCGCGCGCGGGCGGCGGGGCTCCGACGCGACCCGCTACCGCAGCGGGGGGAACGGCGGTCCGGGGGGCGACGGCGGCGACGGCGGCGACGGGACGAGCGGCGCGAGCGGCGGCAGCGGCGGGCGCGTCGAGGTGGCGGTCTCGGGGGACCACACCCACCTGCTCATGCTGGTGCGGCACGACGTGCGTGGCGGGGGCGGCGGCGCGGCGGGGCAGAACGGCGCGGGCGGCAGCGGCGGGGCGGGGGGCGCGGGCGGCAGCAGCCATCACTGGACGACGAGCGAGAGCTATCGCGACGCGCAGGGCAAGACCCGGACCCGGACCCGGCACCACAGCAACCCCGGCGGATCGTCCGGGCCGCGGGGACGCGACGGGCGAGCCGGGCGCGCGCGCCTGCACCCGGGCGAGGCGGGCCCGGACGGACGCTTCGAGATCGCGGTGCACTACGCCGACCGGGTCGAGCGCTACGAGGAGCGCTACCGCCTGCGCCTCGTCTCGTTCGCGCACCTGAGCGCCAACGAGGACGGCGTCTACGAGCCGGACGAGCGGGTGGAGGTGCGCGGGCTGCGGGTGATGAACGTCGGCGGCATGCCGACCCCGCACAACCACGACGTGCAGCTCGCGCTCGAGTCCGAGGGCTGGGTGTGGCCCGACCGCGACGCCCACCTCCGCTTGCCGCGCGCGCTGGGCCCCGGCGAGATCGCCGAGGTCGACGGGAGCCTGTACTTCACGATCGGCGACTGGGAGCCGGAGGCGCCGGGTGATCCCTTCGAGGCCGTCGATCACATCCTGCAAGGCGCCGTGCTGCCCGCGGCGCACCGCGCGTTCGAGGGCTACCACGGCCCGGGAGATCCACAGGGGCGCTTCCTGGTGCGCTTCCCGGTCCAGGTCTCCGAGATCGAGAGCCTGCACGCGCTCGCCCCCGGGGAGGCGGCGCGGGTGCGCTTCGCGGTGCGCAGCGTCAGCGGGCGGAGCTTCGGCGAGCGGGGCGACGTGCCCCGCCACGTGCGCTTCCGCCTGAGGCCGGAGGGCGCCGAGCTCGGCTCGGAGCACGTCACCCTCCACGACGCGGCCGGTCGCGCGGTCCCCTGGGACGACGGCTGGGTGTGCGCGATCGCCGAGCTCGGCGCGGGCGAGACGCGCGCCTTCGAGGCGACGATCGCGATCGCGCCGGACGCGCCCCACTACCGGAGCGCGCGCTTCCGGCTCTCGCTGGAGCTCGAGCGTCCGCGCGCCGCCGAGCTGCGCCCGGTGCAGCTGCGCGACTTCGAGTGGCGGGTGGCGCGCCGCTACCGCCGGGTGGAGGGCTGCGACGTGCTGCTCGTGACCCACCACCGGACGACGCGGGCGCAGATCGACGCCTGGGAGCGGCTCGCGGCGCGCCTCGGCCTGAAGGTCGCCGTGTGGGACTGCACGCTCGAGGGCCAGCTCCCGCTCGCGGCGCCGCGGGAGGACGGGGCGCTGCTCGAGCACGTCGCGGGCGGCACGGTGGTGATCCTCGACGCGGAGATCGAGACGGCGGCGGGCGCGGTCCGCCCCCACCGGCTCCTCGACCGCGACGCGCTGTTCCGCATGAAGGCGCACGACGTCGCGCTCGCGGTGGTCGGCGGCGGGGAGGGCGACGTCGATCTGGCGCGCTGGCTGATGCCGGACGACGGCGCGCAGCCGAGCGCGCGGCGGGCGAGCTCCGGAGAGCTGCGCGCCGCGGTCGCGGGCCTCGGCGACCTGCACGGGCAGGGCGAGCTCGAGCTGCACGAGGTCTGCGACGTGCATCACGTGGGCTTCTGGTTCGAGCCCCCGACCGAGGCCCTGCTCGAGCGGCGCGCGCTGGCGCTGTCGACCCACCTGCGGGACGAGTACCCGAACCGGCGCTTCGTGGTCACGCCGCGCTTCGCGCCCGAGCAGGTGTCGAGCGTCGGGCTGATGAAGCGCTGGCGGGTGGGGGAGCTCGAGGTCCGCACCACGCTCGAGTCGGGGCGCAGCCACGTGGTGCACGTCTCGGATCGGCTGGGCGAGCTCCGGCCGGAGGACATCGACGGGCCCTACTTCCAGCAGGTCCTGCTGCTGGCCCGGGAGCTGGAGCACAAGCTCGAGCGGCTCGAGGCGGTCGTCGCGCGGGGCGGTGATCCGTGGCCCGAGGTCCGCGCGATCCTCGTCGACCTCGTCAACGAGCAGCGCGCGGTGCTGGCGTCGGGCTGGCGTCGCGGGCTGTCGCTCTCGGACGTGGAGCGCGCCCTGCCGATGCTCCGCCTGCTGCGCGACCGCGCCGGGCGACTCTCGGCCCGCGCGCCCGAGCAGGAGGCGGCGCTGATCGAGCTCGCGGCGCGCCTCCGCTACTTCGCGCGCGCGCGGCCGCGCTGGTGGGAGTGGCCCCTGTTCCCCTTGCGGCGGGCGACCACGCTCCGCTGGGTCGCGCTGCGGCTGGTGGACGCCTGGATCGAGGGAGCGTTCGGGCTGCCCGAGGCCGAGGAACGCGCGCCCGAGAGCCGCGCCCGGGTGGCCGACGCCCGGCGGCGGGTGCGCGAGCGCGAGGCGGCGCTGCGGGCCTCCCTCGAGCAGGCCGAGGCGCGGCACGGCCCGCTCGGCGCGCGGGGACACAGCCGGCTGCTGATGCGTGAGCCGATCGAGTGGGCGGGGGTCACCACCGACGCCGAGCTGATCGAGGGCGCCGCCGATCGCCTCCGCACGGCGCACCAGCTCGCGGCGCAGCGAGAGCGCGACGCCCGGGACGACGCGCTCCGGGAGCGGGTGCGGCGCGCCCAGTCCGACGCCCGCGAGCGCCTGCTCGTGAAGCGGAGAGTCGAGGCCCCCGAGGTGGAGCCCCTGGAGCTCGAGCGCGCGCGGGGCGGGACGGCGGCCGAGGCGTCGGGGTAGGATGAGCGGGATGCGCGGCCCGATCGCCCTACTGCTGCTCGCGGCGGCCGGCTGCGCCGCCGAGCCCACCCAGCTCGTGGTCGTCGTCGACAGCGACCTCGCGGTGCCGGACGACGTGGTCGCCATCTCGGTCGAGACCGTCGACCCGACCGGCGTGACGCTCTCGGACGTGCGCTTCGCGCTCGCGGCGCCGGGGGAAGGGAGCCCGCCGGCGCGCTTCGAGCTGCCGCTGTCCTTCGGGGTGGTGCCGATCGACGACGACGCGAGCCGGCGGGTCACGGTCGTCGCGCGCGCGCCCGGCCCGAGCGACGAGGTCCTGGTGGAGCAGCGCTTCCGCGCCGGCTTCGTGGCCGGGCAGCGGCTCCTGCTGCCGATGTTCTTGCTCGACCGCTGCGTCGACCGGAGCTGCGGCGCCGACGAGACCTGCGCGCCCCCCGGCTGCGTCAGCCAGGACGTGCCGCCCGACGATCTGCGGCCGGCCCGCCCGGGCGCGGAGCTCGACGGAGGCACCGATCCGGGCTGCGGCGCCGAGGACTCCGACGGCGACGGCGTCGGCGACCGCTGCGATGACTGGCCCTGCGGCCCGCGACCCAGCATCGCCGAGGTGAACGAGACGCCCTTCGTGCGGATCTCGGACGTGCGGCTGGACGGAGAGGCGCGCAACACCCTGGTGGTCGCGCCCGGCGCCGACGTGCCGATCCGCTTCACCTACTTCGTGACCGATCCCCTCTGCGACAGCTGCATCGATCAGGTCGAGATCGGCTTCATCCCCGGGACGCGTCAGTACTGCGCCTACGACGACGTGCCGCCCCCCGACGGCTTCACCGGAGAGAGCGACGCGGTGCTCACCGCGCCGACCGAGCCGGGCCTCTACGACCTCCGCTCGCAGCTCGGGCAGAACTTCGCCTGCGATCACATGGGCGCGGACAACTGGTGGATCGCCGAGCCGCCGCCCGAGCAGACCTTCGGCGCGATCTGCGTCCGGGAGTAGCCGCCCAAGGTCTCCGGCCGCGTCGGGGTCACGCCTCCCGTGGACGCGTCTCTGCTATCGTCTCGGGTCGTGAACAGGGGAACGGGGTGCGGCCTGGCGCTGCGGGTCCTGGCGCTGCGGGTCGTGGCGCTGCTGGTCCCGGCGCTGGCAGCGGGGTGCGGCAGCGACGCGGCCCTCGACCGGACGCTCGGCACGGTGGTGGAGGTGCGCGGGGACGCGACGATCGGCGAGGCCGACGTCGCGCGGATCGGGCGCGCCGCCGCCGGTCAGGGCATCGCCGCGAGCGATCTCGCGCGGCTCGAGCTCGACGTGGGCCCGCAGCTGCTGCTCGACGCGGGCGCGCGGCTCTCCCTCGAGGACGAGCGCACCCTCGGGCTCGAGGCGGGCCGGTTGTACGCGGAGGCCGGGGAGGGCGAGGAGCTCTTCCTCACCCGCGGCGAGGTGAGCCTGCGCCTGGCCGACGCCGCGGTCAGCGTCACCGCCGACCCGCTCTCCGTGTACGTGGTGCGCGGCGAGGTCAGCTGGCGGAGCGGCGACGAGCGCGGCGTGGTGCGGGCGGGCGAGCGGCAGACCTTCTCCCCGGCGAGCACGGAGGCGGTGGCCCTCTGGCACGACTGGACCGGCGGCCTGGCGCGGCCCGGGCCCGGCGACGCGGCCGGCGCCGCGGGCGTCGGCGTGCTCGAGGCGCGGGTGCCGGAGGAGGTCGGGCAGGCCCGCTGGCCGCTCGTGATCCGCCGGCTCGACGTGCAGGTGCGCGTCGTCGGGGACCTGGCGATCACCGAGGTCGAGCAGGTCTTCTTCAACCCCGCGAGCGAGACGGTCGAGGGCCTCTACCGGATCCGGGTGCCCGAGGGCGGCGTGCTGCAGCGCTTCGCGGTCGATCGCGCCGGCCGCATGGTCGACGGCTACGTGCGCGAGAAGGCGCAGGCGCGCCAGGCGTACGAGGCGCAGGTCTATCGCGGCTCCACCCTCGACCCCGCCCTGCTGGAGTGGGTCGCGCCGGGCCGCTACCAGGCGCGCATCTACCCGATCGGCGCCGGCGAGACCCGCCGCATCGTGGTGCGCTACGCGGAGTGGCTGTCCCCCCGCGGCGGCTCGCGGCTCTACCGCTACCCGATGGGCGCCGGCCGACGCGCGCCGCGGATTCAGGAGCTGTCGATCACCGTCGACGTCGACGAGGCCGGGGCCGAGCACGTGCGGGCCGGCATGGGCGCCGCGATCGAGGAGGGCCGGGTCCGGCTCCGCCGGAGCGACTTCGCGCCGCGCGCCGACTTCTGGCTCGAGCTCGACGCGGCCGAGGGCCCGCAGCGGGCGTGGCAGGCGCCGCACGATCCGCCGCCCCGCGCGCCGGACGCGCCGCCCGTGATCGGCGAGGCCGACGAGCGAGACTACTGGTACCTGCCGCTGCGGCTGCCCGACGCGCTCTTCGACGAGGCGCGCGAGGAGGGGCTCGACCTCGTGGTGGTCGCGGACGTGAGCGCCGCGACCGATCGCGCGCACCTGGAGCTCGGCCGCAGCATGGTCGAGGCGCTGACGGCGCACCTCGGCGAGGACGACCGGGTCGCGGTGGTCACCAGCGACCTGACCATCCGCCCGCTGGTCGGCGAGGCGGCGCTCGGGCCGGCCGACGCGGCGCGGGTCGACGCGCTGCTCGACGCGCTCGCCCGCGCGCCGGCCGGAGGCGCCACCGACCTCGGCGCGGCGCTCGGCGCGGCGGCCGGCCTGCTCGACCCGTCGCGCTCGGGCGCCGTCATCTACGTCGGCGACGGCGCGCCCACCGTCGGCGAGCTGGAGGCGGCGGGGCTGCTGGACCGGATGGCGCGCCTGCCGGCGCCGCTCCGGCTCTACGCGGTCGCGATCGGCGGCGACGCCAACCTCGACCTGCTCGAGGCGCTCACCCGCGGCGGGGGCCTCGCGCTCCGGGTCGAAGAGCGCGCCGCCGCCGCGGACGCCGCGCTCTCGATCCTCGCGCACGCGACCGAGCCGGTGGCGCAGCGGGTGGAGGTCGAGCTCGGCCCGGGCATCGAGAACGTCTACCCGCGGCGGCCGGTCGACGTGGTGCGCGGCGCGGTGCTGCCGGTCGTGGGCCGGGTGCGCGAGGCGCCGCCCGCGCAGATCACGGTGCGCGGCCAGATCGCGGGCGAGCCCTTCGAGCGGACGATCGACGTCGCCACCGCGAGCACCGAGGCGAGCGCCGATCTCCGGCTGCGCTGGGCGGCCGAGCGCCTGCGGCAGATGCTGCTCGACGGCGGCGGCCGCGAGGAGGTCGCGGAGCTGGGCACCCGCTACGGGCTGATCACGCCGTTCACCAGCTACTACGTGCCGAGCGCGCAGGAGCTGAGCCGCATGGGGGCCTCGGCGCTGCCGTGGATGGATCGGCCGAGCCTGCTCGCCGAGGCGCGGCCGGAGTCCGGGTGGGGCAGCGTCGTGATGAGCGTCGCCCTCGGCCCGCTCGCCATCGCGGGCTGCGCCGATCGGGAGGACCAGGCGGTGGCCGCCGCCGCGCCGGTCCAGGCGTCCCTGGAGGAAGGCGAGGCCGCCGAGATCCCGACGCAGGAGGCGCCGATGGGTGCGCCCGCGACGACGGCGACCGACAACCGCTACGCGATCCAGGGCGCGGAGGACGACGTGAGCGGCGCGCCTTCGAGCGAGACCGAGCGGAGCCGAGGCTTCTTCGCCGATCCCGCGACGGAGGAGCCGGTCCCGGAGCCGGAGGCGGTGGCCGCCGCGGCGCCGGCCGAGCAGCAGCGCCTCGGGGCCGCCACCGGCGACGTGTTCGACTCCGCCCGCGAGGGCCTCGCCGCGGGCGGCAGCGCCGCGGGCGGCAGCGGCGCGGGCGGCGGCGGCTCCGGGGGCGGCGGGCGCTACCGGCGCCGCGGCGAGGGGCGCGCTCGACCGGCCCCGCGGCGAGCCCGGCGTCGCTCCCGGGCCTCCGATCGAGACGCCCGCAACGATCGCAACGTGTCCGCCAACCGCCCCGTCGACGCGACCTCGACGCTGGGCTGGGACGACGCGAGCGAGCGCGGTGGCGAGGACGGCGAGGTGACGGTGGTGGTGCGAGGCCCGGGCCAGCCGGTCCGAGCCAGCGCCCACCACGAGCGCCGTCGCTGCTCCGACGCGGCCTCGCTCTCCCTCGACGACCGGCAGGCGCTGTGGGACGAGCGCCTCGGGATCGAGCCGAGCGCGGTCGGCTGGCTGCGGGTCTACCGGGGCGCGCGCCGCGCGTGCGAGCTCGAGACCTGGCGCGATCGCCGGGCGATGCTCTCGCGCATCCTCCGGCGGGCGGGCAGCGTCGAGCGCATGATCCAGGTCTATCGCCTCTTCGAGGCGGCGTCCGCGCGCGGCTACCTGCGGGGCGAGATCCTGCGCCGGGTGCGCTCTCCGCAGGACCTCCGCGCGGTGCGCGAGGCGTTCGGGCTGGGGGCGGAGCCGGACTGGGAGCTGGTCGAGCAGGTGCTCGAGCGGGCCAACGGCGACGAGGCGCGGCTGCGGGCCCTCCGGCGTCTCTCGACGCAGTACGAGGAGAGCTTCGATCTGAAGCTCCGGCTGCTCGAGCTGCTCGAGCAGAGCGGGCACGGCCCCGAGGCGCGCCGGCTGGCCGAGCGGCTCCGGGTGGACCCGCGCTCGGACGCGGGCGTCCGCACCGCGGTCGGCGAGATGTTCCTGCGCATGGACCGCGAGGAGGAGGCGCGCCGGGTCTTCAGCGAAATCGTGGAGTTCGCGCCGCTCGACGAGCTGGCGCGGCGGCGCCTCGGCGACCTCTACCGTGCGCACGGCTGGTACGAGGACGCCTACCGTCAGTACCAGACGCTGGCGAGCATCCGCCCGGATGACCCGACCGCGCTGCTCCTGCTCGCCCAGGCGGCGGCGGGCACCGGGCGCATCGACGAGGCGCTGCGGCTGGAGCAGCGGCTGATGGAGACCGGGCAGCCGGGCGCCGCGGCGGGCATCGCGCGGGTGGCCCAGCTCTGGAGCTCGGTGCGCCTGGCCAAGCTCCGCCACACGGCGCGCGAGGCGGGCGACGACGATCGCCTCGACGCGCTGAAGCGCCGCATGCGCCGCGGCGGCGTGCTCACCGGCGCCGGCGACCTCCGCGTCACCCTGGTCTGGTCGCACCCCGACGCGCAGCTCGCCCTCTGGGCTGCCCACCCGGGGGAGGGCCTCGCGCGCCCGAGCGAGCTGACGCCCGAGCACGGCATCGAGGCCTTCGACGTGCCCGAGCAGGAGTCCGGCGCCTACCGCCTCGAGGTCCGCCGCGCCGATCCGGACGCCCCGACCGACCTCGAGGCCGAGCTGATCATCGTGCACCGCGAAGGCGCCGACGACGAGGTGATCCAGGTTCTCCCCCTCCGCTTCGCCGAAGGCCGCGCCTCATACTCCTTCCGTCTGGAAGGGGACGACCTCTCGTCGCCGTAGCCTCGGCGGCTGCGAAGTACTCTCGCAAAGGCGCAACGCCGCAAAGGGCTGGGGAGGCGGTGGGATGGAGGCTCGCCGCGCCGTGGCGGTCGAGGTGGTCTCGTTGGGCGCAAATTCTCTCTCGCAAAGACGCAAAGACGCGAAGAGGGTGGGGAGGCGGCGGGATGGAGGGTCGCCGCGCCTTGGCTGGTCGACGCGGTCTCGACGGCTGGGAATTATCTCTCGCAGAGACGCAGAGCCGCAGAGATGGCGGCGGGATGGATGGTCGCCAGCGGGGCGTCGGGCGGCAGGCCGTGCGGTGGCCAGTGTCGATCGCGCTGCCAGCCCAGTCCCTCAGCGGTGGCCGGGGTCGGCGAGAGCCCGATCGCCTGACCCCGCCCCTCGCCGTGGGCCCGCCCCTCCCCCTGGGCCCGCCCTCCCCCTGGGCCCGCCC
>JAYZQJ010000161.1:0-5320 GCA_036149055.1 Myxococcota bacterium | reverse complement strand
GCTCGTCGCCTGCCGTCGTCTCGGGTCGGTCGCGGTGGGGCGGTGGCCGGGGGAGCGGGCGGGGGCGCGCGCGATGGGGCGACCCACCCCTCCCAAGCTCAGCAGCGACGCAGGAAGGCGTCGAGCTTGCGCGCGAGGAGGGCAGGGCGCTCGTCCTGGATCGAGTGGCCGGTGTTCGCGAAGAGCCAGCAGTCGCCCTCGACGCCGGCGCCCTCGAGGAGCCGCCCGAGGTCGGCGGTGCGGTCGTGGATGTGCGTCCACATGTAGTTGTCCTGATCCCCCGCGGCGAGGAACATCGGGCCTCGGATCCGCTGCCAGGGCGCGCGGCCGTCGGTCACCTCGACGTGGCTGAACACCAGCTGCTCGTGCGCGACCTGCCAGTGGAAGCGGCGGAACTCGGGGCCGTAGATCTCGCGCCGATCCCACATCGCGCGGTTGGTGTGGCGGGCCGCGCAGGGCCAGTGATCGCGGTACCACATCTTCGGCTGCGGCCGGCCCGTGCCGCAGATGGCGTCGGCGAAGACGTGCTGGAAGTAGTCGTGCCGGCTGCTCTCGACCTCGTCGTCGAGCATGCGCTCGCGCGTCGTCCGGAGCGCGCAGCCCTTGATCAGGTCGCCCTCCATCGACGTCCACACGCTCGCCGCGCTCCAGGCCGCGAAGCGCCGCGCCCAGGGCACCCGCGCCTCGGCGAGGCGGAGCGTGAGGTTGCCGCCCAGGCTCCCGCCCGCGACGAGCGCGAGCTCCATCGGCCGCTCGCGCTCGGCACAGAGCGTGGCCACGAAGCCCTCGATGAAGCGCTCGAGGTAGTCGAGGGCCGGCCACTTGCTGCCCGTCCCCTCGATCTCCTCGGGGTCGATCCGGTCGGTGTAGCCGCAGCACGGGAGGTCCGGCACCGCCACCGCGAACCGGGGCGCGCCCGCGTCGTCGCGCAGCGAGAGGAGGGCGTCGACCAGCGCGTCGTACTCCTCGATCCGCGAGCTGTGGCCGTGCAGGAGCACGATCAGCGGCGCGTGGTCGGGCCCCGCCCACACGTAGCGGGTGCGGAGCAGGGCGCCGTCCACCGGCACGTTCGCGTAGCGGGTGGGGTGGGGCGTCTGGGGCACGTTCACCGGCCGATGCGGCGGGTCGTCCTCCCCCGAGACCGCGATCCAGCCCTTCAGCTCCGGGAACGCCAGGCGGTAGGCCTTCCGCTCCGCGTCGTCCTTGCGGAGCAGCACGCCGACCCGCTGCGCGCGCTCGAGGAGCGCCATCGCCAGCCCTCGCAGCCGCGCGTCCCCCGCGCTCACCCCCGGGAGGCGGCTGGCGGCCATGCCCGCGAGATCGCCCGGCGTCGTCACCCCCCGCTCGAACAGCTCGGCGGAGGCGCGCCCGGTCGCGGCGAGGTCGGCGGTGGCCCGGGCGAGTCGCTCGGCCTCGGGATCGCCGGGCGCCTGGTGCGCCGCGCAGATGGCGCGGACCAGGATCTCGTCCGGATCCCGGGTCTGCGCCGCCTTCCGCAGGGCGGGGATCAGGCGCTTCTCGTGGCCCGGCACCACCAGCGCGCGAGGCGGCATGGCGAGATCGTATTTGCCCTCGCCGCAGGGCTCGTCCGGCGGGTTCTCGAGTCGCGCGGGCCGCACCGCCGGACGGTAGCGTATCTTCCGCGTCGTGCGGGAACGCCTTCGACCGGACGCCCTCGGGATCGCGCTCGCGATCGCCCTCGGCCTCCCGTCGATCGCGTTCGGCTACGGGCGCGATCAAGCTCTCTTCCACTACGTGGCCCGCGAGTGGCTGGCCGGGCGCTGGCCCTACGTCGACGTCTTCGACCTGAAGCCGCCCGGGATCTACGTGGCCTACTTCCCGTCCGCGCTCCTCGGCGACGCGATGTGGCCGGCCCGCGTCGTCGACCTGGCGGCGGCGGTGGGGGTGGGCGCGCTCGCCGGCCGCCTGACCGGTCGGCCGGGCGGCGTGGGCGCCGGGGCGCTCCTGGCGGTGGCGGTGCACTACGCGCTCTTCGACTTCTGGCACGCCGGGCAGACCGAGATCTGGCAGTGCCTCTTCGCGCTCGCCGGGATCGCCGCGGCCCGGGGGGAGGGCGCGCCCGCGCGACGCGGCGCCCTCGCCGGGGCCTGCGCGGCGCTCGCGGTGCTCTTCAAGCTCACCGCGGCGCTCCCCTGCCTGGTCGTCGGGCTGGCGCTGGCCACGCGGCCGCGTCCGCTCCGGGCGCTCGGCTTCGCCGGCCTCTCGGGCGCCGCGATCCTCGGCGGGGTGGTCGCGGTCTTCGCGGCGGTCGGCGGCCTCGGGGGGATCGCCGACCTCGGCCGCTACCTGCCGGCCTACGCGGAGGCGCGGCCCGCGCCCGTGCTCGAGGCCAGCGTCGCGTTCCTCCTCGACCACGCCGGGGTGGTGACGGTGCTCGCGGCCGGCGCGGGGCTCCTGGTCGCCGCCCGACCGCCGGCGTCCGCCGGGCTCGCGTTCGCGCTGCTCGCCGCGTCGCTCGCCGCGGTGCTCGTGCAGCGCAAGCTCGTGCACTACCACTGGGGCGCGCTCCTCGGGCCCGCCGTCTGGATCGGCGCGCTCGCGCTCACCCGCGGCGGCCGCTGGGCCGCGCTGACCGGCGCCGGGCTGGTGGCCGCGCTCGTCGTCGCGACCGGGCCGCCGTGGCGCTCGAACCCCGAGCTCACCTACGCCCGCTTCGCGCGCCTCCACGCCGTCCCCTCCGGCCTCGACCCGCGGGCGAGCCTCTCGCTCTTCCGGGGCGAGTCGGCGTGGGACCTGTCGTTTCAGGCCGAGGCGGGCGAGCTCATCCGGGCCCGCGGGGTCGAGCCCCACGACCAGCTCCACGCCCGGGGCTTCGAGCCCGCCTACTACGTGTTCAGCGGGCTCTCCTCGCCCGCCCGCTTCGTGAACGAGACCCACTTCGACGAGGTCCGCGCGCCCTTCGTGCAGGCGTGGTGGCGCGAGCACGAGGCGCGCCTGGAGATGACCTCGCCGCGCTTCGTCGCCACGTTCCTGGACCGCCCGCGAGAGCTGAGCGACCTGGTCCGTCGCGGCTACCGGCCCATCCTCCGCCGCGGCCCCCACGTCCTGCTCGAGCGCGCCGACCGCTCGCGCCGCCTCTGGACCCGCTCGCGGATTCCGGGTGGTACGCGCCCGCCTCTTTCTCTACGCTCCGCCGTCCTTCGATGGTCGACGAGCCAAAGAGAGAGCCCTCGCTCGCGCGGCGCGTGCTCCCCAAGCTCCTCGTCTCGCTGGTGCTCGGAGGCCTCTTCGCGTGGCTCGTGCAGCGGGGCGGGGTGCAGATCATCCCCTCGCGGGAGAGCTTCGCGCAGGTGCGCTGGTGGACGGTGCCCGCCTACCTCGGGACGCTGCTCGCCACCCACTTCTTCCGGGCCAGCCGCTGGCGCTACCTGATCCGCCCGGTGAAGGACGACATCCCCTTCTGGGACGGCGTCCTGCTCAACTGGATCGGCTTCTTCGCCATCTTCGCGCTCCCGCTGCGGCTCGGGGAGATGGCCCGCCCGACCCTGACCAAGCTGCGCCACGGGGTGAGCGTCTCGGCCGGGCTCGGCACCGTGGCCGTCGAGCGCGTGATCGACGGGCTGGTGACCAGCCTCTGCGTGGTCTGGGCGCTGGTGGCGCTGCCGCAGCTCGAGACCGACGACGAGATCGCCCGGCGGCTGCCGTACTACGGCTACCTCGCGGTCTCGGTCTTCTGCGCCGCGTTCGTCGCCCTGGCGCTCTTCCTGTGGCAGCGAGTCCTCGCGGTGCGGCTGGTGCACGGCACGGTGGGGCGGATCTCGAAGCGCTTCGGCGAGCTGATCGCGACCAAGGTCGCCAGCGTCGCCGACGGCGTGCGCTCGATGGCCGACCCCAAGCTCGCCAGCGGCTTCCTCTTCGAGACGCTGCTCTACTGGGGCCTGAACGCCGCCGGCATGTGGCTGCTCGGCTGGGGCGCGGGGCTCGACGACATGACGTTCGGCCACGCGGTCGCGGTCATGGGCATCCTCGCCATCGGCATCCTGCTGCCGGCCGGGCCCGGGCTCTTCGGCAACTTCCAGCTCGCGGTGGCCACCGCGCTGAAGCTCTACTTCGCGGTCAGCGTCGTCGGCGCCCAGGGCGAGGCCTACATTTTCCTGATGTTCGTCGCCCAGGCGGTCCTCATCACCGCCGCCGGCGTGATCCCCCTGAACGCGATGAAGTTCACCCTCGGCGATCTGCTGCGCTCCCCGGCCGAGCGCGCCGAGGACTGAAGGTTTCTTGGTGCCCCGATCCCCCGTCCGTAGGCTCGGGGCATGCGGGCTCGAATCGTCCTCGGCATCTGGCTCGGCGTCTGGCTCGGCGTCGTGGCGCCGCTCGCGCTGACGTCGCCGGCGGCCGCGCGCTCCACCGACGCCCACACCTACACCTTCGACCAGACGTGGGCCGCCGCGGTGCGGCTCATCGCGGTGGACTTCCGGTTCCCGATCAGCGACCGCGATCAGGACATCGGCTACATCCTCTTCGAGTACCGCGAGGGCGGCCGCGCCCACCACGGCAGCCTCGAGCTCGTGCGCGCCCGGGACGAGAACGGCACCCCCGTCGTGCGCGTCGTCGCCCAGGTCAACGCCATGCCGAGCTACGTCGAGCGCCACCTCCTCGATCGGCTGCGCCGCAAGCTCACGGACGAATACGGATCCCCGCCCCCCAGCCGCCGCCCTCCGCCGCCGCCTTCGGATGACGCCTCCCCCGATCCCGGGAGCGAGGAAGACGAGCCCACCTCCTGACCCTCCCCACCTCCGCACTCGCGGGAAGCGAGGAAGGGCGGAAACTCGGAAACGAGGAAGTAAGGGGAGAGGGGAGACGGGAGGCGAGGAGGAAGTGTCGCTGCGCGACACGGGGTGATCAGGCCGCGGGATGGACGCTCGCCGCCGGGTCCCCCGCCTGCCTTCGCCTCGGCCCCCTCGCGACTCGGGGGAAGCGAGGAAGGGCGGAAACGAGGAAGCGGGGGGAGAGGGGAGACGGGAGGCGAGGAGGAAGTGTCGCTGCGCGACACGGGGTGATCAGGCCGCGGGATGGACGCTCGCCGCCGGGTCCCCCGCCCCCGTCGCCTCGCCTCTCGCAGGCCTCGCGACTCGCGGGAAGCGAGGAAGGTCGGAAACGAGGAAGGGCGAAAACGATGAGGCAGGGGAGACGGGAGACGGGAGGCGAAGAGGAAGTGTCGCAGCGCGACACGGGGTGATCGGGCCGCGGGATGGACGCTCGCCGCCGGGTCCCGGGCCCGCCGTCGCCTCGGCCGCAGCCGCCTGGCCTTCTGATTCCTCCACGCCTCCCACCTCCCATCTCCCCTCTTTTTCCCGGA
>JAYZQJ010000160.1:0-44787 GCA_036149055.1 Myxococcota bacterium | reverse complement strand
CCGACATAGACCCGGGCTCTCGCGGACTTCTCCAGGATGGTCTCGCCGGGCCAGCCGATCGCGGTCAGCGCCTCCACGTCGAGGGCCGCGCCGCCGGCCCGCCCCCCCCCCCCCGCGCCCCCCCCGCGGGGGCGGGTGCCCCCCCCCCCCCCCCGAAACTCACAGCAGCGCGCGGATGTCCTTCTCGATCTTGGCCGGCGTGGTGGTCGGCGCGTAGCGCTTCACCACGTTGCCCTTCCGGTCGACGAGGAACTTGGTGAAGTTCCACTTGATGCGGCTCGAGCCGAGCAGGCCCTTCTTGTCGCCCTTCAGCCGGACGAAGAGCGGGTGCGCCTCGGGCCCGTTGACGTCGACCTTGGCGTGCATCGGGAAGCTCACGCCGTAGTTCTTCTGGCAGAAGCTCCCGATCTGCCCCGCGTCCCCCGGCTCCTGCTGACCGAACTGGTTGCAGGGGAAGCCGAGGACGCGAAGGCCCTGGTCGTGGAGAGCGTCGTGCAGCTTCTGGAGGCCCGCGTACTGCGGGGTGAAGCCGCACTGGCTGGCGGTGTTCACCACGAGGAGCACCTCACCCTCGTAGTCCCGCAGCGTCTTGGTCTCTCCGTCGAGGGTCTCGACCTCGATGTCGTAGATGGAGCCGCTCATGGCCGAACCGTTGAGCGCCGGGCGCCCCCGCGCAAGCCGTCAATCGTCTCGCGCGCCGCGGCAGATCCAGCTCCGCACCAGGTCGAGCTCCGCGGGGGGCAGCGACTCGCCGCGCTTCGGCATCTGGGTCCCGGAGCACATCCCCTCGCCGATGAGCTTGCTCCAGAGGTAGCTGCCCTCGACGTCACCGGGAACGACGAGCGTGTGCCCGCCGCAGCTCGCGGGGGCGCCGACCAGCTCGGCGTGGGACCGGCCGCTCTCGAGGCTCAGGCTCGCCGCCGGGCGCCCCCCGGAGTGGCACCCCGAGCCGGTGCACCGGTTCATCAGCACCGGCTCGACGTCGGCCCCGAACGAGACGGTCGGCCCGCAGCCCACGCAGCCCCCGTCCACGCAGCCCTCCCCGGCCGCGCAGGCCCGGCCGCACCCGCCACAGTGCGCGGGGTCGCTCGACACGTCCACGCAGCCGCCGCCGCACTCGGTGAGACCGGCGCCGCAGCCGCAGCGTCCGCCCTGACAGACGGCGCCCGCCCCGCAGGCCGCCCCGCAGGCGCCGCAGTGGGCCGCGCTGCTCTGGAGGTCGACGCAGGTCCCGGCGCAGCGCTCGAGCCCCGCGCTGCAGCTGCACGTACCGGCCGCGCACGCCTCGCCCGCGCCGCAGGCGTTCCCGCAGCCGCCGCAGTTGGCCACGCTGCTCTGGAGATCGACGCAGGAGCCCCCGCAGTCCGTCGTCTCGGCCGGACACGCGTCCGCGCAGGTGGCGCCGGCGCAGACCCGGGCACCGCAGCTCTCGCCGCAGGCGCCGCAGTGGGCCACGTCGGTCTCGAGGTCGACGCAGTCGGCGCCGCACGCGGCGAGCGCGTTGTCGCACGCACAGCGTCCGTCGACGCAGCTCTGGCCGGCGCCGCAGGTCACGCCGCAGCCCCCACAGCGCGCGGGATCGGCCAGCACGTCGACGCAGGCCCCGTCGCACGCCGCCTGACCCTCGGGGCAGACCTCGGCTCGCGCGACGATGTCCCCGATCCCCGTGGACTCCCCCTCCGTCGCCTCGATCACGTGCGCGCCGCAGGCCAGCCAGTTCCGCAGGACCTCGAGCCCCTCCGGGCTGGCGATCTGCGGGAGCGCCCGCTCGTCCGCGGTGCCCAGGTGCGCCCGATAGCGAGGCGCCGACGACAACGCGGTGTCCCCGGCCGCGCCAGGCGGCGGCATCGCCCCCGAGGCCACCTGCTCGTACACCGCGTGCCGCATGTTCCAGGCGGCGCGGCGAGCGCGCCTCAGCCGCTCGAGCTCCGCCGGCTCGAGCGCCACCCCGACGTCGAGGTCGAGGGTCGCCGGCGCACCGAAGCGGTCCTCGCTCGGGACACCGGAGGCGTGGCAGAAGGTCCCCGCGCCGCACGAGACGTCGGTGAGCGCCTGCCCGGGGTAGGCCGGGTTACCGCCCTCGTCGAAGTAGATCGGCGAGGTCGCGGCCACCTCGTCGCAGGGCCCGAGCTCGGACGCGCAACCGACGCAGGCGAGCGCGAGGAGTATCCGAAGGGAGCACGGCATCGTATGTCATACGAATGACGGCCCGCTCGGGAGACTCCGCGCTGCTCCTCGCCGTGCTGGGGGTGGCCAGCGCGTGCGGCTGGGAGGACCCGCCACCTCCGCTGGGGCGCGGCCAGGACGCGGGCTGCACCGTGTGCGAGGGGGTGTGCGTGGACCTGTCGTCCGATCCCGCGCACTGCGGGGCGTGCGGCGACGCCTGCGGGTCCGACCAGGTCTGCGCCGCCGGCGTCTGCGGCGGCGAGTGCGCGGAGGGCACGACGCCGTGCGACGGGGCGTGCGTCGACCTGTCCACGAGCGGGCTGCACTGCGGCGCCTGTGGAGTCGCCTGCGCGGCCGGCGAGGCGTGCGAGGGGGGACGCTGCGGTTGCAGCGCGCCGCGGGTGGAGTGCGGCGGCTCCTGCGTGGACGTCCAGAGCGACGCCGTCCACTGCGGCGGATGCGGCGCGAGCTGCGCGAGCGGGGAGACCTGCGTCGAGGGAGCCTGCGCCTGCGAGGCGCCCTACTCGAGCTGCGATGGGACCTGCGTCGACCTACGGGGTGACCCCGATCACTGCGGGGCGTGCGGCGTGACGTGCGACCCCGGACAGGTCTGCGTGGACTCCGCGTGCGGCGCCGACTGCGGCGACGCGACGCGGTGCGGCGGGGCCTGCGTCGACCTCGAGCGCGATGCGGCCCACTGCGGCGCCTGCGACGCTGCGTGCCCGGGCGATCAGGTCTGCGTCGCGGGCGCGTGCGAGGCCTGCGACGCCTCCCTCAGCGCCTGCGACGGCGCCTGCACCAACCTCCTGAGCGATCCGCGTCACTGCGGCGCCTGCGACAACGCCTGCCCCGCCGGACGGCGTTGCCGCGGCGGCGCCTGTCGGTGACTTGGTTGGAGGGTTTGGTGCAAACCCTCCAACCATTGGGCGAAGCGCCAATGGGGCCCCCTCCCGACCCCGCCGGGGCCTCGCGCGCTTGACGCGCTGGCCCCGCGACCCCAGCGACGGGGCTGGGGGCCCTCGGGCGGCGGATCGGCTCGCTCGGGGTCAGGGCGCGCTGATCTCGGGGTGACGGCAGCGGAGCGCGATGCCGTCGAGGATCTCGCCGGCGCGGATGCGGAACCCGCTCGAGATCGTGCCCGCCGGGCAGTCGTGCGGCCCGAACGCCGTGCCCGGCCGCGTGCCGACGGTGGCGGTGCTGGTCGCGCCGTAGCTCACGGTGAAGCCCGCGGTCTCGTCCCCGGTCACGGTGATCGGCGCGCAGCGGAGGGTGACGATCCGGACCTCGTTGCCGTCGGCCTCTCCGGAGACGCCGACCACCGCCTCGCCGGCGGGGCAGGAGGCCGTCATCGACGAGCCCGTGAACGTCCAGACCCCGCGCACGCCGGTGGCCGGGACCCGGTCCCCCGCGCCGATCGAGGTCGTCCAGCCGCCCGCGCCATCGGGGGCGACGCCGAGGGTGCCGCACTGCATCGAGTACTGGGCGAGCGTGCCGGCGTAGAAGCCGATGGACTCCGACGCGGTGACGGAGACCGGCACCTGCCCGGCGGGGCAGTCGTCGAAGCGCTCCCCGCCGGTCTCGCCGCCGCCGATCGGCGCGGTGGTGACGAGGTCGAGGCGCGGCGTGCCGCAGCGCAGCCCGTAGGCGTCGAGCACGTCGCCCGAGAGCCCGGCGCTGCCGCGCGCGACCATGCCGGCCGGACAGTCGGTGGGGCCGACCGAGGTGCCGGTCCGGCTCCCGATCGGCGCGGCCGAGACCGGCGCGCCGACCGAGAGGCCATAGCCGGCGGCGGCGGACCCGGTCACGGTGAGCGGCGCGCAGCGCAGCGTGATCTGCGAGACGAAGTTGCCCGCCCGCTCGAGGCCGTAGCCCACCACCACGTGGTCGGCGGGGCAGGTGGTCGACGACGAGGTGCCGGAGGTCGTGCCGCCGCGCCCGCCGGTCGCGGGGACGCGGTCGCCGGCCGAGACGCCGACCACGCCGCCGCTGACCTCGACGCGGCCACAGCGCGTGGCCACCTGGGTCAGGATGCGATCGTAGAAGCCGGCGGAGACCCGCGCGTCGAGCCCGATCGGGACCTGGCCGAGCGGGCAGTCGTCGACGAAGGCTCCGCCGCCGGGGCCGCCGCCGAGGGGCGTGGCCACCTCGTCGGGCACCGTCACGCGGATCACCTCGCACGCGCCGACCGATCCGCCGCACGCGCCGGCGTCACAGCGGTCGGCCCAGGAGCAGAGGTTGCCGGTGTCGCAGGCCGTCCCCGCGGGGAGCGGAGACGCGCTGCACCCGCCCCCGCTGCACACCCCCGCGTTGCACTGGTCGGCGACCGCGGAGCAGTCGACGGCGCTCCCGCCGCACACGCCGGCGGTGCAGGCGTCGGCGCTGGTGCAGCCGTCCCCGTCGTCGCAGACGGTGCCGTCCATGGCAGGCACCGCGGCGCAGGCGCCGGTGCTCGGGTCGCACATCCCCGCGTTGCAGCCGTCGGCGAGCGCCGAGCAGTCGACCGCCGCGCCGGCGCAGGCGCCCGCGGCGCAGGCGTCGGCCGTGGTGCAGAGATCGCCGTCGTCGCAGCTCGTGCCGTCGGCCACCGGGACCGCGCCGCAGGAGCCGTCGGTCGGGTCGCAGACCCCCGCGTTGCAGCCGTCGGTCATCGCCGAGCAGTCGACCGCGACGCCGGCGCACAGCCCGGTCGCGCACGCGTCGGCGGTGGTGCAGAGATCTCCGTCGTCACAGGCCGTTCCGTCGGCGAGCGGGGTGGCCACGCAGGCGCCGTCGGTGGGATCGCACTCCCCGACGGTGCAGGGCCCGTCGAGCTCGGTGCAGTCCACGTCGGCGCAGCGGTCGAGGCCGGAGTCCGGATCGACCCCCGAATCGAGCGGGGTCGTGCCCGAGTCCACGACGCCGGCGTCGGTCGCCGCGTCGGTCGCGGCGTCGGTCGCCGCGTCGGTGGTGGGGCTCATCGGGGCCGGGTCACAGCCGAGCGCGAGCGCGGTCAGCGCACAGATTGCTGCCAGAACGGATTGTTTCAAGTCTTTCCCTCCGACCGGTGACCCTACGCGTCAAGCCGATCGGGCGGAAGTCTTTTTTGCACGAGATCTGCCAGCGAGGTGGTCGGCGAGCTTCACCCCGCCGAGCGCGGTGGCCAGGGTGCTCTGCCCCGGGAAGACGGTGTCGCCGACGAGGTAGAGCCCCTCGGCCACCGGCGACGGCCACATGTGCTCGTAGTTGTGCCAGCCGTAGCGGCGGGGCACGCCGCCGACGAAGCCGCGGTGGCGCCCGGTGAAGCGCTCGAAGGTCCGCGGGCTGGCCGTCATCTCGGAGCGCACCGCCTCGGCGAGCCCGGGGGCGAGCCGCCTCAGGGTGCTGCGCATCCGCGCCTGGACGCTGGCGATGTAGGTCGCCGGATCCTCGCGCGGCTGCATCGGGACGTGGGTCGACACGGTGACCGTGCGGCCGCCGTCGGGGGCCCGCTCTTCACCCCGCGCGCTGATCGAGCAGAACACGTGGTTGCCCTCGAGGAACGGCGCGTCGGGGTCGGCGACGAGCTCCAGGTGATGGGCGCCCTCCTCGGGGATCGCGTCCGGCTCGACCAGCAGGTAGAGCATCGCGGCGCCCCACCCCTCCTCCACCGCGCCGGCCAGCTCGAGCAGCCTGGGCTCGACGTCGGCGTTCTCGGGCAGGAGCTGCTGCACGCTCTGCGGCAGGAGGTTCGCGACCACCGTCTCCGCCTCGAGCACGCCGCGCCGGGTCTCGAGCCGCCAGACTCCGTCCTCGCGCCGGAGCGCCTTCACCCGGTCGGTCATGCGGACCCGCCCGCCGAGCCCCTCGAGCGCGCCGGTCAGGGCCCAGGCCAGCTCCCCGATCCCGCCGCGCACGTGGCCGGTCCCGCGGAAGTAATAGTCCATGGTGGCCATCGCGAAGGGCGCCTCCGCCTCGGCCGCGCTCGCCTGCACGGTGATCTGGCTGACCGCGTCGAGGAAGAGGGTGAGCGCCCGGAGATCACCGAGCCCGTGGGCGTCGACGAGGGCGCGCAGCGGCTTGCCGACCCAGGAGAGCAGCGGGAGATACCGCGGGACGCGGGCGACGTGGCGCCAGAACCCACCGAAGCCGAAGGGAGGCAGCAGGTCCGGGTCCGAGAAGAGCGACCAGAGCGCGTCCGCGCAGCGCCCCTGGGTGTCGAAGAACGCCCGCACCGCCGGGCCTCGCTCCCCCGCCCGCGCCGCGAGCGCGTCGACCCAGGCCTCGCGCTCGGCGGGCACGGCGAGCTCCAGCCCGGGCGCGCGCAGCGTCACGACCGGGTCGAGGAAGTCGACGTGCACGTCGAGCCCGTGGCGCGCGATCCACTCCGCGAAGAGCTGCCCCTCGCCGAACCCGCTGAAGAGGGTCGCGCCCGACTCGAAGCGGCAGCCCCGGCGGCGGAAGGTGCTCGCGCAGCCCCCCGGGTAGGCCAGGGTCTCGAGCAGGGTGACGTCCGCGCCCCGCTCCGCGAGGGCGAGCGCGGCGCCCAGCCCACCGAAGCCGGCGCCGATCACGGCCACGTCCGTGCGCTCCATGCCCACACGCTGGGACCAAAGCGGATGGGACGCGAGCTTGCGCCGGGCCAGGGCGCGGGGGATATGCTCGCGGCCATGCTCTGCGCCCAGTGCGGTCACGCGAACCCTCCCCACGCCCAGGCCTGTGAGCGCTGCGGCGCCGGCCTCGCGCGCGAAACCGCGCCCGGCCACGGGAGCCCGAGCCAGTTCCCGGCCACCGCCGCGCATCCCCAGGGCATGGGCGCTCCCGTCTCGCAGCCGCCGCCCCCCGGCGCCTCGCAGCCGCCGGCGAGCTTCAGCCATCCGCCGTCGCAGCCCCCGGCGGCCGCGGTCCAGCAGGCGCCGCCCCCCAAGAAGAAGAAGAAGGGCGGCCTCGGGCTGATCCTGTTGGTGCTCGTGTTCTTCCTCTTCGCCGGCGCGGGCGGCGCGGCCGCGGCCTACTTCTTCTGGTGGGTGCCGTCGCAGCAGCAGGGCGCGGTCGCCGACGCCGAGGACGCGATCGAGGAGGCCCAGCAGGCGGCCGCCCAAGCGCAGGAGGCGGCCCAGGAGGCGGCCCAGGAGGTGACCCCCGAGGAGGTGCCGACCGAGGCGACCGCCGAGGCCGCGGTCGAGGAGGAGCCGCCCGCCGAGGAGCCCCCCACCGAGGAGGCCGCGGTCGAGGAGCCGCCCGCCGAGGAAGCCGCGGTCGAGGAGGCGCCGCCCGCGGAAGAGCCGCCCGCCGAGGAGCCGCCGGCCGAGGAGGTCGCGGCGCCGGCCGAGGAGAGCGCGCCCCCGCGTGAGCGGGCTCGCCCGCGACAGACCTACGAGTCCCGCGTCCGCTCGGCGGTGCGCTCGGCCGCTCAGCAGTGCTTCCAGCAGAGCGGCGCCCACGGCTCCGTCAGCGTGCAGATCTCGGTCGCGCACGACGGCCGCATCACCACCTCGCGGGTGGTGAACAACAGCACCGGGAACACCGCGGTGGCCCGGTGCATCTCGGGCGCCCTCGTCTCGCGCCGCATCGGCACCTCGGGGCCCCGCGGCGGCGCCACGCTGACGGTCTCGTTCTCCGGCTGACGGGGAAGTTCGGGCGCTCGGACCCCCGCTGATACGGTGGCGGTCGCATGCGTCCGTCCGTCGTCTTCCGTCTCGCGCTGGTCGCGCTGGCGCTGGGCTGTGGGGAGGCCACGCCGCCTCCCGCGCCCGACGCCGGGGTGCGCCGCGTCCGAGACGCCGGCGCGACGGAGGACGCCGGCCCGCCGGTGGACGGAGGCCTGGTGCCGGACGCCGGCCCTCCCCCGCCGCGTGATCCGGCCGAGACCCTGCGCGCCCAGATTCACGCCCTCGAGGAGCTCCTCGCCGGCCGCCTCCCCGCCGAGCTCGACCCGCAGACGCTGTTCGAGGTGGATCTCCTCGACGAGGCGGCGCACTCGGCCCGGGTGGACGCGCTGCGCGCCGCGATCGCCGCCCGCGAGGCGCCGCCGCCTCCCCCGCCCCCGACCGACGCCGGAGCCCCGGGCGACGCCGGCCCGCCGCCCGACGCAGGACCGCCCCCCACCGACGCGGGCACGGCCGCGGACGCGGGCCCGGCCCCCGCCTCGGACTCGGACCCGGACTCGGACCCGGACTCGGCTTCGGACTCGGACTCGGCGCCGGGCTCGGACTCGGAGCCGGAGACGGCGCCCAGCGTCGACCTCGAGGCCCTCCGCCTCCAGCGCGACCGCCTCCGCCTCCGCTTCCTCACCCTGCCGACCGAAGAGCGCGCCGCGGTGCTCGACGCGGTGCGCACCCGGCGCCGGATCTCGGCCGAGCAGGAGGCGTCCCGGGCCGAGGAGCGGCGGGCCGGCGAGGAGGCGCAGCGCGCGCAAGCCGCGCGGCAGGAGGCCCTCGATCGGGCGGCGGCCACCGCCTCGGCGATCGAGCGGGACCTGCTCGCCGAGCGCGCCCGGGTCGAGACCGCGCGCGAGGAGCTCGCCCAGTGGCAGGCCCGGCTCGCGCGGGAGCGGCAGGCGGTCGCGCTCCGCAGCGCCGAGCGCCTGCAGGTCGCGCACACCCTCACCCGCGCCCTCGCCCGCGGCCGGATCGACGAGGCCGAGGCCGACCGCCGCTACCGCGAGGTGGTGCTGCTGCTGCGACGCGATCGGTGGCGCCTCGACCAGGCGCTCGACGCGATCGGCAGCCCATCGGACGCGCCGACCTACGAGCCGGGCATCGACCTCGGCGAGCCGATCTACGGCGAGTTCGAGGCGCGCGAGCGGCTCGACGAGGCGATCGAGACGCACCGCACCCACCTGCGGGAGGCCCAGGAGGCGGAGCGGCGGCTCCGCTGGGAGCGCGCCAGCCGGATCGCCGAGGACGTGCGTCAGCTCGACGAGCTCCGGATCCGGCTGCTCCCGCGCATGTCGCGGCGGGCGCGGGAGACGATGCTCGGCCTCGGGCCGGAGGGGCGCGAGCAGCTGGGCCGCGAGCTCAACCAGATCCGCCTGATGGGGCGCTACTGGGGGCTGCGCACCTGGCACGAGCTCCCTCGGCTGCCGGCCACGCTCGGGGCGATGCTCGCGCTCTCGACGACCCGCAACGAGATCCTCGGGCTGCTCGCCCTGGCGATCGCGATCGTAGTCGTCTGGCGCCGCCGGGAGACGCTGACCGCGCGCCTGCGGGAGGCCCTGCACAAGCGCACCGGGCAGCGGCAGTGGACGGCCCTCGTCCGCCCGTTCTGGGCGGTCTTCGGCGCGCTCCTCGTGCCGCTCTTCGTGGTCCTGGCGCTGCACCTGATCTTCGGGCTGCTCGACGCGCTGACCGACTCGCTGCTGGTCGACGGGCTGCGCATCGTGGTGCTCGGCTTCGCGTGGCTCATCGTGGCGGTGACCGCGACCGCGCGGCTCTTCGTCTCCCGCCTCCGCCACGGGGCCGGCCGCGCCACCCTCTCGCGGCGCATCTTCACCTCCACCCGGCTGGTGCTCGGCTACGTGTTCGTGGCCGTAACCTTCCTGCGCCTGAGCGAGCTGCTCGTCGGCCGCGGCTACCTCTACTCGATCGTCGTCGACATCGCGTGGCTCGGCCTGGTGCCGCTCACCGCGACGCTGATCCACCGCTGGAACGACGACGTGGTGAAGGCGCACGCCGACCGCTACCCGGAGGGCTTCGTCGCCACGCGGATCGGTGAGCCCCCCTCGCGGGTGCGCCGCTGGCTCCTGACCCCGCCGGCCGCCGCGCAGCTCGGCTACGTCGGCGCGACCACCGCCTTCAAGGAGCTCGCGCTCCGCTTCGAGCAGTCCCGGCGCGCGTTCGCCTTCCTCTTCCGTCGCCGGCTCGAGAAGGCGACCGAGACGCGCCGCCCCGAGCGCGAGATCGAGGCCCTGCCCGAGGACGTGCGCGAGGCCTTCCGCGAGACGCCCGGCGACCGGGACCTCGAGATCGGACACTTCCCGCAGCTCGACGCGATCGCCGAGAAGGTCGCCCGCTGGCGCGACGGAGGCGAAGGCTTCTCGGTGGCGCTCATCGGCGAGCGCGGCATCGGCAAGACCACCTGGATGCGCGAGCTCGTCGAGCGGACCGACGTGCACGCGGCGATCGTCGACGTGCCCGACGGGCTGACCGAGCCCGAGCAGGTCACCCGCTGGATCAGCGCCGAGATCCTCGGCATCGATCCCTGCAGCACCGTCGACGAGCTCGACGCCAAGGTGAAGGAGGCCACGGCGAAGCGCATCGTGCTCCTCGACCACGGGCAGAACCTGGTCCTCCGCGCGATCGGCGGGACCCGGGCGCTCGACACGCTGGTCGAGATCACGGCGCGCACCGCCGAGCAGATCGTGTGGGTCTGCGCCTTCTCCCGCTACACCTGGCTCTACCTCGAGCGCGCCCGCCAGGCGCAGGATCTCTTCTCCGACCGCGTGCAGCTGACCGGCTGGCCCGAGGAGCAGATCGCGGCGCTGATCCGGACGCGGATGAAGGCGCTCGATCGCAAGGCGTCGTTCCGGGACCTGGTGGTGGATCGCCTCGCCGGGAGCGCGCTCGAGGACGCGGTGCTGCGCACCGAGAGCGAGTACCTGCGCCTCCTCTGGGACTACGCCCAGGGCAACCCGCGCATCGCGATGCACTACTGGCTGCACTCGCTCGACGTCGAGAACGGCCAGCTCCGGGTCCAGCTCTTCCGCGCGCCCGAGGTCGAGGCGCTCGAGGAGCTGCACGAGCAGAGCCGCTTCCTGCTCGCCGCGGTGGCGCTCCACGAGAACGTGACCGAGGCGGAGGCGGCGCTGACCACCCACATGGATCGCCGCGAGTGCGCCGCGGTCCTCGCCTATCTCGCCGGCCGCCGCTACGTCTTCCGGGACGAGCACGGGAGCTGGCGCCTCACGACCCACTGGTACCGCGCGATCATCCGCTACCTGCGCCGCAAGCGGCTGCTCTTCGATTGAGGTCACGGCGATGGACGACCCCAGCATCCTCCAGTTCTTCCGGCCGCAAGGCCTCTTGCCAGCCGCGATCGTGCTCGGCGTGGCGTGGTTCCTCGCGCGGCTCACCGAGGGCGCCTTCGAGCGGGCCGGTACGCGCTTCACCGAGTACCGCCTCACCCTGCACCAGACGAAGGCGATCCTCCGCCTGATGCTCTGGCTGGGCGGGCTCGCGGCCGCGGTCTCGCTCGTCTTCCAGCTCTCGGACGAGGCGCTCCTCGCTCTCGGCGGGACCCTGGCGGTGGCCATCGGCATCGCGCTCCGAGATCTGGTCGCGTCGATCATCGCCGGCATCACGATCCTGATCGACAAGCCCTTCCAGGTGGGCGATCGGATCAGCTACGGCGGGGTCTACGGCGAGGTGATCGAGATCGGCCTCCGCGCGGTCCGCCTCGTCACCCTCGACGACAACCTCGTGACCATCCCGAACAACAAGTTCCTCACCGACATCGTCTCGAGCGGCAACGCGGGCGCGCTCGACATGCTGGTGCAGATGGACTTCTTCATCGGCATCGACCAGTCGATCCCGCTCGCCAAGCGCATCGTGCGCGAGGCCCTCGCCTCCAGCCGCTTCACCTACCTCAAGAAGCCCTGGAACATCGTGGTGAGCGAGGTGCAGCAGAACGACTTCGTAGCCGTGCGGCTGCGCGCCAAGGTCTACGTGGTCGACGTCCGCTACGAGAAGGCGCTCGAGACCGACGTGACCGAGCGGGTGCTCGAGGCGTTCTCGCGGGAGGGCGTCGGCGCGCCCGCGGTGCTGCACCGCTCGGTCGCGTGACCCACGCCAAGGGGAGCTACCTGTTCGGGCGCGGCCTCGGCCTCGTGTTCGGGGTCGCGTTCGTCTCGTGGCATCTCCAACAGGCGGGGCTGATCGGCGAGCGCGGGATCACGCCCGCGGTCGAGTGGATGCGGGCCCTCGAGGCGCGGGGCCTCGGCTACCTGGACGTGCCCACCCTGACCTGGTGGCTCGGCGCGGACGACGGCGCGCTGACCGCGATCTGTCTGCTCGGAGAGCTCGCCTCGCTCGCGCTCCTGCTCGGCGCGGCGCCCGGCCCCTCGGCGCTGATCGCGACCCTGCTCTACCTCTCGCTCCGCCACGTCGGCGGGCCGTTCATGGCGTTCCAGTGGGACATCCTGCTGGTCGAGACCGGGTGGCTCGGCGCGATCGCCCTGCCGTGGCGCGCGCTGCATCGGCCCGGCGCGATCACCCCGATGCCGACGCTCGCGCGCTGGGCGATCCACGCGCTGATGTTCCGCCTGATGCTGCTGAGCGGCGCGGTGAAGCTGATGAGCGGCGACCCGGTCTGGCGCGGGCTCGACGCGCTCTCGTTCCACTACTGGACCCAGCCGCTGCCCGGCCCGCTCTCCTGGCTCGCGCATCAGCTCCCGGGCTGGGTGCACGCGCTCGGGGCGCTGCTCACCTTCGCGGTCGAGCTGGTCCTGCCGTTCGCGATCCCGCTCGCCGCGGCCGCCGCGCTGTCGAGACGCGACGCGCTCGCGGGCTGGGCGCTCCGGGTCGCCGGCGTCGGCTTCATCGGGCTGATGGGGATCATCGCGCTGACCGGCAACTACGGCTTCTTCAACCTGCTGACGATCGTCATCGCGCTGCCGATGCTCGACGACGCGTGGCTGGCCCGGATCCCGAAGCTCGAGGTGGGCCCGGCGCGCTCGAAGCCGGCCTCGCGCGCGGCGAGCGGCCTCGCGACCGTGCCGATCGGCCTCGGCGCGCTGGCGCTGATCTTCGGCCTCGGCGGCGGGCCGTCGCTGCCCGACGTCGCCCACGAGGCGCTCACCCACGCGCGCGCCTTCCACGTCACCAGCACCTACGGGCTCTTCGCCCGCATGACCACGACGCGCCGCGAGATCGAGCTCGAAGGCAGCCTCGACGGCGAGACCTGGCGCGCCTACCGCTTCCGCCACAAGCCGAGCGACCCGACGGAGCTGCCCGGCTGGAGCGCCCCGCACATGCCGCGCCTCGACTGGCAGATGTGGTTCGCGGCCCTCGGCGACCACCGTCAGAGCCCGTGGCTGGGCCGCCTGATGCGCCGCCTGCTCGAGGCCGAGCCGAGCGTGCTCGCGCTCTTCGCCGAGGATCCGTTCGACGGCCGCCCGCCGCGCTACGTGCGCGCCCGCGTCTCCGACTACCGCTTCGGCGACTGGGCGCTGCTCCTGGAGACGGGCCGGTGGTGGCGCGTCGAGCCCCTCGGGCCCTACACGCCGACCTACGGCCGCTGACCCGTCACAGCGCGTGCTCGAGAAAGGCGTAGGTGTCGCGCCAGCAGCGGCGGGCGTTCTTCAGGAAGGGGAACGCGTGGAAGGCGTGGATCTCGCCTTCGTAGTAGCGGTCCTCGGCGGTCGCCCCGTGCGCGCGCAGGGCCCTCGCGAGGCGGCGGGTGTCGTCGAGGAGCGGGTCCTTGGTGCCGACCGGCAAGAAGAACGGCGGGAGCGGGCGGTCCGGGTCCTCGCGGCGCTCGAGCCAGGAGAGTGGATCGGCGAAGTCGATCGCGGCGCCGTGCTCCGCGCCCCCGAGGTAGCCGCGCTCGACCTCCTCGAGGCGATCGAGCAAGAAGCGAGAGAAGCGCGCCTTGCGTCGGGCGAAGCGCTCCACGTCGCTCACCTGGAAGATGCCGCACGCGGGCAGGACCGCCTTCGGGACCACGCCGGTCTCGAACACCCGCCGCGCGAAGGGCTCCTCGCGCGCGTAGACGGTCGCGAGGGTCACGCTCGTCGCCAGGTTCGCGCCCGCCGACTCGCCCGCGATCGCCAGCCGGTCGAGATCTCCACCGAAGCGCGCGGCGTGCTCGACGACCCACTCGAAGGCGCGGCAGGTGTCCTCGACCGCGGCGGGGAACGGGTGCGCGGGCGCGAGGCGGTAGCCCACGTTGAACACCAGGTAGCCGCGCCGCGCGAACGCGAGCCCCATCACCCAGTGCGTGTCCTTGGAGAGGATCCGGAAGCCCCCGCCGTGGATGTACATCACCACCGGGAGCGGGCCGGTCGCGTCGCGCGGGCGGTAGACGTCGAGGCGGTGCTCGCGCCGCCGGCTCTCCTCGGCGTAGGCGAGGTCGCGGATCACCTCCACCCCGTGCCGCTCGGGCCGCGCCAGCGGGTGAAGCTGCCCGACTCGGGACGCTCCCCGAAAGAAGCCGTCGACGAGCACCGCCCCGGTGCGCCGCCGGAGCCGGGAGAGCCTCTCGCTGCGGGTGAGCACCGACGGATCGTACCTCACTGCCAGGGATGCCGGGGGGCGGAGCCGTCGCTCCACCCCCCGGCGGTGGGAGGGGTTTCAGAGAGCCATGCCGCTCACCACGGGCGCAGCCGTGGGCCGCGCCTTGGGGAGCTCGAGGATCAGCTCGCCTCGTCGGAGGCGGCCGAAGCCGCCGCGTGGGGCGACGGCGCACGGAAGTCGGATGACGCCGAGGCGGTCGGGAGCGGCGGTGACCACGAGTCGGTCACCGTCCACGCACACGTCGAGCGCGTCGCGCCTGACGCCCGGGACGTCGCACCGCACGAGCAGCTCGTGCTCGGACTCCAGGACGTCGAAGCTCGGCCGTCTGTCGGCGCGGGCTCCGCTGAGGGAGACGCCGCGCCGCACGGGGACGGCCTGCCCGGCGAGGCTCGCCGTGAGGTGCTCCCAGCCGCGCCGGATCGAAGTCCAGGCTCGGGAGCTCATGGGTCACCTCCAGCCTGATCAGTCCACCGATCGGACGGTGATCTTTCGGGGCCGGGCGTCGTCGCGCTTGGGCAGACGCACCCTGAGCACGCCCCCACGGAGCTCGGCCTCCACGCCATCGGCGTCGATCAGGTGCTCGGGCACCGTGAAGGTCCGCCGGTAGCGCGCCGCGACGCTCCAGCCCTCGTAGGCCGCCCGCTCGCCCTCCAGGGTGAGCTGCGTTCCGTCGAGGTGAACCGACAGCGTGTCCTGCGCGACTCCGGGGAGATCGCAGTCGACGATCAGCTCCTGCTCGTTCTCGAAGATGTCCACGTTCGGCTGCACCGCGGGCATCGTCGTCATCACGTCGTTCGCGGTGTGCCCGTTGGTGCGTGTCAGCGCGGTCTGTTCGGTCATGTCGCACCTCCTTCAGGCCTTCTTGATGGTGATCTGACGCGGCTGCTCCTCGGGCGCCTTGGGCAGGCGCAGCTGGAGCACGCCGTGCTCGAGGGTCGCCTCGACGCCGTCGGCGTCCACGCGGCAGGGCAGCGTGATGCTCCGCGCGAAGGCGAGGTCACCGCGCTCGCTGCGGCGGACGCGGTAGCCCTCGGGGACCTCGAGCTTCCGCTGCCCGCGCAGGGTCAACCGGTTGCGCTCGATCGTGATGTCCACGTCTTCTTCGGAGAAGCCCGGGAGCTCGGCGAAGAGCTTCAGCTCCGCGCCGGCGTCGACGAGGTCGATCCGGGGCATCGCCGCGGCGGTCTGCCACGCCGGAGAGAAGCCCCGGTCGAGGTCGCCGAAGAGGCGGAACATCTGGTCGAAGACGCGGTCGTCGAAGCCGATCGCAGGTCGGCTCCGGCCCATGCCCATTCGTGTCAGCATCGCATACCTCCATGTCGGGGAGGGAGGCGTGATGCCGCGCTTCGTCGCCATCGGAAGCGACGCCGCGCAGGCCGGCCTCACCTCGAATGTCGTCTCGATTGGATCCGATAATCATCGGCGAATTCGTGTGCAACCCCTACGCTCGGCCTCAGGCGAGGGAGCCTCAGCGCATCCGGTGACGACCGCCGCGCGTGCTCACCCAGCGCGCGAACTTGGCGATGTCCGGGTGCGCGCGCAGCGCCTCGAGGGTGCGGTAGGACGCGCCGAGCTCCTTCTCCGAGACGAAGCGGTGCACCGCGTCGTGACAGTCGCGGCAGAGATACACCCCGCGCTGCAGCTCGTCCTTCGACAGCGCGCGCTGGTATCGCTTCTTCCGGTGCAGGGTGCGTGGGATCAGGTGATGAAAGGTCAGCGGTCGATCCCGCCCGCACAGTGCGCAGCCTTCCATTCCGTATGCGTGGGGTCTCGACGCCGACCGCGCCAGCGGCGTAGGGTCCGGCGATGTCACCGAGCCCTGCGCGCCTCGTGGCCGCCGTCGCGCTGACCCTCGTGGGCTGCGGCTGCGGCGCGGCGCACGAGCCCGCTCCGACTCCTCCCTCACCCGCCATGCACCACCCCGATCGCGCCCGGCTCGACTCGCTCTACGCCGTTCGGTTCCCGGACGAGCTCTTCGCCGTGTGGAGGCTCGCGCGCGAGCTGCGCCCCGAGGCCCCTCGCCGCGCCTTCGACGCGCTCGGCGTGGTGCTCTGCGGGCCCTTCGATCTGCTCGCCGGCGAGCGCCCGCCCGAGGATCTGCCGATGTCGCTCCACTGGCGCTTCACCTACGCGCCGCCCGAGCTGTTCACCGTGGCGTCCGGCGACACGGACGGCCTCCAGTGGGGCTACTGGTTCGACACCCCGGAGTCGCCCTCGGCGGTCGCGCGCTGGTGGGCGCCAGACGCCTACGAGATCGGAGGCGACGCGACCTCCCTGCACGGGGCGCTCATCGGCTGGGCGGAGGATCGCATCGAAGGCAGCCGCGAGAACGAGGAGGACGACCCCGACTACGCGGACGAGTACCGCGCCGAGATCGAGGCCGCGACCGCCCTGCGCGAGGCCCTCGTCGCCTCGGCGCGCGCCGCGGACGTGTGGCCACCCTCCCCGCCGCGCCGCCGGCCGACCGTCCCGACCCCCGACGGGATGGGGCTCGTGGTCGACGAGGCCGAGGTCGGCCCACGCCTGGACCTCGGAGCGATCGAGCGGCGCCTGCGCGAGGGCGCCTGCGATGCGGTCATGACCGAAGCGCGCGGGGCCTCACAGCCCGGCCGCGCCCTCGGGCTCGCGCGCGCGGTGTGGACGCGGGGAGACTGCCAGGACGCCCACCCGGCGGCGGCCGAGGTCATGGCCCGCGCCTACGACGCGCTCGGGCGCGGGGCGCTCGCCGAGGTCGTGCGCGCGCACCAGGCTCATCGCGACGCGCCCAGCGTGCACCTGACCCGCGAGTGATCCGCTCGACGGCGCGCGGCGACCGCTCGCCGCCGTCTCGCGACCGTCCGGACAGAGCGCGGAAACAGGACCGGGGGCCCCGTACGTAGGCTGACCGTGCGTCGCGCGTCGTCCCTCCTCGCCGCCCTGATCGGCTTCCTGCTCGCGGTCCGTGGGCTCGCGGCGTGGCACGGGCGCGACGCGGACGCGCTCTTCGACGGGGAGCTCGAGGCGCAGCGGGAGCGCGCGCGGGCGATGGACGCGTGGACGGGAGCGGACCTCGACCGCGGGGACTTCTCCACCGGCGCGGCCCGCTTCGACGGGGAGTGGCTCTTCGTCACGCGGTTGATGGCCGTGCTCGGCTACGCGCAGACCGCGCTCGAGCACCCGGAGCTGCGGGCCGAGCACGCCGCGCGGATCGACGAGAGCCTCGACGCGATGCTCGCGCCCGAGGCCCGCGCCTTCGACAGGGAGGCCTGGGGGCGCGACGCGCTGAGCGACCTCGGCGGGGTCCGCGATCACGTCGGCTACCTCGGCTACCTCTCGCTGGCGCTGGCGGTCGCGCGGGCGGTGAGCCCGACGTCCCGGCACGTCGAGATGGAGGAGCGGGTGATGCGGCACCTCGTGCAGCGCGCGTCGGCGAGCGAGCTCGGGCTGCTCGAGACCTACCCGGGCGAGGTCTACCCGACCGACAACACGACCTTCTTCGGCGCGCTCGGGGTGCACGACGCGGTGACCGGCGAGGACCACGGCGCGCTGCGGCGGCGGCTCTCGCGGAGGCTCGAGACTCGCTACCGGGATCCGCGGACCGGGCTGCTCTACCAGCGCGTCGACCCCGACGACGGCGCGCCGCTCGACGGCCCGCGCGGATCCGGCACCGCGCTCGCGGCGTACTTCCTGTCGTTCTCGGACGGCGCGCTCAGCCTGGCGCTCCACCGGTCGCTCCGCGCCGGGATGCTGACCCGGACGCTGGGCTTCGGGACGGCGCGCGAGTACCCGGCGCCGAGCGGCGGCTGGGGGGACGTGGACTCCGGGCCGGTGATCCTCGGCCAGGGGGTGAGCGCGACCGGCTTCGTGATCGGCCTCGCGCGCGCCCACGGCGACCGCGAGACGTTCCGGGCGCACCTCGCGACGGCGAGCTTCTTCGGCGGCCCGGTGGACGGGCGCCACGCGCTCGGTGGGCCGCTCGGCGACGCGCTGCTCTTCGCGCTGACGACCGCGCTGCCGCCCTCGCGCTGGGAGGCGCGATGAAGACCGGGATCGCGCTCGCGGCGATCTCGCTCGTCGCGCTGGGCCTCGACCGCCTCCTCGCCGGGCTCGCCGTCGACACCAACGCGGCGGCGGCCTTCCTCTCTCCGGGCGGCGCCTCGGTCGATCAGGCGCTCATCGCCGGGGTCTTCCTGCTCGTCCGGGTCGGCGGCGCGGGGCTCGTGGCGCTCACGGCGGCGTGGTGGAGCGCGGCCCTGGTCCGCGCCGCCTGGAGAGCAGCGCGAATGACGATATGACGACGAGCGTCCCCACCGCCTGGGCGGGGACGTAGGTCGACGTGCAGTCGATGACGCCGGCCCGGAGGAGCGCGGCCCACGCGTCGACGAAGGTCGGATGAGCCCACGCGGTGACCTCGGGGATGCGCGCGTGCGCGAGCAGCAGGCCGGGGATCGCGAGGGCGGCGCCGACCGCGATCGCGAGGAGCGCCGGCGCGCGGTGGCGCTCGAAGGCGAGGCCGAAGGCGACCGCCAGGATGGGCAGGGAGGGCACGAGGAAGCGAGGGCCGTACGCGAGGTGCGCCGACCAGTCGAACCAGGCGGCGTAGGTGGCGAGCTGGATCCCGGGCACGAGCAGCAGCCAGCGGAGGCGGCCGAGCCGCGGCGCGCCGAGCAGGCCCACGAGGGCGAACGGGGCGTAGACGAAGAGGCCGGTCAGGGGGCTGAAGAGGAGGCCGCTCAGGCCCTCGATCACCGTGGCCCAGGCGTAGCCGCCGCCGTAGCGCGTCGGGGCGAGCGCGGCGTAGAGCAGGCCGACGGCGGCGACCGGGCCGAGCACGGCGGCGAGGTCGCGGGGGCGTCTGTCGACGGCGAGCGCGAAGGGGATGGCGAGCGGCGCGTGGTCCGGGCGGACGAGGGTGGCGAGCGCGAGCGCGAGGCCGACCTCCCAGGCCTGGCCGCGGCGGACGCGCCAGGCGCCGAAGGCCAGGCAAGCCGCGGTCACGCTCTGCGTCCAGCCCGTGCCGGCGAACACCCCGAGCGGCGAGAGCGCCAGCGCGATCACGGCCGCGAGTCGGGCCCGGCGCGAGACGTCGTCCAGGAGGAGCCAGACGCAGAGGATCGAGATCGCGCCCGAGATCGGCCCGAGCAGCGCGAACGCGAGCGCGCGCGGATCGCGGTTGAGCGGCCCGAGGGCCGCCCCGAGCTCGCGGGTCTCCGGGTCGAACAGCGGCGCGATGACGTCGGCGAGCGGGCGGTCCGTGAAGAGCCCGCCCACCGCCACCAGCGGCGCGCCGACGAGGGCCATGCCGAGGGGCAGCGAGGAGCGGACCCGGCCCTCGGCGTCGGTGTGCAGGAGCGCCCCCGCGACCGGCTCGGTGCTCACCGCGAGCGGCCCGACGTCGAACGAGAGCGCGAGGTCACCCCGCGAGACCAGCCCGTCGGCCACGTCGAGGTGCACGGCCGCGTCGCCCACCGTCAGCCCGCGACTCGTCACCATGAAGAACGCGAGCGCGGCGAGCCCCACCCGGGCGTTCATGGGAGCAGGAACGTGAAGAGGCGCGCCTCGAAGGTCAGCTGCCAGAAGTCGGTCACCACCGCGCCGCCGCTCCCGAGGCCGGGCGCCCCGTCGTAGAAGACCGGCCAGCCGAAGCGCAGCGTGAGGTCCATCAGCGGGCCCCGCGACGTCGGCCCCGGCACGATCGCGCCCGCGAAGAAGCCGAAGGGCACGTTGGGTCGGTCGAGGTTCGGGCCGGGCAGGATGATCCCGGAGTAGGCGCCGAGGTAGGCGAAGTCACCGAGCGAGACGAGGGCCCGCAGATCGATCGTCACGTCGCCGCGGACCGAGTCGGCGAAGACCGCGGTCACCACCGGCACGGTCGCGTCGAGGCGCACCCACTCGCCCGCGTGCACGCGCACCAGGAAGCCGCCGTCGAGGTGGGTCACGTCGCTGAAGCGCGAGCGGGCCAGCAGGTGATGCGTCGGCAGCGGCTCCGGATCGCCGAGCGTGCTCGCCCGGTCGATGGGCCAGGCGAGGTTCGCGTAGAGCGACAGCTCGAGCACCTCGCTCTCGAAGATGCGCAGGGTGGTGCTCAGCGCCGGGTTCTCGAAGTCGACGCTCGGGGCCATGCGCAGCACCGGCAGGAGCACGGTGACCTGCCAGAAGTCGAAGATGCCGTAGGTGAGCCCCACCCCGAGCTGAGCGAGGTGATCGTCGCGGAAGATGTCGAAGGGCGACAGCGCGAAGCCCAGCCGGGGCACGAGCATGCCGCTCAGGTAGGTCTGCGGCTGGAGCGCGGCGCGGGTCGGGTAGCGCCGCGGATCGTCGTGCTCGAGGAAGCCGACCTCGGGCTCGGGCTCCGGCCGGACGCGCGGCTGATAGATCGGGCGGTCTCCGGGCTGGCCGTCGATCGCGATCGAGCGCGAGCACTGCTGTCGGCAGTCGTCGTCGTCGCAGTCGACCAGCCCATCCCCGTCGTCGTCGTCCCCGTCGTCACAGACCTCGGCGGTCGGCGATCCGGTCGCGCAGAAGATCAGCTGCGCGCAGCCGTCGTCCGCGCAGTCGACGAGACCATCCCCGTCGTCGTCCTCCCCGTTCTGACAGAGCGACGGAGTGTTCTCGACCCCCTGCGCGCGCGCCGAGAACGGAACCACCGAGAGCGCGAGACCCAGCCACAGAAACCGAAGCATGCTGCGATTCTACGACCGATCGTCTCTCGCAGAGGCGCAGAGACGCAGAGGGCGACGGAGTGGAGGCCGCCGCCGGCTGGGATCGTCCCCCGGTCGCCCGATCAGCACCCATCCGAGACGCGGATGCTGCTGACGAGGCCGGCCTGGATGTTGTCGCAGTAGGAGCCGGTGAACTCGAGGCGGGTGCCGCTCAGGCTGTAGCCGCTGGCCGGGACGACGGCGCCGTCCTGGCGGACGGTGACCGAGCCGGGGCGGCCGGGCGCGGTCGACAGCTCGAAGTGGCAGTCGGTCGCGGCGGCGATGATGGCGCGGAGGGCGCGGGTGAGCGCGGGGCCGTCGAGCGCCTCGTAGTAGCGGGTCGAGCCCGGGCGGGCGCGGCCGCCGGCGTCGGCGAACATGTTGAGCGCGTCGCGGAGCGCCGGGATGCCGCTCGTGTCGCCCATGTTGTCGGGCCCGACGATGCCGAGCACGAAGGTGTCGATGCCGAGCGAGCTGCGCAGGTTCGCGATCGCGGTGACCGTGGCCGGCACGGTGGCGCCGCAGTTCGGCTCGGGCAGGCCGTCGGTCATCAGGACCACGAACTGCTCGCGGGTCGACGGCGCGCCGGTGAGGTAGCTCTGCACGGTCGAGAAGGCGGCCGGGGTCGGCGTGTCACCGGCGCGGGGGTCCACCGTGACCAGGCGCGACGAGATGGAGCTGCCGGTGCCGAGCGACATCGCGATGTCGGGGCTGCCGGCCACCATGCAGTTGTCGCGCTCGGAGGTGCCGTCCATCTCGGGGAAGGTCAGCAGGCCCATGTGGAGGTCGGTGAGCGACGGCAGGACGGTGTCCATCGCGTCGCGGAGGGCCTGCCAGCGGGTCACGCCGGAGGAGGCGGGCCAGTCCATGCTGCCCGAGCGGTCCACCACGAAGAGCAGCTCGCCCTCGGCCGGCACGACCGCGAGGGTCTCGTCGAAGGGGGTGCAGCAGGCGCTCGAGGTCTCGCAGTCGGAGTCGGCGCAGTCCACGAGGCCGTCGCAGTCCTCGTCGCGGCCGCTGCCGCAGACCTCGCCGCCGGGGGTCACCTCGCCCACGCAGCTGCCCCAGGTCGAGGGATCGCCCTCGCAGCGCTGCACGCCGGCGCGGCACTCACCGCGGCCGCTGGTGCCCGCCGGGCCGGAGTAGCAGGAGCGGCTCTCGCCGGGGACGCAGGTGCAGCCCTCGTCGATGCGGCCGTCGCAGTCCTCGTCGTCCGAGCCGTCGCACACCTCGGCGGCGGGGAGCACGTCGCCCGAGCAGCTGCCCCAGGCCGATCCGTCCGCGGTGGCCTCGCAGCTCCGGCTGCCGGCCGCGCAGAGGCCGACGCCCTCGGTGCCGGCAGGGCCGGTGTAGCAGTCCTCGGTGTCACCGGTGCGACACTCGCAGCCCTCGTCGAGCTCTCCGTCGCAGTCGTTGTCGACCCCGTCACAGACCTCGTCCGAGGCGCGGCCGTAGAGGACGCAGCGGTCCCATCGCCCGAATTCCATGTCGGCGACGCAGTCCTGGGTGCCCCACCCGCACGCCCCGACGCCCGCCTGGGCCGGATCGCCGGGCCAGCAGCGCTGACGGTCGCCACGCGAGCAGGTGCAGCCCTCGTCGACGCGGTCGTCCATGTCGTCGTCGAGCCCGTTGCCGCACTCGTCCCCGGGCCCGGCGTCGGTGCGGGGCGGGACGTAGGCGTCTTCGGTCGGGGCGCCGGAGTCGCGGTTGCCCGAGCCCGGGCCGGGGGCGGCCGAGCATCCGAGGGCGAAGGAGAGGGCGAGGAAAGTCAGGCGCTTCATGCTGCGTATACTCCGAAGCTGTTCGGGAGCAGCGACTGTGCCAGCCTCCGCCTCGGGATACCAGCCCGCCCCGGTGACAACTCCAGCCGCCACCCCGAGGTCGGTTCACCCCATCAGTGTGGGGCGCCTGCCCACACCGTCGTCCGGAACATCGTCGGATCGGCCTCGTCGGGCCCGAAGGTGGTGAAGGCCACCCGCGCGCCGCCGCGGTCGAGCAGCACCTGCTGGAGCGACTCCCCGCTGAAGAGGGTCCGCTGGGTCCCGTCGCCCCGCACCGCGATGAGGCGCTGCTCCCTGAAGTCGCGGTCCCGGATCTGGAGGAGCGCGCCTCGGGCGGTCGCCCGCGCGCTCAGGGTGCCCACGTTGGCGAAGCGGGCCGCGATCTCCCCCGACGGATCGACCAGGGCCGCCGCGTCGTCGTTCACGTGGACGAGCGTCGCGCCGTCGTCGGCCACCCAGTAGACCCGCGGGTTCAGGCCGGGCGGGGTGAGCTCCTCGAGCGCGCCGTCGGTCCAGCGTCCCCGGAACAGCCGCACGTCGCCGTCCGCGGTCCGGAGCTGGATCACCACCGCCCCACCGTCCTCGGAGCGACCGGCGAGGCCGAGCACCCCGTGGGTCGGCAGCTCGAGCCGCTCGCTGGTGAAGTCGTCGAGGGTCGCCACCTCGAAGCGTCGGTCCTCCGCGTCGGTGCCCTCGAAGTAGATCAGCGCCCGCTCGCCGTCCTCCGACAGCGCCCACACGTCGCCGCCCTCGTAGAGGTTCACCCAGCCGTCCGGGGTGACCACGTAGGCGCCCTCGGTCCCGTAGATCGCGAGCGTGTGATCGCCGGCCTGGAGCACCTGGTGCGAGCGCACCTCGATCGCGCCGAGGAAGCGCTCGTCGGCCTCGAGATCGAAGAGCCCCACGTGCTGCGACGCGCGCACCGGCCGATGCACGAGCAGGCGTCCGTCTCGGCTCAGGCTCAGCTGATCGCCGCGCACCGCGATGAAGGGGACCTCCGGCAGCCCGATCGAGGCCCCGGTGTCGAGCCGGATCCGGCGGAGCAGGTCCTCGGGCCCCACGTAGAGCAGCACCGGCGCCCCCGGCGCGAGCGCGAGGCCGGCGCAGGTGGCCACGTCGTCCACGAGCGGGGTGAACCCCTCCTCGTCGAACACGCCGATCTCCCCGCCGCCGCAGGCCCAGGCGAGCTCCCGGTCGCCCAGCCGGGCGAACCCCTGCGCGCTGGCCTCCACCCGGTGCGCCTCCCCGTCGGGCAGCCGCCGCCAGGTCACCCCGCCCTCGGTGTCGCGGAGCAGCAGCTGGTCGCCGGCCTGCGAGAGGGTGGCTCCCGCGGCGGCGGTCGCCAGGGTCTCGGGCCCCTCGAGCCCGGGCTCCAGACGCACCACGTCCCCGTCCGGCGTGGTCCAGCTGAGATGGCCGCACTCCCCCATCGAGAGGCCGCGCGCGTTGCCGAGGAACGACGCGACCTCGGTCACCTCCCCCGCCGCCGCCTCCCCGCACGCGAGCGGCCGATACGCGGCCTCACCCTCGGGAGAGGCACAGGCCACCAGGACGGGGAGGAGAAGCCAGGCGCGACGCATCCCCGCCATTGCAGCACATCCGGTGCCAGCCCGCGCCCCCCGGCGCCGCCCGCCCGAGCCCATGCCGGACCGTGCCACCGCGTCAGCTCAGCTCGTGGCGACGCAGCAGTAGGTCTCGTGGAAGTCTCGCATCCAGAGCGCCTCCTGATGGATCAGGAAGTGGAGGTAGCCGGCGTCCCACCAGCACATGTCGGCGGCGGGCTCTGATCCGAGGGTGAGCAGGCAGCGCCACCGCTTGGCCTCCGCCCGGTGCCGGGTCTCGTCCGCCCGGTACCGCTCCAGGAGCCGCTCCCGCTCCTCCGCCGCCGCCAGCCGGGCCGGGTCACCGCTCTTGCGGGCGGCCTCGGTCGAGCGCCGGAGCTTCGCCGGGGTCTGGTGCGTGTGGTGCAGCAGCGGGCCGAGGCCGCTCGCGAACAGCTGCGCGTCTTCGCGCGCGTCGGCCATCCACCACACCGGCAGCCCACCGAGCTCGGTGCCTCCCGGCTCGAAGCGCTCGAGCGTGAACTCCTCGAGCCCGAGCTCGCGCTCCACGTCCCGCTCGAAGGTGAAGGAGGGCTCGAAGCGCGGGACGATCGGCCGAAACGCCGGGCGGTCGACGGCCACCGGCGGCCCCGGGGGATCCGCGGGCGCGAGCGCGTCCCGGCGCCCCTCCCAGAACAGCACCCGGTGGGTCACGTCGGACGCCGGCTGGTCGACGCCGAGGAAGAACCAGAGCCACCCCGCGTCGGGCAGCTCCGGCACCCACCCCGGCTCGAGCGCGCCGAGGTCCACCTGGGCGACGAAGGTCAGGTGCGCGTCGCCGTCCTTGGGCCAGGCGAGCTCGGGCGGTAGATCCGGGCGCCCTCCGATGCGGTGTCCGCCCAGCCCGCCGGGGCCGGGGGTCGACCCTCGGCGCCGGAAGATCGGCATGGCGTGCTCGAACAGCGCCGCCTCTTCGTCCGGGGTCAGGCGGGCCTCCCGGGCCGCGCGTCGCCAGCGCTCGCGTCGATCTCGCGACATGCCGGGAGAGTAACCGAATCGATGCTTGCCAACGGGGCTGGGGTGACGCATGCATCGGCGCTTTGTCGACGCTGCCCACCGCCACCCAGCTCTGTCTCGAGGCCGCCAAGCGGCTGGGCCTCGAGGCGTCGGTGCTCGATCCGGAGTACGGGTACCTCTTCGAGCTCCGAAAAGGGGAGCGGCGGCAGGCGATGCTCGGGGGGCGCTCGCCGCTCAACGACGCGGTGGCGGCCCGGCTGGCGGAGGACAAGCACTACACCGGCATGCTCCTGGAGCGCGCCGACCTTCGCACGCCCCGGACCACGCGCTGCCTCTCCCGCGAGCACCCGTCGATGGCGTCCTACCGGGACCGCGCGGGCATGACGCCGGGCGTCGCGTTCGCGAAGGAGCTCGGCTACCCGGTGGTGGTCAAGCCCAACCGCCTGAGCCACGGCCGCGGGGTGACGCTCGCCGACGACGAGGGCACCCTGCGCCGCGCCGTCCGGGCCGCCTGGCAGCTCGACGCGATCGCGCTGGTGCAGGAGCGCATCGACGGGCGGGACTTCCGGCTCGACTTCCTCGATGGCCGCTTCCTCGTCGGCTACGAGCGGCGCCCGATCGAGGTGCGCGGCGACGGAAAGCGCAGCCTCGGCCAGCTGCTCGCGGCGCGCGATCCCCGGTTCGCCGACGCCGAGCGCCTCCGCCGCCTGACCCGCGACCGCCGCTTCCGCCAGACGGTCGAGCGCCGCGGCTGGACGATGACCAGCGTGCCCCCCGAGGGCGCGGCGCTGTCGTTCGACGGGCCGATCCAGAACCTCAACGGCGCGAGCACCGCCCGCATCGTCGAGCGCATCCCCGAGGGGCTGCGGCAGGTGTGCGCCCGGGCCGGCGAGGCGGTGGGCCTGCGGCACTTCGGCGTCGACCTGAAGCTCGAGGGCCTCGAGGCCGACCCGGCCCGCGCCGCGTTCATCGAGATCAACGCCTCGCCGCTGCTCTCGCAGATGTATCTGCTCGGCCACAAGGAGCAGGCGCTCCACGCGCAGATGCAGGTGCTCAGCGCGCTCTTCGCGTGAATTGCCTCCGCGCCCGTCCTCGGGTTTGATGGGGGGCATGACCTCCCTTCGCTTCTGGACCGCTTGCCTCGCGCTGCTCGCGCTGCCGAGCGCCGCCTCCGCCTACACGACGCGCGTGCACATCGTGATGGCGAACGAGATCCGCGAGGGCCTCATCGCCAGCGGCGACGGCACCCTCACCCTGCGCTGGAGCGGCGCGGTGGTGCGCCTCCCGGAGGAGGACGCCGAGGCGATCGTCAACCAGCCGCTCGCCTTCCGCGCCGGCGCGATCGGGCCCGACAACACCGTCTTCCCCGGGATGACCGACGCGAGCCACGGGGTGCATCAGGACCCCTACGGGCAGTGCGAGCTGCTCTACCAGGAGGCGATCACCGAGCCGGAGCGGGCCTACGCGCTCGGCTGCTTCCTGCACGGCGCGACCGACGCGGTGGCCCACCACTTCGTCAACCACGAGACCGGCGAGACCTTCACGCTCACGCCCCGCAGCGCGCGGCGCCTGTCGTCGTTCGAGAACGTGGTCGGGCACATCGTCACCGAGAGCCGGATCCAGGACGCGGTGCGCCAGAGCGACCCGAGCGCGTTCGACGAGGCCTCGCTCCGCCACACGATCCCGGAGAGCTTCGTGCTCCGCGCCTACTACGACGTGGACAGCCCCCTCTGGCAGCGGCTCGCCCAGGACGCGGTGATCCGCTGGGAGGCGGCGCGCGCGGCCTCCCCGGACGGCAACCTGCTGAGCTGGGCCGGGGCCGCGGGCTTCGCGTCCTGGGAGCACGTGGCGATGACGCCGGTGTACCTCGCGGAGATCCAGCGCCTGCGGGTGGAGCTGCGCGCCTTCATCGAGGCCGAGATCGCCGACATGGCCGACCCGAGCTCGACCCGCGGCGCCGAGCTGGGGGTGACCGCGGGCGACGACGGCGTGGTGGGCACGCCCGACGACGAGACCGCCTGCAGCGGCAGCTGCCCGACGCTCTTCGGCCGCTACTACGTCTACGTGAACCTGCTCGCGCCGCGGACCGACGCGGGCGGCCGGGAGCTGCCGAGCGCGTTCGACGCGATCAGCGATCGGCTCGGCGACGACCTCAACCTCTTCCTCCCGGCGCTGATGCAGGTCATCGGCAACCTCTCGGCCCAGCTCAACGCGCCGATCACCGACGACGCCGACCACGGCTTCGACGTGATGCCCAGCGACGTCGCCGCCATCTTCGCCCCGCTGGACGACTGGGCGACCCGCACCACCAGCGTCGACTACGAGCTGCTCGGCCGCGCGGTCACGCCGGTCTGGTACCAGAACCTCAGCGACTTCTTCGACCGCTTCGGCGTCTCGATCAGCATCCCCGACGCGCTCGCGAGGTTGCTCGGCCCGCTGCTCCGCGAGGTGCGCGAGGTCCTGACCGAGCGGGTGCGCGAGACCGCGGAGACCTACATCGTCGACCTCGCGCGCGAGTATCGGGTCGGCCGGGACAGCTTCTCCGACCGCCTGGAGATGCGCCTCGACGAGAGCGCCCCGGCCACGCTCGGCGGCCACGCGCTCGAGTTCCTGCCCGAGTCCGGCCTCTGGTCGTACTCGTTCAACATCACCGCGGCGACCTTCGCGAACCACCAGGTCCTGCTCTCGGGTGACCCGATCGGCGCGGGCGCGGCGAGCTTCGACGCCTCCTACACGATGGAGTGGACCCAGCTCGGGCTCTGCGACTACCTGCAGGCGGCGGTCTTCCCCGAGGGCACGGGCATCGGGCCGCTCCTCAGCGTGCACGACGGCGAGACCTTTCACATGGCGAGCATCGACGGGGACGCGCCGGTCGAGTGCCACGACGGAGACCTCGAGCTCTTCGGCGCGCCGAGCGTGCCCAACTGCCGGCTCGTCGGCCTCGAGGACCTGATGGCGGACCCGCACGGCTCGCTCTCGCGCGCCTACCCGCCGGAGTACGCGAGCGGCGACGCCTCCTGCCGTCGCCTCACCGTGCCCGGCCTCCCCGAGCCGCCCCCGCTCCCCGACGGCGGCCCCGGCGGTGGCGACGGCGGCGCCCCGGGAGACGCGGGCCCGGGCGGCGGCCCCGGCGGCGACGAGGGGGGCTGCGGCTGCGCCGTCCCCGGCCGATCCTCCCCCGCCCCGCTCGCCCTCCTCGCCCTCGCGCTCCTCGTGCTCGGCGCCCGGAGGCGGCGACGACCTCCCCGATCCGCGAGCGCCCGCTGGCTCGCGGCGCTGCTCCTCCTCGTCGGCTGCGACGGCGAGGTGAGCTTCGACGACTCGGGGGTCCCGATGGACGCCGGCGACGAAGCGGACGCCGGGCCCGGCGACTCCGGCGTGGTCGACCCGGTCGACGCCGGCGACGCGGGAGAGGCGCCCGACGCAGGCCCGGACCCGCGCCGCGCCCTCCTCGACGCCCTCGGCACCTCGGTCTGGAGCGGCCTGCAGACCCGCTCGGAGGCCGGCGCCCTCGTCGAGCGCGCCTACGAGCTCCGCTTCGACGCCACCACCCTCGAGTGGGCCGAGATCCGAAACCCCTGGGGCCCGGGCCGGCGCCGCATCTTCCGGTCGTTCAGCGTCGAGCGCGACGGCGAGACGGTGGAGAGCGTGGTCATGATCCCGTCCGGCTGGGAGACCCCGCCCGAGCTCAACGGCCAGCGCGACACCTGGACCTTCGAGGTCGTCGACGGCGCCCCGCGCGAGCTGCGCATCACCGACGAGAGCGGCGCGACCGAGACCTTCACCGAGGGCGCGATCCCGGCGCCCACCACCGGCCTCACCGCGGAGCTGCGGGTCTTCGCCGCGGGCGGCGCGGTCGAGGACGCGGCGTGCCGCGGCAGCAACATCACCGACGCCGATCGCCGCCTCATCTGGGAGTTCGCGCGGGGCCGCGGCACCATGAGCGAGCAGACCGGCTACGACCTGGCGGCCGGCGTGGCGGTGGAGGAGTGGGTCGACAGCGGGCTCGGCGCCTGGAGCGTCACCGACGTCGACGGCTTCGACCGCCTCGGCGGCACCGCGCTCAGCAACCAGTTCGACTTCGTCGTCCGCTACACCGGCACCCTCACCCACACCGAGGGCTTCTGGATGCGCGAGACCGACGACGACGTGAACGACTCCGGGCTCTGGGTCTTCGCGGGCAGCGCCGTGGGCAGCATGCGCACCGAGGACCTCTTCCTCGAGGTGCAGGACTTCTTCAACGCCGACGCCACCCCGAACCAGGTCCAGTTCACCGGCGCGGGCGGGGCGACCCCGGTCGAGATCCTGATCGTCTGGTGCCCGGCGGCGACCCACCTCGAGCCCCTCACCCTCCAGGCCTCCGTCGACGCGACCGGCCCCGCCTACGACCTCCTCGACCCCGCGATCACCACCCCGATCACCACGCCCACCTCGTTCCCCCCCGCGCTCTGATGGGCGACGTGGGTGAGCTTTCGGCCCTGATGATGTGTACAGTGATTCAGCGACCTGGGGTCGCGGACGGGGGCGCGAGATGGGGAACGCAGCTGAAGACGCTCGAACGTGGATCGCGCCGCGGTGGGACGGCTCTCCGTCGCTGCGAACACGCGCGGAAGAGATCGCCTCATCGCAATCCAAACTGCACCCCGAGAACACAGACGAGCTTCCGCTCTCGGCCGCCCGTGACCTCATCCGAGAGTTGCGAGTGCACCAGATCGAGCTGCAGTTGCAGAACGAACACCTGCGGCGCGTGGGTCGGGCCGAGGCCCGCGCTGGGGAGCGCTACGCTCAGATCTTCGACGAGGCGCCGATCGGTTATCTGTGTCTCGACGAGAGCGACGCGATCGTCGAGGCCAACGCCGCGGTGAGTGCCGTGCTGGGCCTCCAGGCGTCGCGGCTACCGAACACTCACATCACACGCCTCGTTGCGCCCAGCGACCAGTGTCGGTGGCTGGAGTGTCGCCATCGCCTGCGCCGCGATCGAGCTCCGCAGCGGTGCGAGCTGCGCTTGCTCGACGTGAAGGGCGAACCCGTCTGGGTCCGCCTGGATGTCGCGGAGCAGGTTGGAGAGTCCGAGATTCGCGTCCGCGTGGGGGTGACCGACATCCGAGAGCATCGACGCGAGCAAGCTCGATTGCACCAGAGCGAGGCTCGCTTTCGCGCCCTCTTCGAGGGCTCCGCGGACGCGCTCCTCGTCCTTCAGCCACCGGACTGGAGGGTGACCTTGGCCAACCCTGCCGCGCTCCGCCTGTTCGGCGCGCCAGACGTCGCCGCACTCTCGTCACTCGCGTTGTGGGACCACGACGCCGACGCGCCGCCCCGGTCGCCACCGCGCTCCCCCACGATGGAGACCGCCGAAGCTGCGTGCCGATACGCCTGGGCGCTCCGCCGCCTGGACGGATCGCGGTTTCGAGCGGGCCTGATCGCGAGCCCGCTCGAAATCGACGGCGGGCCGGCGCTGCTGGTCGGAGTGCGCGACGAGACCGACCTCGAGGCCGCACGCGCGAGCCGCGCTCGCCAGGACCGAGTCGACAACATGGGCATGCTGGCGGCCAGCGTGGCCCACCAGATCGGCAACCCCCTCACGTACCTCACCATGCTCGCCGAGCAGCTCTCGGAAGGACTGCCCAGCGTCGAGGTGTCGGCGAGGGCGGCGGTCGGGGAGTTGGTAGGAGCGCTCGGTGAGACGGGGGCGCGACAGAGACTCTCCGCCGCGTTCGACCAGCTGTCACACGAGCGCTTCTCCGAGCTCGGCGGCCAGGCGGAGGGATGCCTCGACGCGGCGCTGCGCATCGGCCGTGTGATCCTGGCGCTGGGGGCGTTCGCGCGCACCGATGGCCCGAGAGAGCCCGTCGACCTCGCTCGCGCGGTGTCCAGCGCGGTCGCGATGAGCAGCGGTGAGCTACAGCTCCGCGCGCGGCTCAGTCAGGATCTCGGGGCCACGTCGTGCGTGCTGGGCTCCGAGGGGCTGCTCGCTCAACTCTTCCTGAACCTGTTGGTCAACGCGGCGCAGTCGTTCCCGTCGGGCGACGTCGAGGCACATCACGTCTCGGTCCGCACCTGGATGCACGGGGGACGGGTGCAGGCGGAGGTCCGTGACGACGGCTGCGGAATCGCCCCGGAGCACCTCTCCCGTGCCTTCGAGCCCTTCTTCTCGACCCGCCCCCCAGGCGCGGGCACCGGCCTCGGTCTCCCCCTCTGCCGAGACATCGTCGAGGAACACGGGGGCAGCATCTCCTTGGAGAGCGAGCGCGGGCGGGGAACACGGGTGCGGCTGAGCTTCCCGGCCCACGAGCGCATCCCGCCGATGTCGTCCCAGGCCCCCTCTGGCAACCGGGCGTCGAGTCGGGGCCGGATCCTGGTGGTGGACGACGAGCCCGTGATCCTCGCCGGCGTCCGTCGGCTGCTGGAGGCGCATCAGGACGTCGTCACGGCGGCCGGGGCCATCGAGGCCATGGGCATTCTCGAGCGCGACGCCTCCTTCGACGCCATCCTCTGCGACCTGTTGATGCCAATCGTGGGTGGGACCGCGCTTCACGCGTGGGTGAAGGCTCGCCGTCCAGACCTGGCTCGGCGAATGCTCTTCATGACCGGCGGACTCTTCGTTGGTGACGCCGGCGGCTATATCCGACAGAACGCTCTGACCGTGCTGCAGAGGCCGTTGGACCGCGCGACCTTGACCGACTGCATCTCGTGCATCGTCCGCACCTCGCGACCTGAGACGCCCGCTTGATCCGGCCCGCCGGGATTGCACCGACGCGGAGGCGCGGCAAGGCGTAGGCTCGCGACATGTCTACACCCGATCGACGCGAGCATGGCGTGGTGGGCGTCGGGGCGTCAGCCGGCGGGCTCGTGGCCCTCGAGGCTTTCTTCGCCGCGCTCAGCCCGGAGGCGGCCTCCGCGCACGCGTTCGTGGTCGTACAACACCTGGCTCCGGACCACGAGAGCCTGCTGCCGGAGCTGCTGCGACGCGTAGCCCACGTCGAGGTCGTCGCCGCGAGCGCCGGCGAGGCCCTCCAGGCAGGGCGCGTGTACGTCGTGCCGCCGGGGGTCACGCCCTTCGTAGAGGGTGACGCCCTGAGGTGGGTAGAGCGTGACCGCCGAGACGGGATCGGCCCCATCGACAGCCTCTTCGAATCCATGGCTCGAATACACGGCCCCCACGCGGTCGGGGTCGTGCTCTCGGGCACTGGGCGCGACGGGACGGCGGGACTCTCGGCCATCGCCGCGGCGGGTGGGACGACGATGGCGCAGGCGCCCGACACGGCCGAGTTCCAGGGCATGCCGAGCAGCGCGATCGCCACCGGAGACGTGGACTACGTCCTCCCCCCGGCCGGGCTGGCCGGGCGCGTGAACGAGCGGTCCGCGCTGCCGGCGGAAGGAGCGAGGAGCAACGAGTCGCTCCTGAGCGCCATCCTGTCGGAGCTCGAGAAGAGGACCGGGCACGATCTATCGGGGTACAAGACGAGCACTCTACAGCGTCGGCTGCGACGGCGAATGGCGGTGCGCTCGGCCGCAAACCTGCCCGCCTACCTGACGATGCTCGAGCGCGACGAGGACGAGGCGAAGGCGTTGCTCGACGACATGCTCATCGGCGTCACCCGCTTCTTTCGCGATCCCGACTGCTTCGAGGCGCTGCGGGCGGAGGCCCTGCCGCGGCTCGTGGCCGCGCTCCCCCGCGGCACGCCTCTCCGCGCCTGGGTGGCCGGCTGCTCGACCGGGGAGGAGGCCTACTCGCTCGCCATCTTGCTGAGCGAGTGGGCCACGTCCGAGGGAGTCGCGCTGGACTACCAGGTCTTCGCGACCGATCTCGATCCCAACGCCGTCGCCATCGCCCGCGCGGGCGTGTACCCGGCCAGCATCGCCGAGGACGTCTCTACGTCTCGGCTGGCTCGGTTCTTCACGGCCCGCGCCGAGTCGGACACGTTTCGCATCGGGAGCCAGATCCGCGAGAAGGTGATCTTCTCCGTGCACGACGTGCTCCGGGACCCGCCGTTCTCCCGGCTCGACCTCGTCAGCTGCCGGAATCTGCTCATCTATCTCGACGCCGCCTCCCAACGGCGCGTGATCCCGATGTTTCACTACGCGCTCAACCCGGGAGGTGTGCTCCTCCTCGGACCCTCCGAGACGATCGGGCCTCACGATCACCTGTTCAGCACCATCAACCACCGCGCACGGCTCTACGCGCAGCACCCTCGCCACGCCGGTGGGCGACCTGCCCTTCAATCGTCGTCCGCCCGGCGCTTCGCGGCCCGGATCCCCACGGCGGTGGCCGAGGTGGAGTCCCCGCAGGCATCGCCCCGACAGCTGACCGAACGCGGGCTGCTCGAGCACGGGCGCGCCGTCGCGCTCCTGGTGGACGCTCAGGGCGAGATCCTGTACCTGCACGGACGCGCCGGCCTGTACTTCGAGCCCTCCCCGGGCGAGGGCGCGACCCGGAACGCGTTCGAGATGGCGCACGAAGGTCTCCGGCACGAGCTGGCGGGCGCCGTCTACCGCGTCATCGACGAGGGCGCTCCCGTCTCGGTCCAGGGGCTCAGGCTGGAGACCCACGGCCGGACGACCTCGATGAACCTCGAGGCTCGGCCCGTCGCGCGCGAGAAGCTGTCACACGAGCACCCCGTGGCCCTCGTCGTGCTCGAGCCCACCTCCCGCGTGGCGGCGCCGAAGGAGGCAGGCGTCGCCGTCGAGGCGGACGAGCGGAGCGCCCTGACGGCCCTGCGTCGGGAGCTGGCCGCCAAAGACGAGTACATCCGACGCACGCAGCGGGCGGCGCGCTCGACGCAGGAGGCGCTCCAGTCCTCGAACGAAGAGCTGCAATCGGTGAACGAAGAGCTCCAGTCCACCAACGAGGAGCTCGAGACGTCCAAAGAGGAGCTCCAATCGGTCAACGAGGAGCTCGCCACCGTCAACGCGGAGTTGCACGCGAACGTGACCGAGCTGACGCGCACCAACAACGATCTCAGCAACCTGCTCGCGGGCACCGACATCGGGACCCTGTTCCTCGACCACGCGCTCACGATTCAGCGCTTCACGCCCGCGGTGCGCGAGATCGTCCCCGTGATCGAGAGCGACCTGGGGCGCCCGATCGCCCAGATCACATCAAACCTCATAGACTACGCCTCGCTCGTCGAGGACACGCGGGGCGTGCTCGAGACGCTCGTGCCGAAGGAGGTCGAGGTCCAGAGCGTGAGCGAGAGATGGTACCTGCTGCGGATCCGACCGTACCGCACGCTGGAGAACCTGATCGAAGGCGCGGTCATCACCTTCACCGACATCACGGAGGTGAAGACAGCGCGAGAGATGATGCGTGAATCGGAGGCGCTTCGCAGGCTGGCGGCGGTGCTCCGAGACGCCCACGACGCGGTGCTGGTGCTGGGCCTGGAGGGGCGCATCGAAGCCTGGAACCCTGGAGCCGAGCGTCTGTACGGGTGGACCGAGGAGGAGGCCGTGGGGATGCACATCCGCGACATGATCCCGAACGGCAATTGGCAAACCGAGCTGACACGAATGATGAGCTCGACGCAGTCCTCTCCCCTCGCCCCATTCCGGGCGACGCGATTGCGCAGAGATGGTTCCGTCGTCGAGGTCAGCCTCTCGGCTACCGCGTTGGCCGAGGACGGCCGAGGGGTGTACGGTATCTCAACGACCGAGCGTCGTTTGGGGGGGGCGGGGGATGGGGGCGACGAATGAGGAGGGGAGGGCCTGGACGCCCCCCCCCGTGGCAAGGCACCGTGGCGCTGCGGTCGCGCGCAGAGGAGATCGCCGCCGCGCAGGCCAGCATCCACCCAGAGGCCGAAGGCGAGCTGTCACCCCAGCTGGCGAAGCGCCTGCTACGCGAGCTCCGGGTGCATCAGATCGAGCTGGAGCTGCAGAACGAGGGCCTGCGCCGCTCCGAGCACGCCCACGAGCGGGCCCGCGCTCGGTACGCCGATCTGTTCGACCGTGCGCCCATCGGCTACGTCTGCGTGGACTCCGATGGGCGGATGCGGGCGGTCAACGCGACGGCCCAAGACCGGCTCGGGCTCCCCTCGCACGCGCTGATCGGGCGCCCCTTCACCCGCCTGGTCGCGGCCGAGGATCAGGACGCGTGGTACCTGTGCCGACGGCGTCTCCTCCGGGACAGGAGCCCACAGCGGTGCGAGCTGCGCCTCGTCGACGCGGAGCGCGAGACCTTCTGGGCTCGGCTCGACGTCGTGGAGCCTCCGGGCAGCGAGCACCTCCGGATCGCGGTGACCGACGTCGACGAGCAGAGGAAGTACCGAGCCGCGCTCGAGCGGAGCGAGGAGCGGTTCCGCGCGCTCTATCAACACTCGAGTGACGCCTTGCTCATCCTGCGGCCCCCGGAATGGCGAGTCCGCGAGGGCAACGCGGCCGCCCTGGCGCTGTTCGGCGCGGGGCGCGCCGAGGAGCTCGCCTCGTTGACCCTCTGGGATCACGACGCCGCGCCCACGAGAGCGCATCGCTCCGATCCGACCGCACCATCCCTGCACGAGGGCGCCTGGCTGTACGCCTGGACGCTCCAGCGGCTCGACGGCACGCCGTTCCACGCGAGCGTGGCGGTCAGCCCGGTCGAGATCGGGGGCGAGCCCGCCCTCCTCATGGCGGTCCGTGATCAGACGACCCTCGACGCGGAGCGGGCGACCCTGGCTCAAGAGGACCGGATCGCGAGCATGGGGATGCTGGCGGCCAGCGTCGCCCACGAGATCAACAACCCGCTGACCTACCTGCTCATGCTCATCGAGAGCCTCGACGACGCGCTGCCGCGAGTCGCCGAGGCGGCGCGAGCGGCGCTCTACGAGCTCGGCCGTGCCCTCGGAGAGGAGGGAGCACGAGAGCGGCTCGGCGCGGACCACGCGCAACTGGAAGCGGCACCCCTGAAGGAGCTGTGCGAGCAAGCGCGAGCCTGCCGAGACGCGACCCAGCGGATCCGGAACATCTCGCTCGCCCTCGGCACCTTCGCGCGCGTGGACGACGAGGCGCCTGCCGCCGTTGACCTCTCCAACGCCATCGGCAGCGCCGTGGAGATGAGCTGCAACGAGGTTCGTCACCGAGCGCGGCTGATCCAGAGCCTGGAGTCGACGCCGACCGTGCTCGGCTCGGAGGGCCAGCTGTCCCAGGTCTTCCTCAATCTCCTCATCAACGCGGCGCGCTCGATCGAGCCCGGCGCGGTCCAGGACCACTTGATCCGGATTCGGACCTGGTATGAAGACGACCGGGTGTTCGCCGAGGTCTGCGACGACGGAGCGGGGATCTCGCAGGCACACCTCACGCGCGCCTTCGAGCCCTTCTTCTCGACTCGTCCCCGAGGGTCTGGCACGGGCCTCGGGCTGACGATCTGCCGAGACATCGTCGAGTCTCACGGCGGCTCGATCGACATCGAGAGCGAGGTCGGCGAGGGGACGCGGGTGCAGATCGCCCTCCCCGCGTATGGGGAGCCGCCGGCGAAGAAGCGCGCGAGGTCGGCCCAACGCAGCAGCCGCGCGGCCCGAGGAAAGGTCCTGGTGGTCGATGACGAGGCGGCGATCCTGAAGATCGTCGGCCGGCTGCTGGGAGAGTTGCACGCGGTCGTCACCGCGGGATCCGGGGCCGAGGCGCAGCGCGTGCTGGAGCAGGACGGTGGCTTCGACGTCATCCTCTGCGACGTGATGATGCCGATCGTCGGCGGGACGGACCTGCACGCCTGGCTCCGCGAGCGGGACGAGGGGCTCGCCCAGCGAATGCTCTTCATGACGGGGGGGGTTCTCGGCAGCGAGGTCGGTCAGTACATTCACCGTCATCAGCTGAGGGTGCTCCAGAAGCCTTTCGACCGGCAGACGCTCGTGGACGCCGTCTCCCAGCGCGTCCGTGAGGCACGGGCGGACCGATCCGCCGTGTGACGTCGAGATGAGCGCTGGCGGGCCAAGCGAGCTACCTTGGCCGCGCCATGGGTCAGCTCGTCAGCCTCGGCCGGTCGCGCGGGAAGAAGCGCGGCGACCTGCGCGCCTTCCTCCCGACCACGCGAGAGGAGATGGAGGCGCGCGGTTGGGACGAGCTCGACATCCTGATCGTCAGCGGCGACGCCTACGTCGACCACCCCGCGTTCGGGCCGGTGCTCATCGCGCGCTTCCTCGAGGCCCGCGGCTTCAAGGTCGGGTTCATCGCGCAGCCGCGCTGGGACAGCCCGGAGGACGTGCTCCGGATGGGCGCGCCGCGGCTGTTCGTGGGCGTGAGCGCGGGCAACCTCGACTCGATGCTCAACAAGCTGACCGCCCAGAAGAAGACGCGGTCGGACGACCAGTACTCCCCCGCCGGCGCGACGAACATGCGCCCCAACCGGGCGAGCATCGTCTACGCGAACCTCATCCGCGGCGCGATGCCCGGCGTGCCGGTGGTGCTCGGCGGCATCGAGGCGTCGCTCCGCCGCATCGCCCACTACGACTACTGGAGCGACAAGGTGCGCCGCTCGGTCCTGCTCGACAGCAAGGCCGACATGCTGGTCTTCGGCATGGGCGAGCGGCCGATCTGGGAGGTCGCGCGGCGCCTGCGGGACGGCGAGACCATCCAGCAGATCCGCGACGTCGCCGGCACCGCCTACGTGCTCAACAAGGGCGAGCACGAGGACATCGAGGGCGCGACCCGGGTCGCCGATCGCCGCCCGGTGATCCTGCCGAGCTACGAAGAGGTGAGGGACGACCGCGAGGCGTTCAGCCGGATGTCGCGCGCCTTCCAGTACGAGACCAACCCCGGCAACGCGCGCCCGCTGCTCCAGCGCCACGGCCACCAGGCGGTGTACTTCAACCCGCCGGCCGCCCCGCTCGAGACCGGCGAGATGGACGCGCTCTACGACCTGCCCTTCGTGCGGTCCGCCCACTGGTCCTACGACGCGCCCATCCCCGCGTTCGAGACGGTCAAGCACAGCATCGTGACCATGCGCGGCTGCTTCGGCGGCTGCACCTTCTGCTCGATCACCGAGCACGAGGGCCGCGTCATCAGCAGCCGCTCCGAGGCGAGCGTGCTCCGCGAGGTCCGGGAGCTGCGCCGCATGGACGGCTTCAGCGGCGTGATCACCGACGTCGGCGGGCCGACCGCCAACATGTACCAGATGAAGTGCCGCTCCGAGGACATCGAGAAGGCCTGCCGGCGGCTCAGCTGCGTGCACCCGGGCGTGTGCGAGAACCTCGTCACCGACCACGCCCCGCTCGTCAGCCTCCTGAAGAAGGTGCGGCAGGCGAAGGGCGTCAAGAAGGTCTTCGTCGCGAGCGGCGTCCGCTACGACCTCGCCGAGCGCAGCCCCGAGTTCGTCGAGGAGCTCGCCCGGCACCACACCGGCGGCCAGCTCTCGGTGGCGCCCGAGCACGTGGACGACGACGTGCTCGACAAGATGAAGAAGCCCGGCGCCGAGAGCTACGAGCGCTTCGCCGACATGTTCGCCTGCGCCAGCCAGGAGGCGGGCAAGGACCAGCACCTCGTGCCCTACTACATCTCGGGGCACCCGGGCTCGACGATCGAGAGCATGATCGACCTCGCGCTCTACCTGAAGAAGCGCGGCATCCGCCCGCGCCAGGTGCAGGACTTCATCCCGACGCCGATGTCGATGGCGACCAGCATGTACCACTCCGACCGGGACCCCTTCACCGGGCAGCCGGTCTACACGGCCAAGAGCTTGCGCGACAAGCGCATGCAGAAGGCGCTCCTCCTCTACTGGGACCCGGCCCACCACGACCTCGCCCGCGAGGCGCTGAAGAAGGCCGGCCGGCACGACCTCATCGGCAGCCACGCCAAGGCCCTCATCCCCCCGGCGCGCGGCAAGGGCTCGCTCTCGATCCATCAGCGACGCGGCTCCCGGCGCCGCCGGTAGATACCTCCGCGGCCCGTGTGGGTCGGAAGTCTCGACGACGCCCACTCGACCACGGCCCGTAGGCGCTATGCTGTCGGCATGGACGGCCGCTCCAGACGACATTGGCCCGCACGCATCATCCGTCTGCACGACGACCACGGCGCCGTGGACAGAGAGCAGTGGGCAGAGCGTACGATGGAGGAGCGAATCGCGGCGGTCTGGCTGGCGACACGCGAATGCCTTCGCTGGAGTGAAGAACTTGGAGACTCAACCCGACTACGAAGAGATGTGTGCCGCGTTGAACGACGCGGGAGTTGAGTTTCTCGTCGTAGGAGCGCACGCCCTGGCTGCGCATGGCCACGTCCGAGCGACCAAAGACCTCGACATCTGGGTCCGACCTTCGCTCGACAACGCCGCACGAGTGATGCAGGCGCTGCATGCGTTCGGTGCCCCGACGCAGCGGGTGAGCGTCGACGACTTCGCGGTCCCGGACATCGTCTACCAGATCGGCGTAAATCCGGTCCGGATAGACATCCTGACGGTGGTGTCCGGGCTCGACTTCGAGAACGCTTGGACTCGAAGGGTCCCGAGCCGCTACGCGGGGCAACCGGTGTTCGTCCTGTCGATGGAGGACCTCATCGTCAACAAGCGCGCATCGGGTCGTCCGCAAGATCTGGCGGACGTGGCCGCGCTCGAGCAGATGAAGTCGCTGTCGGACTGACGTGGGGAGAGTCTCGCCGGAGCGACACGCGCCCGCGCGCGGCAGATCGGGCGACCTACCGCTTCGGCACGCCCATCGGGCTGGAGAGGGGAGCACGGGTTCTGCACGAGGTGGAACGAGGCGTCGCCCGCGCCTGGCATCTGGGGCGCCCATCCTCTAGAAGGGGCGGCATGGGCGAAGTCCACGTCATCGGCCACCCGCTGGTCCAGCACAAGCTCACCCTCATGCGGCGCGCGTCGACCTCGACGAGCAGCTTCCGGCAGCTCCTCGAAGAGATCAGCATGCTGATGGGCTACGAGGTCACCCGCGACATGCCGCTCTCGGTCGAGGCGATCGACACGCCCCTCGAGACGATGGACGCGCCGATGCTCGAGGGGAAGAAGCTCGTCGTCATCTCGATCCTGCGGGCGGGCGACGGGATCCTGAACGGCATCCTCAAGCTCCTCCCGTCGGCGCGCATCGGCCACATCGGGCTGTACCGGGATCCGAAGACGCTCAAGCCGGTCGAGTACTACTACAAGGTCCCGAGCGAGCTGGGCGACCGCGACGTCATCGTCTGCGACCCGATGCTCGCCACCGGCAACAGCGCCATCGCCGCGGTCGAGCGCATCAAGGAGGGCAAGCCGAAGAGCTTGAAGTTCGTCTGCCTCCTCACCGCGCCCGAGGGCATCGCCGCCTTCCACGACGCCCACCCCGACGTCGCCATCTACACCGCCGCGATCGACCGCCAGCTCAACGAGAAGGGCTACATCCTGCCCGGCCTCGGCGACGCCGGCGACCGCCTCTTCGGCACGAAGTAGCTACTGCCGAACCGAGAACGCTCGAGCGGCCTGTGGCTTGGAAACCGGTGATGTGCTGTGCGCCATACGGGTGGCCGGAGATGAGCTCGGGAATCAGAATGTCTGGTGTGGCTCCGAACACTCCGGGGTAAATACCTCATCCATTTCGAGTTTGTGTGGTGGATCGAACTCTTCGAAACTGGAGTGGACCTCCGCGCCGTCGAGAGACTCGGCCCGGATGCTGTCGAGGGATAGAACCTCCTTGAGTCGCCACCGCACGAGCTGCCCCGCCAGGTTCCGATATTCCTCTTCTAGTGCACGTCCCAGTTCAACGGCCCTCCTGAACGCTTCGTCGAAGTCACTTGCTCGAAAGAGGAGCACGGAGTCATTCGCCATTACGCATCCCTCACCTTCCACCAGGCACACGCGCCGCACGGTGGAACTAAACCAAGTTCGCTCGGTCATCTAACAAATCTCCCATCGGTAAGAAGTTTGCGGACGCTGGAGTCTCTTGCACGGAGAGCCTGTTCGACCGTGACGCCCGGCCGGCGAAACTCGCCGGGAAACACCCTACGGATACTGCCTCGTCGGAATGCCGGGATAAAATCTTCCACCGGGGTATCTAGATTGAAGAGCAGCTGTCGAGACGGTGGTGCAAACGACGCCGACGACGACACCGACGCAGACCGAGCCGGGATGTCGCCTCAGTCCAAGACATCATCGATGTCCGCCTCGGCGACCTCGAGAATCTGTACCCGACCGCAGAAGAAACGGATGCGCCCGTCTTCGTAGTCCTCGATCTCGAAGTTCACGCCTTCCCAGCCGGGGTCAGCGACCGAGCGAATGTCGAACCCCATGATCTGAACCGGCGCGCTACCAAAGCCCTCGATCTCGAGGCGCTGTACGCCATCGAAGAGCAGGGTCACGCGATGCATCGGCTCGTCTATCGCCGGCCACCCCCCGACGTCGCGCCTCTGGAACAAGCCCACCAGCTTCACAGTGGCCTCCGATTCAGAACCTCTGCCGAACTCCAAGCGCTCGATGAACGCCAGCTCGTTCGGAGCCCACCGCCCCATGGCGGACTCTGCCTTCGACGTTCCCTCTATCGCTCGTCCCACTCCGTTCACCTCAGGTTGTGAAGCGTCTCGCGTGCGCCAGTCACAGCATCGTGGAATCGCGTCCCAAGCGGCGCATACGTGGTCTCGTGACCATGCGGGTTGGAACGCGTCACTGCACCACGTCGACGCCGCTGTCGGTCACGCGCGCGACGACGACCCCGCGCGGACCGCCTCCGTAGCTGTATCGAGCTCGCCCGAGCGCCGCGAGGAGCGCGCCCCAGCATCGAATCTCGGAAGAGGCCTCCGAATACGTACACAGAGTTGACGCCCCGAGATCGAACGCGGTCACGTCCGAGCCGAACACCAGGGGGCGCTCGACCGGCTCCCCGAGCGCCTCCCGATGATTGCGCCACGCGTTGGATCCCCAGCACCACAGCTCGTGTCCGGCGTCGCCCGAGAGCGCGCAGTAGAACCCCGCCCCGGCTCTGAGCTCCGTGGCACGGGGTACCTCGACGCGGACCAGGGCGCCGCTGTAGATCGGCCGGCCGTACTGAGCGGCCAACCAATCGGTGATGTGTGCCTCTGGCGGTAGCGTGCGGGCGGCGGGCGGGACGCACCAGACCGCTCCCTCCATGTCGAGAATGCAGTAGCCCAGACTCCCCGGCGCCACCTGCTGGACGCGATGCGACTCGGCCACACGCGTGATGCCCTGCTGACCTTCCAGGTGCGCCCCCCTCCAGCACCACGCGCTCCCGTCCCCGCTCGCGCACGATTGATGGGAATCCCCTACCGCGATCCTCGCTCCGGGCGTCGGCAGGGGGAAGCCGTAGGGTCGCTCCGACTCGTCCCGTAGAGCATCGGGCTGCGGCACGCATCGGATCTCCTCCCCGCAGACGCCGCAGACCCAGTGGCTCCCGCCCTGCATCTCACAACGGCCGGTCAGCCCCTCCAGCGCGGAGCGGGGAGACGCGGCGGGATCGCCACCTCCGACGCACCGGACGCCCGCCTCGCCCACGAGACAGCTGGCGTCGCCGGTCGTGAGCACCTCGAGGTCGTCGTCCTCCGTGAGCTGGTGGGATACGTCGTTGGCGCGGGTCGTCCCCAGAGCGCCGGTCTGATTGCTGCCGAGACACGAGGTCCCCGCCGTACGGTGTCTGACGCAGAGATGTGTCGGCGACACGGAGAGAGAGACGACATCGGGAGCGTTCACTTCGCTGGACGTGTGAGGGTGACGTGACTCCGTCTCGAGGCTGTCGCTCACGCGTCGGCGAGTCTCATCAGCATCTCAACCGGCGCCCGCCCCCGTCGAACACGACGCGACCAGAATCAGGGCCGTGAGCGCCGACGGCAGGCGGGCGACCAGGCGTGTGCAGGACAGCGGTGTCATTGCTCGAAATCTCCGTGGCACTTCGGATGGCTCGCTAACGCTGGCTGTCGCTCTCTACAACCAGATCGAGAAGGCGGGCGCGCTCTGCCTCCTCTGTCGAGGCCCACCCGGAGTTGGAGCCCAGCACGCACTCAGCCGACACCCGGAACTCCGGCGGCTCGGGAAACGTGGCTGCGTCGTCAGCGAGATCTCGAGGGTTCGACCAGACGAGAGAGCACTCGTCGCACATGGCGACCATGCAGCCAGAATCGCAGCGGTAGAGACCGATGTTACCGTACTCGCAAGACCGACATCCGACCTGGACGATCAACACTTCTCACCATTCTACGGGCAGAGGTAGCCGAGGCGTCGCTCCACCTCTTCGCACGCGCTCGTCAACGAGGATTCGGAGGTGAGACTACGCAGCCAGGCGTCCACGGCGCTTGGATCGAGCGTCGCGTCCGTCGAGGACACGCGAAGCGCGTCGTCGACGAACTGCGAGCCCGCGACCTGGGCTGTGCTGTTGACGAAGACGATCGCGAAGAGCGCGGATCGTGCATTTCTCATGCGATCCACCAGCGCCCCGAGCCAGAACGGCTGCACGCCACCGACTTCGTCCCCATACTGAGCCACGTCGACGCTGATGACAGTATCCTCATCCAGAGAGCAGACGAAGAGGAGCTGCGTGCCGTCGAGTCGAGTGTCTAGCGGGACCGAGCACGACACAGACACGTTGACACCAAAACAGTCGCGGTAAAACGCGTCGATCTTGGTGGTGACGCTTCGCAAAGAAATCGGACGAAGCAGCTCGACCTCGAACGCGGTTGCCACGAGACACCTCTGGGGCCGTTCAGCCAGCTGGACTTCGGCGTCCCGCCGGACACCGACCGAAGTACAGGTCGTCTTCGAACGACCACATGAAGCACCAGGAGGCGTCCGGCGGGAAGACGTATTTGTTCTCCGGGATCTCGGCCATCTCGTCCAGCAGCCCGCCCACCGCCTCGAGCTCGACCCTGTAGTCCCAGACACTGTTGTCACCGAAGTACACGACCCAGTCGTCCGGCCGGGTCTCGGTGCCCGACACACATCGTTCGAAGAAGGTCTTCACCTCCTCGACGTCGCGTCGCGTGTCGAGGCTCCCGGGCCCGAGGCTCGCCCCCGCGGCCCGCTCCGGCGGCGCCGCCCGAAACTGCGCTCCGGGCACCTTGCTCCATTCGGGCCGCCCCGCCGCGAAGGGGAACGCCGACGTCAGAGCCGCCCAGAGGCTCTCATCGTCGACGCGAACGACACGATCCCCGAGCCGTCGGACGATCGGGTCGTCCTCCTCGCTCACGGGTCCCCACTCGCGGCAGAGGATCTCGATTCCGCGCAGGGGCCCGTTCGGCTCGTACTCGAAGATGAGCTCGGGGCCGCGGTGCTCGGGCAGGAAGTAGTCGACGAAGACCAGGTGCGGCCGCGCAGACGATCGGTGACCGGACATGGGCAGATGGAGGAACGCCGCGCCTCCGTCGTCGCTCTGCTCGAGCCGGAACCCCGTCGCGCCTTCCTCGCAGCGGATCTCCATGCGACGCAGCTCGCCGTCCGCGTCGTATCCGAGGACGATCTCCGGCCCTCGGATGCCCGGCAGCGCGTCGGCCAGGCGGACCCGACGCAGGGGCTCCGCCGCGCGATCAC
>JAYZQJ010000159.1:0-3874 GCA_036149055.1 Myxococcota bacterium | reverse complement strand
CGTCCGCCGCGCGCCCGGCGCCGCCGCCGCCCCCGCGAAAGCCGCCGCCGCCTCCGCCCTCGGGCGGCGAGATGAAGAAGCTCTACGCCGACTACATCTCGGCCCGGCGTCGCAACAAGGAGCGCACCGACAACATGAGCTACGACAAGCTCGAGAAGTCGGTGAAGAAGATGAAGGACCGGCTCCGGCAGAAGCACGGCGACCGCAAGATCGACTTCGAGGTCGTCGTCCAGAACGGGCGCGTGGGCCTCAAGCCCAAGATCCAGTAGCGCTCACAGCCAGATCAGGCCGCGGCGCGCGCCGACCACGACCGCCTCGGTGCGGGTCGAGACGCCGAGCTTGCCGAGGATCTGGCCGACGAAGAACTTCGCGGTGTGCTCGCTGATGCCGAGCGCCTTCGCGATGCGGCGGTTGGAGTGCCCCGACGCCACCAGGGTCAGGACCTCGCGCTCGCGCGCGGTGAGCGTCTCGCCCTCGTCCCCGAGCGCCCGCGGCTCCGGCAGGGCGCCGCGCGCCATCTCCGCGTCGACCACCACGAGCCCGAGCCCGGCGCCGAGGATGGCCGCGCACAGCCGGTCGGGCGCGCAGCCCCGCGGGAGCACCGCCGCGGCCCCCGCCGAGAGAAGCTCCGTCGGTCGCGCGCCGGGATCGACCAGCACCACCATCGGCACCGACAGCGAGGGGAGCTTCGCGCCCGGCGCGAGATCCACCAGCGCCACGTCCGCGTCCGCGGCGTCGCCGGTGAGGAGGCCCTGCTCGACCAGCACCCGCTCGAGCCCGGAGCGGACCCGCGGGTCCTGCGTGACCACGTGGGCGCGGAGCGGGGTCTCGCGGGTCGCGAACGGAGAGAGGCCGGACACCCCCTCATCGTGAAGCGGCGCCCCTCGTCGTCAACCCCGGTTTACGTCCGGCCCCGCCGGCCCGAGGATGGGGGCATGTGGGACGAGCGATACGCGCAGGAGGGGTTCGCCTACGGGACGGAACCGAACGACTTTCTGGAGGCGCACGCCTCCGCGCTGCCCGACGGCCCGGTGCTCTGCCTCTCGGACGGCGAGGGGCGCAACGGGGTCTTCCTGGCGCAGCGAGGCCACGGGGTCACCTCGGTGGATCTCTCGGAGGTGGGGCTCGCGAAGGCGCGGCAGCTCGCCGCCGAGCGCGGGGTCTCGATCACGACGGTGGTGGCCGACCTCGCCACCTGGGAGCTCGGCGAGGCCCGCTGGAGCGGCGTCGTCTCGATCAGCGCGCACCTGCCGCCCGAGGTCCGGGCTCGGGTCCACGGCGCGGTGGTCCGGGCGCTCCGCCCCGGCGGCGTGCTCCTGCTCGAGGCCTACGCTCCGTCGCAGCTCGGGCGAGGCACCGGCGGGCCGCCCGCTCGCGACTGGCTCTTCGACGTCGAGCAGGTGAAGGGAGAGCTCGAGGGGCTCGACTTCGAGCTGGCCCACGAGACCGAGCGCGACGTCGTCGAGGGGCGCTACCACACCGGCCGCGCGGCGGTGACCCAGATCATCGCCCGCAAGCCCTGATCACCGCACCCGCCAGGGCACCAGCCGGGAGACGCGCTTCTCGTAGGCCGCGTAGCCGGGGCGGCGGGCGCGCATGCGCGCGTCGATCATCGGGATGCTGATGAAGAAGAACAGCAGCACGATCGCCAGCACGCCCGCGCCCGCCCACCACGCGGACGGATCCGCCGCGAGGCCGAAGAGGAAGAGGCCGAGCCAGAAGGTGCACTCGCCGAAGTAGTTGGGGTGGCGGGTGTGCTTCCAGAGCCCGCTCTTCAGCCAGTCCCCCTTGGCCGGCCCCCGCCGCACGTAGGCGCGCAGCTGCTCGTCCGCGGTCGCCTCGTAGCCGACGCCGATCGCCATCACCAGCGCGGCCACTCCGTCGAGCCAGCCGAGCGGGGCCGACGGGCGGTGCAGCATCACCCAGAGCGGGACGCTGCCCGCGAAGGTCAGGAGCGTCGGCATGAAGTGCACGCCGATGAAGCTCACCGGCCAGTACAGCTTGCCGTGCTTGGCCTGCAGGTCCCGGTAGCGCCAGTCCTCGTGGGACAGGCTCGAGAAGCCGCGCAAGAAGTTCCAGGTGAGCCGCGCGCCCCACACGAGCACGATCGCGCCCGCGATCCAGCTCCGCGTCGAGGGCTCGCCGGTCGCCGTCCAGTAGGCGAAGAGCGCCGGGGGCGCCACGCTCCAGTACGGGTCGTACATCGACGAGTTCGACAGCGCGACGCTGAAGCCGAAGACGACGAAGGTCGCGACCACGTCCGCGGCCAGCGCGCCCCACAGTGTCTCGAGTGGCAGTGCGTCGAGCGGCAGAAGCCAGATCGTGACCGCGGCCGCGGCGAGCGCAGCGACGTAGCAGACGAGCTGCGCGAGGTACCCTTTGCTCCGTGGGCTCACGGAGAGCCTTGTACACCAACGGGGGGCTTCTTTCCGATCATCCGCCGCGCGCGCGCCGGCCGAGCCAGGTGAACGTCGCGACGCCGAGCGCGTCGGCCGCGAGATCGCCGAGGTCGAAGCTGCGGGTGGCGAGGAAGAGCTGACTGACCTCCTCGCCGAGCGCGAGGACCACCACCAGGGCGGGCCCGACCGGGACACGCCGCCAGCTCCGGAAGCCGAAGCCGAGGTCGGCGGCGAGCGCGAGGCCGCCGATGAGCACGAAGTGGCCGATCTTGTCGCCGAGCGGCAGGCGGGTGACGAGCCCGAACATCTCGTGGGTGCCGCCGAGCCCCGCGATCACGACGATGGCCACGATCGCGGCGAGGTAGGCGGCGCAGGCGAATCGGATCCACGCTTGGCGGGTCACGCCTGTCCTACGGGTGGCGCGGCCGCGTCATTCCCCGCCCGTGGTAGACCCCGCGCATGCGCGCCCCGATCCTCGCCGGCCTGCTGATGATGGGCTGCTACGCCACGCCCCCCGCGCCCGCGGCGCCGGCCGAGCTCGGCGCCTGCCACCCGGGCGCCTACGCCTCGCTCAGCGAGCACGCGTGCGCCCGGGACGCCGACTGCGTGCTCTGCGCCGCGCCCGAGGCCTGCACGCTCACCACCCGCCGCGCCCTCGCGCTGAGCAACGCGCCGTGCCCCCGCCCCACCGCCTGCGACGGCGCCACCGCCGCGTGCTGCGAGGGTCGCTGCGTCCGCTCCCTCGGGCCCCCGCCGCTGTAGGGCGCTATGCTCGTCCTGCGGTGTCCGACCCGAGACAGCAGAAGGAGCGCTCCCACGCGCGGATCGTGCGCGCGGCCTCCCGCCTCTTCCGCAAGCAGGGTTACCGCGGCACCAGCGTGGACACGCTCATGCAGGGCGCCGGCCTGACCCGCGGCGGCTTCTACGCGCACTTCGAGAGCAAGTCGGCGCTGCTGCGCACCGCGCTCGGCGACGCCTTCGCGGAGGCCCGCGCCAACCTCTTCGAGCGCGGGCTCGACGGCCTGCGCGGCGACGCCTGGCTCGCCCGCGCGGCGGTGCGCTACCTCACCCTCGCCCACCGCGAGCAGCCCGAGCGCGGGTGCGCCATCCCGACCCTCGCCGCCGAGGTGGCGCGCGAGGACGACGAGACCCGGCGGGCGTTCGAGCGCGAGGTCGGCTCGCTCCTCGCGGTCTTCGTCACCCGGCTCGGCGGCGATCCGGCCGAGGCCCGCGTCCGCGCGATCCGTCACCTCGCGGGCTGGGTGGGCGCGCTCTCGCTCGCCCGCGCGGTGCACGACGACGAGCTGGCCCGCGAGATCCTCGACGCGTGCCGCTCGCGGTGAGTTTCTTGGAGGGTTTGGTGCAAACCCTCCCCCCATTGGGCAAAGCGCCAATGGGGCCCCCCTCCCGCTGCTTCTTGCTGGAGGGTTTGGGGCAAACCCTCCCCCCATTGGGCAAAGCGCCAATGGGGCCCC
>JAYZQJ010000158.1:0-50457 GCA_036149055.1 Myxococcota bacterium | reverse complement strand
TCGGCGAGCGCGACGTCGCGTCCAGCGCGGCGGGCCGACGACGAAATGCTTCAGCATTTCGGAGGAGCGACTGGCGCGCTGGGCGCGGCGTCCCGCCGGCGAGGCGCGCGCAGTCATTTTCGCCGCGCGCTGCTGGAAGGCGCCCTGGGGGTTCAATGGGCGCGGGCGCGTTGACGGGGCGCGTCGCCGCAGGATATTTCTCCCCCATGTCTCAGGCCGAGAGCGCCGCCGAGCCGGCGGAGCGGATCGCCTTCTGGCCGCTCACCGACGTGGGCCGGGTGCGCGACCACAACGAGGACAGCTTCCTGGTCGACAAGAAGCTGAATCTCTTCATCGTCGCCGACGGAATGGGCGGCCACGCGGCGGGCGAGGTCGCCAGCCAGGTGGCCGCGCGGACCGTGCGGGACGTGCTCGCGCAGAGCCGCGACATGCTCCACGAGTTCGAGGCGGGGCACGGCGGCATCGGCCGGCACGACATCCTCCGGCTCCTCGAGTCCGCGGTGCAGCAGGCCTGCTCCGCCGTCTTCGAGGAGGGCCAGAAGGACGAGTCGAAGCGCGGCATGGGCACGACCATCGACGCGCTCCTCCTCATCGGGAGCCGCGGCTTCATCGCCCACGTCGGCGACTCGCGGGTCTACCTCTACCGCCAGAGCGCGGTGCACCAGCTCACCGAGGACCACTCGCTGATCAACGAGCTGCTCAAGCGCGGCCGGCTGAGCCGCGAGCAGATCGAGAAGCTCCAGTACAAGAACGCCGTGACCCGCGCGGTGGGCGTCTACGAGTCGGTGGAGGTCGACACCCTCGACTTCGACGTGCTCAAGGGCGACCGCTTCCTGCTCGCGTCCGACGGGCTGACCGGGTACCTCGAGGAGGCGGAGCTCTCGCGGCTCTTCGCCGAGACGCCCGAGGAGACGCTCTCCCAGCGCTTCATCGACCTGGCGAACGAGCGCGGCGGCAAGGACAACATCACCGCGATCGTCATCAAGGTCCCGGACGCCGAGAGCGGCGTGGACCGGCTGGCGCGGGAGGTGAACCTCAAGCTCGAGGTCCTCCACAAGATGCCGCTGTTCCGGCACCTGACCTACCAGGAGCTGGTGCGGGTGCTGAACATCACCGAGGTCCGCACCTACGACCCGGACCAGGTGATCGTCGAGGAGGGCGACGAGGGCGACGAGCTCTTCATCGTGCTCACCGGCCAGGTGCGCGTGCACTCCGGCGAGGCGGTGCTCGTCCGGCTCGGCCCGGGCCAGCACCTCGGCGAGATGGCGCTGGTCGACAAGGCGCCGCGGAGCGCGAGCGTCAGCGCCGACGAGAAGACCAAGATGCTCGTCATCCGGCGCCGCGAGTTCTTCGACATCATCCGCAAGGACCACGCGATCGCCGTCAAGCTCCTCTGGAGCTTCCTCGGCGTGCTGACCGAGCGGCTGCGCACCACCAACGCGCGGCTCGGCGAGGCGACCGAGAAGAAGGGCGAGGATCTCACCAACGCGCTCCTCGCCGACGGGTAGCCCATGCGGGCCGCCCTGGCGCTCGCGTTGCTGCTCGCGGCCTGCGGGGACGACGGCGAGGTCGCGTCCGTGGACCCCACGCCGCCGCCGCGCCGTCACGCGCACGACGTCGACGGGCACGGGGAGGGGCACGGCGATCCGGCCCCGGCCCGGCTCCTTCGCACCGAGGGCGGGGTGACGATCGGCGGCGCGGCCACCCGCGGGGAGATGGACGTGGAGCCCGAGCAGCCGATCGAGGTGCCCGAGGGCGGCCGCGCGGTGCTCCAGCTCCGGGACGGCGGCCGGGTGGAGCTCGACGGCGGCTCGCTCGCCCGGGTGACCGACGACGGCGGCGCCCAGCTCCTGCTCCTCCAGGGCGCGCTCTTCGCCGTCCAGCCGCCGAGCGGCAACGCGCCCCGGCCTCCGCTCCGGATCGCGAGCGCGGCGACCACCATCGAGATCGGGGGCGCGGGCGAGGTCTACCTCGCGCTGTTCCCGAGCGGCGCCGCCTGGGTGTCGGTGCTCGGGGGCATGGCGGCGATCAGCGTCGGCGAGGCCGACAACCGGCGGCGGCTGCGGGCCCTGGAGCTCGGCGGCGGGCACGCGGTGGCGGTGACCGGGAGGCTCGCCGAGCCGACCGAGGGCCCCGGCCGGCTGACGGCGGCGCGGGAGGCGGCGCGGACCCTGGCCTCGGGCGATCCCGAGCCCCCGGCCCGCGATCGCCTCACCCGCGATCTGTCGAACGAGGTGGATCGGCTCGATCAGGCCCTCCGCTGGCTCGAGACCGAGACCCGGCGGGGGCGCGAGCTGACCACGACCCACCGCGAGGCGGTGCGGCAGAAGAACGTCGACGAGGGGCGCCGCCTGCAGCGCGAGCTGGTCGAGCACTCCCGGGCCCTCTATCGGCTGCGGCGGCTCGCGACCGCCCGGTGGGAGCGCACCCGGGCGCTGCACCTCCGGCTAGTGGCCACCGGGAACGCGCCGGCCGAGGATCCGATCGACGAGCGGCGCGATCGCGTGGTCGGTCTGCTCGGTCCTTAGCTTGACCGGCAATTCGGGCGACGCGTATTCTCGCGCCGATGCGCAGGGTCTCCTTCGCCCTCGCGGGCTTCGTCTGCTTGCTCTGTTTCGGCGCGCCGCGTCACGTGGCCGCGCAGGAAGACGGCGATCTGCGCCTGATGAACGAGCCGCACTCGTACACCGACGTGGTGGACGCGTTCGACGACGAGGACCCGTTCGACATCAACGTCACCGTCGGATACCGGCACGAGTACACGTACGGGAACATCCAGCGCGAGGGCAACGCCGCCGCCGGCATGGCGGGCCGCGACCCGAACCGCGCGAGCCAGAACTGGGTGGACGTCGCTCACCACACCCACACCCGGAACATCCTCGATCTCGGCCTGGACATCGGCATCTTCCGGGACCTCGCGGTGTACGGGCGCCTGCCGCTCATCCTCAGCGACGACCGCCGGCTGGCTTCGCACGGCAACGACCAGTTCCTCAGCGCGTCCTACCTGGACATGCCGGCGGACCCGCTCTTCAGCGTGCCCTTCCAGTCCCCGACCCGCTCGGGCCTGGACTACGTCGGCGCGGGCCTCGCCTGGTCCATCTTCAACCACCACCGCGAGCGCGAGCTGCCCACCTGGATCCTGATGATCGAGGGCCGCTTCAACCTCGGCGACCCGCTCACCGCCTGCCAGGTCAACGGCGGCGCCCAGTGCCGGGTGTGGACGGAGAGCGGCGGCGACTGGACCCCGGGCACCGGCACCGACGCGGGGGAGACCCGCGGCACCAACGCGCTGCGCATCGAGACCCGCTCGAGCTGGCGCACCCGCTACGTCGAGCCGTTCGCCGGGCTCCTCTTCCAGGTGGAGTGGCCGGCCAACGCGGAGCGCTTCTTCCTGCCGGCGGGCAGCCTCAACGGCATCGTCAACGAGCGCCCGCCGATGATCGGCCAGTTCACCGGCGGCATGGCGATCATCCCCTGGGAGAACCGGGCCCAGTTCCAGCGCTTCGCGATCGACGTGCGGGTGATGGGCAAGTACGTGTCCGAGGGGCACGGCTACTCGCCGCTCTTCGACGCCTTCGGCACCTCGAACAGCCCCTACCTGCGCGAGCCCAACCTCGAGGGCGAGGCGGGCGGCGGCGCCGACCTCCGGCAGGTGCCGTTCTTCGGTCTCACCGACATGGCGCCCCACGCCGAGCTGGGCGCGCACCTGGGCATCGAGATGCGGGCCGCGCGCTTCGTGCGCTTCCAGCTCGAGGCGGACCTCTGGTACGTCGCGCCCTACGTCATCACCTACGCGGACGCCTGCAACCCGAACTTCGAGGCGCAGGATCCGAACGATCCCCGGGTCGGGACCTGCCGTCGCGGCGTCATCAACCCGCACCACCGGCCGGCGATCGATCTTCCCGGGCAGAACTTCCGCGTCGACGAGCAGGTCCGCCTGCAGCTTCAGGTCAACGTCACCGGTATGTTCTAGCCGGCCAAAGGCCGGCCCCGTGCCCGTGCCCGTGCCGCGGAATCTGCGTCGAGCTCGCAATTGGCTCTCGCAAAGGCGCAAAGCCGCCAAGGGGCGTGGCGGGCAGCGGGATGGAGGCTCGCCAGCGCTCGGTCCGTTGGTTCTTCGGTGAATCTGCTGTGGGGTTCGAAGTTGGCTCTCGCAGAGTCGCAGAGGCGCAGAGACGTGGCAGCGGGATGGAGGCTCGCCAGCGCTCGGTCGGCTGCCTCTTCGGCCGCTCTGCCTCGAGCTCGTAATTGGCTCTCGCAAAGGCGCAAAGCCGCCAAGGGGCGTGGCGGGCAGCGGGGTGGAGGCTCGCCGGCGCTCGGTCGGCTGGTTCTCGGTGAATCTGCTCCGGGGTTCGAATTGGCTCTCGCAGAGTCGCAGAGTCGCAGAGGCGTGGCGGGCAGCGGGGTGGAGGCTCGCCGGTGCTCGGTCGGCTGGTTCACGGCGCGGCTGCTCGCTCACCGGAGGAGCTCGCCCAGCAGCCCGCCGAGCAGCGCTCCGACCAGCGCGCCGGAGCAGACCGCGACCAGGCTCGATGGGTGCTCGCCGGTCAGCATGAAGCCGAGGCCGGCGAGGCCGCCGACGGTGAAGCCCGACCAGACGCCGAGCAGGGTCCCGCCGGGGCTGCCGCCGAGCAGGTGGTCGAGGAGCAGGCCGATCGCGCCGAGCGCGGCGCCCACGCCGACGCCCAGGCCGAGGGCGAGATCGCGATCGACCCCGGGGTCGAGGCCGGCCCACCCGCCGGCGGCCAGCCCGAGCGCGCCGCCGGGGTAGAGGCCGGAGAGCGCCCAGCCGAGCGCCGGGGACCAGCCCTCCTCGCGCGCGACCTCGCCCAGCGCCGCGCCGCCGCCGGTGAAGGTGCCGGTGAGGAGCACGAAGGCCGGCGTCGCGTCGCCGCCCTCGAGCGCGAGGAAGCCCGCGCCGGCGAGGCCGCCGACACCGAAGCCGGTCTGGGCGAAGAAGGCGCCCCACGCGCGCCGCGCCTCGTCGCCGTCGTCGGCGAGGGCGGCGGAGGGGAGGGCGAGGAGGAGACCGAGGCCGAGCAGACAGGCGCGCATGGCCACCGAACGCGGCGGCCGGGCGGCGCTTACACCCGCCGCGCGCGAAGGAGCAGGAGCCCGAAGAGGGCGAGCCACCACACGGCGCCCCCGTGGCCCGGCGACGCCGCGCATCCGCCCGAGGGCTCGGCGGGCGCGCCGGCGTCGCCCGTCGGGGCGCCGGCGTCGCGCGTGGGGATCGGGCGCTCCGGGATCGGGCCGGTCTCGAGCGGCGGCTCGAGCGGAGGGCAGTCGGCGAGGCGGTCGTCCGCGCAGCGGGTCCGGAACGAGAAGAGCGAGGGCGCGGTCGTCGTCGCGCCGCTGATCGTCTCCACCCCCGCGCCGACCTCGACGGTGTAGACCGTGTCGTGCGCGAGCGTCTCCTCCGGCACCACGAAGAGCAGGTTGCGCTCCCGGCCGCCGTAGGCCGTCTCGAACCGAACCGGCACGGCCGCCCCTCCGGGGTCGGTGAGCGTCACGCGGGGCGAGATCTGATCGCGGTCGACGCCGTAGCCGAACCAGATCGCGACGCGACCCCACGCCTCGCTCTCGCTCCGGTCCACCGGCCAGTTCTCGGCGCCGTCCTCGGGCACCGTCCGGATCACGAGGTCCGCGTCGGGATCGTCCGCGGCGTTCAGCCGCGCCCAGATCACGCGCCAGTACTCGGCGATCAGCGCCGCCGTCCAGGTCACCGAGCCGACCGCGCGCGGGTTGTAGACGTGCGTCCCGAGGAACGGGTAGCTCGCCCACGCGTCCCAGTAGAGGCGGCTCGCGATGCGCTCGTTGGTTTGCAGGTCTGCGACCGTCTCCATGCGTCGCATCGCGTCCATCAGCGTCGACGGGCTGACCTCGTGCCCGCCGGACGCGTCGCGGATCACCGCCGGCAGATCCTCGTAGGGCGCGAACGCCGGGACCTCGAAGACCACGCCCTCGTCCACGACCAGGAAGTAGTCGGCGTACTGATCGACCGGCGCGTCGGGATCCTCGGGGCCGTCGACCTCGTAGCTGCGCGCGAGCAGCGTCGTGTCGTAGCTCTGGTCGGCCATGCCGTGCGACGCCACGCCGAGGAGGAAGGCGACGTGCGCGCGCGCCTCGGGGGAGGTGTAGTCGCCGTCGTACGTCGCGCGGAGGTAGCGGACGTAGGCGTCGAGGAAGCGCTCCCAGTGGGCGAGCTCCCCGTAGGCGTCGCTGACCGCGTAGCCGGAGTCGGGGAACATCGAGCCCGCCTCGAGCGCGCGTCGCTCGGCGTCGAGGACCTCGCGCAGCTCCCCGGGCGAGAGCATGTCCAGGGCGAGCTGCGACATGTGCACGTGCGTGTACGCGCCGTTCGCCGACGCGCTCGCCGGGATCGACCACAACAGGAGCACGAGCAGACGGCGCATCGTGGGACAAGATAGCAGCAAACTTCGAACGCCCCGTCGGCGCCTCGTACCGTTTCGGAGTCATGCACGCGATCCAGGACACGGAGCCGACCCTCGCGGAGGTCTTCGGCGCGCTTCCCCTCTCGATCGTCTATGCGCGCCGCGCGGACCTCGCCGCGCTCCAGCCGGGGGCGCGCGTTCCCTTGACCCCGCCGTTCCACGTCTCGGACGACGACGCCTACCTCGTCGTCCCGGACGACGTCGGGCTCGGGCTCGTCGACGTCTTCGCGAGGGCGGACGAGGCCGCGCTCTCGGACGTGCTGCGGACCGGCGCGCTCGTGCTCGGCGTGATCGAGCGAGACGGCCGGGCCACCGTGCTCGAGGTCGACGAGGCGGCGCGCCTCGGCCCCATGCTGGGACAGATGCGCTACGCGCTCGAGCAGTCGGCGGACGACGAGGCGCTCGACGCGCTCAACGCCCTCGAGCAGGCCCAGGTCACGGTGGCCAGCGAGCTGGTCGACGAGGCCGGCCTCGACGCGATGCTCGAGCACGTGCAGCACATCGGCCCGAGCTGGCGCGTGCCCGCGCACCGGAAGGACCTCGCCGAGGTGGACCCCACCCACGCCTGGAGTCGCCGGCTGCCGGACGGGCGCGTGGGCATCGAGATGGTCGTGTTCCAGGAGTACGAGGAGCTCGTCGCGGTGCTGCGGCCGGCGGCGCTCCGGCCGGGAATCCGGTCGCTGCGTCGGGTGTAGAAACCCCGGCTTTACCTGCGGCGCCCGCCGCGGCATGCTACCGGCCCCTACACGCAGATCATGGCAGTCAGCGAGCACGACGAGCCCGACGACCTCGAAGAGGAGGTCGACGACGACGACGACCTCGAGGATCCCGACGCGGACGCCGTCGAGGGAGAGGTCGTCGACGACGACGAGGCGGCCTCCGCGCTCCCCGTCCCGACGAAGACGTCGAAGGGGGGCCGAGGGGGCGGCTCGATCGCCCGACGCGATCCGCTCCAGGCCTACATGCGGGACGTGCAGCGCTATCCGCTGCTCAGCCGCGAGGACGAGCACGAGCTCGCGGTGAAGTACCACGAGGACGGAGACGTCGAGGCGGCGGCCCGGCTCGTCACCGCCAACCTCCGGCTGGTCGTCAAGATCGCGTACGATTATCGACGCGCGTACAAGAACCTCCTCGACCTCGTCCAGGAGGGGAACATCGGCCTCATGCAGGCGGTGAAGAAGTACGACCCGTACAAGGGCGTGAAGCTCTCGAGCTACGCCGCCTGGTGGATCCGCGCCTACATCCTGCGCTTCATCCTCAACAACCACCGGCTGGTGAAGCTGGGGACCACGCAGGCGCAGCGGAAGCTCTTCTTCAACCTCAAGAAGGAGAAGGCGAAGCTCTCCGCGATGGGCATCGAGCCCACGGCCGAGGTGATCGCCAAGCGCCTCGACGTCCCGAAGAAGGAAGTCACGAACATGGAGCGGCGCCTCTCCGGCGGAGAGATGTCGCTCGACGCGCCGGTGAGCCAGGGCGCCGAGGGCCGGCCGACCGCCCGGGTCGAGCTGATGGCCTCGCCCTCGCGGCGGGTGGACGACGTGCTCGCGGACGAGGAGGTCAGCCGCATGCTGACCGAGAAGATCCACGAGTACGGCGCGACCCTCGAGGGCAAGGAGGCGGTCATCTTCACCGACCGGCTCGTCGCCGAGGATCCGCGCACGCTGCAGGACCTGGGGGACCAGTTCGGCGTCTCCCGCGAGCGGGTGCGGCAGATCGAGAAGCGCCTTCAGGGCAAGCTCAAGAAGTTCCTCGAGAAAGAGCTCGGGGAGCAGGTGATCGGGTGACGTGAGCGGCCGCCTCTCGGTCGTCGCCACGCCCATCGGAAACCTCGACGACGTCACCCTCCGCGCGCTCGCGACGCTGCGCGAGGCCGACGCGATCCTCGCCGAGGACACCCGGCGCACCCGCGTGCTCTGCACCCACCACGGCGTCTCGACCCCGCTGCGCGCCTTCCACGCCCACAGCCCGGACGAGAAGGTCGACGCGCTCGCCCGGGAGCTGGCCGAGGGCGCGCACTTCGCGCTCGTGACCGACGCCGGCACGCCGCTGGTGAGCGACCCGGGGGCCCGGCTGGTGAGCGCGGCGGCTTCGCTCGGGGTCAAGATCGAGCCGATCCCCGGCCCGAGCGCGCCGCTGGCCGCGCTGAGCGCGTCCGGCCTCCGGGTGGGCGCCTTCCGCTTCGACGGGTTCCTCCCGCGGTCGGGGGGGCGGCGGAAGCGAGCGCTGGGCGCGGCGCGCGACGCGGCCGAGGCGACGGTGCTCTTCGAGGCCGCCAACCGCCTCGCCAAGACGCTGCGGGAGCTCGCCGAGGTGGTGGGCGCGGATCGCCCGGCCGCGGTCTGCCGCGAGCTGACCAAGCTGCACGAGGAGATCGCCCGCGGCACGCTCGGGGAGCTGGCGGAGCGCTTCGCGGAGGGCGCGCGCGGCGAGGTCACCCTCGTCATCGAGGGGCGCCCGGACGACGCCGCCCCGGAGCCGGTGGACCGCGAGGCCGCGATCGAGCAGGCCCGCGCGCTGCTCGACGAGGGGCTCCGCACCAAGGCGGCGGCCCGGAAGCTGGCCGAGGCGCTCGGGCTCACGGCCGGCGACGCCTACGCGATCGTGCTCGAAGCGCGCGGGTCCTAGCCGCGGGTCCTGGCTAGCGCCTCCGGCTCGAAGGCTGATAGCCTACGCCCGTGCCGATTCGCGCCTTTTCCTGCCTTTCGATCGCCCTCTCCCTGGCCGCCTGCGCCGCGCCCGCGCCGAGCGAGGATCCGCTGTCCGTCTCGGTCCGTTGGGGCCTGACCGGCGCCTCCGCCTTGCCCGAGGAGGTCGGCGCGATCGACATCGACACCTGCACCCAGCTCGACGGCGAGGAGGAGCAGTGCGAGTCCTTCTCGTGCAGCGTCGACGCGCTGACCCTGAACCTCCCGCCCGACCGCATGCAGCCCGAGGGCTGCCGGACGGCGGAGGGGACCGAGATCTACGGCGACGCCCCGGTCCTCGTGCGCAAGGGCCTGCCGGCGGGCGCCCGGGTGCGCTTCGAGCTCGTCGCGACGCCCGGCAGCGGCGACTCCACCGCGCTCTACGCGGGGTACGCCGGGCCCTTCGTGCTCGGCGAGGGCGAGCGCCGCTTCGTCGAGCTGCAGATGTACCCGGTCGGCCAGTCGGTCACGGTGCCGGGCGCGGACGTCTCCCGGTTCCTCCACACCGCGACCCGGCTCCCGGACGGTCGCATCCTGGTGGCCGGCGGCTTCGACCAGGTCGAGCAGGCGGTGGTCTGCCCCGAGGAGCGCATGCTCCCGGAGGGCACCTCGTGCTTCCGGCTGACCGCCACCCGCCAGGCGCTGGCCTTCGATCCCACGACCGGTGAGGTCGACGCCATCCGCTCGCCGATGCTCGCCGCGCGGGCGGGCCACACGGCCACCGCGCTCCCCGACGGCCGCGTGCTGCTCGCGGGCGGCGCCCCGGGCGCGCTCATGGCGATGATCCCCCAGGGCGGCGTGGCCGCGCCGTCGGGCTACCGCTTCGACATCGTGCCGCTCGACGCGGACGGCGCCGAGGGCGCGCACGCGAGCTACGAGATCTTCGACGCCTTCCTCAACGGCGAGGAGGACGATCCGGATCGGGACGGCGACCTCGGCCGCGGCGGCTTCCTCGGGACCGCGGGCACGACCAACCCGGGCGCGATGAACCAGCCCCGCTTCATGCACGCGGCGGCGGCGACCCCGAACCGCGCCGACCGGGTGCTGATCGCGGGCGGGCAGGGCGGCGAGCGCAGCGCCGCGACCTACGAGGTGTTCGACGCGCGCAAGCCCGGCGGCTACGGCTTCTACCGGGACGGCGGCGACCTGAGCTTCCCGCGGCCGTTCCCGAGCGCGGTCGGCTTCGGCGGGACCGTCTGGATCTTCGGCGGTCGCCTCGCCCAGAGCAACGACGAGCTCGCCGAGATCTGGTCCGGCGGAGACGACCCGAACGGCTCCACCCAGCCCGCGTCGATGGCGGGATCGTTCCCCAGCGGGAGCCCGACCGAGGAGCAGCAGCACCCCGAGTTCAGCCTGCACCGCCCGATGGTCACCACCATCGACAGCGGTCAGCGCGCGCTGGTGGTCGGCTGGTATGGCGCCCAGTGCGAGCCGGGCATGATGGCGCCGGTGTTCGCCGCCGACGGCCTCGACACCGAGTTCTGCAACGTGCCGTCGCCGCCGGCGACCCGCTCGTTCACCGTGTCCATCGAGCGCGGCCTCACCGCGCCCACCCAGGTGCGGCCCCACGCCTTCGGCGCGGTCACCGAGATGTTCGAGTTCCGCGGCTCGCCGACCAGCCGCCGCGTCGCGGTCAGCGGCGGCGCCGCCAACGCGAACTGGACCGGCAACCGCGCGATCGACGTCTTCAGCGGCACCGTCGACGGAACCGGCGCCGCGATGGCGCTCCCCGGCGCCTCGCTCACCCTGCAGAGCGAGCGCATCTTCCACACCACCACCGGCATCCCCGGCTGGGGCGCCATCACCCTCGGCGGCTTCACCTTCACCCCGCCCGCCGTCGACCGCGTGAACTTCGAGTCCGGGGTCGAGGCCTTCTTCCTCCCCCGCTGATCCCCCTCCTCGGTTCCTGCGAGTGGGCTCGGCCGCCCCACTCCGAGGAAACGAGGAAGGTAGGAACCGAGGCGCTGGCGCTGCGCGCCCGAGAAGGGCCAGGTCCCGGCAGCTGGGCGGCGGCCCCCCACCTGCGCTGCGCTCGGCCGCCCCGTCCCCTCTCTTCTTCCTCTTTCCTCCTCGCTTCCCACCTTCCTCGCTTCCTGCGAGTGCGCGTGTGCGAGTGCGCGTGTGCGAGTGCGCGGGGGCGAGCGCGCGAGGGGAGGGTGCGGGAGGAGGCGAGTGCGCGACGAAGCGAGGAAGCGAGGAGGCGAGGAAGCGAGGCTTTCCTGGCTTCCCTACTCGGCTTCGGGCATCGGGGCGCGGCCGGAGGGGACCATGCGCATGCGGCCGCCGAAGCTGCCCTGGATGCGCCACTGGAAGGCGCCGTTCGGGGTGCGGGCGGGGCGGATCTGCGGGTTGACCTCGAGGAGGGCGAAGAGGCCCTCCATGCGGGGGCTCGAGGTGCGGTAGGGCTCCTTGAAGTCGATCCGGAAGAGCATGTCGACGCTGCTCAGCTGGAGCGGCTGCACGAGGCGCACGCTGCCCGTGCCCCAGATCTCGGCGTGCTCGCCGTCGGCGTGCAGCTCCTCGATGCGGGCCGCGCCGCGCTCGACCTCCGCCCGGAGGCGCAGGGTCCCGAGGTTCATCTGCTCGAGCGTCAGGCCGGACGAGCCGAGGCCGTCGATCTGGAGGGCGGTCTCGCCGTCGGCGACGGAGAGGGCGCGAATGGTCAGGTCCGCCGAGCCCTCGGTGTTGGCCGCCTCGGCGCCGATGGTGACGTCGAGGTTGCCCTGGAGCTGCCCGGTCATCGGGAGCCCGACCGCGTCGCGAATCAGGCCCACGCGGCGGAGGTCCACGCGCTGGATGTCGGCCGAGACGTGCAGGCTCTCCTCGGTCTGGGCGTAGTTGCCCTCGATGGTGCCGCCGCCGTCGAGCTCGAGCGCGTAGTCGACGTCGGTGTCGCCGCCCAGGAGCGAGAAGAGCCCGACGCGCGCGTGGGCCTCGCGGATGAGCAGCTCGGGGGCCTCGGCGCTCGGGTCGTCGGGCACGGTGGCCACCCGGACGCCCTGGGCCTCGACGCCGGTCACCCAGTCGGGCTCGAGGCTGACGATCTCGAGCTGCATCGAGCCGCCGCGCTCCGCCTCCTGCACGATGAAGTCGCGCACGTGGTCGTAGGGGAACGTGAGGTAGGCCCCGACCACGAGGGAGAACAGGAAGAACAGTGGACACGCCACCGCGTAGAAGAGGATCTTCTTGAGTCGGTCGCTCATCGTCGGCTCTCAGGGTGCGGGCGGGCCGGCGCGGCCGCCTCGGTCTTCGGCTGCGGCTGCGGCGGGGACCCCCGCGTCGGCGCCGCCGCCCTCGCGGTCGTAGGCGAGCACGCCCACCTGCATGTTGTAGCGGTCGCCCGACTGGTGGTGATCGATGTGGATGCGCTCGATGGCCACCGGGTAGCGGCTGTTCTCGATCGACTCCATCAGCAGCACCGCGTTGCGGAGGTCGACGCCCTGGAAGCGCGCGCGGCTGTGGCGGATGCGGAAGCGCCCCTCCTCGCGCTCGGGCTCGTGCTGCACGTCGCTGATGCTCACGCCCTCGCGCTCGCCCGCCTTCGCCTCGAGGAACGAGCCGAGCGACGGCGCCTGTCGGCCGTAGCGCATCTCGGCCGCGGCGCGCTCCGCCTGCTGGGCCGCGAGGCGACCGCGCGAGTGGGAGATGCGGCGCAGCGCGGCGGTGATGCGCTGGTTGTCCTCCTCCAGGTCGCTGATGCTGGTGCTCAGCAGATAGACCGGCAGGAGGATGAAGAGGAGCGCCGCCACGCCGCCGAGGAGGCCGACGAGCATGCGCTCGCGCTCGGAGAGGTTCTCCCAGTAGTTCCGGAGACCGGCGAACATGCCGCTGAAGCGTTCCATCAGTCGTTCCTCCGGCCGCGGCGGCCCCGCCGGCTGCCCTCTTCTTCATCGAGCTCCTGGCCCTCGGGCACGCACCGAATCTGCCCCTCCAGGCGGTAGCTCCGGCGCTCCTCGGCGGTGGCCGTGGTGTTGCCGAGGTCGAGCTCGTGGAAGCACTGCAGCCGGGTCTCGGTGTCGCCCTCGGTGCGGATCACGCGGTGGTTGCGGAGCGACTGCACGACCAGCTCGGTGTCGCTGACGCTGTCGACGCTGCCGCGGAGCGAGAAGCGCCCGGTCTCGTCGCCGTCGCCCAGGTCGATCTGGAGCTGACGCACGTCGTGGGTGACCTCGGTCGGGATCGCCGCGCTCAGCGCCTCGAGCGCGTCGTAGGCGTCGAACTCGGGCATCGGGTCGTCGCCGCGCGCGCCGCGCGAGAGCTGCAGGAGCGCCGTCTCGGGGCTGCGGGCCTCCACCCCGAAGTACTCCTGGGTGACCTCGGCGAGCTGATCCTCGAGCTGCTGGTGTCGGGCCTCGAGCACCGAGTAGCGCGCGTAGCTCGAGAAGATGAAGGACGCGACGATCGCGGCCGCGCAGCTGGCGATGAGCGGCAGGTGCTGACGCAGCGCGGTGGCCGCCTGCTTGGTCGCGAAGGGGCCCTGCCGCGCGTCGAGGTGCTTGCCGCGAGCGAGCGCGCGCCCGGAGAGGGCGGCCGCCCGCGCGAAGGCCGGCCGGACCGCCTCGTCCGCGCCCGGCGCCTGCGGCAGCTGCAGGGTCTCGACCGGCGCGCCGACGATCTGGCCGAGCCAGGCGTCGGTGCCGGGGCGGATCGCCATCTGCCCGCAGACGAAGAAGGTGCTCGGGCTCGAGCCGCCCTCCATGCGCCAGGCGGCCATGGTCTGGCGCAGCTCGCGCTCGAGGACCGACTGGCGCCCCGCGTCGAGGTCGGCGATGGTCACCGAGAGCGTCCGCGCGAAGTGGCAGACGCCGTTCATCAGGATGCAGACGTCGGTGCCCTCGGGGTGGATGTCGATCAGGGCGTGAGGCCCGGGCGTGGTCAGCTGCGGCACGAGCGGGACCAGCCCGTCGAGCGCCACCGCGCCCACCGCGACGTGTCGCGGCTCGAGGCCGAGCATGCGCATCTCGCCGAGGTGCGCCGCGATCCGCTCCCTCGGCACGACCGCGGCGTGCATCCGGAGCTCGCCGTCGACCGTCTCGATCGGCTGGTGGTCGACGATCGACTCGGTGATGTCGAAGGGCACCTTGCCCTCGAGCTCGAAGGGGAGGAGCTCGTCGAGCTTCTTGGCCGCCTTCGCGGGGAGCGACGCCTTGCGGATCGAGACCTCGTCGCCGCTCAGCTCGGTGATCACCTTGTCCGGCGGCTGCGCGAGGCTGCCGAGCACGCCGCGGATGGCGCGGCGCACGGCCGCGAGCTGCGCGTCCTCCGGCTCGGCGTCGGTCATCGCGATGCCGCCCTCGCCCTCCTCGGGGGGCGGCAGCGGCTCGATGGGCTGCTGGTAGTAGCCGACGATCTCCGTCTTGCGCAGCGCGGTGCGGACCGCGACCGCGCGCACGGTCTGGGGGTCGATGTCGAGACCGAGAATGGTGGCCATCAGTCGATCCTGAAGTGGTGGTAGACGCCCATGCGCGGCATCGAGCCCGCGTTCGGCGGCGGTGGAGTCCAGGGCGGGTCGAAGTTGACGACCGACCGGAAGCGGATGGAGGTGCAGCGGCCGACGGCGTCCTCGTTCATCTCGTCGCAGTTGCCCACGCGGCCCGTCGACTGGATGAAGATGATGCCCGCGCCGGTGACGAAGCCCTGATGGAACATGCGCTCGGCCTCGGGCGAGACGGTCACCGGGGCGGGGAGCAGCGCGTTGTCGCTGCCGAGCACCGACTCGAGCATCGGGCGGAGCTCGCCGCGGTCGCCCTGGCCCCGGAGGAACTGGATGTAGTCCGGGATGTTCCCGAACCAGGGGATCGGCGCGAGCGAGCGCGCGGTGCCGATGATCTGGATGAACTTGGCGGCCTCGGCCGGGTTGGTGCAGAGGGGCTGGTCCACGAGGATGGCGCACGTGCGGGCGAGCAGCACCGCCGGCTCGGCCTCGTTGATGTGCACCTTGCCCGAGCCGTAGACGGTGATCCGGCGGCTGCGCGGATCCTCGGGGTCCGGCTCGACGAAGGTCGCCCAGAAGTCGTCCCCGACGCCGCGGATGTAGCGGAGCTCCTCGAGGGTGTCGAAGGGCGCGTTCTTCACGTCGTACGGGTCGCGGAAGCGCGCGTAGACGTCGTCCTCGGCGCCGGAGTTGCTGTCGACGCTGTTCGCGCCCGGGTCGAAGACGGTGCGCTGGGTGTCGTAGTCCCACCAGTCGATCAGCGCGCTGACGATGTCGAGCCGGGTGGTGATCTGGTTGTCCGCGTCGCGTCGCTCGAAGAGCGGGTCGTAGGGGCTGGACGCCTGGTAGCCGCCGGTCATCGCGAAGACCTGCTGCGCGACGTTCAGCCGGCCCCGGTCGCCGCCCATGTGCAGCGGGTTGTTCAGGTTGAGCTTGCTGTTCTCCGCGAACGCGATGATCTCGCAGCTGCCGCGGGTGTCGCCCAGCCCGGTCGCCGCGCTGAAGTCGACGCCGGTCATGTCGATGTTGCCCTGCGCCGCCTCGTAGTTGCAGAAGGGCGCGAGGATGTCGTTCGCGTAGCTCCAGATGGGCAGCTGGGGCGGCGGCCGCTGGAGCACTGCCTGGTAGAACGGCGCGACCGCCTGACGGATCGGCTGCTCGTTGCCGATGAGCATGCGCGTCAGGTTGAGCCCGCTCTTGGCCATGTACTCGGCCTGCAGCCGGTCGCGCTGGGTGGTGGCGAGCGCGTAGCTGGTCGCGCTGTTCTCGTGCATGTCCGAGAGCACCACCGCGAGGATCATGATCGCGATGACCGCGAGGATGAGCGCGATGCCCTTCTCGCGCGCGCCCGCGCCGCGTCGCACCGCGCCGGGGTGGGGCGCCCGGAGGTCGCGCGCGCGCGAGTCCATCGAGCCCCCGAGGCCCAGGATCGACGAGCTCTGGAGCTGAGGGGTCATCGGGCGATGTAGATGGCGTGGTTGAGGGCCCAGGTGTTCCGGGGCTCGGCGCGGGTCATGTACGTGCGGCGGTCGCTCGGGGCGCGCTCGTCCTCGACGGTCAGCGCGATCTTCACCTGGAGCGGGAGGCGGTTGGGCTGCGCCGTGATCTCGCGAGTGTCCCAGGTGTCGGTCCACTCGCCGGTCGCGAGGTCGAAGTACTCCACCTCGAAGTCGAGCACGTCCTCGACCAGGATCATCGTCGTGCCGCCGCTCTGCGGGTCCTCGTCGGGCCGGTTGTCCTCGCGGCGCGCGAGCACGTAGCCGTCGCCGTCGGGGTGCTCGGTGACGAAGTAGCTCAGCTCGTTCTGATCCGACTCGTGCGCGTCGCGGTAGAGGCGGCGGTGGCTGAAGCTCGTGAAGTCGATGCGGTGACCGCGCCCGCTCCGGCCGCCGATGAAGCAGGTGTTCATCGTCTGGAGCGCGGGGTTCGGGTTGACCTGGATCGACACGTAGGCCTGCGCGAGCTCGGCGACCATGCGCTCCATGGCCACGCGGATCACGTGGCTGCGGTCGGCCATCTCCTCGAGGCGCGTCTTGTTGCGCATCGTCGTGGAGAAGCCGCCGAAGATCACGGTCGAGACGATCGCGAGGATCGTGATCGCGACCATGATCTCGATGAGCGTCATGCCCTTCCGCCCGTCTCTCATCGCTGGGCTCCGGGCAGGGGGATGCTGGGGATGGACGGCGTGCCGGGGGTGCCGGTCTGGCCGGCCGGGGTGGCGCCGGAGGGATCGTCGGCGGCGGTCATCGAGCCCTGGTCGGCGACGAGGTACTGGACGACGTCGAAGGAGCGCTCCTCCTGACCCTCGGCCCAGAAGACCGTGACCGTGGCGCGCCGCACCTGCTCCTCGATGGCGGGGCGCAGGACCGGGAAGGCGAACTGGATCGCGAACGAGCCGAGCGCGTCGCCGCCCGCGGCGCCGGCCAGCGCGTTCTGCATGTCGGCCGGGTTCGCGCTGTCGCCCTCGTGGTCGCCGGTGAGGCTGCCGAGCGCGCTGGTCGGGTCGTCGGCGCCCATGTCGAGCGCCTCCGGGAGCTCGATCCGCTCGACCGACCACTCGCAGCGGAAGCCGGGCTGCTCACCGCCCTCGCAGCACTCGTCCCGGCCGTCGTCGCTCACCGCCGGCATGCCCTCGCGGAGGATCTGCTCCTCGATCTCGCCCATCTTGCAGCGGGCGAGGAGCGTCGCGACCGACATCTGGCGCGAGCGCACGCCGGCCCGCACCGCGCCGGCCTCGCTCGAGAAGATGGCGGTGAGCGCGATGCCGAGGATCGCGACCGCGACCATGACCTCGAGGAGGGTGAAGGCGCCGAGGATCTTCCTGCGCATCAGTCCCGCACCTCCGAGCGCGTCCGCCCCTGGCCGTCGTCGAGCAGCTCCTCCGGCTCGTACGCGTAGTCGTAGACCTGGGCGCGCCCCGTCAGCGGGTGGATCTCGACGGAGTAGATCCGGTCGTCCGAGTCGCCGAGCCAGAGCACCGCGTGCTCGGTCTGGCCGCCCGGGAAGAAGTAGACGGCGCCGGTCCCGGTCTCGCGCGGCTCGGGCTCGTGCGGGACGAAGAGGCGCACGATGCGCACGCCGTCGGCGAGCGGGCGGGCCTCGTAGCGTCGGCCGGGGATGGCGCTGAACGGCGAGGCGCCGAACGACGGGTTGAGGGTGTCCTCGAGCCGCGCCCGCGCCGCCTCCCACGGATCGACGGCCGCGCCGTCTTCGCCGTCCTGCTCCTCGAGGTCCTCCCGCGTGGCGTCGCCGACCCGCGCGAGGGTGACGTTGCCGTGGGCCTCCTCGAAGCTCATCTGGCTCGACTCGAAGTCGAGCTTGAGCCGGACGGTCGCGTTCTGGGAGATGGCCCGCCCGTAGGCGAAGCGCGAGGCGGCGGCGAAGGTCATGGCGCCGGAGCGCAGGTTGGCGCGGGTGATCGAGCTGATCCCGTAGGTGACGCCGGTGACCGCGAGGGCCCCGATGATCACGACGACGATCACCTCGATCAGGGTCATGCCGCGCCGCCGCGTCACCCGCGAACGACGGACGGCTCCGCCGCCCCGCCGAAGCGAGACGAGCGAGCCCTCTGCCGTCCACGAAGCCGCCATGGCGCCCTACTGGATGTCGTCCTCGGTGCCCATCTGCGCGTCGGGCCCGGCGCTGATCACGATCACGTCGCCGCCCTCGCACTCGATGGCGAAGTCGTTGTCCCAGGCGTCGGTCGTGCGGCGCCCGGAGTCGAGGTAGCCGCCCTCGGTGAGGTCCTCGACCGCGGGGCAGTCCGAGCCCGAGTTCTCGGCGACGTACATCACCGCGGCGCTGCGCATCGACTGCGCGCCCGCCCGGGTGTCCTCGATCTTCGCCTGCTCGAGGCGCGGCAGCACCGCGACGCCGACCGCGGTCGCGATGAGCGCCATGATGATGACGACGATCATGATCTCCACGAGGGTCATGCCCTCGCGGCGGCGAGCGCCTCGACGGATCATCGCGCGGACGCGTGCGTTTCGAACGTTCATGGGGTTCCTCACTGAATGTTGTCGTCGATCAAGAAGTTTCCGCTCGGCCCGGCGCTGGCGACGTCCGCGCCCTCCGGGTCGTAGCGTCCGGGGCAGCTCACGAAGAAGGCGTTGCCCCAACCGTCCACCGGCACCCGCCGGAGATAGCGTCGGCCGCTGCGCGGCGGGTGCATCAGCTCGTGCAGGGAGTGCGGGCAGCGGCCCAGATCCGCGCGGAACGCGGCCAGCCCCCGCTTGATCTCCGCGATGGCGGCCCGCGTCTCGCGCTCCCGCTGGCGCTGCTCCGCCGCGCGGCCCACTCCGTACAGGATGGCGAGTCCCAGCAGGGCCGCCAGCAGCACCTTCCAGCGGCGGCCGGCGAGCAGCTCGCGGATCCACGCCCCCCTGCGCTCCCAGGGGAGCGAGATGGACCGTGGAGCGCGTCGCCGTCGAGCCATGAGCGCCACCCATCACCCCGCCACGAACTCGTTGATGCTCATCAGCGGGATCAGGATCGGGAAGACCACGCAGACGACCATGCCGCCGAGGACGAGGATGAGCAGCGGGTTGAGCAGCGAGGTCATGACCGTGACCCGCGACTCGACCTGCTGCTCGTAGCTGTCGGCCACGTTCTCGAGCATCTCCTCGAGCTGACCGGAGCGCTCACCGACCGCGATCATGTGGGTGACGATCGGCGGGAGCCGACCGGACCGCTTGAGCGGCTGGGCGATGCTCTCACCCTCGCGGATGGAGTTGCGCGCGTCCTCGATCACCTTCTCGAGCGCGACGTTGCCGAGCACGTTCCGGGTGATCTCCATCGCGCGCAGCAGCGGCACGCCGCTCGAGAGCAGGGTGGCGAGCGTCCGGGAGAAGCGCGCCACCGACGCCATGAGGTTGAGCTTGCCGAAGAGCGGCACGTCGAGGATGAAGGCGTGCCACTTGGCCTTGCCCTTGTCGGTGGAGCGCCAGCGCTGGAAGCCGTAGCCGCCGCCGACCGCGAGGATGGCGAGGAACCACCAGTAGCCGCTGAGGAAGTCCGAGACGCCGATCAGCGCCAGCGTGTACCAGGGGAGGGCCTGCTCGAAGTCCTCGAAGATCGCGGTGACCTTCGGCACGACGACGATCATCATGATCGCCACCGTCAGCAGGGTCATGCCGAGCATGATCACCGGGTAGACGAGGGCGCCGACGACCGTGTTCTGGAGCTTCGCCTGGTTCTCGAGGAAGTCGGCGAGGCGCGCGAGCACCACCTCGAGCGTGCCCGAGGCCTCACCCGCGCCGACCATGTGCACGAAGAGCGGCTTGAAGATCTTGGGGTGCTGACCGAGCGCGTCGGCGAAGCTGGAGCCCTCGTTGACGCGGTCGCGCGTCACCGTGAAGGCGCTCTTGAGCTCCGGCTTCTCGAGCTGCTCGGTCAGCGCGCTGAGCGACTCGACCAGCGGGACGCCGCTGCGCAGCAGCGTGGCGAGCTGCCGGGTGGCCAGCGCGAGGTCGAGCGCGCTGACGCGCCGGAAGTAGCGGCCGAAGTCGACCTCGCGCGCCTTCTTGACGCGGGCCTCCGACTCCTCGAGCACCTCCGTGACGAGGATCCCGTCCTTGCGGAGCAGCGTGCGGAGCGAGCGGGGGTTGTCCGCGTCGCGGGTCCCCTTGACCTCCTTGCCGGCGGTCGTGATGCCGCGCCACTCGTACACCGCCACGGGTTACTCCATCCCCTCGCCGGCCTGGGTCGCCGCGAGGACCTCCTCGAGGCTGGTGGTGCCGGTCAGCACGAGCCGCGCGCCGTCCTCGCGGAGGCTGCGCATGCCGCGGCTCTGGGCCACCCGCGAGATGGTCGCCGCGTCGCTCTGCTCGAGGATCTCGCGGCGCACCGGCTCGTCGATGATCAGCATCTCGCTGATCGCGATCCGGCCGCGGTACCCGGTGTGGCTGCACTCCTCGCAGCCGACGGGGCGGAAGAAGACGGCGCGGTCGAGCTCGTCGGGGAAGCCGGCCGGGACCTGCGAGACCCGGTCGGCGCCCTCGATGGTCGCGTCCGGCGGCGGCTCGCTGATCCGGAGCTCCTCGCCCGGCGCGGCGAAGACCTGGGTCGGCTCCGACGTGAGCTCCTGCAGATCCTCGTCGTCGAGCACCGCGATCTCGGGCGCGCTCAGCGCGGGCGCCTTCGCCTCCTCCTCGCCCTCGTCGTCGTGGGTGAGCCCGCGGAAGACCTGCACGCCGGAGCCCTTGAGGGCCTCGAAGCGGGCCGCGTCCACGCCGAGGGAGCGGAAGTCCTGCGCGCTCGGGCGGTAGGGCTGACGGCAGTGCTTGCACAGCCGACGCACGAGGCGCTGCGCGACGACGCCGAGCACGCTGGAGCTGATGAGGAAGGGCTGCACGCCCATCTCGACCATGCGGGTGACCGCGCCGGCCGCGTCGTTGGTGTGCAGCGTCGAGAGCACGAGGTGGCCGGTGAGCGACGCGTGGATCGCGATCTCGGCCGTCTCGTGGTCACGGATCTCGCCGACCATGATGACGTCGGGGTCCTGACGCAGGAAGGAGCGGAGCGCGGACGCGAAGGTCAGCCCGATCTTCGGGTGGATCTGGAGCTGCCCGATGCCCGGGAGTTCGTACTCGACCGGGTCCTCGGCGGTGAGGATGTTGCGGTCGGGCGAGTTGATGCGGCTCAGGCACGCGTAGAGCGAGGTCGTCTTCCCCGAGCCGGTCGGGCCGGTGACGAGGATGATCCCGTTCGGCCGCGTGATCAGGTGCTGCATCGTCGCGAGCCGGCCGCCGTAGAAGCCGAGGTCGGTCAGATCGAGCAGGACCTTCTCCTTGTCCAGGAGACGCATGACGATCCGCTCGCCCTTGGCGGTCGGGATCGACGACACGCGCACGTCGATCAGGCGGCCCTGGATCTTCTTCGTGATGCGGCCGTCCTGCGGGAGGCGCTTCTCGGCGATGTTGAGCCCGGCCTCGATCTTCACGCGGCTCACGATCGAGGCGAGCGCGCTCTTGGGCGCGGTCTTGGCGACGAAGAGCTTGCCGTCGATCCGGTTGCGGACGACGACCTCCTTGTCCCCGGGCTCGATGTGGATGTCGGACGCGTTGCTGCGGGACGCGTTGTAGAAGAGGTTGTTGACCCATCGGATGACCGGCGCCTCGTCGGTCATGTCGATCAGGTCCTGGAGCTCGTCCTCCTCCTCGGCGTGGTCCTGACCGATCTCGGCCTCGGCCTTGCGCTCGTAGACCGTGTTGATGATGTCCTCGATCATCTCGCCGGTCGCGGCGACGGGCTCCACGGGCTTGCCGAGGAGCGCGCGGAGGTCGTCGAGCGGCGCGGGATCGAGCGGGTTGGAGACGGCGACGTGCACCCGGCCGTCGCGCTCCTCGAGGGGGAGCAGGCCGTGCGAGCGCGCGAAGGTGATCGGGACGATCTCGATCAGCTCCTGGGAGATGTCCTCCGGCCGGATCGTCTCGCGGAACGGGACGCCGACCTCGGAGGCGAGGGCCTCGACGATGGGTCGCTCGTCCTGCTCGCGCGAGGCGAAGAGGAGATCGAGGAAGTCGACCTCCTTCTCGGCGGCGGTCTGCAGCAGCTCCTCCATCCGGGCCTCCTCGAGGGCACCCCGGCGGACGAGGATCTCACCGACGTAACGCTGCTGCTCCATTCGTCTCTCCCGACGCGCGGAAGGACGTCTTTCCTTCCGCGCGTGACTGGTTTCTCACTCTTCGCTGGTCTCTTCGACCTCGACGTTGGACTCGATCACGCCCTCCGGCGTCTCCACCCCTTCGTCGCCGTCGGGGCCGATGACCAGCACGCCGCCCTCTTCGCCTTCGGTCGAGTCGAAGGGCGCCGAACCGATCGGCGGCCGCGGCACGTGCTCCGGCGGCGGGCGTGACTCCATCTCTTGCATCAGGCGTTGCCGCTCGGCCTCGGCCTCGATCGTGTTGAGGATCTCGCCGACGAGCCCGCGGGTGCGCGAGTAGTCGGTGGCCGGCGTGTAGCCGGAGTCGCTGAACACGAAGTAGCGGTCGATGAACTCCTGCCGCTCCCGCATCTTGCGCTCGAAGATGGCGCGCAGGTCCGCCGGCGAGCGGATGATGTACGGGGTCAGGAAGAGCAGGAGGTTGGTCTTCTGCGTGGTCGTCGACTGACGCCGGAAGAGCACGCCGAGGAGCGGGATGTCGCCCAGGATCGGGATCTTGTCCTCGCTGGTCGACACGCGGTCGCGCATCAGGCCGCCGATGACGATGGTCTCCTGGTCGCGCACGACCACCTGCGTCTTGGCGATGCGCTGGTTGATCGGGACCACGCCGAGCGTGCCCTGCGCCTCGCCGGCCTCGGAGATCTCCTCCTCGATCTCCATCCGGATCTCGCCCGCGTCGTTGATGTGGGGCGTGATGCGGATGGTGGTGCCGACGTTCTGACGCTGGACGCCGCCGCCGAGGCCGCCGAGGCCGCCGCCGAGGGCGCCGAGGCCCGCCAGACCGGCGAGACCCGCCGCGCCGCCCTGCTGCCCGGCCGCGCCCGCGAGCGCGCCGAGGCCGCCGCCCGCCCCGCCGAGCCCGAGCAGGCCGGAGGTCTGGAGCGGGACGTTGGCGCCGACGGTGATCTCCGCCTGGATGTTGTCCATGGCGATGATGTGCGGCGTGGAGAGGACGTTGACGTCGCCCGAGTTCGCGATGGCGTTGAGCACCACGCCGAACGACGGGATCGAGACGCCGAGCAGCTGCGCCGACTGCGGCACCTCGGGCCCGCGGATGCCGACCGCGAGGCCGGTGAGCAGGCTGCTCGGATCGAGCGCGCTCGTCTGCGCCTCGAAGCCGAAGAGGCTCAGGGCGCCCTCCTCGGGGGCGTCCGGCACGCCGCCGTGGAAGGAGAGGCCGAGGCTGCTCGAGCGCTGCACGCTGAGCTCCATGATCACGGCCTCGATGAAGACCTGCCGCGGCGAGACGTCGAGCCGCTGGATCACGCGCCGGAGCGCGACGTAGTCGTGCAGCGACGAGGTGATCAGCAGCGAGTTGGTCGCCTTGTGCGCCTGCACCGCGATGTCGCCCTCGAACGACGGGCCGCCGGTGCCGCCCGCGGCCGCGGTGGCCCCGCCCTGCTTGGTGGCCCGCTTGCTCGCGCTCGCGCCGCCGCCCCCGCCGACCAGGCTCTGGAGCGTCGTCGCCATCTGCTCGGAGTCGGCGTACTGCAGCTGGTGGACGTGGATCGAGCCCTCACCCTCGACGGGGATGTCGAGCGCCCGGATCACCTCGAGGATGCGCAGGTAGGCGCGCTCGGTCGCGAGGATGATGAGCGAGTTGGTCCGCTCGTCCGGGATGATGTTGGTGATCCGGCTCTCGCCGCTCCGCGAGCCGACGGTGGTCGGGCCCGCGGCCGCCGCCGCCTGCGCCGGTTGGCCTGGTCTTCGTGGGGTCGCGCGTCTGGGCGTCGGGGTCGCCTTGGAGGCGGTGCCGCCCCCGCTACCCCCGCCCGCGCTCGGGAAGATCTCTTGTAATCGCGCGGCCATCTCCGCCGCGTTCGCGTAGTGGATCGGCTCGATCCATATCTGCTCGCCGGTCCGTGGGACGTCGATCTCCTGCAGGATGCGCAGCATCCGCCGGATGTTCGTCCCCGTGTCCGTCATGATGATCGTGTTGGTCGGGGCGTACGCGGTGATGTTGCCTTCCCGCGATTTGAAGCGCCCGAGCAGCGTCGCGACGTCCTCCGCCGAGACGTTCTGCACGCGGTGCATCCGGGTCACGTACCGATCGTCCCGTGGCGTGGCCTCGCCGTCCGTGTAGAGCGGCAGCGGCTGGCTCTCGGCGCCCGAGGTCTCGACGATCTTCAGGTAGCGGCCGGACGGCACGATCGTCATGCCGTTGAGCTCGAGGATGGAGAGGAAGGCCCGGTAGGCCTCGGCCGCGGTGACGGGAGCCTCGCTCGCGACGGTCGCCTTGATGGAGCGCGCCTTGCCCGGGAGGATGAAGCGCTTCCCGGTGATGCGGCTGATCATGCGCACGAGGTCCGGCAGGTCGGCGTCCTCGAGGGTGAAGTCGACGCGGGCGCCCGGGGGGACGCGGCTGCTCGGCCGATCCTCGAGCCCGGTGCGGAAGGGGCGCAGCTTGCCGGCGGGGCGGGGCGCCTCGTCGTCTCCCTGCTCCTGCACCTGCGGCACCTGACCGGGGCGCGGGATGCGCACCTGCGGCCGCTGCGGCTGGGCCGCGGCGAGGCCGAGCGCGCAGAACATCACCGACGCGCTCGTCAGCAGGATCGGAATGGCGAAACGTAGCTTCACTCGCTTGCTCCGTAAGGAAGTCGCTAGCGGATCTGGTAGTCGATCGTCTGGTCCGAACCGCGGCGGTTCAGGTTGATCGTGATGCGGTCGGCGTTGCGCAGCCGCGCGTACGCCTCGAGGGCGCTGTCGGGCGCGGTCATGTCGTAGCCGTTGATGGTGCGCAGCATGTCGCCGTTCTGGATGCCCAGTCGGCCGAGCAGGCTGCTGCGCCGGATGCCGTAGAGCTTCACGCCGACGACCTGCCCGCCCTCTTCGTGGGGGATGACGCGCGCGGTGCGCATCAGCGCGGCCTGGTTGGCGAGGAGCTGGTTCACGAGGCCGCGGTCGATGGCGTACTCGCGCTCGCTGATCTGGTCGATGCCGGCCTCGAGCGACGCCGGGTCGAGCCCCTCGGGCGAGCCCGCCGCGCGGCGCGGCCTCGGGGTGGGGCGCGCGGGGGTCGGGGCGGTGGCCACGCGCTCGCCCTCGTCCTCGGCGAACATGGTGAGCGAGCAGAGGTTGCCGCCGCTCGGCCGGAGGATGACCCGGTTGTGCTGGATGGCGACGACCTCGCGGCTGTCGACCTGCATGCCGGTCTGGTAGAGGAGCGCCTCGCCGGTCGCGCTCGTGATCGCGGCGAAGGAGTCGTCGGGGCTCCGCATCCGGACGAAGGCCCCGACCAGGCGCATGCTCCCGTCGCAGCGGGGCGGCGGGGCGTTCGGGTCGATCTCCTCCGGCTCGCCTTCTTCGACCGGCTCGTCGACCACCGCCACCGGCGGGTTCCGCTCGAGCGGCCCGGTCTCGGAGTCGAAGATGTTGCGGCGGAGGATGGGCGTGGCGTCGACCTCGTCCGGCGGCGCGGGCCGGACGTCCCCGAGCGGGGCGGGCGCCACCGCGGACGGATCGAGCGGCAACGCGGCGGCCGCGATGAGCTGCGTCCCGCCTTGCGCCACGAGGACCCCCGTGATGCCGAGGGTCGAGAGCAGGATGGCGGCGACGATGCGTCGCTGTCGGCTGCTGGATGCCACGTTCGAGGGTTCTCCGGAGTCGGGCCGCGCGCGCTTTCGAGAGGGAGGCCCGGCCCATGGAACAGCAACGGCCGTGCCTAGCTCAGAGCCTGCGGCGATGCCAGCAAAAAGGCCGAATTAACAGGCGAAAGCCGCACTCGTGACACCTCCCCCGATCGACAGGATGGCAACCGTCGGGGCCCCCTCGACCGATCCGCTGACATTCTGTCATCCGCCCCGTTACTCGACCTTTCGGTAGATGGTCCGGGCGGAGATGCCGAGGAGCTGGGCGGCGAGCTGCTTGTCGCCCCGGGTGTGCTCGAGGGTGGCGCGGATCACCCGGCGCTCGATCTCCTCGAGCGGGGTGCCGATCGAGAAGGTCAGGTCCCCGGCGTGGCGCTCGGCCCGGATGATCTGGCCCGGCAGGTCCTCGGGGGTCAGCTGGTCGTCCTTGCTGAGCACCACCGCCCGCTCGATCACGTTCTCGAGCTCGCGCACGTTGCCGGGCCAGGCGTAGCCGGTGAGGGCGTCGAGCGCCTCGCGGGTGACCGTCATGCGCGGCTTGCCGTTCTTGCGGCAGTAGAGCTCGAGGAAGTGGTCGACGAGGAGCGGCACGTCCCCCGAGCGATCGGCGAGCCGGGGGCTGGTGATCGCGATGACGTTGAGCCGGTAGTAGAGATCCTCCCGGAAGCTGCCCGCCTCGACCGCCTTCTCCAGGTTGCGGTTGGTGGCCGCGATCAGCCGGAAGGTGGCCCGCTGGGTCGTGCCGCCGACCGGCTCGAACTCGCCCTCCTGGAGGACCCGGAGGAGCTTCACCTGCACCGCCGGCGTCAGCTCGCCGATCTCGTCGAGGAAGAGGGTGCCCCCGTCGGCCTGGGCGATGCGCCCCTCGCGCCGGCTCGTCGCGCCGGTGAACGCCCCCTTCTCGTGCCCGAAGAGCTCCGACTCCACGATGGTCTCCGGGAGGGCGGCCAGGTTCACGCCCACGAACGTCCCGTCCCGCTGGCTGCGCTCGTGGATGAAGCGCGCGAGCAGCTCCTTGCCGGTGCCGCTCTCGCCGAGGATCAGCACGTTCGCGCTCGAGGGCGCCGCCTGCTGCGCGGTCTCGAGCGCCTGCCGGAGGGTCCCGGAGCTGCCGACGATCGGCCGGTTCTTGAGCGCGCTGAGCTCCTCCTTGAGGGTGCGGTTCTCGGCCACCAGCGCGTGCCGCTCGGCGGCCTTCTTGACCGTCTTGACGATCTGCATGCGCTTGAGCGGCTTCTCGACGAAGTCGTAGGCGCCCTCCCGCATCGACTCGACGGCGGTCTCGATCGTGCCGTAGGCGGTCATCACCACCACCTCGGCGTCCGGCGCGACCGTCTTCAGCGCCTTGATGAGGTCGATGCCGCTCATGCCCGGCATCATCAGGTCGGTCAGGACCACGTCGACGCGGTGGTTGCGGCAGACGTCGAGCGCCTCCCGGCCGCTCCCGGCGGTCAGCACCCGCATGTCCTCCTTGCCGAAGATGCGCTCCAGCGACTGGAGGTTGCTGGGCTCGTCGTCCACCACGAGCACGGTGGTCGCGCTGGGCTCGGTCATCGGTCGCTCTCCTCTCGAAGACATCATGTCACTCGAAGACATCGTGTCAGCAGCGATGACACATTGTCCTGGTCGCGTCATTCCCGGCATCCGAAGAAAGTGGAAAAGCGCAATGATGATCGGAGCCTGACTCGGGGCCCGACGCCACGTCCGGGGCATGTCGGCAGGCCGACACCGCGCGGGTGTGCAGGATCGAGGCTTCGGAACGGCCGCTGCATTGCCTCTTCGGTGAAGGAGGCACGCATGTTCGGGCGTCTCAGAGAGAAGCTGGTCCGGTGGTTCGAGCGACGGCGAGAGGACCGTGGGCTGACCGAGGACCCGGTGATCGAGCCGCCGGCCTCGCAGGGGCGGCACGACGGCTGGTCGGAGATCCGGCCGCGCGAGCCCGGGGAGGTGACCGACCCGGGGCCGGTCATCGTCTGAGGATCAGAACAGGTCGAGCTGACCGCGGCGCCGGCGCTCGGGGGGCGGGCCGAGATCGGCGACGACGTCTTCGGTGTTCAGGCCGAGCTTCCGTAAGTGCATCTCGAAGAGCTGGGTGATGGCGTCCCAGCGCGCGCCCTGGCCTCTCATGCGGTGATGGAAGCGCGCGTCGTTCGCGTCGGCTCCGCCCCGCAGCTCGCGGATCCCGTTCTTCACCTTCTTGGCGCGGCCGGGCACCAGGGCCTCGACCCGGACCTCGAACCACGGCTTCACCTCCCGAGGGAGGCGCAGCAGGGTCATGAAGGCGTGCCGCGCCCCGGCCTCCTTGGCCCGCGCGAGGACCTCGGGGATCTGGCTGTCGTTGACCCCGGGGATGATCGGCGAGACCGCCACCCCGACCGGGATGCCCGCGTCGGCCAGCTGGCGCATGGTCTCGAACCGCGCCTCGACCGGGGGCGCCCACGGATCGAAGACCCGGCGATCCTCGTCGCGGGCGAACGCCTGGCTGATCGACACCCGCGCGCCGGCGCGACGGTGGAGCTCGGCGAGGAGCGCGACGTCGCGCCGGATCATCGTGCCCTTGGTGATGACCCCGACCGGCGTGCCGTGCGCGAGGCAGACCTCGAGGCAGCGGCGGGTGAGCCCGTAGCTCGCCTCGAGCGGCTGGTAGCAGTCGGTGTTCCCGCTGAACGCGATCGGCTCGAAGGTCCAGCTCGGCCGCCGGATGCGCCGGTCGAGCAGCTCCGGCGCGTTGACCTTCACCACGATCTTGCGGTCGAAGTCCGTGCCCGCGCCGAAGTCGAGGTACTGGTGACTCGGTCGCGCGTAGCAGTACAGGCAGCCGTGGAAGCAGCCCCGGTACGGGTTGACGCTGTAGCGGAACCCCACGTCCGGGCTGGAGTTCTCGCTGACGATCGACTTCGCCCGCTCCTCGAAGACCTCGAGCGCCGCGTCCGGCGGAGGCCCCTCCCACTCCACGTGCGCGCTCTCGAACGGGTTCGGCGGGTTCTGGACCTTCACCGGGCGGGCCATGCACCCAGCATGGCATGGTGCTGCTCGGGTGTACAGTGTCTGGCTCGACGCCCGCCTCGCTCCGGGATCGCGCAGTTCTCACGCCGCCTCGCAAGTTTGGCGGCGCGTTCGGGGACGCCAACCTCGGGGCGAACGAACTCTGCGCACTGTCTCGCTCGTCTCGAGCCGTCCGCTCCGAGGAAGAGAGCTCGCTGGCACTCGACGTGCTGTACGAGCGGGGCGAAGGGGGGCGAGGCATGAGGAGAGCAATCTGGATGGCGGTCGCGGCGCTGACGCTCGGCTTGGTCGGGTGCGCGGACGCGGAGGACCCGGGGACCCAGCTGGCGGACCCGAGCGCTGGAATTCACGACGACGGGGTGCTCGCCCCGCTCGACCCCGACGGGCCGGGCGCGCGAGGTCTCCCGCGAGGGGGAGGCGTGCCCGAGGGCTTCGGGGAGCGCGGGTGGAGCGGCCCCTTCGATCTCCCTGGCCAGGAGACCGGTGAGGGCCCGGGCGCGAGCGAAGAGCCGAGTGCGAGGGGCGGCGTCCCGCTCGTTCGAGACCTCGGAGAGGACGTGCCGATGGGAGAGCCCGCTCGGTTCGGCGAGCTGCCCGATCTCGAGCTTCCCCTGCCGAACGGCGACGGCTCGGAGCCGCTCGGAGACGGGGAGCACGTCGGCGACTGTCAGCCGCAGTGGGTCGCGCCGCTCGAGCTCGTCGACTCGCACGTCCAGATCGGAGGCGTGAGCTTCGCGATGGCGGACGGCTACGTCCTCGCGATGATCACGACGTGGGCCGGCTGGGAGCTGGGCGACGCCTACCTCGGGGTCGGGGTGGCCGGCGCGGAGCCAGCCTGGGTCGTGGAGAACCCCACGCCTTGGTCGAGCGGTTGGCTTCGCCGCGTGGTGCTCCACCACCCCGTCGACGCCCCCGTCGCCTGCGGGGCGCCGATCGAGCTCGTCGTGCAAGCCAACGTGCGGGAGGCGGGAGGCCGTGGCCTCCTGCTCGCGTCGGCGCTCGGCGCGCGGGACCGAGGCCCAGGAGGATGGGCGGATGTGCGCCCGTGGTGCTGCCCCGAGCACCCCCGCGGCTGCACGCTCACCCAGGGCTACTGGAAGAACCACCCGGAGGACTGGCCGGTGCGGAGCCTCGCGCTGGGAGCCCATCGCTACGGCCAGGCGGAGCTGCTCGCGCTCCTCCGGACCCCGGTGCGTGGGGACGTCAGTCTCGCCCTCGCCCATCAGCTCATCGCGGCCGAGCTGAACGTCGCCGCGGGGGCCAGCCCGTCGCCCGCGATCGCGAGCGCGCAGGAGTGGCTGCGTCTGTTCGGGCCCACGCAGCGCCTCCCCCTGGGCATCTCACCGGCCACCGCGGCCGGGAGACGGGCGGCCGAGCTCAACGACGCGCTCACCGCCTACAACGAAGGTCGGACGGGCCCCGGTCACTGCGACGGTTGAGGCGCGGCGGTTCTCGGAGCGTCCTCGTCCGCGGTGGCGGGGGCGCGCAGGGAAGAGCGACCGGACTCGGGCTCACGCGTGCCCGCGCGGGGCGATGCTCCGAGTGGTGCGGAGCGCGTCGAGCACGGGCACGTGTACGTGCACGTCTACGAGGACGGGCACGTCTACGAGGACGGGCACGAGCACGTGTACGTGCACGTCTACGAGGACGAGCACGTCTACGAGGACGGGGACGCGCAGGAGCCCGGCTCCGGATTCGCGAGCACGGCCGGCCCGAGGTGACGGGGCTCGAGGAGTCGACGTCGGCGAGCCCGGGCCCGGCGACGATCCTGCGAAATGCTGAAGTCGCTGGGCTGCGAATGGCGCGACGTTGCCCGCCCCGTGCACGTCCTCGTGCACGTGGGCGTCCACGTTCCACGTACACGTCCTCGGTAGGGGGCGCGCAGGGAAGAGCGACCGCGCCCGGGCTTACGCGTGCCCGCGCGGGTCGATGCTCCGAGTGGTGCGGAGCGCGTCGAGCACGGTCACGTGTACGTGCACGTCTACGAGGACGGGCACGACCACGTGTACGTCTACGAGGACGAGCACGTCTACGAGGACGGGGACGCGCAGGAGCCCGAAATGCTGAAGTTCGCTGGGCTGCGAAAAGGGACGTTGCCCACCGCATGCACGTCCTCGTCCTCGTGCACGTCCTCGTGCACGTCTTCGTGCACGTCCTCGTACTCGTCCTCGTACTCGTCCTCGTGCACGTCCTCGTCCTCGTGCACGTAAGCGTCCTCGTCCTCGGTGGCGGGGCGCGCAGGGAAGAGCGACCGGGCTCGGCGTTACGAGCGCGGGTCGATGCTCCGAACCGGTGCGGAGTACTGGGATCGCGGCGGTGGCGTGGTCGAGCGGGTGCGCCCCCCGATTCCGCGGGTGCGCCCCCCGGTCGCGAGCTGCCCGCCCCCCGATTCGAGACGAGCGCCCCCTCCATCACTCGGTGCGCCCCTCGTGGGGGCGCGTCTCCGGAATGAGGGGGCGCGTCTCGGGAATCAGGGGGCGGGTCTCCGGAATGAGGGGGCGCATCTCCGGAATGAGGGGGCGCGTCCCCGAAATGAGGGGGCGGGTCACTCCGGAAGTTCGACGCAACCGGTGGGGCGGATGCGGGTCAGGCGGGGCGGAGAAGTCGGCGTACGTCCTGCAGCGCCTGGCTCGTGAGCGCGGGGGGCGCCTCCCGCCAGCTCAGCCCGTTCTGCTCGGGCAGCCGCGAGGCCGAGACCTGCGCGATCCGGACCGGTCGCAGCAGGCCCTGGCCGCTGGCGGACACGCCCGAGTGATCGAGGTGGATGAGGTGTCCGCCGAGCCGCCGCGCGTGGTGGTAGACCATGCCCGCGTCCTCGACCTCCATCGGCCGGTAGTCCAGCGCGGCGAGGCGCTCGCCGAAGAGGCGGCTCGGGACCGGCGCCGCGCCGAGCGCGGCCGAGAACGGATCGTCGAGCGACAGCGGCAGCACCAGCCCCGCGGTCGGGACCTCGTGCCGATCCTCCACCTCGCTCAGCAACGCCCAGGGCTCGACGCCCCGCGCCGCGGCGACGGAGGAGACGCGCTCGAGCGCCGCGCGGCCGAGCTTCCGGTGCCAGGCGCGGTCGACGATCCGCCCGAGCCGGCGCAGCGCCGCGTCGCTCCCGTTCCGGCGGAGCACCTCGAGCGGCAGGGCGCGGTGGTGGCGCCAGAGGGCGTCGATCTCGGCGCCGAGGGCGGTGAGGTGCGGCTCGCTCCCCAGGCTCGCGAAGAGCCACGCGACCTCGCCGAACCGCGCCGGCGCGGCGCCCCCGGCCTCGCACAGCGCGTCCATCCAGGGCGCCGCGCTCTCGGCGTCGAGGCGGGCTCGCAGCCGCTCCACCTCTCGCTCCTCGGCGCGCTCGTTCTGCGCGAGCAGCCGCCCGAGGAGCCAGCGCGCCGCCTCCGGTGAGAGCGCGGCGCCGCCTCGCCACCGCGGGGAGAAGCCTCCCGGCAGCCAGGGCGGCGCCGGCCCGACCGGGCGCGACGCGAGGTAGGCGTCGAGCTCTTCGTCCGAGAGCGGCACCTCAGATCAGGTCGGCGGCGGCGGCGCCGAGGGCGGCGTCGAGCCGGGCCTTGATCGCGCCGTCCTTCTCCTTCGCGAGCCGCGCTCGGATCGCGTCGCTGACCGAGGGCGTCGGCACCTGGACGAGCACCTCGACCGCGGCCTCGCGGGTGGCCTTCTTGCCGTCGAGCACGCTCGCCGCGGCCTCCGCGCCCTCCGCGCCCAGGCGGACCAGCGCGGCCTGGCAGAGCTCGCGCAGCTTCTTCGAGCCGCCCAGGCCGTCGAGCAGCAGCGGGATGGTGTCCGGCGTGGGCGCCTCGGTCAGCCAGCCCCAGTAGAGCTCGGGGTAGGCGATGTCCTTGTTGTCCAGGCGGAGGGCGGCGACGAGCGGGGCCCGGAGCGCGTCCCCGAGGGTCTCCGCGGCCTGGGCGAGCTGGGCGCGCGCCGGCGCCTTGCCGGCGATCTCCTTCCGGCGGGAGGTGAGGGCGTCCGCGACCGCCCAGGGCGCGAGCGGGCGCTCCGCGAGTCTCGGCAGCCGCTCGTAGCAGAGCTCGTAGACGGGATCGAAGGCGAGCTGCATCGTGCGACTGGCCTTGCCCCGCGCCGCGTCGACGAGCGCCAGCATCAGCGCGTCGGGGCGGTCCATGAAGCCGTCCAGCGTCGCGCTCACCCCCTTCTGCGTCGTCGCCCCGCGGAGGGCGTCGAGCATGCCCTCGACCTCGGCGGGGTCGACGCGCTGGCGCGCCTCCTCGAGCGGCGTCGTCGCCGCGGTCTTCCCGGTCTCGACGTCCACCGGGCCGAGCTCGGCGCGCAGCTCGTGCAGCCGGGTCTTCAGCGCCTTCTTCTTGGCGGCGGCGAGGGCGGCGTCGACCGAGGGGATGCACTCGGGCTTGCGGGCGAGCAGCCCCGCGCGGGCCGCCGAGACGACCGCCTTGCTCGAGTCGCCGAGGGCGTGGATCAGGGCGTCGGTCCCGCCGGACGGGAGGCCGGCGAGGGCGGAGACGAGCGCGTCGCGGTACGGCTCCTTCTTCATGCCGCGGATCGCGTCGTTCAGGAGCGGCTCGGCGGGCGCGCCGGCGGCGGTGAGGGCCGCGGCCGCGATCGCCGGGGCTCGGCTGGTGGACAGCTTGCCTTTCTCCCATCCCAGCACGACGCCGATCGCGCGCTGGATCACCGCCGGCGTCGGGCAGCTCGGCAGGAGCTGCCAGAACGACGTCGGCGGGCGCCCGAACCGCTCGCCGAGCAGGATCGCCTCGAGCCGCGCGGTGGGGACCGCGGTCATCGCCTCCGCGACCGCCTCGGGCGACTGCAGGTGCTCGACGTGAGTCCACGCGAGGTGCTCGACCGCCGTGTCGAGACGCTCCGGCAACGCCTCCCCGGCGCGGGCCAGGTGTCGCCCGAGCCCCACGACGAGACGCGGGAGCTGTTGGCGTCGCGCCCGCGCGTCCGGCCCGCTGTTGCCCTTCGCCCGGTCCTCGCTCATGCCGGCGGCGCAGCTCTCCAGGCGCTCGGTCAGCTCCCCGACACAGTCGGACGGGAGGGCCTCCAGGGCCGCGAGGGCCTGCGGGTTCTGGTAGTCGGGCATCTTCAGGGCGGCTGCGATCGCGCTCACTCGGGGTCCTCCAGTCACCCGCTCCGGCGGGCGTGGCGGTTACTACGGTCGCGGGCGCTCGGGCTTCCCTCCGGGGGCCGAGAACCGTCGACGCAGCGCCTGGCCGGCCAGCGCCGCGGCGATCGCGAACGCGGCCCACCACCACGGGATGTCGGCGACCTCGAGCAGCGCGCGGCGAATATGCGCGTGATGGCATCCACTCGACGCCGTCGCCGCGCGCGATGCGCAGCACGGGCACGGTCGATCGCCCGCGGGCCTCGCGGAGCGCGGCGAGCGCCTCCGGATCGCGTCGCACGTCGCGCTCGGCGAGCTGCACGTCGAGGCGCGCGGCCGCGTCCCGCACGTCCTGGCACCAGCCGCAGCCCTCCATGACGTAGAGCTCGAGGTCTTCCGGTTCCTCCACGCCCGAAACGTAGCCGCCGGGGCGCCCGCTGGTTACCGGCGGGCGATCTCGTGCACCGGCAGCTCGGGCTCGAGGCGCCGGAGCCCGAGCGCGTCGAGCACGGGGAGGCGGACGGCGCGGCCGCGCAGGACCACGGACGCGGGCTCCGGCCGAGGCCACGCGATCCGCGCGCGGCGCGTCGCTCCGGCCGGGAGCGAGCCCGGCTCCACCCGGTCGGCGCGGGTGAGCAGCGGGACCGGTCGGTCGCCGCGCATCGGCTGATCGCCGAGCGTGATCACGCGCGAAGCGACGACGCCGCCGCCGCCCTCCGCGCCGACCTCCACGTCGACCCACAGATCGCGGAGGAACGCCGCCCCGGTCGGCACCGCGTGGCCGGCGCCGACGTTGGTGACCGCGATCTCGAGGGCGTCTCCGTCCCGGCGCACGTCGAGGCGGAGCGCCGCCTGCAGCAGCGCCAACGTGTCGTCCGCGGACCGCGCCGCCTCCTCGGGCCCGGCGCCCCAGGGCGGATCGAAGCCGACGAAGCGATGGTCGCGCCGGCCCTCGCGCGCGGGCATGTGGCAGCTCGCGCAGGTGGCGCCCTCGGCCGCCTGGGGCGAGGCGAGGAACTCGGTGAACGTCGGCTCCACCGCGAGCCGCGGCCCGGTCAGCTCGTGGCAGGTGCCGCAGAGCTCGGGCGCGCGCAGGAAGCCGCGCGCCGCGACCGGGTGGGGCGCGTGCGGGCTCTCCCCCGGGCCGCCGACCGGCGCCTCGAGATCGATCGCGAGCCGACCGTCGGAGGTGCCGTGGTTGCCGACCGCGGCGTGGCAGCTCACGCACCCGACGCCGTCGTCCGGCCCGTGGCCCGGCGAGTGGCAGCCCTCGCAGCGCTCGCGCGCGAACGAGCCCCAGGCCTCTTCGACCTCCGGCAGCATCGCGGCGAGCAGGGGCGAGGCGGCGGCCCGCGCGTGCGGCGAGGCCGCGTGATCGTCGCCGTGATCGGCGTGACAGCTCGCGCAGCTCGCCGAGGCGTGGGTCTCGGGGGGCGGCCCGGCCGGGCGGGCGCATCCGACGAGCGCGAGGAGCAGCAGCGCCCTCACCGCACGCCGCCGAAGTGCAGCTGCACGCCGAGGTTCAGCTGCGCGTTCCAGAAGAACGACAGCTCCTCGTCGACGCCGCCGGTCCAGCCCTCCGCCGCGCGGTCGTGCCCGAAGTAGGCGTTGATCTGGGCGTCGGCGAAGACGCTCCACATCGGGTGCACCGCGAGCTCCGCGCCGATCCCGCCGTGCAGGCCGAAGAGCACGTCGTCGGCGCGCGGCGCGCCCTCCTGCTCCGGCTCGACGAAGCTGAGGATGTCGCAGAAGCCGAAGAACGGCCGCAGCCGGAAGTCCCCGAAGCGGATGGGGACGTAGACGTTGAAGCCGTTCGGGTAGTCGTGCCGGAGGCCCCCGCCCGGCCAGTCGACGAGGGTGGCCTCGAGGTAGGCCTCGACCCCGAGGAAGTCGAAGGGCTCCCAGCGGAGCCGCCCCCCGACGCCGCCGGCGTGATAGCTGCCGGTGTGCCCGGTGGCGTACGCGGCGACGGCGAATTCGCGGTCGAACGGAGAGCCCTCGTCCTGGGCCGCGGCGGGCGCGGCGGAGAGAGCGAGCAGGGCGGCGGCGAAGGCGAGCGGATGTCTCATGCCGGGTGCGTGGAGGCGGCGGCCGCGCGTTCTGATCGGCCCGGCACTTTTTTCTCGCGCGTGCGAACGGATCGCGACCGTCGCAGAGTTCCGAGCATGGAGCCGCTGGCGGAGACCGCGCGCTGGATCGAAGAGGCGGTGCTCGGCCTCGCGCTCTGCCCGTTCGCGCGCACGCCCTGGCAGGCCGGGGTGGTGCACCTCGCGCGCTGCGACGCGGCGGACGAGGACGGAGTCGCGGCCGCGCTCGACGCGGAGATCGTCGCGCTGATGGCCGCCCCGCGCGAGACGCGCGAGACGACGCTGCTGGTCTGCACCGCGTGCCTCTCCGACTTCGACGTCTTCAACGCGTTCCTCGGCGTGGCCGACGCGCTGGTGGCCGCGCACGGGCTCGAGGGCACGCTGCAGGTCGCGAGCTTCCACCCCGACTACCGGTTCGCCGGGGAGCCGCCGGGTGACCTCGCCAACTTCAGCAACCGCTCGCCGTACCCTACGCTCCACCTGCTGCGCGAGGTGAGCGTGGAGGAGGCGGTGACGGCGCACCCGGATCCGGACGCGATCTGGCGGCGCAACGTGGAGCGGCTGCGCGGCATGTCGCTCGAGGCGCTGAGGAAGCTGCGCGGGGGCGGCGCGTAAGGGGGGGAGATGGACCAGGGACCGCGGCCGGTGCCGCAGACGATCGCGATGCACTCTCACGCGCCGCAGCAGCAGTGGCCCGCGCCGCAGGCCGCGCCGCCGAAGACGTCGGGCCCGAGCCTGGGGCTGGTGCTCGGCCTCGGCTGCGGCGGCTTCGGCCTGCTGCTGATGTTCGTGGCGGCGGCGCTCGGCGCGTACTGGATGGTGGGCCTCGAGGAGGACGCGCCTCCGCCGGTGGCGTTCGAGGAGCTGGCGCCGCCGCCGGTCGCGATGCCGGTGGACCCGCACGCGGGGGAGCGGTTCCGGGTGCCGGTGCTGCCGACGACGCCGGCGCGGGGCCCCGCCGACGCGCTGGTGACCATCGTCGAGATCGGGGAGTTCCAGTGCCCCTACTGCGCGCGCGCGGCCGGCACGCTGACCCAGCTGCAGAGCGAGTACCCCGGCACCATCCGCGTGGCCTGGCGTCACAACCCGCTGCCGATGCACGCGCAGGCGCGCGACGCGGCGGTGCTGGCGGCGGAGGCCTACGCGCAGGGCGGGGACGCCTCGTTCTGGCGGACGCACGACGCGCTCTTCGCCAACCAGTCCAACCTGAGCGCGCCGACGACCCTGCGCAGCGTCGCGGTCCAGGCCGGGCTCGACACGGCGGCCTGGGATCGGGCGGCGGCCAGCCGGACGCACGACGCGACGATCTCCGCCGACCAGGCGCTCGCGAGTCAGCTCGGGGCGCGCGGCACGCCGACCTTCTTCATCAACGGGCGCCTCCTGAGCGGCGCGCAGCCGATCGAGCGCTTCCGAGAGATCGTGCGGGAGGAGCTGACCTACGCGCAGTCGGTGCGCGACGCCGGGGTGGCGCCGACCGCGGTCTACGACCGGATCGTCGAGCACGGCCGGACGAGCCCCGCGCCCGAGCCGGCGGCGGCCCCGACCCGCCCGAGCCGTCCGGATCCCGAGGGGGTCCATCGCGTCCCGGTGCTCGACAGCCCGCGGCTCGGCCCCGACGACGCGCTGGTCACGGTGGTCGTGTTCAGCGACTTCCAGTGCCCGTTCTGCTCGCGCGTGGTGCCGACGCTGACCCAGCTCCGCCAGCGTTACGGTGCGGATCTCCGGATCGTGTTCAAGCACAACCCGTTGCCGTTCCATCAGCGCGCGGCCCCGGCGGCACGGGCGGCGATCGAGGTGCACCGGGAGCGGGGCGACGCGGCGTTCTTCCAGATGCACGATCTGCTGTTCGAGAACCAGCGGAGCCTGGAGGACGAGGATCTGGTCCGGTACGCGGCGCAGGTGGGCGCGAGCCGGGCCCGGGTGCGCGCCGCGCTGGCCGCGGAGGGGCACCGCGACGTGATCGCGCGGGATCAGGCGCTCGCGGCCCAGCTCGGCGCCCGCGGCACCCCGAGCTTCTTCATCAACGGCCACGTGCTCACCGGCGCGCAGCCGCTCACCGCGTTCACCCAGCGCGTCGACACGGAGCTCGCCGAGGCGCGCGCCCGCGTGGCGGCCGGCGTGCCGCGCGCTTCGGTCTACGAGGCGGTCACGGCGCCCTGAGCTCGTCCGGCGGCGCGATCACGTCGACCCGCCGTCGATGCGCCGAGCGCGGCCACCGGGCCCGGAACCGGTCGGCGCGGCGGGCGGCCTCGTCGGCGCGGCCGAGGCGGGAGAGGGCGTCGATGGCGAGCACTTCGCGCTCCTGGGCGAAGACGGCGTGGGTGTCGTCGAAGCGCGCGGCGTGCTCGGTGGCGGCGGAGAGGGCGGCGGCGGGGTTGGTTTGGAGGGCGCGTTGGCCGCGGCGGATGAGGAGGAGCTCGGCGGCGGGGTCGGGGGCGGCTGCTGCGGCGGCGGCGGCGGCGGGGCCGGGAGCGGCAGCGGGAGCGGCGGCGGCAGCGGCAGCGGCAGCGGGAGCGGGAGCGGCAGCGGGTCCGGCAGCGGCAGCGGGTCCGGGAGCGGGAGCGGCAGCGGGTCCGGGCTCGGCTTCGGCCTCGGCTTCGGATTCGGGCTCGGGCTCGGACTCGGCTTCGGACTCGGACTCGGACTCGGACTCGGACTCGGACTCGGACTCGGACTCGGACTCGGGCTCGGGCTCGGACTCGGGCTCGGGCCCGGGCTCGGCTTTGGACTCGGACTCGGACTCGGACTCGGACGCGGCGACGGAAGGCGCGTCCTCGCGCGAGGGCTGGGCGAGCCACCAGGCTCCTCCCATCGCCACCGCCGCCGCCATCGCCGCGCCGATCAACTTCGCCGCTCCCCCCGCGGCCATGCCGCCGCCCGCACCCCCGCCGCCCGCACCCCCGCCGCCGCCGCCGGGCCCCATCAGCGGCCCCAGCTTCGCCGCCACGCGCGCGAGCTCCGCGTCCGACGGCGCCTCCGCGCGCCCGGCCTCGAGCGCGGCGCGGAGGGCCTCGGGGGTCTCGGGATCGTCGAGCCAGCGGGCGTCGCTCATCGGGCGCCTCCTTCGGTCTGGGCGAGCACGTGGGCGCGCACGATCTTCCGGCCGGCGTAGAGCCGGGAGTACGCGGTCTGGAGCGGGCAGCCGAGGGCGGTCGCGATCTCCGGCATCTCGAGCTGCTCGAGCTCGTAGAGCACGAAGACCGCGCGCTTGTCGTCGTCGAGTTGCTCGAGCGCCTCGTCGAGCAGGGCGCGGAGCTGCACGCGCTCGAGCTCCTTCAGCTGCGGCGCGCTCTGGCGCTCGTCGGGGACCTCGTCGGTGGGGCGCTCGCGCCGCACGTGGGCGCGCTTGCGGTGGTCCGAGGCGACGCGGACGCAGATGCCGTAGATCCAGGTGCTGAGCGCGGAGCGGCCCTCGAAGGTCGGGAGCTTGCGGTGCACCACCACGAAGACCTCCTGGCAGAGATCCTCGACGTCGGCCTCGCGCACGCCGAGCCGGCGCAGCGCCCGCCACACCCGGGGCGCGTGGGCGTGGAAGATCTCGGCGAAGCTCTCGCGGGGGGCGGCGGCCGGCATCGTGGGGTGTGTGGAGGTGGGGCCCGCTCGTTCTGATCGTCACTCGAGATGCACGCCGACGCCGAGGTCGAAGAAGCCCGCGATCGGGTCCGGTCGGTAGAAGGCGACGCCGTCGGCCACGAACGGATCGTGCCGGAAGGGCACGAGCAGGTGGAGGCCGAGGCGCACGGTGAGCGGGCCGACCACGTCCCAGTGCCCGCGGAGGGCGGCGTGGCCGAAGCCGGTCACCCGCTCTCGCTCGGTCACGTTCGCGTCGCCGCCGACGACGAAGACCGCGCCGGCGTCGGCGCCGACGCAGCCGTGGAGCGCGAGCCCCTCGTCCCGGAGCGCCAGCGGGCAGATCTGCAGGCCGGCGTGGGCGTGCAGGAAGTCGGCGTGGCGGGCGCCGTCGGAGGCGCGGGTGAAGGGGAGCAGCGCCCCCTCGAGCACGAGCGGGACGAAGCCCGGCGGCTCGACGATGACCGCGGTCAGCCCGCCGAGCGTGGGGCCCGGCGTCAGCCCGAGCGCGCCGACCCCGCTGGCGTCGATCTCGACCCGCCAGCGCGGGGCCTCCACCTCGACCGGGACCTCCACCGGGACCTCGACGCGCTCGGTGCGCACCACCTCGCGGGGCGGCGGCGCGGGCTCCGCCGGCGCGGTCAACGGGTCGATGGTCAGCGCGACCGCCGTCACCACCATCTCGCCGAGCTCGTCGCAGGACTCCGCCCGGCTCGACAGCGCGCGCTCGCCGAGCGCCTCGCCGCCGTCGCCCTCCACCGCGATCACTGCGCGCCACTCGCCTTCGGTCCGCTCGGCCCGCCCCTCGACGCTGACCCCCGCGTCGGCGGCGGAGACGAAGACGTCGCGCCCCAGCCGCGCCTCGACGCGCCGGGCGAGGGCGGCGGCCCCGAGGCAGCTCTCCGCGCCGGGCAGGCGCACCCACCCGAGCGACGAGGAGCGGGCCTGCTTCGCGCGCTTCTGGCTCGCCTGCGGCCGCACCCGCACCACGAGCGAGGCGGTGGCCTCCACCCGCCGGCAGCGCGCCTCGCAGGCGTAGCCGGAGACGCTCACCCGGAGCACCGAGGTCCCCGCCCGCCGGGCGACCACCGGGATGCGCAGCTCGAGCACCGACGCGTCGGGGTCGCGCGCGTCGGCCCGGAGCAGCCGGCCGCGCACCACCTCGAGCGCGGTGCCCTCGGCGCGCGGGGTCAACAGCAGCGGGTGGCTCGCCGCGCCGCGCACCGAGGCGATGACCTCGGCCCGATCGCCGACCGTCAGCGCGCCGGGATCGGCGAGCTCCACCTCCAGCTGCGCGGCCGCGGTCGAGGTGGCCGCGAGCCACGTGACGACGATGAGGAGGGCGCGCATTCGCTCAGGGAGGGAGCACCGCCCAGAGGCTGATGAGCTCGGGCGCGGAGGGATCGTCGGTCGGCAGCGTCTGGTTGGAGACGCCGTCCGAGGTCGCCGCGACCAGCCGCACGAACAGCCCGATGTCTCCGCCCGCCGGGGTGCCGAGGTCGGTCAGCGCGATCGACGTCTCGCACACGTTCGCCGAGCAGACGGTCGGCGCGCCCGCCCCGCCGATCGGCACGAAGACCGACGGGTTCGTGCCCACCTCGCGCCAGCCCATGCGAGCGTCGGTCGCCGTCCCGGCGCGGCGCAGGTCGAGGGTGCCCCAGGCCACGTCGATCCTGAATTCGGCGGGCGGGAAGAGCGTCTTCGAGAGCGCGCGGTCGAGGTCGCCCGAGAAGTCGGCGAAGGGGGTGGGGCTCGTCGCGCCCTCCGCGCCGCCGACCTCGCGGTCCACGTACATCACGAAGGCGTTGCCCGCGGTGAGGTCACCCTCGATGGCCACGTAGAGCCGGTCGGCCGTGCGGAGCGCATAGAGGGTGCGAAGGTCGTTGCCGGCGAAGGAGCCGAAGGGCGCGGGGCCGGTGTCCGCGTAGCGCGACGCCGCGTCCCACTCGCCGGCCGAGAGCACGCCGTCGACCACGACGCCGCGCGGCCCCGCGTCGAGGCCCGCGTCCATGTCCACGCCGCCGTCCATCGGCGGCTCGCCGTCGACCACCGTCAGCACCTGGGTCACGACGTCCGGCGCGTCGGGATCGTCCATCGGCAGGGTCTGGTTCACCAGCCCGGTGTCGGCGCGGAGGATGCGCGCGAACAGGCCGATGCGCCTCGGCGCGGCGCCGCCGAGCGTCTCGAGCGGGATCGCGCCCTCGCAGGCCTCGGCCCCGCAGATCGACGGCGCGGTCTCGCTGTCGATCGGCACCAGGTCGGTGGGATCCTCGGTGAGGTCCCGCCAGCCCTGGGCGTCGTCGAGCCCGACCGCCGCGTGGGGGAAGAGGGTGGTCGCCCAGCCGAAGTCGGCGGCGAAGTCGGCCGGCGTCGCGATGGCCTCCCGCGACAGCGCCGCGGCGAGGGCGGTGCGCTCGTCGTCGAGGCGCTCGAGGTCGGCGACGCCCTCGTCCACGCCCATCGCGCGGTCCACGAAGAGCACCAGGCTGTCGCCCTCGGCGATCGAGCCCTCGATCGCGAAGAAGAGCTGGTCGTCGTGGATCGTCGCGCGCAGCCGGCGCAGCTCGGAGCCGCTCCGATCGGTGGGCTCTTCGCTCTCCGCCTCGGCGGCCCCGCGCCACTCCCGGTCGCTCACCAGCCCGTCGACCGTCGGTCGGCGCGGCCCCGCGTCGGGCCGAGGCCCGGTGTCGGGGAGCGGGCCGGTGTCGCGCGGGGGCCCGGTGTCCGGCGGCGGGGGCGGCGGCGGCGCCGGCGGATCGTCGTCGCAGCCCGCGGCGAGCGCCACGCAGAAGAGCAAGAGAAGGCGCCTCATGGCCCCCAGCATGACAGATCCGGTCGCCCGCGTGGATCCGCCGACACGACCCAGCCCCGGCCGCTGCCGGCAGGGGCACGTGACATCCCCGTCCTCGCGCACGTCCCCGTCCTCGTCCACGTCCTCGTGCACGTCCTCGTGCAGGTCCTTCGAGAACGGGCACGTGTACGTGCACGTCCACGTCCACGTGCACGTTCCCGTCCTCGTGCACTTCCCCGTCCTCGTGCGCGTCCTCGTGGCACGTCCTCGTGCACGTGCACGTCCTCGTGGCACGTCCTCGTGCAGGTCCTTCGAGCACGGGCACGTGTACGTGCACGTCTACGAGTACGAGCACGAGTACGAGCGCGGGCGCGGGCGCGGGCGCGGGCGCGAGCACGAAGCCCGGCTGCGCGGGCTTCGAAGGGGCACCCTCAGAGCTTGCGCAGGATCTGAGAGCCGACCGTGTAGCCGGCGCCGAACGCGCAGAGCACACCGAGGTCGCCGGGCTCGAGGTCGTCGCGGTAGGCGTCGAGCGCGATCAGGCAGCCGGCCGCGGCGGTGTTGGCGTATTCCGAGAGGACCGACGGCGCCTGCCCTTCGGTCGGGGACTGGCCGAGGATCCGCTCGAGCACCGCGGTGTTCATGCGCGCGTTCGCCTGGTGCAGCCAGTACCGCGCGATGTCGGTCGGCGCGAGCCCGAGGGCGTCGAGCTGGGTGCGCACCAGGGTCGGGACGAGGTGCACGATGTCGCGGAAGACGCGGCGGCCCTGCTGGTAGAACAGCTTGTCCGCGTCGTCGCGCCGCGCCTCGTCGCCGCGGTTGAGGAAGCCGCCGTTGTTCCGGACCGCGCTGCTCATCTGGGAGACCGCGCGGCTCGCGAGGATCTCGAAGCCGCCCTTCGCGTCCTCGAGCGGCTCGATCACCACCGCCGCCGACGCGTCGCCGAGGATGAAGTGGCTGTCGCGGTCGCGGAAGTTGCAGTAGGCGCTCGGGAGCTCGGGCGTGCACACGAGGGCCCGGCGCGCGGTGCCGCCGCGGACCGCGTCGACCGCGAGCTGGACGCCGTAGGTGCCGGAGCTGCAGCCGACCGAGATGTCGAACGCGTGCCCGCTCGCGCCGAGCTCCGCCTGCACCTCGATCGCGAGGGCGGGGTAGGGGCGCTGGAGCGCGGACGAGCCGACGATGACGAGGTCGATCTCGTCGGCCGCGCGGCCGGCCGACTCGAGCGCGCCGCGGGCCGCGCGCACCGCCATCTCAGCCTGGACCGAGAGAGCGTCGTCCGCGCGATCCGGGATGCGCGGGCAGAGCCGGTTGGGATCGAGGATGCCCTCGGCGTCCCAGTAGTGACGCCGGAGGATGCCGGACGCTCGATCGATGAACTCGGGCGTCGACTCGTCGAGCGGAGGGAGGTCCGTGCCCTCCCGCCGCGCGTTCTCGGCGCGAGCCCAGGTGTTGTAGGCGGCACACAGCTGCTCGTTCGTCACGACGTGCGGAGGTGCAAACGACGCACTGCCGGTGAGGGCCGTGTGGGTGGATGGAAGCTGGCGCAACGGCACGACTGCCCGTGGGGTTGGGGCGACGGGGGACCGCACCCTGGCATGGGTCGGGCCGTAGCTCAAGCCGGAGTGTCTCGGTCTGCGTCAGTCCCCGAACACCAGCGCCGCCGGCGGGGGGAGGGCCGGGTCCGGGCGGACCAGGATCTCGTCCTCGCGCGCGATCCGGCGGAGGTGGAACGGCCGCCCGTCGGGGCGCCCCGAGCGGAACGCCGTGTGGAGCTCGCGCGGGCCGTCCACCTCGATCACCGAGACCCGGTGGTGGCGCCCGAGGCGGCGGCTGAGCTCCCGGGCGAAGGCGAGCTTGGCCTCGCGATCCACCCCCTCGAGCGAGAGGCTGATCCCTCCCTGGGCGTGGGCCTGGCTGCAGCCGTCACAGTGGCCGGGGGGCCGGTACCACGTGGTGACCTCGGGCAGCGGCACCGACATCGCGCGGGCGGCCTCGTCGGCCTCGCGGGCGATGCGGGCCGAGATCGCCCAGATCCCTTCGTGACCCCCGGCGGCGCGGCGCGCGGCCAGCTGACGCGCGGCGCGCTCATCGGCGGTCTCCGCCGGCGCCTCCGGCGCCTCGGCGGTCTCGTCGCTGGCCTCGTCGGGCTCCGCGTACGCGGTCCCCACCAGCGCCAGCCAGATCGCGAACGTGACTCCCCGCATCCGTCTCGCCAACCAGGATGAGTCGGCTTCGCATTCCGTCAATCGGCGTACGGAATGACCTGGTAAGGGCGCCGGCTTCCGAGCCACCGCATGAGGTTCACGGTCGGTCGCCCGTCCTCGCTGTACTCGATCCGGCAGTAGGTCAGCCCGCTGTCCTGGCCGAGGTGCCGGATGTCGAGGTTGATCATGCGCATCCACGTCCCGGTGTTGACCAGGATCTTCCCGTCCGGCAGCTGCTGGAAGCGCGGACCGTGGCTGTGACCCACGATGAGGTACTGGACGCCGCGCATCTTCTTGAGGGCGCGCACCGCCGCCTCGTCGAAGCCGCCGAGCGCGATGATCTCCTCGCGCAGCGCCTTGGGCAGCCAGCGGATGCGCTCCCGCCACGCCTCGAGGTTGAAGACCCGCCGGCGCAGCCAGTAGACGCTCGTGTGGTACATGAAGCGCGCCACGAACCGGGTGTCGAAGAGGAGCGCCGCCACCAGGAAGCGCCCGAGCGGCTGGATGCGATCGACGTAGCTCCGCATCGCCTTGGCCGGGTTCATGACCTCCAGGATCCAGAGGCTGCCCCACGGGAGATCGAGGATCTCGGTCCCGTCGCGGCGCTTCTTGGTCATGTTGGCGTAGTCGACGCGGTGGATGCGCTCGAGCTGATGCCCGTGCCGGATCTGGATGCCTTCGGGCAGGTAGTAGGTGTCGCTCGAGGTGACGAAGTGCACCCGATCGGCGGCGGGGCCGGGGGCGACGTAGCGCTTGAACAGCTCCTGCGGGCCCGGGAACCACATGTCGAGGTCGTGGTTGCCCGGCAGGAAGACCAGGCGCCGCCGCTCCTTGGAGAGGAAGCGCTTGAGCCCGTTGACGAACCGCGGGTGGCCGTCGAGGCACTGCCGCACCTTCTCGGTCGCGATGTCGTCGGTGATCTCGGTCGGCCAGATGCCTCCGATCTTCACCTTGAGCAGGTCGAAGACGTCCCCGTTGAGGATCAGCTCGACCTCGCCGTCCTCTCCGGCCTCGCGGTCGTAGTGCGCGAGCAGCTCGGCGAAGTCGTCGTCGAAGTGGAAGTCCTCGAAGACGTTGAGCTCTCCGGGTCGGCTGCCGACCCCGAGGTGCAGATCGCTGAGCACGAGTCGAGTGAGCTTCATGCTTCGAGCGCGAAGGGTAACGCGGCCGACCCGAAGGGCGAGCATCCTTCGTCATCCGAGACGCCCACAGGGAGTTAAGGCCTGGCTTGACTCGTTTCGGTTTGCCCCGATACTGGCCGGGTGGCTCCCCCGGCCGTCAGGCCGTGCGGAGACGTGCGGGGGGCCGCGACGCGCCGTGCAACGGGACCGAGAGGCCCGCACACAATTCGTATCGCAAGGCTCATGGATGGGCTCCGCCCGTCCGCGTCGATCCGACACCGTCGAGTCGACGCAGGGAGATCGCTCCGATGTCGCATGCTTGGATGACTCGTCTTCAGACCCGGGTGGCGCTCGCCCTGGGGGTCGCGCTGGCGCTGGGGGGCTGCGGGGATCCCCCGCGCATCGACGGCGAGGGCGGGATCACCCTCCCGGACGCCGGGCCTCCGCCCGACGCGCGCCCGACCTTCGACGACGGCGGCGGCATCGGGCAGACCGATCTGTCCCTGGATCGCGTCGTGCCCGACCACGGGCCGTTCATCGGCGGCAACACGGTCATTCTCCGCGGCAACGGCTTCGACGAGCTGTCGCAGGCGCGCTTCGGCGGCCGCGACGTCCAGCCGGCCGACCACCGCCTGATCGACGCGCGCCGCCTCGCGGTCGTCGTGCCCGCGGGTGAGGTCGGCACCGTCGACGTCGAGATCGAGGTCGCGGGCGAGACCGCGGTGCTCGAGGGCGGCTACACCTACGACGCGATCTACGTCGAGCCGAGCTCCGGCGCGGTCGCCGGCGGCACCTTCGTGACCATCACCGGCAGCGGCACCCGCTTCGAGGCCGGCGACGAGGTCACCTTCGGGCGCACCCCCTGCGAGGACGTCGACGTCGTCTCGCCCACCGTCATCACCTGCCGCACGCCCCCGATGGCGGCCGGCACGGTCGACGTCACCGTGACCGACGCCGAGGACGGCTCCGAGACGATCGGGCAGGACGCCTACAGCTACTACGACAGCTCCGACCCCCGCTCCGGCGGGCTCGGCGGCGGGCCGATCGAGGGCGCGATCAACGTCACCGTGGTCGACGCGACGACCGGCGCGCCGGTGCCGGACGCGTTCGCCATCGTCGGCGAGGACCTCGGCACCGAGCACCAGGGGCTCACCGACAGCCTCGGGCAGATCACCTTCTCCGGCCCCGACATCCTGCCCCCGGCCACCGTGCACGTGGCCAAGCACTGCTACGAGAAGACCTCCGTGGTCGCCTTCGACGCGCGCGACGTGACCGTCTTCCTCGTGCCGTGGATGGACCCGATGTGCGGCATGGGCGGCGAGCCCCCGCCCCCCGGGCGCGGCCGGAACGGCGCGTTCATCGAGGGCGAGCTCGTCTTCCTCGGCCCGAACGAGATGGGGCCGAACCCCTGGCTCAACGTGCCCGAGCCGCGCGAGGGCTGGGTGAAGGTCGCCTACGTCTACACGACCGAGCGCGCGCTCGGCATCAACAACCCCGACCCGGCGGCCGGCGGCAGCACCCAGCGCGTGCTCGAGAGCCCGCTCGGCCGCTTCGGCTACCCGTACTCGATCTTCGCGCGCCCCGCCGGCCTCGCGGTCTACGCGCTCGCCGGCCTCGAGGAGACGTCGACCGGGCGCTTCATCCCCTACGTGATGGGCGTCGCGCGCAACGTGCTCGCCGGCCCCGGCCAGACGATCACCGGCGTCGACATCCTGATGAACATCCCCCTCGATCACTACCTCGAGGTGGAGCTGACCGGCCTCCCGATGGAGACCCCGCGCGGCCCGGACCGCTTCCGCATGCAGGCGAACATCGACCTGGGCGGTGAGGGCGTCATCAACCGCATCGTCAACGCGGAGGAGGTCGACGTGCTCCGGCGCCGAGACGCCGGCCGCGCCTTCCGCTTCGTCGCTCAGCCCAGCCTCGAGGGCGCGCTCGCCGACGGCCGCTTCCGGGTGGAGGCCGGCTGGTTCACCGGCGACTTCGACAGCCAGCCGTACTCGGTGGTGGTGGAAGAGGGCGTGACCTCGATCGACAACACCCTGACGATGGGGAACTTCCTCGGCATCCCGCAGGCCACCATGCCGGCGACGGGCGAGCGCCTGCCGGCCGACCGCGTGGTGCGCTGGAGCGCCGACGGCCCCGATCCCGACCTGCACATCGTGCTGATGGTCGGCGCGGACGGGAACCCGGCCTGGCGCATGTTCCTCCCGGGCAACGTCCGCGAGGCGCCGATCCCGGACCTCTCCACCATCCCCGAGATCAGCGACATCCCCTCCGGCTTCCTGACCTGGGGTGTGTTCGCGGTCTCGATCCCCGGCTTCGACTTCGACGAGTTCCGCTACGAATACCTCTCGGACCGGTACTGGAGCCGCTGGGCGGTCGACTTCTTCACGGCGCAGCGCTGACGCGCGCCCCACTCCATTGGGAGACTCACTTGCGATCTTCTTGGCTTTGGATCGCCGCCGCGCTCGCCGCGACGGCGTGCACGACCGGTATGGGCGGCGAGGACGCCGGGGCCGGTGACGGCTCGATCTCTCCCATCCAGGACGGTGGCTTCGTCTGCGTCACGCCGGACGCGGTGGCCTGCATCGGCAACGTCCACTTCAGCTGCAACCGGGACGGCGAGTTCCTGAGCACGGTGCGGGACGACTGCGCCGCGCGCACGGACGACCGCAACACCTGCGTGCCCTCGCTCGGCTGCGTGGTCTGCCGCCCCGAGGAGATCTTCTGCGCCGGCAACGACGTGGTGGTCTGCAACGGGGACGGCAGCGCGTATGAGGTGATGGAGGAGTGCGACCTCGAGGAGGGCTTCGTCTGCGACCTCGGGCGCTGCCGGAACCTCTGCGAGCTCGCCGTCGAGGATCGCAGCTACCAGGGCTGCGAGTTCTACGGCGTCGACCTCGACAACGCGGCCATCGAGCGCGGCCTCGACGCGAGCGGCCAGCAGTACTCCATCGTCGTCTCGAACCCGAGCGGCTTCCCCACCGAGGTGGTGGTGGAGCGGAACGACGCCCCGGTGGGCGCCGAGCCCTCGCTCACCGAGGTCGAGCGCGTGACGGTGCTGCCGGGCGACCTGGAGGTCCTGAACCTCCCGCGCCGCGAGGTGGACGGCTCGAGCAGCTTCATCCCGTGCAGCGCGAGCAGCGAGTGCGGCGGCGCGGAGACCTGCTGGTGCGCCGGCGGGACGAGCGCGGAGGAGGGCGGCGACCGTGACTGCCGCTGCCGCAACGCGCCGATGACCAACGGGCTCAACGACGGGACCCACTCCGCGCTGACCTCGAACGCGTACCGCGTCACCTCGGTGCTCCCGATCATCGCCTACCAGTTCAACCCGCTCGACAACGTCGGCGTGTTCTCGAACGACGCGTCGCTGCTGCTCCCGACGTCGGCGATCGGCCGCACCTACACGGTGGTCGGCTGGCCGCAGACCATCGCGCACAGCACCAACCCCAACGAGGACTTCGACCCGAGCCGCGACGACGAGGACCTCCGGGCGTTCCTCACCATCGTCGGCTCGCGCGCGAGCACCCACGTCACCGTCACCCTCGGGCCCTCGGTCCGCTCGGTGATCCCGGTGGGCGGGGAGGGCGAGCGCGGCATCGAGGGCACCGTCTGGGAGTTCGACGTCGGGCCCTTCGACGTGATCAACCTCGAGACGAGCGGCTTCAACGCCGACTTCACCGGCACGACCGTCGAGGCGGATCAGCCGGTGGCGGTGTTCATCGGCTCGGAGGCCTCCGACGCGCCGCGGTTCAACATCCTGGCCAACCGCCAGTGCTGCGCCGACCACCTCGAGGAGCAGCTCTTCCCGCGCGACACGCTCGGGCGCCGCTTCTTCATCGGCCGCATGCCGCCGCGGAGCAGCGCGCTCAACCGCGCGTTCCTCGACCCGACGCAGGACAGCGTCGGCGAGTTCAACGAGCCCGAGTACGTGCGCCTGGTCGCCGTCGCGACCGGCACCACCATGGTCGAGACGACCCTGCCGCCGCCGGACGATCGTTTCCCGCTCGAGCAGGGGCAGAGCGTCATCCTGATCGCGAACCAGGACGTGGAGATCAACACCTCGCAGGCGGTGGCGGTGCTCCAGGTGCTCGCGAGCCAGGAGGCGGTCGGCATCCCGAGCGAGTACCCGGGCGGCGACCCGGCGATCATCGCCGTGCCGCCGGTCGAGCAGTACCGGAACGAGTACGTGTTCCTGACCCCGGGCCTCTACGGCTTCGACTTCCTCACCGTGGTCGCGCCCCGCGGCGCGGAGATCCTGCTCGACGAGACGCCGCTCGCGGAGTTCGAGTGCGACGAGGCCCCGGCCGACGGCATCGTGCGCCGCGACGGCGACCCGCCGCCGGACTGGGTCGTCTACCGCTGCCAGCTCTCGTTCCCCGACATCCCCCCGGAGGCGATGGGCCGGGTCGAGGACGGCCTGCAGAACGACGGCTACCACACGCTGCGCGCCACCGAGGACGTCGGCATGGTCGTGTACGGCTTCGACGCCTTCGTCAGCTACGCCTACGCCGGCGGTCTGAACCTCGAGATCATCGACTGAGTTTCTGGGCAGGGGCGGGTCCGCCCCCGCCCCCCCGCTGCGGCGGCACAACGATGTTCGCTCCGGGCTTCGCCCTCCGCAAACATCGCTGCGCCTCCTCCGCGGGGCCCCCCCACCCACTCCGTGGCCTCGCTCCGCTCGGCCCCGACCCCAGCGACGGGGCGCTGGGGGCCCTGCGGCTCGCGCTCGCGCTTCGCGCTCGCTGGCCGCCCGCTGC
>JAYZQJ010000157.1:0-57766 GCA_036149055.1 Myxococcota bacterium | reverse complement strand
CGCGGACTCGGCAGCGGACTCGGCAGCGGACTCGGCAGCGGACTCGGCAGCGGACTCGGCAGCGGACTCGGCAGCGGACTCGGCAGCGGACTCGGCAGCGGACTCGGCAGCGGACTCGGCAGCGGACGCGGACCCGGCACCGGAAGCGCCGCCCGAGCCGGCCGCCGCTCGAGGCTCCACCGTCGCCGTGATCCTGGTCGGTGATCCTTCTCCTCCCCTCCGGGCTCTGGCCGCGCGGGTCGACGCCTCCCTGACCGCGCCGCTCTCCCGCCCGTTCGACCCCGGCCTGCGCCGCGCGCTCCGCGGTGAGCCGGGCGAAGACGACGACGGCCTCTCCGAGATCCGCCGCGAGCGCCGCCGCCTCGGCCTGGGCGAGACCCACGACGCCCCCATCCTGGCCCAGCTCGGCCGCCGCGCGGGCGCCCGGGCGGTGGCGGTGGTGCGCCTGGCCGACGACGGGCCCGAGCTCGTCGTGCTCGACGTCCGGGCGCGCGCCTTCTACGAGGGGCGGCTGCAGCTCACCGAGGACGTGCCCGAGCGCCGCGTCGCGCGCTTCGTCGGCCGCCGCGCCCGGGTGACCACGCCCGCCGCGCCGAGCCCGGCCGAGGTCGCCGCCGAGAGCGCCGAGGCCCGCCCCGACCCGCTCGCCCCGTCCCCGGAGGAGGAGGAGGGCGAGCCCGGCTTCTTCGAGCAGTACTGGCCGTACTTCGCGGCAGCCCTGCTGCTCGGCGGCATGATCACCGCGATCGCCGTGACCAGCGCGGCTGACGCGCCCGACCAGCCGGTGCTACGCTTCGTGCCCGGGGGTCGCTGACCTCCGCATCTCCGGAGGTCTGCTCCTCGATGGCCCGACGCGTCGCCTTCCTGGCTCTGCTGCTCCTCGCGTCGAGCCCCCTCTCCGCGATGGCGGACGCCCCGGCCGGGGACGTGGCCTCCCTGGACGAGGGCGACGCGGTGCTCGCGCTGCCCGACGCGCCCGAGGGCTACGTGGCCGAGCGCCGCGGCGACGTGCGCTGGGAGTTCCCGGACCAGGCCTCCGAGGTCGCGCACGAGCTCCAGGAGGTCTACGAGGAGCACTGGCCCCGCGTCACCCGCGAGCTCGGCGGCGACACCGACGGGCCGCTGATCATCCGGATCGGCCGGAACCCCGAGGAGATGCGCGCCCTGGCCCCTCGCGGCGCGCCCCCGCCGGCCTACGCGAGCGGGGTGGCGTACCCGGCGCGCGGCCTGATCCTGCTCACCCTCGCCGCGCCCGAGACCTGGCAGCGGCCCGACGTCGACTCGGTCCTCGTGCACGAGCTGTCGCACGTCGCGCTCCACCGGGCGGTCGACGGAAACCCGATCCCGCGCTGGTTCAGCGAGGGCGTCGCCATTCACCAGGCCCGCGAGAAGAGCCTCGAGCGCACCCGCGCCCTCTGGGGCGGCACGGTCGGCGGCCGGCTGCTCCCGTTCGAGCGCCTGGAGCGCGGCTTCCCGAGCACCCCGCACGGCGTGAACCTCGCCTACGCCCAGAGCGCCGACTTCGTCCGCTGGCTGCTCGCGCGCGACTCCGGCGAGCAGAAGTTCCGGCAGGTCGTCCGCCGCCTCCGCGACGGCCAGTCCTTCCAGACCGCGCTCGAGCGCACCTACTCGGTCACGATGACCGAGCTCGAGGAGCAGTGGCACGCCAGCCTGTCGGAGCGCTTCCAGGCGCTCCCGCTCCTCGTCGGGAGCGGCACCCTCTGGGTCCTCGCGGCCTTCCTCATCGTGCTCGCTTACGCGCGCCGCAAGCGGAAGGACCGCGCCAAGATGGAGGAGTGGGACGAGGAGGAGCGCGCCGCCGACGCCGCCGCTCACGCGGTGCTCGCCTCGCGGACCTCGTCGACGACCGCCGGGCCCTCCCCGACCGTGCCGGACGCCGAGCACGAGGTGCTCTACGTCATGCCGCCCGAGCCTCGGGGGCGCGAGAGCGGCATCCCCACCGTCGAGCACGACGGTCGCTCGCACACGTTGCATTGACCGGCGGATCGGCGCCGCGCGCCCGGTGCTACATTGCTGCCGTGATGCGCTGGGTGATGGGTGTGGCGGTGCTCGGGGTGGCGACGCTCGGGGCGCTGGGGTGCGGGACGCGCTCGGGCCTCGACGTGCCGCGCGAGGCGGCGGACTCGGGCGTCTCGACGACGCGTGACGCGGGGCTGCGCGACGGAGGCCTGCGGGACGCAGGGCCCCGCGACGGCGGCGGAGTGGACGCGGCCATCTGCGGGGGCCCCTGCACCGACGAGGTCTTCTGCAACGGCGAGGAGCGGTGCGATCCGACCACCGCGAGCTGTCTGCCCGGCGACGCGCCGGACTGCGACGACGGGGACGAGTGCACGATCGACTCCTGCGACGCGGACCTCGACGAGTGCACGCACGTGCCCGAGCCGCGCGACGACGACGGCGACGGGGTGGGCGCCTGCGAGGGGGACTGCGACGACTCGAACCCGCTCGTATCTCCGGCCCGCGCCGAGGTCTGCGACGACATCGACAACGACTGCGACGCGTCCACCGACGAGGGGGTCCGCTCGCCGTGCGACGACTGCCGCCCGGGGTGCAACCGCGTCGTCGTGCCCGGGGCGGGCGGCTGGAACCCGACCGGCATGAACAGCGGGGGCGTGGAGGAGGCCCCCGACGGCTCGCTCCGGCTCAGCAGCACCCGCACCGAGACCTACTTCGCGTGGATCGCGAACACCCTCTTCGGCACGATCAGCAAGCTCGACACCCGCACCGGGACGCAGAGCGCCGAGTACGACGCCGTCCTGCTGGACGGGACGAACGGCGGCCAGCCCCCGGGGGAGCGCTGCGAGACCGACTCGGCGGGCGGCAACTGCCCGAGCCGCACCGCGGTGGACCTGCGAGGCGCCGTCTACGTCGCCAACCGCGCCTTCTTCAACCAGGGCACGGTGACCAAGATCGCGGGCTTCGAGTCGGACTGCGTCGACCGCAACGGCAACGGCGTCATCGACACCAGCCGGGACATGAACGGCAACGGGCGGATCGAGCGCTCGGTGCCCGGCGAGTTCCTCGGCCAGATGGACGAGTGCATCCTCTGGACGGTCGACGTCGGGAGCCGCAACGACGTGCCCCGCGCGATCGCCATCGACGCCGCCGGCACCGTCTGGGTCGGGCTCCACGACGACAGCAGCGTGGTGCAGCTCGACCCGAACACCGGCGCCGTGCTCCGCACCGTGCGCCTCCCGCGCACCTCGCCCTTCAGCGGCTTCCGCCCCTACGGCGCCGCCGCCGACAGCCGGGGCAACGTCTGGTTCGTCGAGTCGGCGTCGGGCTCGATCATCAGCGTCGACGCGTCGACCGGCGCGCTCGGCTCGATCGAGACCGCGGCGATGCGCGGGACGGACTGCTCGAGCTCCTACGGCATCGCGATCGACTCGCGCGACCGGGTGTGGGTCGCCGGCTTCCTGTGCGAGGCCGCCTTCCGGTTCGACCCGGTGGCCTCGCGGTGGTTCGACGTGCCCCTCCCCGACAGCGGCGTCACCCGCGGCATCGCCGCCGACGGCATGGGCCGCATCTACCTCGCGAGCTCCCACACCTACTTCCGCTTCCTGCCGGGCGGCGGGGTGGACGTCTCGCCGCCGATCAGCCGGCTGACGATGTTCGACGCCGACACCGGCCGGGGCCTGCGCGTGATCGGGACCCCGTCGGCGCCGCTCCCGGGCCTCGGGTCCACCGGCGTCGGGCTCGACTCCTCCGGCATGGTCTGGCTGGTGAACCAGGACAGCTCCACCGCCACCCGGATCGATCCGACCACCGGCGCGGCGCGCGACTTCGCGACCGGCGTCAGCCCCTACACCTACTCGGACTTCACCGGCTTCGCGCTGCGCACCTTCACCGCGCCCAACGGCTTCATGCGCGCGGTGGTGCCGGGGTGCGCGTTCGGGCCGACCGAGTGGGAGCGGCTCGACTGGGACGCGACGGTGCCGCCGGGGAGCCGGGTGGAGGTGCGCGTGCGCACCGCGGACCGCGAGCTGGACCTCGGGAGCGCGACCTGGACCGGCCCGTTCACGGTGCGGCCGACGGACTTCGCGCTGCCGCCGGGGCCGGTGCCCCAGCGGCGCTTCATGGAGCTCGAGATCAGCCTGATCAGCGACGACGAGATGTCGAGCCCGTCGATCCGCGATCTGACCGTGCAGTTCAACTGCCCGGCCGGCTGATCAGCTGGACAGCTTCTCGGCCGAGTCCGGACCGGCCTTCTTGGGGTCGATCGGGAACTTGGGCGTGCCCTGCTTCGCGCGCTGCGCCTTGCTCTTCTTGCCCGCGGTCTTCTGGCGGATCTGACGGCGGCGCTCGGTCTTCTGGGTCTTCGACGACATGTGGGTCTCGCAGGTGAGAGGGGCGACACCGGCCGCCCGGAAAGGGCACGGGGTTTAAACCCAACCGCGCCGCGAGTCAAACCCGCTCTTCGGCCAGGAGCGCGTCGGCCCGTCGCCGAAAAGCGGCGTGAAGTCGGCGGGTCATGGGTCCGGGGCGGCCGTCGCCGAGCGGCACGCCGTCCGCGCGGACCATCGGCACCACCTCGCGGGTGCTCGAGGTGATGAACGCCTCGTCCGCGCGGTAGAGATCGGGCGGGAAGAGCAGGCGCTCCCGGATCGTCACGCCGTCCTCCGCCGCGGCCTCGATGACCAGCCGCCGCGTGATGCCGCCGAGGATGCCGACGCTCAGGGGCGGCGTGCTCACCTCGCCCCCGTGCACCAGGAAGAGGTTCGAGGTCGATCCCTCGAGCAGCTCGCCGCCGCCGGCCACGCTGATCGCCTCGTACGCGCCGCGCCGGTTCGCCGCGGCCAGCGACAGGATGTTCGGCAGGTAGTTCGACGCCTTCACGCCCGCCGCGCTCGTCCCGTCGAGCGAGCGCGAGATGGCGACGGTGGCGCGCGCGCCGCCCTCCTCCCAGAGCTTCGGGTCGTGGCGCTTGAGCGGCGCGGCCACCATCACCCGGCGCGAGCGCACCTCGCCCTCGAGCGAGAGCCCGAGCGCGGTCACGCCGCGGGTGACGACCACCCGCACGTACGCCTCCTCGTTGCCGGCCGCGTCGAGGACCTCGCGCACCTCGCGGCGCAGCGTGGCGTCGTCCACGTCGATGGGGATCTCGAGCTGCGCGCAGCTGTGACGGAGGCGCTGCAGGTGGAGGCCGAGCGCGAACGGCTGCCCGCCGTAGGTGCGCGTGACCTCGAACGCCGAGTCGCCGTAGAGGAAGCCCCGGTCGAGGACCGGGATGGAGGCGGCGCCCGGATCCACGAGCGCCCCGTCGATGCTGACCGCTGATCCCATTGCCGGACAATCGTAGCAACCTCGCCCGGCGTGGCATGATCCGGGCGCACGAGATGGCCGACGACGAGAACGCGCTCGCCCGACTGATGGCCGAAGAGCTGCGCAGCCACGCGCAGGTGGGGGCGGGTCCGCTCGACGCCCTGACGGGTCGCCTGGCTCAGGATCCGCAGGCGCTCGCGCAGCTCGAGCGCGCTCGGCAGGCGATGCGCCGGGTCACCCACGTGGCGGATCTGCTGCAGCAGTCGGCCGAAGCGCCGCGCGCGACGCCCGACGGCGTCGACCTGTCGGAGCTCACGGCGCGGGTGGTGGCGGGGTTCGCGGGGGCCTTCGGAGATGGAACGCCGTCGCTCGACGCGCCCGGCGAGGCCTGCGTCGTCGACGGCGAGCCGAAGACCTGGGAGCGCATCCTCGCCGATCTGCTCACCCACCTCGCGGTGCACCAGCGCCAGCCGAGCCTCACGCTGAGGCGCGAGGCCGACGCGATCGCGCTCTCGTTCGCCTGGCCGAGCGAGGGCCCCGAGCCCCGGAGCGCCGACCTCGCGACCGCGCTGCTCCTGGCCCGTCGGGCGGGCGCCGACGTCGAGCTTGCGCCGGGCGCGCTCACCCTGCGGGCCCCGGCCTCGGACGCGCCGCGCCACAGCGTGCCGCCGGCGCCGGCCCAGCCGCTCACCTCGAGCCTCGCGCGCGAGTTCGCGACCGTCGCCCGGGAGTGGCACGGGCCGCGCTCCGAGCCTCCGGCCGGCGTCACCGACTCCCTGGCCGGCGCCGAGCGCGGGCGCGTCCTGCTCGTCGACGACGACGACGAGATGCGCGAGTACATCTCGTTCGTGCTCGGCCACGGCGGCTACGTCGTCGACGAGGCCCACGGCGGCGAGCAGGCGTGGGCCTCGATCCAGCGCAGCCCGCCCGACGTGGTCGTGGCCGACGTGGTCATGACGCCGGTCTCCGGCCTGACCCTGCTCCGGCGCGTGCGGCAGACCCCCGGCCTGGCCACCCTCCCCTTCGTCCTCATCTCCGCCCGCACCGACGAGGAGACGCGCCTCGAGGCGGTGGAGGCCGGCGCGGACGACTTCCTCGTGAAGCCCTTCTCCTCGCGCGCGCTCTCGAGCCGCGTGGGGCGCGCCCTGGAGAACGCCCGGCTGCGGGCTCGGGCCCAGCGGCTCGTCTACGACCTCTTCGATCAGGCGCCGGTGCCGATCGCCGTCATCCGCGGCGCGGACCTCGTCTTCGAGATGGCCAACCCGCTCTACGGCGTGCTCACCGGCCGGCGGGAGCTCGTCGGCAAGCCGCTGCTCGAGGCGATGCCCGAGCTGGTCGGGCAGGGCTTCGACGCGCTGATCCGCGAGGTGATGGCGACCGGCGAGCCCTTCGTCGGCCGCGACATGCCGGTCGAGCTGGTCCGCGAGCGCGGCGGCGCCCCGGAGACGACCTTCTGGACCTTCGTCTACGCCCCCCTCTCGACCGACGAGGGATCGGTCGATCGGGTGATGGCCTTCTGCCACGAGGTCACCGATCAGGTCCGGGCCCGCCAGGCCAGCGAGGCGAGCGCGGCGGCCGCGACCGAGGCGGCGCAGCGCAAGGACGAGTACCTCGCGATGCTCGCCCACGAGCTGCGAAACCCGGTCGCCTCGATCAGCAACGCGACGTCGCTCCTCGAGTCGCTGGTCACCGATCAGCCGGAGCCGCGGCGGCCGCTCCAGATCGTGCGGCGGCAGCTCGACGCGATCACCCACCTCGTCGACGACCTGCTCGACGTCTCGCGGGTCACGCGCGGGCTGATCGAGCTCCGCAACGAGCCGGTCGCGCTCCAGGACGTGGTGCAGGCGGCCCTGGTCACCGCGCAGCCGCTCCTCGAGGCCTCACGCATGCGCGTCGTCAGCGAGCTGCCCGCCGCGCCCGCCTGGGTCGACGGCGACGCGCTCCGCCTCGAGCAGTGCGTGGTGAACCTGCTGAGCAACGCCGCGAAGTACAGCCCCCCGGGCCGCCGGATCTGGATCGGCGTGGAGCCGGGCGCGGCGGAGCACGCGCTCTCGGTGCGCGACGAGGGCGTCGGCATGTCCGAGGCGCTGACCGGCCGCATCTTCGACATCTTCGAGCAGGGCGAGCGGACCCTGGATCGCCCGCAGTCGGGGCTCGGGCTCGGGCTGACGATCGTCCGGACCCTGGTGCAGCTCCACCGGGGCCACGTCGACGTGGAGAGCGAGGTCGGCGTGGGCTCGACCTTCACCCTCCGCTTCCCCCGCGGCGAGGCGGGCGCGCGCGCCCCGAGCCTGGCGCCCGAGAGCGAGACGCAGCGGCCGCTGCGGGTCCTCGTGGTCGACGATCTCGAGGACGCGGCCGAGATGCTCGCGGCCCTGCTCCGCCGCGAGGGCCACGACGTGGAGGTGGCGTTCGAGGGGCACGCCGCGCTCGACGCGCTGACGAACGACACCTTCGACATCGCGTTCGTCGACATCGGCCTGCCCGGCAAGGACGGCTACGAGATCGCGCGCGAGACGCGCCGCGCCGGCCGCGACCTGTTCCTCGTCGCGCTCACCGGCTACGGAATGGCGCGCGACGTGGAGCGCGCCCTCGACGCCGGCTTCGACCGTCACGTGGTGAAGCCGATGTCGCGGGCGCAGCTGCGCGACGCGCTCGCCGCGGTCAGCCCTTGAGCTGACCGAGGAGCGCGGTCGCCTCCGCGTGCTCCGAGTCCTCGGCGAGCGCCCGCTCGAGCATGCTGATCGCCTTGCGGTCGTCGCCCTGCTTCGAGGAGATGCTGCCGAGGTAGAAGTAGACGTCCGCCTTGGTGATGCCGTCCTCCGGCTGCAGCTTCTGGAGGAGCAGCGCGCGGAAGGTCTTCTGGGCGCGGTCCAGGTCGCCGCGGGTCAGGCAGAGCCGGCCGAGGTCGGTCAGGACCTGCACGTTCGTCAGATCGATCTTGAAGGCGGCGTCGTAGGACTCCATCGCCCCCTCGAGGTCGCCCATCGACTCCTTCGCGCGGCCGAGGCGGTGGTGGTAGACGGCGACCTCCTTGTTGCGGCGGCTGCCGTAGCTCGCGACGATCTGCTCGAGCACCGGGATGGCGTCCTGCTGGCGCCCCGCCGCGATGTAGAGGTCACAGAGCGGGAGCAGCACGTCGCGATCCTCGGGATCGATCTGCGAGGCGCGCTCCAGATACTGCGCGGCCGAGCCCGGGTCCGAGAGCGGCCCCGCGTAGAGATCGGCGATGCGCTTCAGGAGCGCGACCTTCTCCCTCGGGTCCTCGGTCTCGGCCTCGTCCATCGTCAGCATCATGGCGAGCTTCTCGGCCATGCCGTGCTTCTCGTAGTGCGCCTTGAGCGCCTCGCGGGACTCGGCGGTGCCGCCGTCGAGCTCGAACGCCCGGCGCAGCGCCGCCTCGGCGCGCACCGCGTCCTCGAGCCGCTCCTCCGCCAGCCCGGCGATCTTCCGGGCGGTGGCGATGGCGTCCTCGCCCTGCTGCACCTGCTCGAGGCGCTCGAGCGCGTCCACCGCGGCCGGCCAGTCCTCGCGCTCCTCGTTCAGCGCCACGAGCGCGGTGAGCGCGCCCCCGTGCTGCGGGTCGCGCTCGAGCACCCGGCCGTAGATGCCGATGCCGCGCTCGGCGTCGCCGCGCTGCTCCACGTGCACCGAGGCGAGGCGGACCAGCATGTCGAGCTCGGCGTCGCCGTCCCCGGCCGCCTGCGCGTCCTGGATGCGGCGCTCGAGCAGCTCCACCAGCTCGTCCCACTCCTCGCCCACGGTGTGCAGGCGCTCGAGCTCGTCGAGCGCGTCGGCGTTGCCCGGATCCTCCTCCAGGATCTCCCGGAGCTGATCCATCGCCTCCTCGCGGCGGCCGAAGCGCGACTCCATCAGGCGCGCGAGCCTCACCCGCGCCGCGATGCGGTCGGCGGGCGTCTCGGCGACGTCGAGCCGCCGCTGCACGAGCTCCTCGAGGTCGCTCCAGCGCTCGGTCGTCTCGTAGAGCGCCTCGAGCGCGCCGATCGACTCGAGGTCGGTCGGCTCCTCGTCGAGCGCCCCGCGCCACGCCTCGATGCTGTCCTCCGTGCGGCCGAGCTCGGCGAAGGTCCCCGCCAGCTGCTTGCGCAGGACCACGCGCCGCTCCGGATCCATCTCCACGTCGACCCGCCGCTCGAGCAGCTCGGCCACCCGCGCGTGGTTGCCGGCCGCGCCCTCGAGCCGCACGAGGGCGTCGAGCGCGTGAGCATCGGTGGGATCCGCGTCGAGGATCTGGTCGAAGCAGGCCGCGGCCCGCTCGGGCTTGCCGAGCGCCGACTCCGCGATGGCCGCCGCCTCGCGCAGGCGCTCCTTCTTGGCGTCCTCGTCGAAGTCCACCTCGGCCCAGTGCACGAGCGCCGCGAGCAGCTCCTCCTCGCGACCGGGCGCCCGGAGGAGCGCGACCAGGTTCTCGTGCGCCTCGCGCGTGTCGGGGTCGGCGGTGACCGCGGCCCGGTAGCGCGCCTCCGCGGCCGCCAGGTCCCCGAGGTGATCGCGGTACCAGCGGGCGCCGCGCATGTTCAGGTCCCGCACGGCCATGCGGTCCATGTCGCCGTCGTCCTTCTCGAGCACGCGCTCGATCAGGCCACGCAGCGACTCCCAGCCGCCCTCGACCGTCGGCGCGAGCCGCTCGAGATCTCCGGCCAGCACCTCGTCCCGCGGGTCGAGCTCGAAGGCCCGGCGGAGCGCGTCGAGCGCGCGCCCGGCGTCGCCGAGCTCGTTCTCGTAGACGAGCGCCTGATCCTGGAGGAAGCGCACGCGCTCCCCCGTGGTCTCGGCGAGGTGGATGCGCACGTCGTAGAGCGCGGCGACCTTCTCGGTGGCCTCGGTCTGGCGGTAGACGGGCTCGAGCACCTCGACCACGTCGGGCGCCAGCTCGTCGTCCTCGAGGAGCGACTCCATCGCGGCCACCGCGCGGGGCTCGCTGGCGTCGCGGTCGAGGACCTCCTGGAAGGCCCGGAAGGCGCCGCGGAGATCGGCGAACTGCTCCTGCTTCAGCGTCCCGAGGCGAACGAGGAGCTCGCTCCGCTCGGCCGGGTCCATCGACGCCTGGATGCGGCGGTCGAGGATCTCGCCGAGCTCCGACCACGCCTGCATCTTGGTGTAGAGGCGGTCCAGGGCGGACAACGACTCGGGGTCGTCGCCCGCCTGCTCGATGGCCCGCGTGTAGGCCTCGACCGCGCGCGCGTCGTCCTCGAGGTGCTGCTCGGCGATCCGGGCGAGGCGGTTGTAGAGGGCGCGCGAGGTGTCGGGATCGAGCACGCTCGAGGCCCGCTCGGCGAAGACGTCGGCCGCCTTGTCCCACTGGCCGAGCTCGGCCGCGATCCGCTCGATGTCGTCGGCGGTCGTGCCGTCGGCCGGGTCCTCGGCGAGCGCACGGGAGAGCGCCCGGAACGCGGCCGCCTTGTCGTGGCGGCCGAGCTCGTGCACCTCGGCGAGGCGGCGGAGCTCCACCCGCTTGTCCTCGGGGTCGTAGGCCGCGCTGACCTTGCCCTCGAGCAGCTCGGCGAGCTCGTCCCAGCGCTCCTGCGTGCGCAGCAGCGGCTCGACGATCTCGGAGGCCTGCACCCGGTAGTCCTCGAGCTTGCTGATGCGCAGGAGCGCGTCGATCGCGGGCTCGAAGTGGCTGTCGAGCTGCAGCACCTCCTCGTAGGTCGGCAGCGCGGTCAGGACGTCGTCCATCTCCCGCTCGAGCACCTCGCCCGCCCGGAAGAGGAGCTGCACGCGCAGCTGCGGATCCTCCTGGGTCGCCGCCTGCATGCGCAGGTTGTCCAGCAGCTCCGGCCACATGCGCTGCCGCTCGTAGAGCCGCGCGAGCGCGAGGGCCGCGTCGGCGTGCTGGGGCGCGTCGTCGAGCACGCGCCGGTAGGCGTCGATCGCGTCCTCGGGGCGGCGCAGGTGCTCGTCGTACTCGCGGCCGAGCCGGAGCGCGAGGTCCACCCGGAGCTCCGGATCCTGCTCCACGTCGAGCCGCCGCTGGAGCACGTCGCCGAGCCGCTCGTGGTCCTCGGCCGCCGTGTAGAGGCGGTCGAGGGCCTCGAGGGCGATGTCGTCCATCTCGTCCTCGACCAGCGCCTGACGGTAGGCCTCGACGGCGCCGCTCCGGTCCTGGAGCAGCTCCTCGAGCACCGAGCCGGCGCGGCGGAGCAGCTCCCCGCGCTCGGCGGGATCGTAGGCCCGCTGGGTCTTGCGCTGGAGCACGTCCACCAGCCCGCGCCAGTCGCCCACCATGGTGTGGAGGGCCTCGAGCGAGTCGAGCGGGGACGGGTCGTCGAGGTCCACCTCGAGCAGGCGCTCGTAGGTCTCGATGGCGCTGCGCGGGTCACCGCGCTTCTCGTCGTGCACCCGCGCGATCCGGCCGAGCAGCGCGCTCTGCACGCTCGGGTCGGTCGACTGGGTCAGCGCCTGCTCGTAGGCCGCGACGTGCGCGTCCCAGGTGCCGAGCTCGTTGGCGAGCCGGTCGACCTGATCGCGGACCTCCTGGTTGGGCGGCTCGACCGCCATCGCCCGCGCCCACGCGTGGAAGGCGAGCTGCATGTCCTGCGAGCGGGTCTCGTGCAGCTCGGCGATCTGCGAGAGCAGCCGCACCTTGTCGTAGGGGTCGTCCACCGCCTCGACCTGCGCCTCGTAGATGGCGATGCGCTTCCGCCACTGGTCGGTCGCGAGGTAGATGGGCTCGAGGATCTGGATGATCCGGAGCTGGTGCTCGGGCTGCTGCACGAGCTTCTCGAGCGCGGCCACCGTGTCGGTGTGGTGCGGGTCGTCCTGGGTGATCTCCTCGTAGACGTCGATCGCGGCGTGCACGTCCTCGAGGCGGTGCTGGAGCGTCTCGCCCAGCTTGAGCTTCAGGTCGTTCTCGTCGGGCTCGCCGCTCGCCAGCTCCACCTGATGGCGGAGGTGGTCGGCCAGCTCCGGCCAGCGCTCCTGCGCGGTCAGCAGCTCGTCGAGCGCGGCGATCGCGTTCGGGTCCTCGGGGTCCACCACGAGGATGTCGCGGTAGGTCTCGATGGCGCGGTCGGGCTGACCGAGCTGCCCCTCGAGGAGGCGCGCGCTCTTGCGGAGCAGCGCGATGCGGTCCTGCTCCTCCTCGGCCACCTGCGCCTGCTCGCGGTAGAGCGTCAGCAGCGTGTCCCAGGCCTCGCGCCGCTCGAGCACCGACTCCAGGGCCACGAAGACCCCGTGGTCGCCCGGCTCGAAGCGGAGCGCGCGCGCGTAGAGGCGAGACGCCGCCTCGAGGTCGCCGGTGCGCTGATCGTGGATCTGCGCCGCGGTGACCGCGAGCTTGGCCGTCTGCTCGTCGTCGACGGTGATGTCCTCGAGCGCGCCCTCGTAGATCTCGGCGAGCCGGTCGTACTTCTCGAGCACGCGCGCCAGCCGCGCCAGGGTCTCCCAGGTGCCCTCGTCGCGCGGGTCCTCGCGGAAGAGGCGCGCGTAGCTCTCGAGGGCGCCGTCGAGATCCTCGAGGTAGTCCTCGTGGATCTGGCCGAGCCGCTGCAAGTGCGCCTTGCGCTCCTCCACGTCCGCCTCGGCCGCGATGCGGGCCTCGAGACACGCGGTGACCTTGGGCCAGGCCATCTGCTGGAGGAAGACCGGCTCGAGGATCTCGGCCGCCTGGGCCCGGTGGTCCTCGCGCTCCATCAGCCGCTCGAGCGCCTCGATGCTCGGCTGGTGGGTGACGTCGAGCTGCAGCGCGGCGCTGAACTGCTCGATGGCCGCCCACGCGTCCTCCAGCCGGTCGAGCTGGGTGACGCCGAGCTTGTGCCGCAGCTCCACCGCGTCCCCGACGCCCTCGTCGAGCATGCGCTCGTAGTGCATCGAGAGATCCGGCCAGCGCTCCGCCTTGGCGTAGAGCCGCTCGAGCCCCTCGTAGGCCTCGCGCGGCCGGGTCTCGCCCAGGGCCTGCTCGTAGCAGTCGATCGCGGCCGGCAGCTCCTCGAGCCGGGTCTCGCAGATCTCGGCGCGCCGCAGCAGCAGCGACACCCGCTCGTCCGGGCCGTCGGCGAGCTCCGTCTTGCGGCGGAGCACCTCGAGCAGCGCCGGGTGGTCGCCGGCCTCGGCGGTCAGCGCCTCGAGGGCGTCGAGCGCCTGGCGGTTGTCGGGCTGCACCTCGAGCACGCGCTCCCAGTGCCGCCGGCTCATGTCGGCGTCCGAGAGGTGCGTGCGGGCCACCTCGGCGATCTGGCCGAAGGTGTAGACCTGGAGGTCCCCGTCGAGGATCTCGGGCGCGACGTCCTTGAGCAGCCCGGCGTACTCGGCGTAGCGCTCCGACTGGTCGGCGAGCCGGCGGAAGTCGCGCAGCATCACCCCGAGGTCGTCCTCGGCGATGCCGGCGCGGATCGCGCGGCCCATCAGCTCGAACGAGCGCGACGCGTCCTCGAGCCCGACGTCGGCCGCCTCCGCCGCCCGGCGCAGCGACCGGAACTTCTCGAGCGGGTCGTCCGACTCGGCGAGCACGAGCAGCGCGGTGAGCAGCGACGCGTAGTCGCCGGTCATCTCGAAGCGCGGCACGAGCACCCGCGCCGCCTCGATCCGAACGTGCAGGTCGTACTCGAGCCCCGCCTCGGGCTCGGCCTCGGCCTCGGGCTCGGCGTCGCCTTCGGGCTCGGTCTCGGCGTCGGCGTCGGTCTCGGCGGCCTCCGCGTCCTCCTCCGGCGGGTACGGCTCGGTCTCCGCCTCCTCATCGACCGGGGCCTCGCGCACGGTGCCGTCCGCGGTCATCACGAGCCGCAGGGACTCGAGCGCGCCCTCGTGATCCGGATAGACCTCGAGCACCTCGCCGTAGGCCTCGACCGCGCGCTCCACCTCGCCGGTGCAGGTGCGCATGATCTCGCCCATCTGGAAGCGCACCGCGGCGCGCTGCGCCGGCTGGTCCACCGTCTCGTAGACCATCTCGGCGACCTCGAGCAGGTCCTGCCAGCGCTCGGTCTGCTCGTAGAGGCGCGAGAGCGCGGTCAGGGTCTCGGCGTCGCGATCGAAGCGGCCGAGCACGTCGTTGTAGGCGACGATCGCGTTGTCGAGGTCCTCGAGCCGGTCCTCGTAGATGGCGCCCACGCGCTTGGCGATGGTCTTCTGCTGGTCGGCATCGGTGACCGCGGCGTCGCGCTGACGCAGCACCTCGATGAGGTCGTTCCAGCGCCCCTGCTGCTCGTAGAGCCGCTCGAGGGACTTCATCGCGTCGACGTCGACCGGGTCGAGCTCGAGGCGGCGGCGGTGCGCGTCGATGGCGCCGCCCACGTCCTCGAGGACCTCCTCGCGCAGATCGGCGAGGCGCACCAGGAGCCGGCGCTGCACGTCGACGTCGTGCTCGAGCCGCACCTGCCGCTCGAGGTCCGAGGCGAGCGCGGCGTGGTTGCCCTGCCCGAGGTGGATGCGCTCGAGCGCGCGCGACGCCGCGAGCACCGCGTCCGGGTTGTCCGGGTCGACCTCGATGAGGCGCCGGTAGGACTTCTCGGCCTCCTCGACGTCGCCGACGCCCTCGTCCCAGAGGGTCGCGAGCTCGAGGAGCAGCTCACCGGCGAGCAGCCGATCCTCCTCTGCCTGCTCGAGCGCGGCGGCCAGCACCTCGGCGCGCTCGCGCTCGGCGTCCCGCATCCGGGCGAGGCGGGCGAGCTCTTCGCGCACCATGCCGTCGGCGGGATCGATCTTCACCGCGCGCGCGACGCTCGCGAACGCCGCCGTCGGATCGTGGAGGCGGTCCTCCTGCAGGCCGGCGATGCGGGTCAGCAGGCCGACCTTCGAGCCCGGGTCGGAGACGTCCTCGAGCTGCACCTCGAGCACGCCGACCAGCTCCGGCCAGTCGCCGCGCTCCTCGTAGATGGGCTCCAGGATGCGCGCGCAGCGCTGCCGCTGCTCGGGCTGATCCACGAGGCGCTCGAGGGCCTCGCGCGCGTGCTTGTGGTTCGGCTCGACCGAGAGCACCTGCTCGTAGTGGTCGACCGCGCGGCCCGGCTCGCCGAGCTTCTTCTCGTGCAGCAGGCCGAGGCGCTGGGTGAGCCCGACCTGCTCCTCCGGGTTGGCCCGGTCGAGCTCCTGGCGGAGCAAGACGACGAGATCGCTCCAGCGCTCGGTGCGCTCGTAGAGGCGCTCGAGGGCGCGACGCGACGCGGTGTGCTCGGGATCGAGCTCCAGCACGTCCTGGTAGGCCTGGATGGCCGCGCCGGGATCGTCGATCAGCTCCTCGAAGAGGAAGCAGACCTGCAGGAGGAGGTCGAGCTTCTGCTCCGCGTCGACCGTCTCCTCGATGCGCCTGCGGTAGAGCTCCTTGAGGTCCTCCCACCGCTCGGCGTTGGTGAAGAGCTCCTTGAGCGCGCCGAACGAGCGCTCCTCGAGCGGATCGTTCGCGAGCACCTTGCGGTGGAACGGCTCGGCCTCCTCGGGGCGGGCGAGCACGACGTCGTAGAGGTGCGCGACCTTCGAGGCGATCGCCGACTGCTCGTCGGGCGAGAGCGACTCGCTCTCCATCGCCGAGCGGAAGGCGGCCGCGAGGGCCTCGTGCGCGTCCGCGGCCTCGGCGGCCTCGATGACGCGGTCCTGCAGCTCCGGGTCGGCCGGGTCCGCGAGGAACGCGCGCTCGAGCGCCTGGTACGCCGCGCCCGCGTCGCCGGTCTTGGCGCCGACCAGGTCGGCGTAGCGGAGACGCAGCGCGCGCTTCTCGTCCGGGTCCTCGGTGGCGTCGAGCCGCCGCTTCAGGACGAGGGCGAGCTTCTCCCACGCCTCGACCGCCTCGTAGGCGTCCTCGAGCAGCAGCCCGGCCTCGGGCGCGAGCGAAGGGTCCGCCTCGCTCACCAGCTCGAGCCCCGCGATCGCGCGGCCGTCCTCGGGGCGCTCGCGCACCACCTCGCCGAACGCCTCGAGCGCGCCGCGCGCGTCCTCGAGGGCGGTCGCGCGGATCTCGCCGAGCCGGAGCGTCAGCTCCCGCCGCGCGTCCTCGCTCTCGGCGACCTCGCGGCGCCGCTCGATGATCCCGGCCAGCTCCTCCCAGCGCTCCCCGGCCAGCGCGAGCCGGTCGAGCGCCGCGAGCGCGCCGGCGTCGGCGGCGTCGATGTCGAGGATCTGCCGGTAGCGCGACGCGGCCGCGTCGTGATCCTCGAGCACGTCCTCCTCGAGCCGCGCGAGCTCGCGCAGGTGGCGCAGGCGCTCGCTCTCGGCCGAGGTGTGCTCGACCCGGTGGAGCAGGTGCTTGCGGAGCGCGTCGTGCTGACCGGCCGCGCGGTAGAGGCCCTCGAGGATCTCGGCCGCCTCCTCGTCGTCGGGGCGCGCGGCGAGGATCTGCTCGAGCTGCTCGACCGCCTGCTCCGACTCGCCGAGCTGCTCCCCGGCCACGCTCGCGATGCGGCGCCGCAGCCAGAGCTGCTCGTCCTCGGCGCCCTCCTCCGACTCGACCGCGGTGAGCCGCTTCTGCAGCAGCTCGACGAGCGCCGCGTGCATGCGCCCGCTCTCCGCCGAGGCGAGCAGCGCGTCGCGCACCTCGGGCTCGGTCGGGGCGAGCTCGAACGCCCGGGCCGCGTAGCCGTAGGCGCCCTTCTCGTCCGAGAGGTGCTCGATGCTCAGGCGCCGCAGCGTGTCGAGCAGCGCCAGGCGGTCCGCGTCTCTCTCGGCGTGGCCGTAGAGGACCTCGTAGAGCGCGGGCATGCGCTGGTGCTTCTCGTCGCGCTCGTAGATCGGGATGAGCGCGCGCGCGGCTCGCTCGTTCTGGGGGTCCACCCCGAGCACCCGCTCGTAGGAGCGGAAGGCGCGGTGGGGCTGCTCGAGCCGCTCCTCGTAGATCGCGGCGGCGCGGAAGCTCAGGTCGACCTTGACCGCGTCGTCCTGGGCCTTCTCGGCGGCGTTGCCGAGCACGTCGACGAGGCCCTCCCAGTCGTCCTGCTCGGCGTAGAGCGCCTCGAGGCCCTCGAAGTCCTGCGCCTGCACGAAGGTCTCGCGCAGCGTGCGCAGCGCGCGGCCGTTCTTCGGCTGGATGTCGAGGATGCGCTTCCAGGCGCTCGCCGCCTTGATCGCCTCGTCGAGGTGCTCGCCGTAGATGACGCCGAGCTTCTGGAGCGTCTTGACCTTCTTCTTGTCGTCGTCCGACTCGCTCACCCGACGCTCGAGCACGCTGGCCAGCGTGGGCCAGTCCTTCTCGCGCTCGGCGAGCTTCTCGAGGTGATCGAGCGCCTCGCCGTTGTCGGGGTCCTGCTCGAGGATCTCTTTCCAGAGCTCGATCGCGTCGGCGTGGCGGTGCAGGCGCTTGCCGGCGAGCTCCGCGAGCTCGAGCTTGTAGGTGAGCCGCGCCTCCGGATCGCTGGCGAGCTGGCTCTCCTTGCTCAGCACGTCGTAGAGGTGACTCCACGCGCGCTTCTTCCGGTAGATCTCCTTGAGGCTGGCCAGCGCCTCGCGGTGCTCGGGCTCGACCTCGATGACCTTCTCGAGCGGCGCCGTCGCCTTGTTGTAGTTGGCGAAGCGCTCGATCCAGAGGTTGGCCACGCGCATGTAGAGCGAGACCCGCGCCTCGGCGTCCTCGCTGGCGTCGGCCTTGGCCTCGAGCACCTTGATGAGATCGTTCCACCGACCGGTCGACTCGTAGGTCGCCGCGAGCGCCTCGAGCGCCTCGTCGTCGTTGGGGTCGAGCTGGAGGATGGCGTTCCAGGTGTTGATCACCATCACGTCGAGGCCGAGCTTGTCCCGGTAGATCGGGACCAGCTGACGCAGCAGCGCGATCTTCTTCTCCGCCTCCTCGTCCGGGATGCGGTCCGCCTCGCCCTTGAGGACCTCGACGAGCGCGTTCCACTTCTCGGTCTTCTCGTAGAGCGCCTTGAGCGCCTCGGGCGCGGCCGGGTGCGTCGGGTCGGCCCGCAGCACGATCTTCCACGCGTCGATCGCGCGCTCGGTGCTGCCGGACTCCTGCGCCGCCTTGGCGAGCTCGATGGCGAGCTGAAGCTTCTGCTCGTCGGTGGTCGCGACGCGCTGGGCGTCGGTCAGGAGCGTCACCCAGCGATCGGGATCCTCGGCGAGGTGCGCCCGGTAGAAGTCGAGCATGCCGGGGTGCGCCGGATCCATCTTGCGGAGCCGCGCGAAGTACGGCTCGGCCTCCTCGGGCGCGTCGCGGAAGCGCCACTGGACCATGCCGATCTGCAGCAGCGCGCCGGCCTCGTCCTCGAGCTTGGTGCGGGAGCGGAGCGCGTCCTCGTAGAGCGCGACCAGGTGATCCCAGTCCTCCTGCTCGGTGAAGTGCGCGGCCAGGTAGCTCATCGCCTCGCTCTGGCCGGGCTGGTAGTCCAGCACCCGCTCGTAGCTCGCCGCGGCCCGGCTCGGATCCTCGAGCTCGTTCTTCAGCACGCGCGCCGCGCGGAGGAAGAACTGGGCCTTGTGCTCCTTGTCCTTCGTCTTCTCGGCCGCCTCGAGCAGCACCCGCACCAGCTCGTTCCACTCGCTGCGCTGCCGGAGCACCTGCTCGTAGAGCCGCGTCGCCCGCGCGTCCCCTTCGGCGACCGCGAGCGCCTGCCGGAAGAGGTCGTCGACCTCCTCGGCCGCCTCGTCCTTGTACTTCCAGATCAGCGACGCCGCGCTGACCAGCAGCGAGGAGCGCATGCTCGGGTTGTCGGAGGCGCTCTCCGCCTCCTCGATGAAGCGGCGCGCGAAGTCGCTCCACCGCTCGGCCGCCTGATCGATCTGCGTGATCGCGTCCTGGACGTCGTCGTCGCCCGGCCGCAGCTCGAGGGCGCGCTCGTACGCGTCCTTCGCGCGGGCGTCGTCGAGGAGCTCCTCGCGATAGATCCGCCCGAGCTCCTTGAGGAACGTGGACGCGCGATCGGGGTCGTCCTGCGCCCAGACGCGGGCCTCCACGTCGAGGATCTGCGCCACCGCGCGATACTCGGCGCGCTGGTCGTGCCCCTTCCGTGCGGTGTCGAGCATCTGGACCGAGTCGCGGTCCAGCGCCTCGGAGCCATCCTCCGCGAGGGCGGCGATCCCCTGGAGCGCCTCGTCGTTGTCGGGGTCCTGCTGAAGAGTCCCCAGGAGGTGCGAAACGGTCTGCGACGCCATCGGTCTCCCTATCCGATCGGGGGCGTCGACGATCCGTGCCCAACGACCGTCCGCCCTGAGCGGCGGCCGAGGTACGGGAGCCCGAAAAGCGAGGGCTTCCGCACAGTTGTGGGCCCTACGCCCCCGAAGCTGGTCGATGGTATCCGGGGCGCGACGCCCGTGGCAAGCCTTGTTTTGGACGCGCTCGCACGCTCTGTGCTACGCGCCCCGGTCGCTCAGAAGATCATGACGGCGGCGGCGGCGCTGAGGGTGCCGAACGTCGCCCAGCCGATGCCCTGGTGAACGGTGGCCAGCGCGCGCTGGGCGTCGAAGTCGTTCGCGCGATCGATGCCGAACCAGTTCTGCGCGGTCGCGAAGCCGAGGAAGATCTGGGCGAGCATGCCGCCGAAGTGGATCCAGCGCAGGACCTTGTGGATGCGCAGGTTCTCGGCGAACGCGCCGTCGCCCTCGCTGACCCCGGCCGGGTCGGGCATGACGAACGAGAGCGTGAAGGTCACCCCGTAGAGCGCGGTGGTGGTCATCGCCGAGATGCGGTGGGGCCAAGGGTGTCCCCAGCACTGGTCCTGACCGAAGATCGCGTCGCCGGTCACGCAGGGCGACTCCTCGCGGCTCCCGAACCCGTAGAGGTTGTAGTACTGGATGAAGCCCAGCACGACGGTCACCAGCATCGCCCCCCAGGTCGCGATGCCGAACGCGCGGTGAATGGTGGCGATGTCCTGACGCTGGCGGAGCTGCGCGGCGAAGTCGCTCATGTCGTCGCCGCCGCTCGGGCCGCTCTCCTCGGCCGGCGCGGCCTCGTCCGCCGCCTCCTCCGCGCCCTCGTCGGCGTCTCCGCCGCCGACCTGAGCGAACACCGGCGGGGTGAAGACGCTGTTGGGCGGGGGGCTCAGCGCGAGCTCCGCCGAGGGCGGGGTGAGCGCGAAGCCGAAGATCGGGGTGGCGAGCGCGAGCGCGGCGAGGGTCGTCACGATGCAGGGGCCTCCGGGCGGAGAGCGTACACCATTACGAGCTGAGCGAGCGGACCCCCGCCTTGTGGACCTTGCCGGGCAGCTCGTGCCCGACGATCGCGGCCGCGACCTGCCCCGCGGCGACGAGCCTCTCCAGATCGACGCCGGTGCTCACGCCCATGCCGTGCAGCATGAACACGAGATCTTCGGTGGCCACGTTGCCGGCCGCGCCCGGCGCGTAGGGGCAGCCGCCGAGCCCGCCGACCGAGGCGTCGAAGGTGCGGATGCCCTCCTCGAGGCCGACGAGGATGTTGCTCAGCGCGGTGCCGCGCGTGTCGTGCATGTGGAGCGCGAGCTGCTCGGAGGGGATCTCCGAGAGGAAGAGCTCGAGGATGCGCTTGGTCTGCACCGGCGTGCCGACCCCGATCGTGTCGCCGAGCGAGATCTGATAGCAGCCCTGCGCGAGCAGCTCGTGCGCGATGCGCAGGCCCTCGCGGGGATCGATCTCGCCCTCGTAGGGGCAGCCCCAGAGCGTCGAGACGTAGCCGCGGACCCGGATGCCCTGGTCGACCGCGGGGCGGATGACCTCGCGGAAGCCGGCGAGCGTGTCCTCGACCGTCTTGTTCACGTTCTTGCGGTTGTGGGTCTCGCTCGCGCTGATGAAGACCGCGATCTCCTCGATGCCCGCCGCCTGGGCGCGCTCGAGACCGCGGGCGTTCGGGCAGAGCCCGCTGAAGGTCACGCCTTCGGTCCGCGGCGCGATGCGAGCCACCTCGTCTCCGTCGGCGAGCTGCGGCACCCACTTGGGCGAGACGAACGAGGTGATCTCGATCCGGCTGAGCCCCGACGCGACCAGCGCCTCGATGAGGCGCACCTTCCGCGTGGTCGGCACGGTGACCGCCTCGTTCTGGAGGCCGTCTCGCGGGGAGACTTCGTAGACCGAGACCTCGCTCGGGAGCGCGTCGAAGAGACCCATCCCTTCCGGTTTCGAGCGCGACGCCGCGAGTGTCGAGCGGCCGTGAGCGAAGCCTCACACGGGACGCTCAATCGAGACGGGAGAGGAACACGCGGAGCGCGGCGATCATCGGGGCCACGTCGGCGGCGGCCGACATCTCGCGGCAGCTGTGCATCGAGAGCATCGGGTTGCCGACGTCGAGGGCGCGGACGCCGAGGCGACCGGCGCTGATCGGGCCGATGGTCGAGCCGCAGCGGAGATCGCTGCGGGTGACGAACTCCTGCGGGACGACGTCCGCCTCGGCGCACCAGCGCCGGAAGCGGGCCGCGCTCTCCCCGTCGGTGGCGTAGCGCTGGTTGACGTTGGTCTTGATGACCGGGCCGGCCCCGAGCCGCGGCTTGTGCTCGGGCTCGTGCTTGTCCGCGTAGTTGGGGTGCACCGCGTGGGCCATGTCGGCCGAGACGAGGAACGAGCGGGCGAGCGCGCGCGGGTAGGCGTCGCTCGCGTCGTCGAACGCCCGCGCCAGGCGCTCGAGCAGGTCCGAGAGGAACGGCGAGTCGGCGCCCTGCGGGCTCATGCTGCCGCACTCCTCGTGGTCGTAGAGCACGACGCCCCGGGTGGCCGCGGTGGCGTCGCCCGCCGACAGGAGCGCCGACAGCCCCGCGTGACAGCTCGCCAGGTTGTCCAGGCGGGGGGCGAGGATCATCTCGCCGTGCGGGCCGCCGCGCGACGGAGGCACGACGTCGTAGAGGCAGAGGTCCCAGCCCGCGATGGCCTCGGGCGCGACCCCGGCCCGCTCGGCGAGCATCGCCTCGAGCTCGGGCGCGTGGCCGCCGAACGCGAACATCGGGAGCATGTGGTCCTGCGCGTTGAGCTTGAGCCCCTCCTCGTTCACGTCGCGGTGGAGGTGGATGGCCAGGCTCGAGATGCGCGCGAGCGGCGCGTCGAAGCGCACCAGCACCTCCTCGAGGCCGGCGTCGCCCTTGGTCAGGAGGCGGCCGGCGATGGAGAGGTCCCGATCCAGCCAGGTGTGCAGCAGCACGCCGCCGTAGGGCTCGACGCTGAGCTGGTGGATGTGCTCGCGCAGGCGCTGGGGCCGCGGCTTGAGGCGGAGGTTCGGCGAGTCGGTGTGGGCGCCGACGAAGCGGAAGCCAGCCTCGGAGGGCGCCGCCGTGCCGATCTCGAACGCCGCGATCGAGGAGCCGCCGCGGATCACGTAGACCTTGTCGCACGCCGAGAGCGACCACCGATCCCGCTCGTCGAGTCTCCGGTAGCCGGCCTCCTCGAGGCGTCGTCGGGTCTCCTGGACCGCGTGCCAGGGCGTCGGGGAGGCTTCGATGTAGGCGAGGAGATCGTCGGCGAGGTCCAGCTCGGTCATCGGCGGCAGACTATCGCGGCCCGCCGCCCCTGGCACGCGCGGGATCTGCGATGATGCCGCATGCGACGCGCGCTGCCCGGGCTCCTGCTGATCGCGGCCATCACGCTCTCCGCGAGCCCCGCCGCGGCCGGCCCCTGGGCGCCCGACCAGAACCACGGCTACGTGAAGCTCTGGCTCAAGTACCTCTACGGCTTCGACTTCCACGCCGGCGACGGGAACACCTACGGCTACGGCGCCTACCACGAGGCCTTCGTGAGCGCGTACGCCGAGGTCGGGCTGGTGGACGACCTCGCGCTGGTGCTCCACGCGGAGCTGCTCCGGACCTTTCACCTCGAGGACCCGCGCGACGGGAGCTACCAGAGCCACGTGACCCCGGGCGATCCCCTGCTCGGGCTGCGCTGGCAGTTCCTGCAGGAGGGGCGCTTCGTGATGGCGGTCGAGGGCGGGCTGCGGGCGCCGTTCGCCCGGGCCGCCGAGGTGCAGACGGTCTACGGGACCGACGAGGGCAACCCGCCGGTCGGCCGGCTGCGCATCGGGGCCGGCGCCTGGGACGTGCCGGTCTCGCTCGGCGCGGGCTGGGCCGAGGATCGCTGGTACGTCGCCGGGTCGGCCGGCTACGTGGTCCGGAGCGAGGGCTACGACCACCAGCTCACCTGGACCGCCGAGGCCGGGGCCACCCTCGCGGCGGTCTTCGGGGTCCGCGGGCGCGTGGTCGGGGTGCACAGCCTCGACGTCTGGTTCGGCGAGGAGGCGCCCGGCCACGAGAGCCCGAGCGGCATCGGCAACGGCACCGGCTACGTCGGCTTCGCGGTCGAAGGAGACTGGCAGCTCGAGCCCGGCTGGTACCTCGGGCTGACGGTCGAGGGCGGGCTCTTCTTCCTCAGCCGGCAGACCGGCGGGCCGGTCGTGTCCCTCTACCTCGCGCACGCGTTTTGACCTGCCCTCGCGGGCGCCTATCTCGACCACCGTCATGACGCGCGTCTCCATCGTGCTCGGCGCGGGCGGCCCGGTGGGGCACGCGTTCCACGCCGGCGTGCTGCAGGCGCTCGAGCGGGAGCTCGGCCTGGACGCGCGCGACGCGACCCTGGTGGTCGGCACCTCGGCCGGCGCCCAGGTGGCGGCGCTGATCCGGGCGGGCATGAGCGCGGCCGACCTCGGGGCCCGGGTGCGCGGGCGACCGCTGTCGCCCGCGGGGCGCGAGATCGCGAAGCACTACGTGCGCCCGAGCCACGAGCTGCCCCCGCGTTCGGAGCGGCCGCCGTGGCGCCCGGGCTCGCTCCGCTACCTGAGCGCGGTGGTGCGGCGGCCGTGGCGCGCGCGGCCGGGCCGCCTCGTCTCCGCGCTGGTGCCGGACGGCCCGGTGTCGCTCGAGCCGCAGGCGGCCGGGTTCCGGGCGCTCTTCGGCGACCGCTGGCCCGAGCGCGAGCTCTGGATCCCCGCGGTCTGCCGGGACACCGGCGAGCGGGTCGCGTTCGGCTCCGGGAGCGCGCCGTCGACCGACGTCGGCACCGCGGTGGCCGCGTCGGGCGCGGTCCCCGGCGTGTGCCGCTCGGTGGTGATCGGCGGCCGCCGCTTCGTCGACGGCGGCATCGCCTCCGCCGCCCACCTCGATCTCTGCGCGGCCAGCGAGGAGGACGTGATCTTCGTGAGCAACCCGCTCTCGATCTTCCCGCCGCTCCGCCTGCTGCTCCGCCGCGAGGTCCGCGCGCTCCGCCCCGCCGACAAGACGGTCGTGCTCTTCGAGCCGAGCGCGGACGCGGCGTCGGTGATGGGCCTCGACGTCATGGACGTGGAGCGCGCGGCCCCCACGGTGGAGGCCGCGCGCGAGGCGGCGACGAAGGCGCTCCGGAGCCGCAAGCTCAAGCAGCTCGTCGGGTCGCTGTTCTGACCGCCGCCACGCCCTCGCCGTCGTAGGTCAGGTCCTCGAAGTAGCCCTGCATCAGATCGCTGCGGCCCTTGCCGTGCTTCAGGCGGTGCTGGAGCACCTTGCCGTAGGCGACGAACTGCGAGAACAGCGGCACGAGGTCGTCCGGGTCGGCGTAGATGTCGGGCGTCTTGCTCGCGAGCGCCGCGAAGTTCTCGGGGAGCGACTCCCAGTGCACCACCATGTTGCGCAGCAGGGCGAGCGAGAGCTTCCGCTGCACGCCCGCGGGCCCGACGACGGTGTCGCCGCCGGTGCGGTTCATCATGCCGTCGTCGAAGACCGCGTCCGGCATCACGGTGAGGCCGGCGGTGGGGCGCGGGTTGCACTCGACGAGGTAGACGCCGTCCTCGGTCTCCATGAAGTCGAACGAGAGCTGCCCGTGGTAGCCGGTCGCCTCGGCGACGAGGCGCGCCACCCGGAGGGTCTCCGGGACCACGACCGACTCGAAGACGATGCCGCCCGCGTGCTCGAGGGTCAGCGGGTGCACGTAGGTGACGTGGGCCGTCACCTGGCCGTGGTGCACGATCGAGTGCGAGCAGATGTCGCGCCCGTCGAGGAACGGCTGCACGAGCCACGGGTTCTGGGGCGTCGGCGCGCACTCCGCGAGGTGCACGGCCCCGGCGAGCGGCCCGGTGTTCGTGTAGAGCGAGACGCCGCCGCGGGTGTAGGCGGGGCGCGCGAAGAAGCGCGGGAACTCCTCGCAGGCGTGGGCCAGCTCCTCCCGGCTCGTGGCGAGCAGGGTCGGCGCGACCTTCAGCCCCAGCTCCTGGGCGAAGCTCACCATGGAGCCCTTGTCGTGCAGGCGCGTGAGCACGTCGAACGACGGCGCGAAGAGCTCCGCGTGCGGCTCGATCTGGCGCCGGTGCCGGGCGAGATAGAAGACCTCCTCGAACGAGGGGATCACCCGGTCGGTGGGGTGCTCGCGGAGATGCGTCACCACGTCGCGCACGAACTGCTCGGGCGCGTGGCGAGGCGCCGCGGTGACCAGCGCGCCGGCGGCGAAGCGGGAGTGGTTCCCGGGCGCGCTCCAGAGGGCGTCGGACGCGTAGACCTCGTGTCCCATGCGCCCGAGCTTGCGGATCTGCTCGATGGCAAAAGGAAGTCGACTTCCGGTGACCAGGGCTCTCATCGCTCGTTGCTCCCGAGGCACTCGGCCTCATTTGTGCGAATTCGTCCGGGCGTTACGTTGCTCGCGTGACCGCGAAGCTCCGCTCTCTCGCCTTCGTCTCGGTGGCCCTCCTCGCCGCGCCCGCGGTCGCGCAGACCGACGGTCGCGCGCAGGTGGAGGGCACCTGGGTCCTCGCGCAGCCGGCCGATCAGGCCGAGCGCGTGGTGGATCGCGCGGCGTCCAGAGCCGCCGACGCGATGAGCTTCTTCGTCCGGGCCATCGCCCGCTCCCGCCTGCGCGAGGGCACCACCGTGAACCGGCGCATCGTCCTCTCCTTCGACGGGGACCAGGTGACGGTGCGTTTCTCGGACGGGAGCGCCTTCACGACCCCGCTCGGGCAGACCGTCCGCCGGCGCGACCCGGAAGGGGAGATGATGAACGTGACGGCGCGCTTCCGGGACGATGGGGCGCTCGAGCACGTCTTCCAGACCGACGGCGGCACCCGCTGGTACGTCTTCCATCCCGAAGGGGACGGTCGCCTCCGGGTGGAGGTCGTCACCGACAGCCCCCGCATGCCAGAGGCGATGCGCTTCACCCTCTCCTACCGCCGCCGCTGAGAACGGCGGCTCGGAGCGCGGGATCTGGGGGGAATGGGCGATCATGACGGCTCTCCCTCGAGGGACCGAGGCTCAGCGCACCCGGCGGTAGTCGAGGCGGTAGACGATGTCCTCGGGGAGGCGCGGCGACTGCACGCGCACCGTCATGCGCATCGTGTCGCCCCCTCGGGCACCCGAGAAGTAGGACACGCGGGCTCCTTCGTTCGCGGCCTGCACGAGGGTCAAGTGCTCCCCCTGAAGCGCGGCGCGAACCCGGAGCGGCTGACCATCCGCGCTGCGCGCGCGGCGCTGACGACCGTCGAGGCTCAGCTCCACCGGGCCCCAGTCGTCGAGGGCGACCCGCACGCGCTCCTGGTGCGGCTCGATCCGCACCACGCGCTCCGGGTTCACGCTCTCGTCGATGCGCGACTGGGCGATGCCGCGCATGAAGAAGCTCATCTGGTCCACCACCCGCGCGATCGAGCGATCGATCTCGCCCTCCGCGTTCGGGGTGGCGAGGCGCCAGGTGCCGCTCACGCCGTCGAGGCCGCGGGCCTCGGGCGCCTGGGATTGCACCGGTCGGGCGAAGGCGAGCGCCACGGCGGCGAGCGCGGCGATGCCAAAGAGCCAGGTGGGTGCGCGGAGGAGGTCTCGAGAGGTCTTCATGCTCCCGGGACACTTCAAGACGCGGACCGCACGAATTCCCCCGAATTCCGCGTGTGCGGCGGCGAAGTACGACATGTCGGAGAGCCGCGTCGTGGCGGAGTGCACCACCTCGACGCACACCGCCGAACGCGGACCTCACGCGCGCCGCAGGTCGGGGAACGCGAGGCCGTGCTTCGCCAAGTACTTCCGTAAGCGGTCGGCGTCGTTGGTGCTCGCCCGCCGCTTCCGGCTCTCGGCGAAGAGCGCGCGGCCGGCGGCGGAGAGGCTCGGGGCGCGCTCGCAGACCCGGATCACCTCCTCGAGCTGCACCCGATCGAAGCGGTCGAGCGCGTCGGCCGCGTCTCCGAGCGCCGCCCGCACCCGGTCGTCGTCGCCCTGCGGCGAGGCCGGCGCCCAGGCGCGCTCCAGGCGCGCGATCTCCTCCTCGACCGCGTCCCGGTCGATGCGATCGGGCGAGAGCGTCGCCATCCGGTTCACCGCCGCCGCGAGGTCCCGGAAGTTCCCGCTCCAGGGCGCGCCCCGCCCGAACGTCAGGAAACGCGCGCGGGCCTCGGCGGTCATGCGCACCACCCGCTCGAGCCGCTCGCTCTGACGGGCGAGCTCGAAGTCGAGGTTGGGCTCGAGGTCCTCCGGGCGGTCCGCGAGGGACGGCAGCTCGAAGGTCCAGACGTCGAGCCGGGCGAGCAGGTCCTCGCGGAACCGCCCCCGCGCCGCCTCGGCCCGCAGGTCGCGGTTGGTCCCGGCCAGGAGCGAGAAGCGGACGCCCACCGGCGCGTCCGCGCCCACCGGCACGAAGCGCTGGTCTTCGATCGCATGCAGCAGCATCGCCTGCTCGTCGAGCCCGAGCTCGCCGATCTCGTCGAGGAAGAGCACCCCGCCGTCCGCCTGCTTGAGGAGCCCCGGCCGGTCCCGCTGCGCGCCGGTGAAGGCGCCCTTCACGTGACCGAAGAGCGCGCTCATCGCCGCGTCGCCCCGCAGGGTCGCGCAGTTCACCTCGACCAGCCGCCCCTCCACCAGCCCTCGCAGCTCCCGGAGCGCGAAGATGCGCCGGGCGAGCTGCGACTTGCCCGCGCCGGTGGGCCCCATCAGCAGGATCGGGTCCGAGGTCGCCAGCGCGACGCGCTCGATCCGGTCCATCAGCCGGTTGAAGCGGGCGTTGCGGGTCGCGATGCCGGCCTTGAGGAAGCTGAGGTCCTCGTCCCGCTCGGCCGCGAAGCGCGCCTTGAGCTGGTCGTAGCGCTCGAGGTCGAGATCGATGACCGACCAGCTCGCCGGCTCCCCCCGCCGCGGCGGCGCGGTCTGGAGCAGCTTGCCCGGCAGGTGCCGGCTCTCCACCAGCAGGAAGAAGCAGATCTGCATCACGTGGGTGCCGGTCGTGATGTGCACCAGCAGCTCGTCGTCGTCTCGCCCGCGATACGTGCGCGCGAAGTCGAGGAGCGCGGCGTAGACGGTCTCGAAGTCCCACGGATCGTCGATCACGAGCGGGTGGGTGCCGACCTCGGTCTCGGGCGAGACCTGCGCCACGTCCGCGAGCACCGTGTCGAGCAGCTCGGGCTGGGCGGGGGTGTGGAGCAGCTCCAGCCGGTCGACGAGGAGGTCCTCGTGCTGGTGCAGCGCGACCGTGGGGCGCCAGCGCTCCCAGCGCCGGTCGCCGCGGCCCCGGTCGAGCGTGGTGCCGAGCATCGAGATGACGACGGTTCGCGGCATATCCGTTCGTATATACCACGCGCCAGCTGTCTATGAAGCGCGGCGCCAGGTCGCCCCCTGCCGGCGGCAGACGCGCTGGCACGCGGTCTGCGATGCCCGGGCCCGAGGAGACGGAACCATGACTCAGCAGCGATACGAGACCTTCCACGGCGGCCTGCACCCCATCAAGGCGTGGACCCGCGGCGTGCCGGTGGAGGACGCGGCCAAGGAGCAGCTCCGCAAGATCGCGCTCCTGCCCTTCATTCACCACCACGTGGCGGTCATGCCCGACGTGCACCTCGGCAAGGGGGCCACGGTCGGCAGCGTGATCCCGACGGTCGGCGCGATCGTGCCGGCGGCGGTCGGCGTCGACATCGGCTGCGGCATGATGGCGGTGCGGACCTCGCTGGAGGCGAAGGACCTCCCCGACACCCTCGACGGCGTGCGCTCGGACGTGGAGCGCGCGGTGCCGCACGGCCGGACCTCGAACGGCGGCCGCGGCGACCGCGGCGCGTGGGGCGCGCTCCCGAAGCGGGTCGAGAAGGCGTGGGCCGCGCTCGGCCCCGGCTTCGAGCGCATCGCGGACAAGCACCCCAAGCTGCGCCGCGGCAACACCGAGAACCACCTCGGGACCCTAGGCACCGGCAACCACTTCATCGAGCTGTGCCTCGACGAGGTGGACCGGGTCTGGGTGATGCTGCACAGCGGCTCGCGCGGGGTCGGCAACCGGATCGGCCAGTTCTTCATCGCGCTCGCGAAGCGTGAGCTCGAGCGGGCGGGCGTCCGCGTGCCGGACCGCGACCTCGCGTACCTGCGCGAGGGCACCGAGAGCTTCGACGACTACGTCGAGGCGGTCGGGTGGGCGCAGGCCTTCGCGGCGGAGAACCGCCGGCTCATGATGCACCGCGTGATCGACGCGATGCGCAAGAGCGCCGACCTGCCCGCGTTCGACGCGAAGCTCGAGGCGGTGGAGTGCCACCACAACTACGTGGCCTTCGAGCGGCACTTCGGGGCCGACTGCATCGTGACCCGCAAGGGCGCGGTCCGGGCCGGCGCGGGGGAGCTCGGCATCATCCCGGGCAGCATGGGCGCCAAGAGCTTCATCGTGCGCGGCAAGGGCGACGCGGACAGCCTCTGCTCCTGCAGCCACGGCGCGGGCCGGAAGATGAGCCGGACCGCGGCCAAGAAGGCGTTCACCCTCGAGGATCACGCCGAGGCGACGAAGGGCATCTCGTGCCGCAAGGACGAGGGCGTGCTCGACGAGACCCCGGCGGCGTACAAGGACATCGACGCGGTGATGGCGGCGCAGGCCGACCTGGTGGACATCGTGCACACGCTGCGTCAGGTGGTCTGCGTGAAGGGGTGACCGGTGGGAGATCCGATCGACATCGACGGCGCCGAGGGCGAGGGAGGCGGGCAGGTCGTCCGCACCTCCCTCGCCCTGGCCATGGCGACCGGGCGGCCGCTGCGGGTGCGTCGCGTGCGCGCCCGCCGCCGCCGCCCGGGCCTGCTCCGTCAGCACCTGACCGCGCTGAACGCGATCGCGACCGTCTGCGACGGCGAGGTCCGCGGCGCGACCCTGGGCTCGAAGGAGATCGAGCTGTCGCCCGGACCGGTGCGCCACGGCGAGCGCACGTTCGCGGTGGGCTCCGCCGGGAGCGCCGCGCTCGTGCTGCAGACCCTGGTGACCGGGCTGCTGACCCGGCCGGGCGAGAGCCGGCTCACGCTCGAGGGCGGGACCGACAACCCGGCGGCGCCCCCCTCGCGCTTCCTCACCGACGTCTGGGCCCCGCGGGTCCGGCAGCTCGGCGCGGATCTGCACGTCGAGGTCGAGCGGCGCGGCTTCTACCCCGCGGGCGGCGGCCGCCTGGTGGCGACCTTGCGCGTGCCCGATCGGCTGCAGGGCTACGAGGTGCGCGAGCGCGGGCCGATCGACGAGCGGCTCGCGGTCGGCGTGGTCAGCGCGCTGCCGAAGGCCATCGCCCGGCGGGAGCTCGGCGTGGTGCGCACCCGGCTCGGGCTCGGCAAGGACGAGGTGCGGGTCGAGGAGGAGCCCTCCCCCGCCGGCCCCGGCAACGTGGTGAGCGTCGGCTTCCGCGCCGCCTCGGGCTGGGAGGTGTTCACCGCCTTCGGGCAGAAGGGCAAGCGCGCCGAGGACGTGGCCTGGGCGCTGGCCGACGAAGCGGAGCGGTGGCGCGCGGCCGAGGTCCCGGTCGGCGAGCATCAGGCCGATCAGCTGGTGCTGCTCCTGGCCCTCGCGGGCGGCGGCGCCTTCGTGACCACGCGGCCGAGCCTGCACACGCGCACCCAGATCGCGCTCATCCCGCGCTTCCTCCCGGTGCGCATCGGGCTGGAGGAGCACCCGCACGAGGACCGGGCCACGCTGACGGTGACCGCTTCGCGCTGACCGGGCGCCGTGCTATCGCGGACGCGATGCGCGCCACCCTCCTCGCCCTCGCCGTGCTCGCGAGCGCCTCGGTCGCCGAGGCGCAGGCGGCCGGCCAGCTCGACGCCCCCGCGGCGCGCGCGCCCGAGACCGACGCGCCGATCCCGCCGCCGCCGGCCACCTCGGAGCCGCCCGCCGCCTACGGGGTCGCCGGTGGGGACGTGGCGGCGCGGCCCGCCCGGCGGCCTCCGCGCGGAGGCTACATGCCGGAGCTCGCGCTGCTGGTGCCGGGCGCCATCGCCTTCGTGAACACCTACGGCGGCGCGGTCCTGGCCGCGATCGAGACCGAGATCATCTTCGGCGGCTCGGAGATCACCGACTGGCTCTACGTGCCGTGCGTCGGCCCGTTCGTGCTCGTCGGCTACGCCGACGGAGTGCCGGACGCGCAGGCCGTCTTCTTCGCCCTCGGGCTGTTCCAGACGGCGAGCCTCGCCTTCATCGTCGCCGGCCTCGCCATCAACCGCCGGGCCGGCCGCGAAGAGGGGGAGGCGGTCTCCATCGCCCCCTTCGTCTCGCCGACCGCCAGCGGCCTCGCCGTCTCCGGCCGCTGGTAGCCGTACTTCTACAGCACCTCGAGGATGGCCTCGGTGGGCCGGCCGATGCGCGCGCCCTTGTCGGTGATCACGACCGGCCGCTCGATGAGCTTGGGGTGAGCGGCCATCGCCTCGACCACCGCCGGCCCCTTCAGCTCGGCCACGCCGAGCTCGGCGAAGAGCTTCTCCTTCTTGCGCACGAGCGCGTGCGGATCCTTCGCGCCCAGCTGCTTCAGGACGGCCCGGAGCTCCTTGGCGCTCGGCGGGTCCTTCAGATACTGCCGCACGGTCGGCTCGAGGCCGCGGTCCTTCAGCAGCGCCAGCGCCTGCCGCGACTTGGAGCAGCTCGGGTTGTGCCAGATGACGACGTCCATGGCGCGGAAGATAGCCTACCCTCCGCCCGTGACCCGGACCCTTCTCACGCTCGCGCTGTGCCTCTCGACCGCCCCCGCCGCGGCCGACGTCATCGACCCGAGCCGCCCACCGCGACGCTATCCGGCCCCCACCGGCTGTCCCCCCGGCACGCAAGGCGTCGGGGGCTCCGGCTCGCACGGCATGCCTTCGCGCTGCGTGCCCACGACCTGCGAGGGGAACGCCGACTGTCCGGGTGACTCCGGGCCCTGTGAGCGGATCGGCGTCTGCCAACGGTGGTTCGCGGGAAACCGCGGCGCGCAGTACGCCGACTACCGCGGCACCTGCACCGAGGACAGCGAGTGCCCGGCGAGCCGGGGAGGCCAGCCCGCCCACTGCGAGATCGCCCTCCGCTGCGCGGGCGCGAACAGACCCCCGGCCCAACCCATAGCCGAGCCCGAGCCCGAGCCCGAGCCCGAGCCCGAGACCGAGCCCGAGACCGAGCCCGAGACCGAGACCCAGACCGAGACCCAGACCGAGGCCGAAGCCGAGGCTGCCGCCGAGGCCGAGACCGGCGCCGGGTCCCACGGCTGCGGCTGCCGGACCGCCGCCGTCTCCCCCAACCCCTCGCTCCTCCTGGCCCTCCCCCTCCTCCTCCTCTTCTGCCGCCGACGTCGATGATCCCCGTCCGCGCCTGCCCCTTCGATCTCTCACCTGCCGAGGCCGAGGCGCTCCAGCGCGCCTGGGCGGACGACGTCGTCGAGGAGGATCACCTCGGCTCGGTGGAGCGCATCGCCGGGGTGGACGTCGCGTACGAGAAGGCGGGCGACCGGGTCTTCGCGGCGGTGGTCGTGCTGGACGCGGCGACGCTCGAGGTGGTGGAGGAGGTGACGCACGTGGAGACCGTGTCGTTCCCCTATGTCTCGGGGCTCTTCTCGTTTCGGGAGCTGCCGCCGGTGGTCGCGTGTCTCGCGCAGCTGACCCGACGTCCGGATCTCGTGGTGTGCGACGCGCACGGGCGGGCCCACCCGCGGCGCTTCGGGCTCGCGTGTCACCTCGGCGTGCTCTTCGACGTGCCGACCATCGGGTGCGCCAAGACCCTGCTCGTCGGCCAGCACGGCCACCTCGGCAAGCGGCGCGGGCACGACGCCGCGCTGACGCACGAGGGCGAGGTGGTCGGCCTCGCCCTGCGGACCCGCGACCGGGTCAAGCCGGTCTACGTGTCGGTCGGTCACCGGGTGTCGCTGCCGACCGCGCGCCGCAAAGTTCTCGACCTCGCGCCGCGCTATCGCCTGCCCGAGACCACCCGCGCCGCCGACCAGCGGGTCAACGCGCTGCGCCGCGCCTCCTGAACGCCAGCAGCGCCAGGATCGCGAGCGGCCAGGCGGGGGCGCCCCCCGGGCCCGCGTCGACGCGGCAGCCGCAGCCGCCCACCACCGGTTCCGTCGGCCCGGTCGACGCGTCGCCGGGCGCACACACACCCTCGTGCTCGCAGCCGTCGGCGCGCTCGCCGTTGCAGTCGCTCCAGCCGTCCGCGCACGCGTAGCCGCACGCGCCGGCGCCGCAGCGCGCCTCGGCGTTCGCCGGCGCCTCGCAGACGACGCCGCAGCCGCCGCAGTGCGCGGGGTCGCTCGACACGTCGACGCACGCCTCGCCGCACTCGGTCTGCCCTTCCTCGCAGAGCTCCTCCGCGAAGAACACCGGCTGCTCGCCGCTCCAGTCCACCGTGAGGCGGTCCCGCCCGTGCTCGATGCGCAGCACGCGCCCCTCGAGGCGCACGTGCGGGCTCTGGATCAGCGGCCACTCCTCCGGCGGCACGCCGGACGCGTACTCGCCGTCGACCCAGACCTCCGGGCGCACCAGCACCCGCTCGCCGCCGCCCGAGAGCGCGTAGTCCGGGGCGACCCAGCGGGCTCGGATCGCGTCGCCCTGGGAGTCGGTGTACTCGACGGTGAGCGTGTCCCAGTCGACGCGGAGCGGGTTGGCCTCGACCGTCGCCTGGAAGGCCGTGAAGTCCCCGTGCTCCTCCGCCGTGCCCACCTCGAGCACGACCGCGTTGGTCGCGCCGGGGCTGCGCAGGAGGGTGAAGGCGGGGAGCGCCTCGGTGTCGGTCGTGTACTCGCGGAGCGGGCGGATCGCGATGAACACGTCCGCCTCGCGCAGGAAGACCCAGCCGTCTCGCTCGACCACCTCGTCGACGGTGCTCGGGTAGCGCACGTCCACCCGCTGGATCAGCCCGTCGTAGTGGCCGTCGCGGTTGGCGATCCAGTCGCCGCGGCCCAGCCCGCGCCACGGATCGGTCTCGGGCACGTTGAAGAGCGAGATGACCGTGTTCTCGTGCATCGCGTCCTGCTGGAACGGAGAGTTCATGCAGTGCGGCCAGCGGTCGCCCTCCTCGAGGTCGCTCATCCAGTAGTTCTGGTTGATGTCGACGACGTTGTGCTTGTCCTCGGTGTCGTAGAGGACGCCGAAGTTGTTGTAGTTGATGTAGAACGAGCCGGGCGCGTAGCGGAAGAACCCGGTGCCGACGGCGTAGCGATCGGTGCGGTGGACCGTCCGCATGTTGTCGTGCGGATCTCCGCCGCCCCAGTAGCCGAAGTCCGCGGCCGAGGAGCGCACCGTGTAGGGCGCGCCCTCCCCCGCCCCGATGCGACGCAGCACCTCGGGCGGAGGGCCCAACGCCCGCATCGCGGTGAAGAACCCGATGTGGCCGTGGAAGCGGCGGATCGCGTCCCCGAGGGTCTCGGGGTCGTCGAAGTGCGTGCCCTCTCCCCAGTAGAGCCACGAGAGGAACGGCACCTGCGGGATCTGGGTGTGCGAGCCCTCGAGGTCGTAGACGTGCGGCGTGTTCTGCTGCTGGTAGTTCGAGCGGTTGAAGGGCGAGACGACCTGCCCGTGGAAGCTGTTGACGGCCAGGTTCGCGAGGTGGAAGTGCAGCGCCGCGTTGGCGACGTTCCGCAGCGCCTCGTCGTCCGCGAACTGCTGGATCATCATCCACGGGTAGAGGTGGAGCAGCAGGTAGGTCGTCGAGAGGTTCTCGACGTAGCCCTTGTCGAAGAGGCTGGAGGCGACGCGCACCAGGTTGTCGCGGATGCGCGCGTTGAGCGGGCCGCTGTCCATCGGGCCCATCGAGTTGGTCGTCCAGCCGGTCTCGTCGGGGAACCACTGGGTGAAGAGGTAGCCGCACGCGTTCTGCATCAGCGCGTGGTTCTCGGTGCCGTGCCCGTCGACCTCGCGCCACGACTTCATCGCGTCCAGCATGGTCTGGCGCTGCGCCTCGCTGAAGTGGTCCCAGTAGAGCGCGAGCGCGATGGTGCCGATGGGCACCGACTGGTTGTCGAGCCGGACGACGTTGCCGACCGCCTGCTCGAGCGCCTCGGCGTCGTCGGGATCGCGCGCGAGCCGGGCGAGCGTGTAGGTGCCCCAGCTGCCGGCGACGTCGGGGCCGGCGAGCACGTCGACGACGAAGTCCGCGCGCCCGTCGTAGGTCGAGAAGTCCTGGGCCGCAGCGGGGCCAGCGGCGAGGAGGACGAGGAGCGCAGCGCTCGGCGCGAGTCGGGTCATGCGCCCACCGTACCGGCGCGGGCGGTGAGGGGGTCGTGACAGCTCGTGCCCGAATCGTACGACGTACGACAACGCGGCCGGGTACGAGGGCGCGGCCGGCCGCGCGGCTGGAGTAAGCTCGACGCGTGCGCTGGCTGCTCGTCACGATCCTCGCCCTCTCCGCGTGCAGCGAAGAGCCCCCGCCGCCTCCGCCTCCCCCGCCGGCGCCCCCGCCTCCGGCGCCGATCGCGAGCGGGCGCGCGGTGGCGGACGCGCGGGCCTTCGACCTCGTCCCGGTGAACGACGGCGCCCTCTTCGTCTACGGCGCGCCGCACCGCGACGGCGGGGGCGTGCGGCTGCTGGAGCTCGGCCCCCTCGGTGAGGCGGCCAGCGCCGAGCGCCCGATCAGCCGCCAGGGCGCGGCTGGCGGAGGCGCGGCCGAGGAGCACCCGAGCCAGGCGGTCGAGGTCGCCGCCGCCTCCTCCGGGCAGCGGGTCGGCGTCGCGTGGATCATCGACCACGGCACCCGCCTCGTCGCCCAGAACGCCTTCTCCCCCGACGGCGGCGCGCGCTTCGGCCCGATCTCCGACCTCGGCGAGACGGTCCGCGTCCCGACCGACGCCGGCGGTCGGCTCGCGTTCGGCGCCGACGACACCGGCTCGCTCGTGCTCTACCACCGGGTGCCCGAGGAGCCCTGCGTGGCCTCGGACGGGCGCTGCGCCCGGATCGACACCGTGCGCGTCTCGGCGGAGACGGCGCCTCTCCCCGGCGGGCTCGGCCGGCTCGAGGTCCGGCGCCCGTGCGAGCCCCTGGTGGGGCAAGTCCTCTTCCGAGAAGGCACCTGGTACCAGGCGCTCTGTCACGTCGACGGCGCCCCGCGGTCCACCATCAACGTGCGCCGCCCCGAGATCTCCTACGCCGCGCCGGTGGCCATGCCGGAGGGCTGCCGCCCCGAGTCGCTCGCTCCCCTCGACGACGGGGTCGCCGTGGTCTCGCGGTGCGGCTCGCAGGCGCGGATCGATCGCCTCGACGAGATGGGCCGGGTCACCGCCCGCTGGGACGCGCCCCGGCGCACGGTGCGCTGCGAGGAGGGCCGACCGGCCCTGCACCTCGAGGGCGACGCCGACGCCAAGCTCCGCCTCGGGCGCGCCACCGACCACCTCGAGGGCCTGCTCCCCGAGGACGTCGCGCCCCCCGGCTCCCGCGCCATCTGGACCGGCGAGGCGGTGCTGGTCGCCACGCCCCTCGGGCGCGACGTCAGCCTGCGCCGCTACCAGTGCGTGCGCGGCCGCTTCGACCGCACCGACGTGCGCTGAGTTTTTTGGAGGGTTTGGTGCAAACCCTCCCCCCCTGGGGCGAAGCGCCCATTGGGCCCCCCTCCCGACTCCGTCGGGGCCTCGCGCGCTTCGCGCGCTGGCCCCGCGACCCCAGCGCGGGGCGCTGGGGGCCCTGCGGCTCGCGCTCGCGCTGCGCGCGAGCTGGCCGCCCGCTGCCGCGGGATCGAACACAGGTGGTGGTGCGTGCGGCGACCTCGCTGCGCTCGTCGCCTGCCGTCGTCTCCGGTCAGTGTGGTGGAAGCGGGCGGGGGTGCCTCACCGCCATTGTTTGCCAGACTTCGAGCCTCACTCCGCCGGAGCGCACTCGGGAGGCGGCGTCTCGCCTCCGCCCTGCACGACGCCCCCGATCATCTCGAGCTCGTCGTCGCAGTCCTCCCCGACGTTCGCGGTCGCCATCGCGCAGGTCAGGGCGACGGTGGTGCTGCGGGCCGACGCCGCCTGACAGCACGCGGTGAGCTGGCGACACGCGGCGGTCGGCGGGAGCTGCAGCGGCTGCCCGTCCTCCCCGACCACCGCGAAGCCGCCGCCCTGACCGAGCACGAGGTGGGTGGTGGTCTGCGCCGCGTAGTCCAGCGTGTAGTCCTGCACGTCCCGGACGTGCCGCGTGGTGCGCCCGCCGCCGTGCTCCCACACCAGCTCCTGCCGCTCCTCGAAGGTGATCCGGTGCGGGACGAGGGTGTCGGGCTCGGCGAGCAGCCGGATCTTCCGCTCGATCGTGCCCGCGGCGAGCCGGACGCCGTCGCCCTGGCTCCGCTCCTCGATCGCCGCCGCCGCCTGGCGCGCGTCGGCGGTGAGGTCCACCCGGAGGATCGCGCAGGTGCGATCCGGGACCGACGGGCACGGCCTCTGGCCCTGATAGGTGAGCGCCATCTCGGCCGCGAGCGGCGCCGCGCCGAGCCCCATCGCCGGCACCTCCGCCCTCCCCCGCGCGACCTCCCCGCAGCGCAGCGTCCGCCCGTGCCAGACGCCGGTCACCCAGCGCCAGTGGCTGCGCGCGGTGTCGGTCTGGGCCGCGTCGGTCAGGTTCGGCGCGATCGCCGCGACGCTGGCCGCGTCCACGTGACCGGCCGCCTCCAGCTCGGCGAGGCGAGCCCGCATCAGCGACGCCCCCGACACCCCGCGCACCGCGCCGTCGGCGCCGAGGACCACGGTCGGCCGGACCCCCGCGATGTCCGGGCCGAAGCCCTGCGACCGGGTGCGCGTCTCGCCCCGCACGTCGAAGCGCACGGCGACGCCGCCGTCGACCCGCTCGGACCGGAGCCGCAGCTCGCTGCGAGAGTCCCCCCGCATCGGCGCGCTCCCGTCGGCGTTGGCGCTCTCGGTCACGTCCGTCCCGACGACCACCGCGGACATCTGCGCCGGCCAGTCGAAGCGGAGCTCGACCGGGGGCGCGTCGCAGACCGCGGCCTGATCCTCCGTGGCCGCGGTCGTCGCGACCGGCGCCCGCGCGCCCCCACACCCCACCGCCAGCGTCGCGGCGAAGAGCGCCCCCCGGAGCAACGTGTCGTTCATTCGCCCATCGTACCGTCAGCCCACCGACAAATCGAGGTGAGCGAGACATCAACGCAGATCGTAGTCCTTGCAGAAGACGATCTCGGCGGAGGCGTCCTCGTAGCGGGCGAGGCGGTGGTCCTCGGTCGGGTACTCGTGGGCGCAGGCCTCGCGCTCGGGATCGAAGAGCGCGCAGTGCTCGCAGCAGAAGCGGAGCGCGAACCGCGCGCGCTCGCGGCGGAAGCGGGCGTCCTGCGGGATGCGCACGTCAGCTCGGCTCGATCTTGCCGACGCGTCGGGCGTGCCGCCCGCCCTCGAACTCGGCGCCGAGGAAGGCGTCGACGATGGCCTCGGCGAGGCCGGGGCCGACGACGCGGGCGCCGAGGCAGAGCACGTTGGCGTCGTTGTGGCGGCGGGCCATCTCGGCGCTGTAGGGCTCGCTGCAGACCACCGCGCGCACGCCCTCGTGCTTGTTGGCGGTGATCGCCATGCCGACGCCCGAGCCGCAGACGAGGAGGCCGACCGGGAAGCTCCCGTCGGCCACCTTCGCCGCGAGCGCGTGGGCGAAGTCTGGGTAGTCGCACGAGGCGTCCTCGTGCGTGCCCACGTCCTCGACCTCGTGGCCGCGCGCCTTCAGCGCGTCCAGCAGGGGGCGCTTGAGGGGGAGGCCGGCGTGATCGGAGCCCACGACGATCTTCGTCATGGGCGGACGGTAGCGAGGTCAGTCGTGGCGGGCCACCGCGAGCGTGACGTTGGTCCCACCGAAGCCGAAGCTGTTCGACAGGGCCACGTCGAGCGTGCGCTCGCGCGAGGAGCCGGCCACGAGCTCCATGCCCTGGGCGCTCTCCTCGGGCTCCTCGAGGTTGATCGTCGGCGGGATCACGCCGGTCTTCACGCTCATCACCGTCAGCGCCGCCTCGAGGCCGCCGGCGGCGCCGAGGAGGTGCCCGGTCATGCTCTTGGTCGCGCTGATCCAGACCTGACCCTCGGAGGCCCGGCTGCCGAGCACGTGGCGCAGCGCCTGGAGCTCCTGGAGGTCGCCGGTCGGCGTGCTGGTCGCGTGCGCGTTGATGTAGCCGACGCGCTCGAGGTCGATCTTGCCGTCCTCGATGGCGAGCTTCATCGCGCGCTGCGCGCCCTCGCCCTCGGGGGCCGGCTGCGTCAGGTGGTAGGCGTCGCTGGTCGCGCCGTAGCCGATGATCTCGGCGTGGATTGTGGCGCCGCGCTTCATCGCCGCCTCGCGCTCCTCGAGCACCAGGCAGGCCGCGCCCTCGGCCATCACGAACCCGTCGCGCCCCTTGTCGAAGGGACGGGAGGCGCGCTCCGGCTCGTCGTTGCGGGTCGAGAGCGCCCGCATCGCCGTGAAGCCGCCGATGCCGAGCGGGGTGATGCACGCCTCGGCGCCGCCGGCGAGGGCCGCGTCGAGGTGACCCCAGCGGATGGCGCGGACCGCCTCGCCGATGGCGTGGGCGCCGGACGAGCACGCGCTGGTGGTCGTGTAGTTGGCGCCCTTGAACCCGTACCGCATCGAGATCTGGCCGGGGGCCAGGTTCGAGATGGTGGCCGGGATGAAGTACGGCGAGATGCGGCGGGGCCCGCGATCGAGGAGCCGTTTGTGCTGCTCCTCGATCAGCTCGAGCCCACAGAGGCCGACCCCGAAGAAGGTGCCGACGCGCTCCTTCTCCTCGTCCGAAGGCGAGAAGCCGGACGCGTCGACCGCCATCTGCGAGGTCGCGATCGCCATGTGGATGAAGCGGGCGCCTTCACGGAGCCGCTTCTTCTCGATGAACTTCAGCGGGTCGAAGTCCCGACACTCGCCCGCGATCTTGGACGGATGCTCGGAGGCGTCGAAGAGAGTGATGGGCCCGATCCCGCTCCTGCCGGCGGTGATCGCTTCCCAGCTCTCCTCGGTGGTCGGCCCACAGGGGGTGACCATGCCGACGCCCGTGACGACGACCCTGCGCATCGTTCAGCTCGTGCGGCTCTTGATGTAGGAGACCGCGTCGCCGACGGTGCGGATCTTCTCGGTGTCCTCGTCGGGGATCTCGATCTCGAACTGCTCCTCGAACGCGAGGACGAGCTCGACGATCGCGAGCGAGTCGGCGCCGAGGTCCTCGATGAACGCGGACTCTTCCTTGATCTGTCCGACGTCCACGTCGAGCTGCTGAGAGATGATCTCCTTGACCTTGTCCGCAGTTTCCATTCCATCCTCCGCGACCGTTCCCACCGAGGATTCGGTGAGCCGGACGTCGTACCGGTGTGTGACCTGTGTGAGGCCCGAGGGCTGTCCTAAATCTGCATTCCGCCGTTCACCCGGAGCACGTGCCCCGTGATGAACCCGGCTTCTTCACTCGCGAGGTAGAGGACCGCGTGCGCGATGTCCTCCGGGCTGCCCATGCGCCCGAGGGGCGTCTGAGCGATGGCGTCTTCCTTCACCTTGTCGGGCAGCGAGGCGGTCATGTCCGTCTCGATGAACCCGGGCGCGACCGCGTTGACCGTCACGCCGCGGGAGGCGTACTCCCGAGCGAGCGTCTTCGTCAACCCGATGATCCCCGCCTTGGAGGCGCTGTAGACGGCCTGACCGGCGTTGCCGGCCTCGCCGACGACGCTGGTGAGGTTGATGACGCGGCCGTAGCGCTTGCGCATCATCAGGCGGATGGCCGCCTTGGCGCACCAGAGCGCGCCGCCGACGTTCACCGCCATGGTCTTCTCGAGCTCCTCCGGCTTGATGCGCAGGAGGAGCTGATCGAGGGCGATCCCGGCGTTGTTCACCAGGATGTGGAGCCCCTCGTGCCGCTTGGCCGCGTCGGCGATCGCCGCGTCGACCGCCTCGGGATCCGAGACGTCGAAGCGGAGGATCTCGCCGTCCGAGCCCGCCTGGCGGACGAGCTCGAGGGTCTCGGCCGCGGCGGCTTCGTTGCCGGCGTAGTTCACGATCACCCGGGCGCCCGCCTTCGCGAGCGTCACGGAGACCGCGCGGCCGATGCCCCGGGAGCCGCCCGTGACGAGGGCGACCTTTCCACTCAGATCGAACATGAGAGGCTCCCCCCGAGACGGCTCAGTCGAGCGTCTCTTCGACGATCTCGATGACCTCGCGGCCAGCGTAGTGCCCACAGGCGGGGCAGACGCGGTGCGGGATCATGGTCTCGCCACAGTTCGGGCAGGGGATCACGTTCGGGGGCGAGACGCGATCGTGGTTGGCGCGACGGGCGTTGCGACGCGAGCGCGGGTTTCGACGCTTCGGGACGGCCACGGGTTCACTCCTCGGTCGGGACTTTGCCGACCAGCGATAACAAGGGGGCGAGGCGGGGATCCACCCCTTCGACTTTGGCGTCGGCGCGCAGGTCCTTCGGACCTGCCACCTCGGCCGGAACGGGAATGCCCTCGCAGCCCGGCTCACACACGGGCTGGATGGGGACCTCCAGGAGGAGGTACTCGCGCACGATGTCATCGAGCACGATGCGGTCGCCGGAGAAGAACTCGCGATCGAGATCCTCCGGGGTGAGCTCGAGCTCGTCGGGCTCGGGGCGCAGCGCGGGGCCGCGGGCGGTGAAGAGGTTGCCCACCTCCGCGTCCACCGGCACCGGGGCCGGCTCGAGGCAGCGCGAGCAGGGCGTCACGAGCGCGGCGCGCAGCCGGCCGGTCAGGACGACGTCGTCCCCCTGCTTCTGGGCGCGCAGCGCGAGGTGCCCCTCGCCCGCCTCGGGGGCGAGCGAGACGTCGGTGTCCCCGAGCGCCTGGGCGAGCCACTCCCTCGTCAGCGGGAAGTCGTAGGACTTTCCCGCCTCGTCGATGTCTTGGACGTTGAGGACGAGGTCGGCCATGGCGTGCGTAGCGTCGGTCGATCCGGGCGGAGGGCGCACCCCCGCACGGCGCCCGGGCGCTGGAAGGGCCGGGGGATAGTCCGGCGCTCCCCCCGAGTCAAGGCGAGTCGAGGGCCAGCCCCGGCCCCTCCGGGCGCAGGGTGAGACGCGTCACGCCGGGGGCCACGCGGCGGCCATCCGCCCGGAGCACGGTGACCCCCGCGATCGGCGGGACGGCGAGCTTCAGGGCCGCGCCCTCCCCGTCCGGCCGGCCGACCGCGCCGCGCGGCCAGGCGAAGAGCGCGCCCTCGGCGCCGGCCGCCTCGGCGATCCGCGCCATCAGCGGCGAGCCGGCGTCCGCGCCGAGCAGGCCCTCGGTGGCGTCGGTCCCGGCCGGGCCCGCCCAGGACAGCAGCACCCGCCGGACGCCCGCCTCGGGCGCGTCGAGCGCCCACCCCTCCACGTCGTCTTCGCCGATCCCGCAGCTGCCCTCGCCGGCCCCGTAGCGCCCGCCGGGCGATCCCGCGACCACCACCAGCTCCAGCGCCCCGATCCGGATCACCCGCAGCACGGTAGCGTTCACGACACGCTCCGCCGCCGCGCCCTCGAGGCCGGCGAAGGCCTCGCGGAGGGGCTCGAAGCGCTCGGCGCCGCCGGCGACCACGATCACCGGCAGCTCCCAGGCCGCGAGCGCGGCGAGGGTCTCGGCCGGCTCGCCCAGCTCTCCGAGCACGATCGCGAGGTCGGCCTCGGGCGCCTCGGGCAGCGCGTGCTCCCCCGGCCCGGCGAAGACGGCGAGCCGCGTCGACTCCGGAGCACCTTCGATACTGAGCGTCCGTTCGTCGTAGCGGAGCCGGAGCGCGCCGACCCGGGCCTCGTGGGCTTCGGGGGCCTCGGCGAGGTGGCAGCGCACGTAGGGGTGGTCGCCCTGGACGGTGAGCTCGGCCTCCTCCCCGCACGACGAGCAGCCGGCGAGGCAGAGGAAGAGGAGCGGCACGCAGCGATTCACGCGGGCCGTGTAACACGCTTCGTCTACAAGAGCGGCGACATCAGGCGGGCGAAGCCCTCCTTGATGCGGGTGCCGAGCGAGCGCTGGCGCCACGCCTCGAGCTCGACCCGGCGGGAGGCCTCGAGGTCTTCGGCCAGGAGCGCCGCGAGCCGGGCCACGGTGGGCGCGTCGTAGAGCACCGCCACCAGCTCGAAGTTCAGCCGGAAGCTGCGCGAGTCGAGGTTGAAGGTGCCGACGGTGCCCACCCGGGCGTCGACCACCATCGCCTTGGTGTGGAGCATGCCGCGCTCGTACTCGTGAATGCGCACCCCGGCCGCGAGCAGCTCGTCGTAGAAGCTGCGCCCGGCGTGGAAGGTGACCCGGTGGTTGCTCCGCGCCGGCACGATGAGGTCGACCTCGACCCCGCGGAGGGCCGCCGTCTGCAGGGCCACGCTCATCGCCTTGTCCGGCACGAAGTACGGCGTGGCGAGGACCACCTGGCGCCGGGCCGAGGCGATGGCCGCGAAGTAGAGCTTGTGGATCGCCTCCAGGCTCTCGTCGGGCCCCGAGCCGAAGACCTGGGCCACCGTCTCGCCGCGCGGCGGCAGCACCGGGAAGAACGCCGGGTCGCTCAGGTCGAAGCGGGTCGCGAGGTACCAGTCGGCCGCGAACATCGCCTGCAGCTCGGCCACGACGGGCCCCTCGAGCTGGAGGTGCACGTCGCGCCACTCGAGGAACTGGTCGCCCACGTTCACGCCGCCGGTGAAGCCGACGTTGCCGTCGACCACCACCAGCTTGCGGTGGTTGCGCAGGTTCACCGTCCAGGCGCGGCGCAGCAGCGAGAGCGGGAAGAACGGCCGGGCGTAGCCCCCCGCCTGCAGGAGACCGCGGAGGTGCCGCCGCAGCCCCACCGAGCCGAAGCCGTCGTAGAGCAGGCGGACCCGCACCCCGCGCCGCGCCGCCGCCTCGAGCGCGTCGATCAGGCGGCGCCCCGAGCGGTCGGCGCGGAAGATGTAGTACTCGAGGTGCACGTGGTCGGTGGCGGCCTCGATCGCCGCGAGCAGCGCGTCGTAGGTCTCGGGCGCGCCCACCAGGACCCGGGCGTCGTTGCCGGCGACGATCTGCATCTTGCCCACGCGGGCCGCGAGCCGCATCACCCCGCGCTGCTCCTCGGGCTGAGCCGAGAGGCTGCGCTCGAGCAGCGCGTGATCGAACTGCCCGCTCAGGCGCTGGGTGAGCCGGCCGCGCACGTCGGCCCCGCCGATGATGCGCTCGCGCACCGGGCGGCGGACCCGATCGCGGCCCAGGAACCAGAAGAGCACCACCCCGAGCACCGGCACGAAGAGCAGCACCAGGATCCAGGCGAAGGTGGCCGGCGGATCCTTCCTCCGCAGCAGCACCAGCGGGATGAAGGCGAGCGACACGAAGCCGATCAGCGTGCCCGCCGCGGAGAGCCCGGTGGAGAAGTCCCAGAGCGAGTCCATGTCCCCCTGGAGGCGAAGGTAGCGCCTCCGGGCGATTGTCGTAGCGCTCCGCGCGCGACATGGCGTGAGGAGTCGGCTTGCCGCGCCGTCGGAAGTCGGGCGACACTACCCGGCCTCCATGAACGCGAAGCACCACGCCCTCGAGCGAAACCCGGGCATGGATCTGACCCTCGACCTCGTCGAGGCGGTCCAGGCCAACACCAGCGCGATCGAGCGCCGCGCGGCGACGATCTTCCAGCGCCGCAGCGTGAAGAAGCAGTGGCAGGCCGCCTGGCTCCTGCGCGCGATCACGCTGATCGACCTGACCACCCTGAGCGGCGACGACACGCCGTCGAACGTGCGGCGGCTCTGCGCCAAGGCGAAGAGCCCGGTGCGCAAGGACCTGCTCGAGGCGCTCGGGGTGGCCGACAAGCGCATCACCACCGGCGCGGTCTGCGTCTACCACGAGATGGTGAAGACCGCGGTGGAGGAGCTGAAGGGCTCCGGCATCCCGGTCGCGGCGGTGTCCACCGGCTTCCCGGCCGGGCTCAGCCCGCTGAAGCAGCGCCTCGCCGAGATCGAGGCGTCGGTGAAGCACGGCGCCGAGGAGATCGACATCGTCATCACCCGCCAGCACGTGCTGCGGCACGACTGGAAGGCGCTCTACGAGGAGATCAAGGTCTGCCGCGAGGCGTGCGGCGACGCGCACATGAAGACCATCCTCGCCACCGGCGAGCTGGGCACGCTCCGCAACGTGGCCCGCGCGAGCTGGGTCGCGATGATGGCCGGCAGCGACTTCATCAAGACCTCCACCGGCAAGGAGTCGCTCAACGCGACCCTCGAGTTCGGCCTCGTGATGACGCGCGCGATCCGCGCCTACGAGGACCTCACCGGCTTCAAGGTCGGCTTCAAGCCGGCCGGCGGCATCCGCAAGGCCAAGGAGGCCCTCGCCTGGCTCGTGCTCATGAAGGAGGAGCTCGGCGATCGCTGGCTTGAGCCCGACCTCTTCCGCTTCGGCGCCAGCTCGCTCCTCTCCGACATCGAGCGTCAGCTCGACCACCACGTGACCGGCCGATACTCCGCGTACCACCACCACCCGATGGCGTGACCCATGAGTGAACAGCACCCGACCGAGGCCCTCGAGGACGAGGGCAAGAAGAAGAAAAAGAAGAAGGACAAGGAGAAGAAGAAGAAGCGCAACGGCGCGTCGACTTCTCCGGGTGGAGGCGACACCGTGGCCGAGATCTTCGAGTCCATGGCCTACGGCCCCGCGCCCGAGACCGACTCGGTGGTGACCGAGTGGCTCGAGGCCCGCGGCCGCCGCTTCGATCACTTCATCGGCGGCGCCTGGGTCCCGCCGGCGAGCGGCACCTACTTCGACAGCATCAACCCCGGCCGCAGCGCCTACGAGGGCGAGGTCGTGAAGCTCGCCGAGGTCGCCGAGGGCGGCGCCGACGACGTGGACGCCGCGGTCGCGGCGGCGAAGGCCGCCCTCCCCGGCTGGCGCGAGCTCGGCGCCCACGGCCGCGCCCGCTACCTCTACGCGATCGCGCGGCACGTGCAGAAGCACCACCGCAAGCTCGCGGTGCTCGAGTCGCTCGACAACGGCAAGCCGATCCGCGAGAGCCGCGACATCGACGTGCCGCTCGTGGCGCGCCACTTCTACCACCACGCCGGCTGGGCCCAGCTCATGGAGACCGAGCTGAGCGACTGCGTGCCGGTCGGGGTCGTCGGTCAGATCATCCCGTGGAACTTCCCGCTGCTCATGCTCGCGTGGAAGATCGCCCCCGCCCTCGCGATGGGGAACACGGTCGTGCTCAAGCCGGCCGAGTACACCCCGCTCACCGCCGTGCTCTTCGCCGAGATCTGCGCCGAGGTGAACCTGCCGCCGGGCGTGGTGAACATCCTCCAGGGCGACGGCAAGGCGGGCGCGGCGCTCGTCGATCACCCCGACGTGAAGAAGATCGCCTTCACCGGCTCGACCGGCGTGGGCCGCATCATCCGCAAGGCCACCGCGGGCACCGGCAAGAAGCTGAGCCTCGAGCTCGGCGGCAAGTCGCCCTTCGTCGTCTTCGAGGACGCCGACCTCGACAGCGTGGTCGAGGGGGTGGTGGACGCCATCTGGTTCAACCAGGGCCAGGTCTGCTGCGCCGGCTCGCGCATCCTCTGCCAGGAGAGCGTGGCCGACGAGCTGCTGAAGCGGCTGCGCGCGCGCATGGAGAAGCTCCGCCTCGGCGACCCGCTCGACAAGGCGATCGACATGGGCGCCATCGTCGCCCCGGTCCAGCTCGAGCAGATCCGCGGGCTGGTGAAGCGCGGCGAGGACGAGGGCGCGACCCTCTGGCAGCCGTCGTGGAGCTGCCCGACCGAGGGGCTCTTCTACCCGCCCACCCTGCTGAGCGACGTGTCGCCGGCGAGCACGGTGGCGCAGGTCGAGATCTTCGGCCCGGTGGTGGTCTTCATGACCTTCCGGACGCCGAAGGAGGCGATCGAGCTCGCCAACAACACCCGCTACGGGCTCGCGGCCAGCATCTGGAGCGAGAACCTCAACCTGGCGCTCGACGTGGCCCCGAAGATCAAGGCGGGCACCGTCTGGGTGAACTGCACCAACGTCTTCGACGCCGCGGCCGGCTTCGGCGGCTACCGCGAGAGCGGCTACGGGCGCGAGGGCGGCAAGGAGGGGCTCTACGAGTACGTGAAGCCCCGCTGGATCGAGGAGGCGACCGGTCGCAGCCCGGACGGCCTCACCCCGCGCCAGAGCTGGCCGAGCCACGCCGGCAGCGTGAACCCGCGCGAGGTCAGCGAGGGCGCCCCGCCGGCCGGCGGCCCGGTGCTCCCGCCGATCGATCGCACCGCGAAGCTCTACATCGGCGGCAAGCAGAAGCGGCCGGACTGGGGCTACAGCGTCGAGATCCACGACGCGAACGGCCGCCCGATGGGCGAGGTCGGGCGCGGCAACCGCAAGGACATCCGCGACGCGGTCGAGGCGGCGCACGGCGCCAAGGGGTGGTCGGCGGGCACCGCGCACCTGCGGGCGCAGATCCTCTACTACCTCGCCGAGAACCTCGCCGAGCGCGAGGACGAGATGATCGCGCGGCTCCGCACGATGCTCGGCGACGGCGGCCTCGCGACCCGCGAGGTCGAGAAGAGCGTCGAGCGCCTCTTCACCTACGCCGCCTGGGCCGACAAGTACGACGGCCTCGTGCACGCCACGCCGCTCCGCAGCGTGACCATCGCCATGAACGAGGCCATCGGCGTGCTCGGCGTCGTCTGCCCGGACGCACACCCGCTCCTCGGCTTCGTGTCGACGATCGCGCCCGCGCTCGCGATGGGCAACGCGGTGGTGGTGATCCCCTCGGAGCGCCACCCCCTCGCGGCCACCGACTTCTACCAGGTGGTCGAGACGAGCGATCTGCCGCCCGGCGCGCTCAACATCGTGACCGGCTACCGCAAGGAGCTCGTCAAGACCCTCGCCGCCCACGACGACGTCGAGCAGGTCTGGTACTTCGGCCCCGAGGAGGGGGCGAAGGAGGTCGAGCTCGAGAGCGCCGGGAACATGAAGCGCACCTGGTGCCAGTACGGCCCGCCCCGCAACTGGCTCGACGACCGCGAGGGCGCCGGCCGGGAGTTCCTCCGCGAGGCGACCCACGTGAAGAACATCTGGGTCCCGTACGGCGAGTAGATGTCCCCGAATTGGGGGAAACTCTCCCGCCCCTCGACGTATCGAGGGGCATGGATCTCCCCACCCTCCGCGGCGTGCTCGAGAAGCGCGGCATCAACGCGATCGGGCCGGCGCTCGGCCCCGACACCGACGACGACGTGATCAGCGCGCTCCTGAGCGAGACCGGCCCCGCCGATCGCTCGCTCCGGATCGCGCTGAAGACCGTGCTCCAGCAGCGGCTGGGGCGCGAGTCGAGCGCCTACCAGCAGGCGAGCTTCGGGCTGCTCGCGGCCCACGTGCGGGAGGGCAAGCGCGCCTTCGCGTCCGAGCTGGTCGGCGGGAACGAGAGCGCGACCCTGAACGACGACGTGATCGCCGCCCGCATCGACGCCGAAGACGGCGCGGAGCGCGTCGCCGCCGCCCAGGTCATGCGGCCCCGCCATCTCCCGCTGCTGGAGGCGCGCCTCGCGACGGAGCCGGAGGGCGAGACTCGCGAGAAGCTCGTCGAGGCCGGGCGCCGGATCGCGGGGGAGCCCGGCGCGCCACCGACCGCCCTGCTCTCGGCCGAGGACCGGCTCACCGCGATGGCGCGCCGCTTCGGCCGCGCGAAGGGCTGGCTCCGCTGGGCGACCGCCGCGGACTCGCTCGGCGCCGATCCGGCCGCGCTGCGGGCCTGCGTCACCGGCGCGAGCGCGATCTTCGCCGCCCACCCCGAGGGCTTCTACGCGGCGGAGGGCCGACGGCCTCCGGCCCCCGACGCCTTCGACGCGCGGCTCACGTCGCTGACCGTCAGCGCGGCGCTGCCGCAGACCAAGCTGCCCAAGAAGCTCACTTTCCGGAGGGGGCATGCGCCCCCTCCCGCCCGACCGGCAAAGCCGGCTCGGGCTCCCACCCCATCCCACGCGCTCACGCGCGTGGAAGCTGCGGCAATATTTGCCGCATCTTCAGCGGGAAGACCTTCGCCACCCTCGCCGAGACCTGGCTGCGCGCCCAGACCGCCCTGTGGCTCCCGGAGCTGCGCTACTGGCTCGGCATCCCCGAGCTCGCCGAGGGGCTCGAGGGCGTGCGGCTCGCCGGCCCGGGCGGCCTCGGCTCGATCGCCGCGGGGCAGGTGACGTCGAGCTTCGACGACAACGCGTTCGTCCGCGTCGCCCACCCGTCGCAGGTCTCCGCCGGCGACTGGAGCGGCGACGAGCCCAACTGGCAGACCGATCGCCCCGCCTTCACCCGGGGCGACATGCCCGCGCTCGGCCCCGACGCGCCCTCCGTCCCGCACGCCGACTGGCTGAAGCGCTGCCGCGCGCTGGGCTACGCGCCGATCCGCGAGCAGCGGGCCGTCGTCACCTCGGTGCGCTGGATCGGCGACGTGCGCCTCTCCCACAGCGGCTACGGCAAGGGCTACGGCGACAAGAGCGATCAACGGCTCCGCGAGGTCAGCTACCCGCAGCCCGCCGACCCGCGCCTCTCGGAGGTGATCGTCTCGGAGGTGGTCTGGGACGTGCGCCGGCTGCTCGGCGTCGATCCCCTGAAGCGCCGCTAGAGTAGTGGCGGCACGGCGCGCCGACCGCGCTCAGCCCCGGCAGCGCGGTACGTTGGGCGTGAACGGGTCGTCGGAGCAGGGGACGCACCACCCCCCCCCGACGCCGGTCCCCGGCACGCGCAACAGCTCGTCGGAGCAGACGGTCCCGTCCGGGCAGGCGCAGAGCGGGACGCTCGGGTCACCCTCCAGCCGCGAGCAACGACACGAGCAGGCGATGTGGGCGGCCACCTCGTGCGCAGGCGTGCAGTCCTCGCCGCCTTCCGCGCGATCGCAGATCACGCGCGGGTCGCCCTCGAGACCGGAGGCGACGCAGGGGAGCCCTCCGCACGCGTCCGGGTCGACCGCGACGAGGGTCTCCGTCGTGGTCAGCCCGCCGGTGGGGACGTCGGGCAACGTGCAGCTCCGCCCGACGGCGGCGGGCGCCTCGCCGGTCCGCCACCCACGGACGGTCAGCCCCGGAAGGTACGTGTCGAGCGCGCAGGCGATCGACACGTGCACCCTCTCCGGGACGCCCTCCATGTCCACCACGAGCTCCAGCGAGCCCTCTCGGCAGTAGCTCGTGGAGATCTCCTCGCGCCAGTAGCCGCCCGCCTCGGTCTCGTCCCGTTCGATCACGCAGCCGGCGGGCGTCCGCCGCCGACCTCGCCCGGAACAGCCCTCGCCCGGCTCCCGCTGGGTGAGGACGCAGCGCTCGACGGTACCGCCCCGGGGCATGCACGCCCGGAGCCTCGGGAGCGAGCCGACCCGGTGAACGATCGCGGCCGCCTCGTGATAGCTGCCCACGCGACGGTGAGCCTCGAGATGGGCATCGGGCGTGACGTGGACATCGGCCCGACCGCCGTCGGCCCCTTCGTCCGCGCGTCCGTGCGACAGCGCGCAGCCGCCGAGCACGGCGACGACGAGGGAGAGGGTCGCGAGCTTGGTCGTCGCGAGCTCGGTCGTCGCGAGCTCGGTCGGCCTGCCCCCACACGTGCGGCCTCGCACCGATGGGTGGGCGTTCCGGAAATCGGGGGCTCCTGCATCCCGGCTCCGCGACGGGTCAATGGGCTGGCTGACCATCGTGACAACGTGTCCCGCGCCGTCGCCGCCGCCAGAACGTGGCGCGCTGGGCGTCGCTCCTGTCGCGTCGGGCCTCGAGCCGACGCCTCCGGTGATCCGGCGCGTCTCGGCCCCTGCGACGACGCCGCCTGCGCCAACGGCGCTACCGCGCCCGCCACCGGTTGGGCGCGGGCGCGAGCGCGCCCCACGCTGCGTGGATGCGATGGGGGACGCAGCGGCTGGCGGGGCACCTCGGTGCCGCCCTACTCTGCGCGTGCTCCGCGGCGACCGGGCTCGAGGTCCCCGTCGGACCGAGCTCCGCGCCGTTCGACGCCGCGCCCGACGCCCCACCCGCGGCGGACGCCTCGTTCGACGTGCCGGCGCCCCCGGACGCCTCACCCGACCCGCGCACGCATGGGGACGCGGGGTGCGCGCCCCTCGCGATGGTCCTGGAGCGCCGCTGGCCGTTCCCCGACGAGCCGCTCGAGCACCCCGACCGTACGCACGTGACCTCGACACCGCTGGTGCTGCCGCCGACGAGGGAGGGCGAGGCGACGCGGCTGGCCTTCGTCTCGCACGGCCGGCTCGTCAGCACCGACGGGGAGCTGGTGGGCGACGGGCCGCTCGAGAACGGCCGCATGGCGCCCGAGCTCGGCGGGGTGCTGCGCATCGTGGATCTGGCCACGCGGCGGACCGTGAGCTGGAGCGACCCCGAGGTCCGAGCCCTCGCCCCGACCGCCACCCTCGCGGCCGGCGATCTCGACGGTGACGGAGAGCTCGAGCTGGTCGCGCTCGGCAGCTACGGTCACATGCACGCCTTCGAGCTCGACGGCGAGGCCCTGTGGAGCGCGACCGCGCCTCCCTACGCGCCGCTGACGCCGCCCTCGCCGCGCCGCACGCTCCTCTCGGTCTCCGGGGCGCCCATCGTGCGTGATCTGGAGTCCGACGGAACGGTCGAGGTCATCTTCGGACACTGCGTCGTCGAGGGAGCGAGCGGGCGGACCCGCTTCTGCGTCGACTCGGAGGCGCTCAGCGCGTCGCAGGGCTACTGGGGCCCCCTCGTGCATGCGGTGGACCTCGACGGCGACGGCGCGCTCGAGGTGCTCGCCGGTCGCGTCGCCTATCGCGCCGACGGCCGCGTCCTGTGGCGCCTCCGGGACGAGCTCTACGGGTTCTCGGCGGTCGGCGACTTCCTCGCCGACCGCCGGGGCTCGGAGGTGGCGCTCGTCCGGCAGTCGCGGTGGTACGTGCTGGACCCGTCCGACGGCGCGATCCTCGGCCGAGGCCGGCTGCCCGGAGCGCCCTTCCTCGAGCTCCTGTTCGCGGGCGGCCCCCCGCTCGTGGCGGATCTCGTGGGGGACGGGGGAGACGCGCTCGTGATCGCGAACCGCGCCGAAGTGGTGATGGTCGACCCGGACTGCCGGGGCTGTGAGATCAGGTGGAAGGCCGCGATCACCGATCACAGCGGAGTCACCGGGGTGAGCGCGGCCGACCTCGACGGCGACGGACTCCCCGAGGTGATCCACGCCGACGAGACCGAGCTGCGCGTGCTCGAGGGTCGAACCGGGCGCACCCGGCACCGGGCCCCGAACCACTCGCGGACGCGGACGGAGTACCCGGTCGTCGCGGACGTGGACGCCGACGGCAGCGCGGAGATCGTCGTGGGGTCCGGGCGCGAGCACCGGCCCCCTTGGGAGACCGACCCCACGCCCCCGGGGATCGCCATCTATGGCGAGCGTCATGGACGCTGGGTCCGCGTCGGCGCCGAGTGGCTCGACCACACGGGCTCGCGCGCCGACGGCCGGTGGGCGCGCACCCTCGGCCCGGGCGCGCCGTTCGAGGCGGGCTGCGTCGCCGATCCGTGAGCGACGCGCCGCTGGGATCGCCCCGCCGCCCCGGCCCCATCACTCGGATGGGGACGAACCCGAGCCCTGCCCGAGGGAGCGCTCGCGGGCGCGCGCCGGGGTCTCGCCCGTCCACCGACGGAACGCCCGCTCGAAGCTGCTCCGGGAGGCGAAGCCGAGGCGCAGCGCGATCTGCAGGGTCGGCTCGCTCCCCGTCAGCACCGCCTCCTCGGCGAGCGCGCGCCGGGTCGCGTCGCGCAGCGCGGTGAAGCGGAGCCCGCGGTCCGCGAGCCGGCGCTGGAGGGTGCGCGGGCTCGTCCCGAGGTCGAGCGCGACCCGGCTCAGGGTCGGGTCGAGCCCGTCCTGAAGCGACGCCCGGATGGCCGCTATGATCGCGGCTCGCAGGTCCCGACGCTCGGCCCCGGCCGGCTCGATGAGGGCGGGCGCGCGCTCCTCGAGCAGCGCCGCGAGCGCCGGCGCCGCCCCTCGGAAGGGAATCGCCAGCGTGGCGCGCGTGAAGCGCAGCGAGGAGCGCTTCGCGCCCCACCGAGGTCGCACCTCGAAGAAGCGCTCGTAGACCTCCGGGTGACGCGGCGGGGCGCTCTGGAGCTGGACCTCGCAGGGCGCGATCGGCGCCTCTGCGCAATGTCGCGCGAGCTGAACGACCGCGGCGAACATGGCGTCCACCCCGTGAGGCGTCGTCGAGGGGGACGTGTACGAGAAGGTCCCGGTGTCACCGTCGAAGCCCACGGGGACGCCCCGGATCACCATCGGCACGAGGCGCGCGAGCCGGCGCAGGGCATCGGTCAGGTCGGCGCAGTGCCCGAAGAGCGTGCCCAGCACGGGGATCTGGTCGGGGCGGCAGCGCGCGCCGGCGGTGAGGCCGACGTTCGGATCCCCGGTCAACCGCTCGGCCGCCTCCCAGATCCGTACGCCCTCCGCGTAGCTGACCATCGTCGGCGACTCGACGATCTCTCGGGCGAACCCGGCCGCCCGCGCCAGCTCCTGCGTGGAGACCCCCGCGTTGCGAACGAGCGCGACGAGCGCGGTCGACGTCTGGACGGACACGGCCGCACGATAGCGCCTCGGTCGCCGTCGGCGAGACACGTGACGCGCCACGCACGCCACCACGCGCGCCACCGCAGCGACGATCCCCTCCGCGCGGTGCAACCTCCGGCCATGATCGTTCGCAAGCTCCCGCTCGGCGCCTTGAGCGCGACCGCCCTCTGGCTCTGCGCCTGCGCCCCTCCGGCGAGCCCCGACGGCGAGCGCGACCCGGCGGTCGTCCCCGGGGCCAAGGCGGACGGCTCCGACTTCCGTACCTGCGAGCTGCTCGCGGTGGTCGGGTGGCTGAACGAGGGCCCCGGCGCCGGCGCGCTGATGGAGGCGGGGGTGCACGCGCGCGCGGCGCAGCACCTCACGGCGCACCGCGACGGCCCCGACGCGGTCTTCGGCACCGCGGACGACGCCCTCTTCGCGACCATCGACGAGGTAGACGCGGTCCCCTGGGTAGGCCCCACCGCGATGCGGCAGCTCGTGGCCGCGGTGCCCCCGTGCGAGGACTTGGCCGTCGCGGTGCCCGACGTGCTCCACACCGACCTGCGGGCCGACGTCTCCGCCCTCACCGCGACCGCCGACGTCCGCGTCGCCGCGCCGCCCGCCGACCGGATCGCGCTCGACGCGGCGGGGCTGGACGTGCGCGCGGTCGAGCTCGCCGGCCGCGCCCTCCCGCACGCGCGCGACGCCGGCTGGCTGTTCGTCGACCTACCGCCGGGCACCGCGGGCGAGCTCACCTTGTCCTTCGCGTACGACTTCACCGTCCAGGAGGGCGCCTACGGGCTGCTCCCCAACGGCAGCACGCTCACCTGGCCCTACTTCTGCGGCAACCTCTTCCCCTGCAACCCGGATCCGGCCGAAGGCATGACCTACACCCTCGAGGTGGTCGACGCCCCGGGGACGCTCGTCGCCGCGGCGTCGCTCGAGCGCGAAGGGCCGGTCTACATGCTGGGTTGGGCCGCGGGTGAGCTCACCGAGCACCCTCTCGGTCGCACTCCGTCGGGGACCGACATCTCCGTCTGGACGCTCCCGGGCGCCGAGGCCGAGGGCCTGCGCGGCACCGAGCACCTCGTCGACGCCTTCGCGTTCCTGGAGGAGACCTACGGCGACTACATGTTCGGGTCCCGGGCCGGCAGCGTTCAGGCCGATTGGGGCGAGGGAGCGTTCGGCGGCATGGAGCACCACCCCTTCTGGCACGTCGCGACCGAGTCCATGGGCGTCTTCGAGACGCACGCGCACGAGGCGGCGCACGGGTGGTTCGGAAACGGCGTGCGCATCGCGTGCTGGGAGGACTTCGTGCTCTCCGAAGGGGTGACCACCTACGTCGCGGCGCGCGCGGTCGAAGCGGCGGCGGGCGAGGCCGAGGCCGACGCGGTCTGGGCGCAGTACCGCCTCGAGCTCGACGCGGCGCTCGCCGACCCCAGCATCCCGCACGTCGCGTGGCCCGAGGGCTGTGGCGTCGTCGACCTCGTCGAGGACGGCTACTGGTCTGCGATCCCCTACATGATGGGGGCGCACTTCATGCGCGCGCTGGAGCGGCGCGTCGGGCGCGGCGCGCTCGACGCCGCCCTGCGCGCCTTCTACGCGACGCGTCGAGGCACGGCGGCTCGCTTCGAGGATCTCCTGGCGGTCGTGGAGGACGAGACCGGCTACGATCCTCGGCCGTGCGCGCAGGCGTGGCTGCGAAGCGGGCAGGAGCCCGACGCCGAGGTCTGTCCCTGAGGCGCAGCGACGTCAGCGCGAGAAGAAGTAGCCGCGCGCCGAAGTTGCATCGAAGCGCGCCAGCGGTGAGAGGGGCGCGGCGCGCGAGGTAAGCTGCGCACATGCCGCATCGCGCGCTGATCGCCTCGCTCGCCCTCGCCCTCCTCGGCTGTGACGGCTCGGCCCCGGGGGGCGACGCCTCCGTCGCCGACGCCTCCGCCTTCGACGCCGGACGCTCCGCGGTGGACGCCTCCGCGCCGGACGCGGGCGGCGGAGAGCTGCCGCTGCTCGCGGTGGAGGACCTCGAGGTCGCGGGCGCGTTCCGGCTCCCGGCCATGACCTTCGGCGAGTCCGACCTGAACTTCGCCGTCGGCACGATGGCCCTGTCGGAGAGCGGCGAGACGATGTTCATCGTCGGCCACAGTCACCAGCAGGCCATCGCCGAGTTTCGCATCCCCGAGCTCGTCCAGAGCGAGACGCTGTCGGAGCTGAACATGGCGGACCCGCCGATCCAGCCCTTCGCCCGGGTGCTGACCCGGGTCGACAACCCGCAGGCCATCTCGAGCATCACCGGGATGTGGGTCGAGGACGGCGCGCTGATCCTCAACGCCATCGAGTACTACGACGCGCCGGCCGACAACACGCACACCACCCTCGTGCTGCGCGACGCGAGCGACCTCGCCGGCTCCGCCATCGACGGCTTCTACGGCCTCGAGGCGCGCGCCCACGGCGCCGGCTGGCTCTCCCCGATCCCGGAGGAGCACCGCGAGCTGCTGGGCGGAGCGATGATCACCGGGCTCTCGAGCGGCCACCCGATCATCTCGCGGCTGAGCGTCGGCCCGAGCGCCCACCTCGTGTCCCTCGACGACATCGTGAGCGGCGTCGACCCCATCCCGACCACCGCGCTCCTCGACTACTCGCTCGCCGCCCCGCTCCACTCCGATCTCTCGAACGACGAAGGCGACAACGACCTCTGGACGCACCTCTCGCGCGCCGTCTTCGGCTTCGTGGTGCCGGGCACCCGGACCTACGCCACCTTCGGCTACAGCGGCGGCCACGGCCCGCGGGGCGTCTGCTACAAGTGCGTGCCCGACGGCCTCGACTCGGAGTGCGCCGGCTACTGCTCCCGCGACCCCGAGGACCGCTCGCTCCGCTACTGGTTCTTCGACCTGAACGACCTGGCGGCGGTGCGCGCCGGTGAGCTCGCCCCCAGCGACGTGCGCCCCTACGCGCACGGCCCCTTCGAGTCGCCCTTCGTCGACGCCCGCCCCCAGATGGGCGGCGGCGCCTGGGACGCCGAGCGCGGCCTCCTCTACCTCACGATGACCGGCGCCGACCGCGAGCAGGGCACCTACTCCAACCCGCCCGTCGTCGTCGCCTACCGCCTCCGCTGAGGAGCGGTCCCCGGCGGCACGTCCGGTGACCCGAGCATCTCCAGGCCGGGTCGATGCTACGGGCCCCAGGACTGGTCCCACCCGTGCCAGCCCTCGACACACTCCTCGTAGGACACGCCGGGTGGGGGTCCCGGGATGATCGTTGCGGCCAGCCACACGAGGGAGACCAGCACCGCCAGAGCGGTGAGCGCCACCCGAGCGACGTGACCGAGCGCTCCCTCCACGACGCCGAGCTGGCGCCAGACCGACACGACACACCAGGCGGACGCCGCCATCACGAGCGCGTCCACGAGGATGCCGATCCAGGCCCCCTCCGTGACGATGACGAGTCCGCTCGCGCAAGCGCGAGCCCCAGCGCGGTCGCGCGGACCATCCACATCCAGGCCGGCGCGGAGAAGAGAAGAGCCATCGGACCTGTCGCCGAGAGTATCACCAGGACCGGCGGCTCGGCGCGATCGACCACGGCAAAGCGCAGCCTTCATTGCCACATTCACCCGAAGTCGTGTTGAGCCGTTGGCGCCCGCGTGCGAGCCTGCGCAAATGCCCGCGCTCCCCGAGCACCCGTCACCTCATGATGCGCTCTTCAAGCGAGTCTTCGGGGACGTCGAGCGGGGCGGCGCGCTCCTCCGCAGCATCTTGCCCGAAGACCTGGCCGCGGTCGTCGACTGGTCGTCGCTCGAGTTGCGCTCCGGGGAAACGGTGGGAGCCGCGCTGCGAGGCCTCGCCAGCGACCTGGTGTTCTCGGGGAGCGTGGATGGCCAGGACGTTCGGTTCTACCTGCTGCTCGAGCACCAGAGCACGCCCGACCCGCGTATGCCTCTCCGGATGGCCGACTACGCGCTCCGACTCTGGCATCCTCAGGGTCAGCCGGTCGACGGGCGACTGCGCCTGTCGCCGATCGTGCCAGTGGTCGTCTATCACGGGGCGCGACCGTGGCGGGTCCCGCTCGACCTGGGCGAAGCGCTCGGGACGAGCCCGACGCTCAGCGCGGCCATGG
>JAYZQJ010000156.1:0-10737 GCA_036149055.1 Myxococcota bacterium | reverse complement strand
CCGCCAGTTTGGTCGGCAGGACGGCTTCAGTTGGGTCTGAGGAGGCGGAACGCTCTCGGTGTCTGCCCAGCTCAGCGGCCTCCTCGCCCGGAGGGCGGCGGGCGTCGTCGGCGGCAGCGTCGGCGGCGAGTGCGGCGGCGGCGAGTGCGGCGGGTGCGGCAGCGGGGCCGTGGCCGACAGCGAGTCCGCTCCCGTGGTTCGGGGACGATCCTGTTCGTTCGTCAAACTCGTGCGACGGCCGCGGCAGCGGCTCGCGACGGCGGGAAGCGGAGGCGCAGCGGGGCCGTCCCGGCCAGGCCTGGCTATTCCTCCTCGCCTCCCACCTCTCGTCTCACTGCATACCGCGAAGACAACGAGCACGCCGGACTCGGTCTCGGTCTCGGTCTCGGTCTCGGTCTCGGTCTCGGTCTCGGTCTCGGTCTCGGACTCGGGCTCGGGCTCGGGCTCGGGCTCGGGCTCGGTCCCGGGCTCGGCCCCCGCCGACCGACCAACGATATTGCGATTCAACAACGGGTCGCAGACTCGATGAGGAGGGGCGCCTCGTCGGTGAGCCCCACCGTGTACGCCGGTGCTCGGGCGTGTAAAGGGGCCTGCGGCCCGGCTGCGCGCTGCGCGCTCGCCGGCTTCGGCGCCTGCGGCGCCTCGCCCTTGACACGCCCTGCGCGCCGGCGGGTGGGGGGGCGTCACCGACGAGTCGCGCGACGGTCGCGCGCCAGGCTGCGGTGACTCGGAGAACAGCTCATGCAGCTCAGGATCTATCGCGACGCCGTCACCATGGTCACCGAGGTCGGTCCGCTCGTGCAGGCGATCCGCCGCGACGACACCGACCACGCCAGGCAGCTCCGCAAGGCCGCCAAGTCCGTCCCGCTCAACATCGCAGAGGGCACCTACTCTCGCGGTCGCAAGCGGCAGGTCAGCTATCACGTCGCCCTCGGCTCCGCGAACGAGGTGGTGGCTTGCCTCGAGGTGGCCGTCGCCGACGGCATCCTCGCTTCGGTCGAGCCCGCCATCCTCGACCGGCTCGACAAGATCATCGCGACGCTCGTGAAGCTCACCGACAAGTGAGCCTGCCCTGACCCTCGGGGCGCGTCCCTCTCCTGGGCCGCGCCCCACCCCGGCTTCCTGCCGCCGCCGCGCTGCCGCCGCTCCCCCACCACCTCCGCCGCCGCTGCGCTGCCGCCGCTCCCCCACCGCCCCCGCCGCCGCTGCGCTCCCCGCTGCCGCCTCCGCCTCTACCTCCGCTGCCGCCTCCGCTCCCGCTGCCGCTCGCCGCTGCCGCTGCTCGCCGTTGCCGCTCCCGCTGCCGCTGCCGCCTCCGCTGGCGCTCCCGCTGCCGCTCCCGCTGCCGCTCGCCGCTGCCACTCCCGCTGCTCGCCGTTGCCGCTCCCGCTGCCGCCTCCGCTGCCGCTCCCGCTCCCCGCCTCACGTCTCGTCCGAGCCCAGAATTCGAGAACTGAAGCCGGGGCAACGGCCGGCAGCGGCAGCAGTGCCGGCAGCAGCTGGGGCGCCGGCACGGCAGCGGGCTCGCTTGGCGATTCCTCCTCGCCTCTCACCTCCCCTCTCCCCAGATTTTGCGTCGACGTCGAGAGCGTCGGCGATCCTTCCTCGCTTGCTGCGAGTGGCAGCGGGCAAGGCGTCGACGTCGAGAGCGCGGGTCTGGGTCGAGGGGGGCCGCGACGGGATCAGAAGCTGCCGGCGACCCCGAGGAAGCCGGCGGAGCCGGAGGCGCCGGCGAGGGGGCGGAGGGTGACTTCGCCGCGCTGGCGAAGCTCCTGCTCGAGGAGCGCGCGGTCCTCGGGCTCGAGGGAGCGGGCGAGGCGCTGGTAGGCGCTCCAGCGGCGCTCGGCGCCGGACTCGCTGAAGAGCCCGATGACGGCGGCGATGACGGTGATGGCGGCGGGGGCGATGAAGAGGAGCTCGATCGGATCGAAGTCCCTCGAGCTGTCGCGGAGCGCGAGGTAGGCGCCGACCGAGACGCCGGCGCCGGCCATGGCGAGGGAGGCGTCGACGACCCGCAGCAGGAGGTGCTGCTCGGCGAGGCCCGAGAGCTGCTGCTCGCCGTGGTCGAGCTTGGCGAGGCGCTCGGCGCGCGTGCCCGTCGGCATCGCGAGGTAGCGGAGGGAGACCGGCTCCGGGTTGGGCCGGAGGATGAAGTCCGTCAGGAGCGTGCTCAGGATGCTGACGCTGCCCGACGCGATCATGAACGGCGCGAAGAGATCCCAGGGCGGGCCCTGATCGAGGAACACCGCGCCGAGCACGATGGTGACCCCGCCGAGGATCATGCTGATGACGCCGTTGGTGTAGTTCGGGCCCTGCGCGCTCAGCAGGCTGAAGGACGCGTCGAGGAAGCGTAGGCGCTGCTGGAGCGCGGCCTCCTCGGGGCCCGCGACGTCCGGAGGCGCCGGGACGTCGGCGTCGTAGCTGGAGCCCCACGCGGTCTCGTACTCGGGGCCCGGCGCCGGCTCGGACGGACGGACGCGCACGGGCGTGCGGCCGGTCGGATCGTCGAGCTGACGAGCGGCCTGGGCGTGGGTCACCGAAGGGAGGGCGCCCGCGGCGAACAGCAGCGCGAGGAGCCAACGAAGCCAAGGTCGGCGAGCGTGCACGCACTAGAGGTAGCGCCATCCGGGCGGCGGTGCGAGCCGGTGCAATAGGCGCGAGGGTCGCGCGTTCACCCCTACGCGAGGGGGGCGGCGGCGCTGTACTCTCGCGGAAGGGGTCATGGAGGAGTTCCTCGCCACCGCGCTCTCGATGCCGACGCTCGCGTTCACCGGGCTGCTCGGGCTGGTCGTCCTGTACTGGCTCTCGGTGATGCTCGGCGCGCTCGACCTCGAGGTGCTCGACTTCGACCTCGGGGCCGACGGCGCAGACGGGGCGGTGGACGGAGCGCTCGAGGGCGGCGCAGAAGGCGCGATGGAAGCCGACCTGGAGGTCGGCGACGTCGGGGGGCTCGCGGGGGTGCTCTCGGCGCTGGGGCTCCGTCACGCGCCGCTGACCGTGGTGCTCAGCCTCCTGGTGCTCTTCGGCTGGCTCGGCACCTTCTTCGGCAGCCGGTACCTCGCGCCGGTGCTCCCGCTCGGCGGCTTCCTCTCCGCGCTGGTGGTGACCGTCGCCGCGCTCGCGCTCGCCACGCCGCTGACCTCGCTCCTCACCCGGCCGATGGCGCCGCTCTTCCGGGTGCGCGCGGCCCGGGGCAACCGCGACCTCGTGGGGCAGGTCGTGAAGATCCGCACCGGGAACGTCGACGCGCGCTTCGGCCAGGCGGAGCTGAAGGACGGGCGGTCGGACATGATCCTCCACGTGCGCTGCGCCGATCCCGAGGCGCTCGCCCGGGGCGACGAGGCGCTGATCGTGGACTGGGACGAAGAGCGGCAGGCGTTCGAGGTCGAGCCGATGGAGGCCATCCTCCCCGAAGAGGGACAGAAAAAGCGGGCGTGAGGCGCGGGCATGCACTATGCCGCCCGGTCATGCAGCACACACGACTCCTTCTATTGAGCTCCCTTCTCCTGGCCCTGGTCGGCTGCGACAGCGACCCGACCCCCGCCGACGCGGGCATGGACGACGGCGGAACGTCGACCGAAGACGCGACGATGCCCCCGCCGGACGCCAACGGGCACGACTCCGGCATGATGATGGGCGGCGCCTGCGACGCGCCCCGCGCGGTCACCCTGACCGACGGCGAGCAGACCATCACCGGCGACACCTCCGGTGGCACCACCGGCTTCCCGCTCTCCGAGGGCTGCGGCGCCCCCGAGCACGCCGCCCCGGCCGAGATCCTCGCCCTCACGGTGCCCGGCACCGGCCTGAAGGGCGTCAGCTTCAACACCCTCAACGAGGCGACCGGCTGGGACACCCTCCTCGAGGTGCGCCCCACCGCCTGCGACTCGACCGAGGCCGCCACCTGCTTCGACGACGCCCTCCCCGGCCTCATCGCGCAGTCGGCCGGCAGCTTCACCGCCGAGGGCGGCAGCACCGTGCACCTCGTGGTCACCGGCTACGGCGAGGCGACCGACAGCGGCGCGTACGAGCTCACCGTCGAGGTGAGCGACGCGAGCGCCCCGACCCTCACCGAGGGTGACGCCTACCGCGTGGGCACCGAGCGCTACGACCTCGTCGTGCGCGGCATGGACGCCGAGGGCGACGTCTCCTACGTGCGCGTCTCGTTCCTCGACGGCTCCGGCGCCGCGATCGAGGTCGACACCGACGGCGACCCGGAGACCCCGGCGCAGTCGACCTTCGAGGTGGGCGTGGAGCGCGTGAGCGGCACCCCGGCCTACGAGGCCCTCGTGCGCATCGCCGACGAGGACTTCATGACCGCGACCGCCGCGGCGACGCAGGTCGAGGTCACCGTGGTCGACCGCTTCGACCTCGAGAGCTCCAGCATGACCTTCGCGCTCTCCGACGTGACCGAGGCCGGCCTCGGCGAGAGCTGCGGCGCGAGCACCATCTGCGCCGACGGCCTGAGCTGCGACGGCGGCACCTGCGCGATCCCGGCCGACGTCATGGCCGCCTGCTCGGGCGCCACCGCGGTCTCGATCACGCCCGGCCCGACCACCGTCACCGAGTCGGTGGCCGGCGCGGTGCCCGCGGCCGACAGCCTCTTCTTCGCGACCTGCGGCGACACCAGCGGCGGTGAGACGCTCTTCACCGTCGACGTACCCGCCGGCACCTACGACCTCATCGCGTCGACCGAGAACGCGGCGACGTCCGAGGACATCGACACCGTCGTCTACTTCCGCTCCACCTGCGGCGACCCCGGCAGCGAGGCGGCCTGCAACGACGACGACGAGACCTACCGGTCGACCACCGTCCTCCAGGACGCGCCGGCCGGCACCTACACCATCGCGGTCGAGATCTACGGCGGCGCGGAGGCGGAGACGCCGTTCTCGCTCGACGTCAGCCTCCGCCCGGTGCTCCCCGCCGGCGCCCCCTGCGATCCGATGGAGGCGATGAACCGCTGCTCCACCGGCACCTGCATGGGCGACCCGGCGGTCTGCCCGCCCCCGGCGCCCTGACCTCCAGACGACCGGACCGCGAGACGCGCAGCCTCTCCTCGAGGCTGCGCGTTTCCATTCCGTCTTCGCTATGCTCCCGGGCGATGCGCTTCCTTCGCTACGCGATCGCGCTCTCGCTCGTGGCCTGTGAGAGCGGCGGGCTGCCCCAGGGCTGGGCCGAGACCGAGCCGGGCGAGGGCCCGCGGGTGGTCTGGGATCTCGAGGCCGAGCCGCTGCCCGAGATCCCGCTGCCGAACGACGTGGCCACCTGGCCCGACCCGGACTCGCCGACCGGCCGGCGGATCAACGCGAGCCTGATCGCGCCGTCGAGCATGGAGCGGCGGCTGCGCCAGGAGTTCGACGCGCTCGACGGCTGGGGGACCTTCGCGCCCATCACCGTGCGCTTCGACGCGCCCCTCGACACCGACGCGCTGATCGCGGCGCAGGGCGGGAGCCGCTTCTCGGCCGCCGATTTCCAGCGCCACGCCATCTACCTGATCGACATGGAGACCGGGCTCCCGGTCCCGCTCGACGTCAACAGCGATCGCTTCCCGCGGGTGGTCGCCGACCCCGACGCCTATTACTCCAACGACCCGCGGGCCGGCGAGTCCAACCTGCTGTTCGAGACGGTCGACGAGGACCAGAACGGCAACGGTCGGCTCGACCCCGGTGAGGACACCGACTCGGACGGCGTGCTCGACGCGCCGAACACGCTCGACGGCCGGCTCACCGGCGCGGCGAACGAGACCGTCGACCGCATGCTCTGGTTCTACGAGCGCGAGACCGACACGCTGGTCCTGCGCCCCATCCTCCCGCTCGAGCCGCAGCGTCAGTACGCGGTGGTGCTCACCGAGCGGCTGCGCGGGCGGGGCGGGGAGAGCGTGCGCTCGCCCTTCGAGGTGGTGCACCCGCTCTCGCAGCGCGAGGACCTCGCGTCGCTGCCGGACCGGCTGGCCGATCACCCGGACATCTACGGCGAGCTGTCGCGCGTGGGCTGGGAGGGCGTGGCCTTCGCGTGGAGCTTCACCACCCAGAGCACCCAGCGCGACCTGACCGCCATCCGCGAGGGGCTCTACGGCCGCGGCCCGTTCGCCCGGCTGGCCGACGAGTTCCCGGCGCGCATGATCCCCGCCCCGCTCCGCGGCGGCACCCGCACGGCGCCCTGCGAGCCCGGCCCGGGCATCTACACCGTCACCCCGGCGCAGCTGGCCGAGGCGCTCGAGGGGCTGCCGGTGGAAGACCTCGGGGTGCCGGTCACCCAGCTCGACGCGGTGCTCGAGAGCCTCGAGCGCTCGGTGTCGCACATGGCCTTCGGCTTCTTCGAGTCGCCCTACTTCCTCGGCGACCCGGATCAGGAGACGGTCGACGACACCTTCGACTTGAACCGACAGACCGGCGAGGCGCGGGTCGACCGCGACCTGGTGCCGATCTTCGTGATCGTGCCCAAGGAGACCGAGACGCACCGCCAGCCGTTCCGCACGACCTTCTACGCGCACGGCTACGGCTCGCTGAACCTGGAGGCCATCGCGTTCGCCGGGCTCGTGGCCAACCACGGCGTGGCCACCGTCAGCATCACCGCGCAGGGCCACGGGCTGCCCCTCGGCGACGACCTGCGGCCGCTGCTGGAGTCGGTGCTCGCGGGGAGCTGCCTCGCCCCGCTCGGGCGCGCCGTCGCGGAGGATCGCGCCCGCGACCTGAACGGCGACGGCACCGCCGACAGCGCGGGCCTCTTCTTCAGCGCCTACATGTTCCACACGCGCGACACCCTCCGGCAGAGCGTGATCGACTGGATGCAGGCCATCCGCATCGTGCGCTCCTGGCAGGGTCACCCGGACTTCCCCGAGGGCCGCGACTGGGAGCCGGCCACCCTGCCCCTCCGCACCTCGCGCTTCGACGTCGAGTTCGACGGCGACATCGACGGTGACGGCGACCGGGATCTCGCGGGCGACTTCGACGGCGACGGCGTGCCCGACCTCGGCGGCTGGGACGTGCCCTACGGCCAGTGGGGCAGCTCGCTCGGCGGCATCCTGAGCATGCTCAACATCGGCGTGGAGCCGGCCATCACCACCGCGGCCCCGGTCAGCGGCGGCGGCAGCCTCTTCGACATCGGCCTCCGCACCTCGCTCTCGACCGCGCGGCACCCGATCTGGCTGCGGGTGATGGGCCCGATCGTGGCCTCGGCGCCGAGCGCGGAGCCGGGGCGCGACACCGCGTGCGCGGCGGGGGACCGCTCGATCTTCTTCGAGCTGCCGGACCTCAGCGAGCGCGCGCGCACCGAGTTCGCGTGCGTCCCGGAGGCGAGCCTGCAGGAGGGCGACGTCGTCGTGCTCGCCAACTTCACCAACGGCGAGGCGCGCTGCGCGGCGGTCGGCCCGGACGGTCGCTTCCGCACCCAGATCCCGACCTCGCGGGGCGACCGGCTGAGCGTGCTCGTCTACGACGACGCGCTCGAGGCGATCGACCTCGGCGCGTGCCGGCTCCGCGAGGGCTTCGAGGAGCCGCCGATCAACGACGCGATCGACTCGTGGCGCTCCGGCAACGGCGAGGGGCTCGGCAACTGCGCGAGCTGCGCCGTCTACCAGGGGGAGGTCTTCGACCGGGACGAGCCGCTCGTCGCGCCGGCCGAGGGGCTCGGCCTCGCGCGCCAGACCCCGGATCTGCGGCGCCTCGCCGGGCTCGCGCAGATCGCGCTCGACCCCGCCGACCCCGTCAACTTCGCGCGCCACGTCTTCCTCGACCCGGTGACCGCGGAGGACGTCACGCCGCGCACGCGCTCGGTCATGGTGATGAACACCGCCGGCGACACCACCGTGCCCCCGGCGACCGGGAACGCCTACGCGCGCGCGGCGGGGGTGCTCGCCTTCCTCCCGCCGGACGCGCCGATCGCGCTCACCGATTGGGCCGCGCCGAGCCGGGTCCGCGGGACCTGGGGGCTCGCCTCGCCCGACGACGTCCTGATCTCGCGCCACGTGCTCGAAGGCCTGTCCCGGCTGGAGCGCCACCCCGCGCCGGGCGCGCCGCAGTTCCTCTTCGACGTCGACGATCTGTCGGACGGGCAGCTCTTCTTCACGCCCCGCGGCACGAGCCAGCTCGCCGAGGCCGAGGGCGGCATCCAGCCGCTCCGCCTCGATCCTCCGCTGCGCTGGGGAAGGGTCAGCGCGCCCGCCATCGACGCCTTCGGCGACCCGTGGCGCACGAGCGGCGACTTCGAGGGCTTCAGCCTGGTGCTCAACGCGATGACGGTCCCCGTGGGACAGCACGTCTTGTTGCCGGTCGATCCGACCAAGGTCTTCGACGAGGGCGAGTACCTGCTCAACGTGATCGGCTGGTATCTCGCCAGCGGCGGCAGCGAGGTCCCCTGGGAGGTCCTCGAGGACCCGTTCTGTCTCGAGGACTCGAGCTGCGTTCGACCGTAGAAAATTCTGCCACTACCGGGACCCCGCTCGACGCGTGACGCTCTCTTCGACTGGAGGGACGTGATGCTTGGACGTGGCGTGAAGAGCTGGATCGTGATCGGGTGCGTGGCGGTGGGCCTCCTGGCCTGGACGGGGTGCAGGCGACGCGGAGGAGGCGGCTCGGGCGGCGGCTCGGCCGGCGGCGAGTACACCGGGACGCTGACCTTCGAGAACGCGTCGGGGCAGCCGCTCTGCGGCGTGGAGCTGGTGCAGGACGACCACACCGCCTCTTACGGCGAGCGGATCGAGCCGGGTGAGTCGGTGCAGCTCGAGGTGCAGAGCGAGGTCGACGATCTCTTCGTGACCTCGTGCGACGGGGACGGCTTCCTCTACGCCGACAGCCTCTCGGTGGACGGCGACCACTACACCTTCGACAGCCCGGCGCCGCAGGGCTTCGGGGAGCGCCTCGACTACCTGCGACGGCTCAACCGCATGAACACCAACCCGATCATGCAGGACCCGGCGCTCGAGGCCGAGATGCACTCGGCGGTGCAGATGCGGGCGCGCGACCAGGGCTGGATCGACGACCCGGCGGTGACCCGGATCGCGTCCGACGAGTGGTCGACGCTCCGCCACAACCGCTCGGGCCTGATCACCGGCCGCCGCATCGCCGGCGTGGTCGGTCACCGGTTCCCGGACGGCCACTGCAGCATCCAGATCCACGTCTTCCGCCAGGAGCACGACGGCTCCGACTTCTCGGGCCCGGTCCGCTACGAGGGCACCGCCGGCAACATCTTCGCCGGCTGCGCCATGATCGCCTGGCTCGCGGGCGAGAGCGGCGGCGTGGCCACCCAGGGCGCGAGCGCGGGCGGCGCGGCCTCGAGCGGCGGCGGCGGCGGCGAAGCGCAGCCGAGCGGCGGCGGCAGCTGCACGAACACCTGCTCGAGCGCGAACGACGGCGAGTGCGACGACGGCGGCCCCGACTCGCTCTACTCGGTCTGCGCGCTCGGCACCGACTGCGCCGACTGCGGCCCGCGCTGAGATCGAGGGCTCAGGACAGCAGGCCGGCCGCGATCCGCGAGGCCTGCTTTCCGTCGATCTGACCGCGGTAGCGCTCCATCACCGCGTTCATCAGCTGACCCATCTGCTTCTTCTCGCTGACGCCGAGCTCCTTCGCGAGGGACTCGATCGCGGCGCGCGCCTCCTGCTCGTCCAGCTGGGCGGGCAGGTAGCGCTCGATGACCGCGATCTCCGCGCGCTCGGCGTCGGCGAGATCCTTCCGCTCGGCCTTCTCGTACTCGCTCACCGAGTCTCGGCGTGACTTCACCGCGCTGCTCAACAGCGCGACCTCTTCCTTCTCGTCGAGGTCGCGGCCGAGCTCGACCTCCTTCTTCGCGAGGTCGCTCTTGAGCGAGCGGAGGGTGAGCTTCGCGACCTCGTCCTTGGCCTTCATCGCGGCCTTGAGGTCTTCGAGGAGCTGATCCTTGAGTGCCATGGCGGGAGCTTACCGCCCGACGTGAGTGTCGCCGGTGTGAAAGCGCGGCACGCCCTCCGCCGCGCCGCGTCATCGCCGAAAGCGTAGTGATCTCGGCGCATCCGCGCGATTGGCCCCGGCGGCCTCGGGATTGCGAGACGTCGAGGCATGCGCATCTTCACGACGCCGCTCTCGTTCGCCCTCCTCGCCCTCACCCTGCTCGCCGGGTGCGCGGCGCCGGCCGAAGCGCAGACCGTGCTGCCCGAGTGGGCCGGCCGCGGCGAGCGAAGCTGGGATCGCTCGCGCCTCCCGCAGCTGGATCGTCGCGGCGCGCTCTTCCGATCGGCGCGCGCCCTCGCGACGTCGGACGCCGGCGCCCTGCTCTGCCGGGTGCACGTGGACGGCGACTGGGATCTCTTCGCCGACCCGGATCTCCTGGTGCGGGTGCGCGGCGCGGGCGTCCGCGGTGAGGTGTGGGGGACCGAGAACTCGCGCACCGAGGTCTTCGGCGTCCCGGGGGTCCGCCTCCGCCGCGGGCAGCAGCTCTCCTTCCAGGTGATCGACCGCGACGTGACCTTCGACGAGCAGGTGGCCACCGTGCGGCTACGGATCGGCGACCGTCTCCCGGTCCGCGCCCAGGCGGGCCAGGCGGAGGTGGAGTGCCGGGCGGCGACGGCCGACGCGACCGGGCGTGGCTTCGACCGCGCCCGGGCGGCGGCGACGCGGGCCACCGCGCGGGTCGAGGGCGCGCGCCCCGATCTCCGGGACGTGTCGCGCGGCCCGCCGCGCCCGGCGGCGGGGGCGGCGGGGGGCCACCGCCGGCGGGGCCCCGCGGGGCGCGGCGGGGGCGCGCGGAACGACCCCCGCCGCCCCC
>JAYZQJ010000155.1:0-101953 GCA_036149055.1 Myxococcota bacterium | reverse complement strand
GCCCGGGGCCGCGGGGGGGGCGGGCCCGCTGTTGGCGGGGGGGGGGGGGGGGGGGCCCCCCCCCCCCCCCCGGCGGCGCCGCACCCCCGCCCCGCGACTCCGGGCGCATCCGCGCCCTACGCACGCGCCGCTGCACCTGCTCCGCGGGGCCCCCCCACCCACTCCGGAGCCTCGCTCCGCTCGGCCCCGACCCCAGCGCGGGGCGCTGGGTCCCCTGCGGCTCGCGCTCGCGCTGCGCACGAGCTGGCCGCCCGCTGCCGCGGGATCGAGCCTCGCGGTTGGCGCGTGGGGCGACCTCCCCGCGCTCGTCGCCTGCCGTCGTCCCGGGCCGGTCGACGTGGACGGCTGCGGAGGCGCCGGCATCGCGAGTCAAGCTACTGAGCCTGGTCGAGCTCCTCGAGGCGCTGGCGGAGCCAGCGGTCGTTGCGGTCGATCACGAGGCCACGGCGGTAGGCGTTCCGGGCGTCCTCGGGGAAGCCGGCCTGGCGCCAGACGTCGCCGAGCACGCGCAGCGCCTCGGTGCTGCGCGCGTTTCGATCCACCGCGAGCTGCGCCCAGGCGAGCGCCTCGGGGTAGCGCTGCTGCTGCGCCACCGCCCGGGCCATGCCCTCGATCGCGGCGACGTCCCAGGAGTTGTAGGTGAGCGCCTCACGGTAGAGCCGCTCGGCCTCCGCGTGCTCCTCGTCCCGGTAGGCGCGGAGCGCGAGCCGCTTGGCCCGGCTGGCGCGGCGACGGCGGTCCGCCTGCGAGAGCCGCGACACGCGTCGGCTCGGCCTCGGCGGCTCGAGCTCGAAGGCGAGCATCGCCTCCCGCGTGGTCGCTTCGCCCGGCGCCTCCTCGGCGACCTCCTCGGTCTCTTCCGGCGCGGTGACCTCGTCCTCCGGCGCCAGGACCGGCGCCTCCTCGGCAACCGCCTCGGTCGGCGGCTCCTCCATCTCGTCGGCTGGCTCCTCGGCGGTCTCCTCGGCGGGGGCTTCGTCTGCGGCCGTCTCCTCGGCCACGGGAGCGGGCGTCTCGGCGTCGTCGCCGCCGAGCGCGAACACCGCCGCGCCCCCCAGGATCGCGACCCCGAGGACCACGGCGGCCCCGATCAGGAGCCCGCCGCTGCCGCGCTTCGGGGGCGGCTCCCCGCGGTCGACCGTCTCGGAGCCGAGGATCGGCGTCGGCATGTGGGGCGCGAGATCCCGCCCCACCGCCTCGGTCCCGAGCACCGGCGTCGGCATGTCGGCCCCGATCCCCTTCACCGTGGGCATGTCGAGCACCGTGTCCGGGGCCGCGTCCGCGTCCACGTCGACCTCGGCGACCTCCGCCTCGGCCGCGGTCTCGCCTTCGGGCTCGGCGGCGGTCTCGGCGGCGGTCTCGGCCGCGGTCTCGGCTTCGGTCTCGGCTTCGGTCTCGGCTTCGGTCTCGGCCGCGGTCTCGGCCGCGGTCTCGGCTTCGGTCTCGGCCGCGGTCTCGGCTTCGGTCTCGGCTTCGGTCTCGGCCGCGGTCTCGGCTTCGGTCTCGGCTTCGGTCTCGGCGTCGGCCACGGTTTCGGTCGAGACCGAGACCTTCGACGCCGGCTTGGGCGGCGGCGCGCTCGGCGTCTTCTGCGCGTGACTCTCCAGCGCCGCCGCGATGGCCTTCCACGACGCGGGTCGCTTCGGCGAATAGACCCCGCCCGAGAGCGACGGCGGCTTCACCGACTTCTTCGGCGGCGGCGGAGGCGGGATCGGCTTCTTCTTCGGAGGCGCCTCGTCCTCGCGCGGCGGCGCGTCGTCCTGGAGCTTCAGCGCGGGGCCGTCCTCCGTCATCACCGCCATGCCGATCAGCGTGGCCTTTCGCGCCGACTTCTTGCGCGGCGTGGATGCGCTGTCGTCCTCGGACATCGAGCGACCATGGTGCCGCGTTCCGGCCCCGGTCGCGAGGGAAATGCCGAACGGCCTCAGGCGCGCTCGATGCGTCCGACGAGGAAGTCCACCACCCTCTCGAAGGGCTTCACGTCGAACGCGGCGGCCACGCTCGGCCGGAGGTTGGAGTTCGCGTTGACGTCGTAGAAGACGCGTCGGCCGTCCGGGGTCTCGAGGTACTCGACCCCGCCGACGTCGATCTTCGCGGCCCGCAGGATGCGCCGCGCCGCCTCGACCGCTTCCTCCGGGGCGTCGTGGAGCGGGTAGAACTCGACCGGCTTCTCCTCGACGTCGGGCACCGCGCAGACGCCGTCGCTCCCGTCCTCCGGGTTGCAGACCGGCGAAGGGCAGAGGTTGAAGCGCCCGTGCGTCACCACGCGCATCGGGTAGAGCAGCTCGCCGCCGAGGATCTCGAGCCGGACGATGCCCTGCGCCGGGTCGTGCTCGAGATACTCCTGCAGCAGGAAGAGGTTGTCCGGCGCCCAGACTCCCTCGTCCGCCAGCGCGGCGCGGAGCGCGTCCGGGCCGTCGATCACCTCGATGCGCGCCCCGCTCCCGCCGAGGTCGGGCTTGAGGAGACGCGGCCACGAGTCGGTGCGCGCGATGGCGGCCTCGACGTCGTTGAACACGACCGAGCGCGGGTGATCGATCTCGAGCTCGCGGCAGAGGGCGACCTGCGCCGCCTTCGAGAGCTCGAGCGCGAAGCCCTCCGCGCCGTTGATGACGTCGCAGCCGAGGTGCGCGAGGTGCCGCATGAACGCCAGCGCGTGCGGGACCGCGCGCTCGTGCCCCCGCACGTAGGCGCTGGGGCTCGCCTGGTTGAAGACCACCTTCGCCGGCGGCGCGTCGTCCGACCCGTAGGCCGCCTTCTTCAGATCGATGGCGACGAAGTCGACGCCGCGCGCCTCGAGGGCGGCGAACAGCGGCTCCTGCCAGGACGGATGCTCGAACAGGACGGCGAGGTCGTGCATGGCGGGAAGCATGGCGCGCGACCGCGCCGGGCGCCCGCGCTCAGAGAGGGTCGACGCGCACCGGCGTGTCGTGCTGGGTCTCGCCGTCGAGGAAGACGGTGTTCGCCCCGGCCATCGGCCCGCCCAGCAGCTCGATCGCGTCCTGGCCCCAGCACCAGAGCTCCGCGGCGTCGGTCAGGGCGCACGTCAGGCCCACGAAGCTGGCGGAGAGCGAGGTCACGTCGGTGAGCCCCTCGACCTGCACCGGGCCGGCGGGCCCCGAGTGCGTCGCCGCGTCGCCCAGCGCGCCTCCGTCGTCCGTGCCCCAGCAGTGAACGGTCCCGTCGGTGAGCAGCGCGCAGGAGTGCTTCTCGCCGGTCACGACCTGCTGCGCAGCGGCCGGCAGGCTGACGCTCACCGGCGCGCCCTGGACCGCGGTGAACCCCGGGGCCACCTGCCCGTGAGCGCCGTCCCCCCAGCAGAAGACCTCGCCGGAGGCCACGGCGCAGGTGTGGGCGAAGCTCGCCGCGATGTCGGTGACGCCGGTGAGCCCCGCCACCTCGACCGGCCGCGTCCGGTCCATGAAGGTGCCGTCGCCGAGCGCTCCTCCGTTGCCGTCTCCCACGCAGAACACGCGGCCGTCCGCGCGGACGCAGATGTGGCGGTCCGCGACCGTCGCTTGCCGTACACCCTCCAGCTCGCTGCCATCGGGCGCCACCATGGGGTCGCCCGGGCTGGCCTGGGTCATCTCCGTCGCGTCGTTGCCGAGCTGACCTCGATCGTTCCGGCCCCAGCACACGACGCCGCCCAGGAGCCCGACCGTGCAGGTGTTCGCGAACCCACCGGTCACCTGGTTGAGCGAGCCCAGCCCCGGGTGCTCGAAGGGGGAGGTCGTCGGGGTCCCGCTCGCCTCCCCGTCTCCGATCTGCCCCTCCATGTCCTGTCCCCAGCAGAAGAGCGAGGGCGTGCTGGTGGTCGCGCACGTGTGGAGCGCCGTGCCTCCCACGGTCGTCACCCGGGCGCCCAGATCGACCACGCGGGGGGCGTCGAAGGGCGCGGTGTCGCCGCTGCCGAGCGCGCCCGAGCGGTTGTCGCCCCAGCAGCGCAGCACGCCGCGATCGTCGAGCGCGCACGCGTGCACCACCCCGACGCTCACCTCGACGATGCGCGGCGGCGGGCCCGCGTCGATCCCGCCGTCCTCGTCTCCGCCGCCGTCCTCGACGCTTCCGTCGGGGAGCGCGCCGTCCCGGAGGCCCCCGTCCGTGACGCCGCCGCCGTCGCCGAGCACGCAGCGCCCCGACGCCTCGTCGCGGGTCGCGCCGCCGACGCACCGGTCGGAGAACACGCAGCCGCCCACCAGGGAGACCGTCGCCAGCACGAGCAGCCCGCGCCTCAGAACGTCCACGTCAGCTCTCCGTTCGGGCCCAGGCGCAGCGCGCTCGCCGACTCGCCGCCGCCGCCGTCCGCGAGCGCGACGACCAGCCAGATCACCGCTCCGGCGAGCGCGGCGCCGCCGAGCCCGAGGTACAGCCCGGTCGCCTCCCACGCGGTGGCGCGCTCCTCCACGCAGGTGTCGCCGACGCGGTCGAGGCACTCTCCGCCCCCGATCGCGCCCGCGAGGCCGACCGCGATGGCGGCGAGGCCGGCGGCGCCGAGCGCGCTGGCGCCCACGATCATGCCCACGTCGGGCCCGGCCGCGGGCGCGCTCGGGGAGGGCTGGACCGTGGCCTCGACCGCGCGCTCCTCCGGCGCGTCGGGCGGCGCGCTGCTCTCGCCCCGCGCGACCGCGGCCCGGAGCACCTCGACCCGCGCGAGCACGTCGCGTCGCCGCGGGTGGTCCGGCACCAGCTCGAGGAACCGCTCGAACGCGTCGAGCGCGACCTCGTCCTGGCGGAGCCGGTCGGCGGCCACGCCGATGTTGTAGAGCAGCGCCGGCCGCTCGCTGAGCTCGTACGCGCGCTGGAAGTACGAGAGCGCGTCCGCGTAGCGCGCGTCGTCGAACGCCACCGTGCCCGCCTCGAAGACGCTCCGCGCCTCCGCGTCTCGTGTGGCCGTCGCTTCCTGCGCGTGCGCCACCCCCGACCACGCGGCGATCATGAGCGCCATGCACCCCCATCTGATCATGGGGCGCATCATCGCCGAGCTTCACGCCCGACGACAACCCCGGTGCATTGCGCGCGGCCGGGCCGCCTCGCATCCTCGGGGCATGCTCGTCGAGTGCGGGAACTGCGGCGCGCCGCTGGACTGCGGACCGAACGACCGGTTCGTGAAGTGCGCCTATTGCGACAAGTCGAACAAGGTCGCCTCCACCCGCACGCTCGCCGCGGTGACCCCGCCGAGCTGGCAGCAGCCCGCGCAGTGGACCGAGGCGGACCGGGCGGCGACGCTGCGCGCCATCCAGCAGGCCGCCGGCACGTCGGCGGCGGTGGGCGCGGCCACGCGCGGCGTCAGCGGTTGCCTCGGCGGCGTGATCTCCCTCGTCGGGCTGGGCGTGGCCATCGCCGCGGTGGTCGCGGTGTTCATGGCCCAGCGCGGCGGCGCGCCGTCGAGCGTGCTCGGGGGGCTCGGCCTCGCCACCTGGGACGGCAGCGCTCCCCTGAGCTGCGGCGGCAACGACGAGCTCCACGTCTCGGGGGTCACCGCGAACCTGCCCGGCCAGACCGCGATCACCGCCGACGCCAACTGCGCCGTCACGATCGAGGACTCCACGATCACCGCCGCCGTCGGGATCGCCGCCACCGGCAACCGCGCCATCCGACTGCGCAACGTGACCCTCCAGACCACGGCCGCCGGGCTCCTGCTCGAAGGCAACAAGAACGCCTCGCTCGAGAACGTGACCATCGTCTCGGACGGCGTCGGAGTGGAGGCGCACGGCAACGCCTCGGTGCGGCTCACCGCCGGCCGCGTCGAGGGCTCCCCCGCCACCCGCGCCGACGGCAACGCGAGCGTCCAGAACCTCGGCGGCGAGCTCGTCGATCGCTAGCGCGCCGCTAGCCTTCGAGCAGCCAGGTCACCAGGTCGTCGAGCTGGCCGCGGACGGTCGCCTCGTCGAGCACGTCGGCGTTGTAGACCCACGACAGGCGGAGCCTGCCGCCTTCGATGGCAGCGAAGAGGGTCGCGTGCATCGGTGTCGGGACCGACGGCGGCTCGTGACTGCCGGTCGGCTCGTCCACCACCCTCAGGCGACGGTGGCGCAGCTGGTCATCGAGCCGGCCCTCGCCGCCGTAGTTGAAGACCAGCGAAGGCATCCGTGCGGCGCCGAGGGGCCGGGCCGGGTCGGTGAATCGAAGCGGCGCGTAGCCGTGACCGCGGTCCGGCACCGCATCGAGCTGCGCGCGGACCGCCGCGATCACGCGCCGCGGCGGGTCGTCCGGGGCGAGCTCGAGGCGCAACGGATAGAAGTCGCTGAACCAGCCGATCGTGCGGCTGACGTCCAGCTCGAGGGCGTCGCGCCCGTGGGTCACGATCGCGATCAGGACCGCACGCTGGCCACTCCGGCGAGCGACGACGCGGGCGAGCCCGGCGAGCAGCACCTCGTGCATCCTGGCGCCGTATGCCTGCCTTGCGCGCTGTAGCAGCGTGTTCGTGGTCGATTCGTCCAGCTGATCCACGACGGTCCGATTGGAGGTCAGGTGCGGCGTACGCTCCAGGCGGTCGCGCGGCGCAGGAGGTCCGGCGCAGCTCCGCCAGTAGCCGATCTCCGACTGCGTCCGGGCGCTCTGCGCGGTCTCGGCGCGCTGTCGAGCCCAGTCCCTGAAGCTCTCGGTGGTTGGAGGGAGATCGACCGGCTGACCCGTCAGCGCCTCCTCGTAGGCGAGGTCCAGCTCCTCGAAGAGCACATCGAGGGACTGGCCGTCGGAGATCAGGTGGTGGGTGAGGACCAGAAGTCGACCGGGGCGACGAGGCCCAGCGTCGAAGAAGACGACGCGAAAGAGCGGTCCCCTCGCGAGATCGAGCCGGTCTTGGATCGCGAAGCCGAATCGCTCCACTTCCTCCCTGCGCTCGGCGTCGGAGAGCGCCGCCACGTCCACCCGCAGGAACGGGTCGCAGTCGGACGGCTCGGCTACCCACTGCCGCCAGGTCCCGTCGGGCCGGCGAGCGAAGCGGGCGCGCAGCATCTCGTGCCGCTCGATCAGGCGACGGGACGCGCGCTCGATCACCTCGGCACGGGCGGGCGGCGCGACCTCGAGGATCGTGGACTCGATCCACGTGTGGTGCGGCGCGAAGTCACCGAACAGCTCGAAGTACCACGACTGGCTGGGTGTCAGCGGGATGTCCTCGCCGGCGCTCGTGGCTCGCGCCCGCCCGAGCGCGGTGGAGGGCTCGTCGGAGAGGACGGCCGCGAGGTCTTCGAGCACGGGGTGGGCGGAGAGCTCGCGTGGCGTGAGCGCGAGCCCTCGTTTGCGCGCCTGTGCGCAGACCTTCAGCGCGAGCAGCGAGTCCCCGCCGAGGTCGAAGAAGCTGTCCTGGGGAGACACGGTCTCGACGCGGAGCACGCGGGCCCAGATCTCCGACAGAGCGCTCACCTTCGCGTCGGCGTGGGCGGGGTTCTCGCTCGCCTTCACGGCCGGCACGATGAGCGCCTGGCGGTCCAGCTTTCCATTCGGCGTGAGAGGCAGCGCGCTCAGAACGACCCACTGCGACGGCACCATGAACGCGGGAAGCTGGCTCGCGAGGCTCCTCCGGATCGCCGCGGCTGCTCCTTCCGCGTCCTGCCGTGGCACCCAGAAGGCCACCAGGCGCCGAGCGTCCTCGGGACCGTCGGAGACGACCGCACACTCGCGCACGAGCGGGTGCGCCGAGAGCTGCGCTTGGACCTCTGTCGGATCGACGCGATGCCCGCGGATCTTCACCTGGTGATCGCTCCGCCCCCGGTACGCGAGCTCGCCGTCGGCCAGGCGCCGCACGAGGTCACCGGTCTTGAAGAGGCGCTCGCCTGCGCAACTCGAGGAGGGATCCGGAATGAACCGCGTGGCCGTCTCTCGCGGGGCCAGGTGGTAACCCACGGCGAGGCTCTCGCCGCCGACGTGCAGCTCCCCCGTCTCGCCTGGCGCCACCGGGCGGAGCGCGTCGTCGAGGATGCAAATGGAGGTGCGGGGGATCGGCCGGCCGATGGGGACGACCTCCGGGACGGGGCTCGCGACCTCGTGCCATGTCACGTCGCCAGCGACCTCGGACGACCCGTAGAGGTTGAGCAGCGTGGCACCTCCCGCGGCGGCGAGGAACCGGCTGGCGAGATCGCGGGGAAGGTGCTCGCCGCTGACGGACCACAGCCGCAGGCGAGGCAGCGCGTCTCCGAGGTGCGGCTCGGCATCGAGGAGCATCCGGAGATGGGTGGGCACGAGCACGATCCGCGACACCCTCGCGGCTGCGAGCGCGGAGATGAACGCGGATGGATCGCGCACCATCGCTTCATCGAAGACGTGGAGAGGAACGCCGCGGCAGAGGGGACCGAAGATCTCCCAGACCGAGTCGACGAAGCTGAGGGAGGTCTTCTGCGCGGTCACCTCACCCTCCTCGAAGGGATAGTCCTGCCACATCCACTCGAATCGCCTTCGCGCGCCTCGGTGGGGCGCCACCACACCCTTCGGAGCGCCCGTGGAGCCCGACGTGTAGATGACGTACGCAGGCGCATCGATGGGCACCACGAGCCCGAGGTTCTCCTCGAGCGCGGGCCCCTCGGATGGCGGTCGCGCATCGGCGCAGATCACCCGAGCGGCTCCGGGTGGGACCCTGGGCTGCAGGGCCAGGCGAGTCACGACCCACCGGCAGCCGGAGTGCTCCAACATCAGCCTCACCCGCTCGGGCGGATAGCCGGGATCGAGGGGCAGGTAGGCCGCGCCCGCCTTGAGGACGGCGAGCAAGGCCTCGACCATCGCGGCGCCTCGCGGCAGGAACACGCCCACCACGCTCCCGGGGGCCACGCCGGTCACCCGCAGGTGGCGGGCCAGAACGTTGGCTCGACGGTTCAGCTCCTCGAAGGTGACCTCGGCGTCGGGCGCCGACACCGCGACCCGGCCGGGCGCGAGCGCCACCTGGTGCTCGAACAGCTCATGAATCGTCAATACTGCAGCCCTTCGGCGGCGGACGTGTCGACCCCCACCTGGGCGGGCTACGGGAGCTCGACGCAGAGGAGCCGGACCCTCATGTCGCAGGGGATCAGGCCGTGGCCGCCCTGGAAGTGCTCGTCGATCGGCTCACCGGTCCAGCCGACGGCCGCCTCCGCGCTGGCCGACCGCGACGTCCAGTTGGAGCACTGGTTCGCGGGGGCCGGCGTCCAGTCCCCGGTGGCGCCGCTCCAGAAGTTGAACTCGTCGGCGACCGGGCTCAGCCGTCGCGCGGGCGCCTCCGTGACGATCGCGTTGGCGTCGGTGCGGAACACCACCGCGTCGAGCTCGCCGTACTCGCCGTCGGCCACGAGCGGCCAGTCCAGGGCGTCCGGCCCGTCCGAGCAGTTCGCGCTGGTGCACGCGCGGCGCGTGTCCGACATCACCAGCGCGGCGTACTCGACGTCCGGGTAGGGGCGCCGGTCGGACGTGTTGCACGCCGTGTCGAACCCGGCGACGCCTCCGCCCACGGCGACCGGCGCGGTGAAGAACACCTGAAGGAGCGGCGAGCGGGGGCCCGCGTCCCTGCCCGCGTCCCCGTCGCCTCCGGCGTCTCGGAGACCGGCGTCCTCCTCCGTGTGCGCCGCGCCGCAGCCAGCGGCGCACAGCAAGAGACAACAGAGCGAGCTGAGGGTCGTACGACGCATGGGGCTCCCGGGGGTCGAGGCCGCGGAAGAGCGCGCGGCGGCGGGAGGCTAGCCCGAATCGGGGACTGACGGGTCGTTCGTCAGTCCTTACCGCCGAAGAGCCGGCGGAGGTTCCGCAGGGCGCGCTTGCCCATGGGCGTCTCCCGCACCCCGGACGACGGCGGCTCGGAGGGCTTGGCCTGCGCCTTCATCTCCTCGCTGACGACCTCGAAGCTGCCCGCGCGTCGCCGACGCCGGCGCGCGCTCTCGATCCGGCTCGGCGTCGGGCGCCGCAGCGGCACCGGCGTCGTGCGCAGCGAGCTGCCGGAGCTCGGGGGCCTCGACGAGATCGGACGGTTCATCGGCGGCGGCGGTCGGGACACGATCCGGCCGGCGTCGACCTCGGCCGGGGTCAGCTCGAGCGCGGTCGCCTCCAGATCGTTCGAGCTCTCGATGTCGCCATCGGGGTCGCCGCCGAGGAACACGCGCAGGGCGGCCGCCTCGCGACCCACCGGACGATCGATCGCGGCCTCCAGCGCGGCGGCCAGCTCGGACGCGGACTCGAACCGATCGGACGGGCGGAGCCGGAGCGCCCGGCCCACCGCTCGCTCGAGCGACGGAGGGTAAGGGACGCGGGCGACCGAAGAGAGCCGCGGGGGATGGCGCTTCCGGTCCAGCACCGCCTCCATCAGGCCGCGACGACGGGCGAACGGCGGCTGACCGGCCAGCAGCTCGAAGGCGATCACGCCGAGCGCGTAGACGTCCGCGGCTCGCTCTCGGCCCGTCAGCGACAGCGCCTCCGGCGCGAGGTAGGGGAGCCACGGCTCCTCGACGAGCGGCTCCTTGGCCGCGCGCTCCACCCGGATGTGAGGCGCCACGAGCGGCGCCAGCCCGGAGCCCAGCAGCACCGTGCGGGGGCCGCGCCGGCCGTCCGCCAAGAAGATGGCCCGGGGAGAGAGCCGGTGATGGGCGAGCCCGAGCTCGTGCAGCGCGTCGAGGGAGCGGGCCACGCTCTTGACCAGCCCGACGACCGCGCGCGGATCGTACCGCCGCCTCGGCTCGAGCAGGCTCCCGAGCGGAGAGCCCTCGAGCCACGGCATCGTGATCCGGAGCTCGCCCTCCGACGTCGGCGACGCCTGGAGCACGGGCACCAGCCCCTCCCCGAGAGAGCCCGCCGCGCGCGTCTGCGAGAGGACGCGCATGCAGGTCTCCATGTCCGGGAAGGAGCTGGCCGGAATTCGCTTCAGAGCGCGTACTGCGCGTGCGCGTGCGTCGGGTTCGGCCGTGACATCGCCGAAACCGTCGCCCGAAGAATCCGGACTACTCATGTCCATCCACCGTACGGCAGAAATGCGTGCGTTTACTCTCTCTGTTCTGGGATGGGGCCATGTGACACAGTCAGGGGCTTCGGACGCCAGGGCTCAACGCATCGAGATCACTGCACATCGACCGCGCGAAGAAGCGGCGGAGCATACACGTTCCTCCCATACAGGACAGCATTTGTCCTACAAGGGTCCCCATCTGGCGAGTCACCCCGCCACGGGGCAATCGGGCCCGATCGGGGGCTCAGCGCCGGCGGCGGAGCCAGAGCGCGCCCAGCGCGAGCAGCCAGAGGGCGCCCGATCCGCCACGCCCGTGGGTCGTCGCGCAGGCGCCGCCGGTGAGCACCGGGGGATCGCTCGGGTCGACGCCGCCGTCCACCCGGCAGAGGGTGGTGCAGGTGCCCGCGGGGGACGCGCCGGGGAGCCCGCCGCCGGGGTCACAGACCTCGCCGGTGTCCACGACGCCGTCGCCGCAGTAGCTCCAGACGCAGTCGGGGCGGCAGCCGTCGACCGTCAGGTCCGAGTTGTCTCCGCCCTGGTCGCACTCCTCGCCGCTGTCGGTCACGCCGTCGCCGCAGTACGCCCGGCTGCAGTCGGTGCGGCAGCCGTCCACCGCGGTGTCCGAGTTGCCCGCGCCGTCGTCGCACTCCTCCGCGACGTCGACGAGGCCGTTGCCGCAGCTGTTGGTGCAGACGCTCTGGGTGCCCTCGGGCTCCACGCAGCGCCAGCCCTCCTCGACGTCGCAGCGCTCGCTGCATCCGTCGCCGGCGTCGGTGTTGCCGTCGTCGCACTCCTCGGCCGGCCCGCGCACCGCGTCGCCGCAGGCGACCACGCACTCGCCGGTCATCGGGTCGGCCGTGTAGCCCACCGCGCACACGCAGGTGTTCGGCATGCCGTACTGGTTGACGCACATCTCGCCGGGGCCGCAGCCGCCGGTGCCGTCCGCGCACTCGTCCACGTCGGTGCAGCTGAAGCCCGAGCCCTCGAACCCGTCGGCGCACATGCAGCTGTAGCTGCCGATCGAGTTCACGCAGACCGCGTTGGCGTCGCAGCCGTCCGTGCCCTCGGCGCACTCGTCGATGTCCTCGCAGCTGAACCCGTCGCCGCGGAAGCCGCCGTTGCAGGTGCACTCCCAGTCGCCGGGCAGGTTGGTGCACGTGGACGCGGTGGAGCAGGCGCCGCCGAGCGCCGGATCGGCGCACTCGTCGATGTCGCTGCAGCTGCGGCCGTCGCCCATGTAGCCGGTGTTGCAGGCGCAGCTGAAGGAGCCGGGCGAGTTGCTGCACGTCGCGTCGGCGTGGCAGTCGTCGGCGCCGGTCGCGCACTCGTCGATGTCGGCGCAGCTGAAGCCGTCGCCGCTGTAGCCCGCGTCGCAGTTGCACTCGAACGAGCCCACGAGGTTGTTGCAGCTCGCGTTCGCGTCGCACATCGCGACGAAGATCGGGTCGGCGCACTCGTCGATGTCGCTGCAGCTGCGGCCGTCGCCCGAGTAGCCGCTGTTGCACGCGCAGCTGAACGAGCCGGGCGTGTTGGTGCACGTCGCGTCGGCGTGGCAGTCGTCGGCGCCCATCGCGCACTCGTCGATGTCGGTGCAGCCGGACCCGCCCGCGTGCCCGTCGCCCAGGTAGCCGGCCGGGCAGGTGCAGCTGAAGTCGCCCGCCATCGTCGTCGGGTCGCTGCAGGTGGCGATGGCCACGCAGTCGTCGGTCCCCGCGGTGCACTCGTTCTGCAGGACGCAGGTCGTGCCGTCGAAGCCGTAGCCCGCGGCGCAGGTGCACGAGTAGCCCGGCGACGACCAGCTCCCGAGCGGCGTCTCGGTGCAGCTCACCCCGTTGGGCCCGCACGGCGCGCTCGCGCACTCGTCGATGTTGGTGCAGCCCGAGCCCGGCGAGCGCCCGTCCCCCTGGTATCCGGCGTGCGGGCACGTGCACGTGTAGGCGAGCGGCCCGGGATCGTCGCTGCAGGTGGCGAGGGCCACGCAGGTGTCGGTGCCGGCGGCGCAGTCGTCGACGATGACGCAGGCGGTGCCGTTGCTCGAGTACCCGGTCGGGCACGAGCACGTGTAGCCGGGGCTCGTCCAGCTCCCCAGCGGGATCTGCGAGCAGGTGCCGGGGCTGCACGGGTTGCCCGCGCACTCGTTCACGTCGGCGCAGTCGCCCACCCAGTTGCTGTCCGTGAGCGACAGGGTCCCGCTGGTGTTCGCGGCGCAGCTGAACGAGAAGGTGTAGCGGTCGCGGCCCGACCCGTACACGTGCCGCGTCGACGTGCAGACGACGTTGCTGCTGCAGGCGACGCTCCCCGTCATGCTGCCGCCGTTCGCCGCGAGCGCGCACGTCTCCATGTCGCACGAGACGCTCTCGGCGCCGTTCGGGAAGCCGGGCAGCGTCGAGTCGGTGTAGATCTCCTGGGTGTTCGTGCGGTTGTCGCCGTCGGCGTTGCTGCCGGAGACCCCGGGCCACCCCGACGCGTTCAGGTAGTACTGGTAGCCGAACGGGTTGAAGCACGGCTCGAAGCCGGACCCGCAGCCGCTCCCGCCCCCGGAGTTCAGGTGGCACGTCTCGCAGGCGAGGCTCCCGTAGGACGGCGGCCACGCGCTCATCCCCCCCGGGTGATAGTCGGGGTAGGCGTACGCCGGGACGGTCCCCAGCAGCGCGACGGACAGGACGGCAAAGAAGCGAAGCGGGCGCATGCGGCGCCATCATAGCGCACGGGCGTCCCCATGGGGCTCCGCGCGCAGGTGATGCGCGAGCCGCGCGAGCGTGAAGGCGACATACGCCAGCTCCATGATCGCGTCGGGCTCTCGCCTCATCACGCCGAGCGCCTTCCCTCCGGCCCGCGCCGCCAGACCGCCGATCCGCGGCTCGACCGAGTAGCCCCGCCCTTCGAGGTCACGCACGATGGCCTTCGCCTCGGGCTGCGCCATCCAGTACACGGTGTCGCGAGGCAGCGCCGCCGCGAGGAGCGCCATCGCGAAGGGGCGCGCCCGTCGGCGCAGCGGCTCGAAGCTCGTCTGCGGGCTCGCCGCCACCGCCACCGGGAAGCCGCCGATCACCGTCTGCATCGCGCCGTACGCGGGGCCGTCCCGGAGCCACCACGGCGCGAGCCGGTCGGGCCACCATCGACGCGCCCAGTCGCCGAGCGCATCGGGGGACGCCACCGGCGGGCTCCCCAGCTGCTCGGCGAGGGCGGCGAGGCGCGGCTGCCATCGTCGCGCGACCAGGCGCCGCGCGATCCATCTCGCGCTCACCACCCCGACGAGGCCGAGCCACCCGATGATCGGGTACACGGTGATGGCAGCGTTGTCGTCGAGGGCCCAGATCGTTCCGGCCAGCACGCTGAGCGCGGTGAGCGCGGCCACGGCGAAGAGGGTCAGGTGGCGCTCCTCCGCGCGGAGCCTCGCGCTCTCGCGCAGCGCGCGCTCGGTCCTCAGATCGCCGCGCCGCTGGTGCGCCTTTTCGGCGAGGCGCCCGCTCGCGCCCACGCCCAGCGCCCGCGCCGAGGCCGACGGAATCAGGGGCGCGTGGCAGCTGCCGCAGGTCTCGTCGACCGATCCGGGGTGGTGTCGGTTCGGCGCGCCGCAGCGCACGCAGGCGAGGGGCACCCGACCCCTCGCGACCTGCGCCGACCAGGCCTCGCTCCTCAGATTCATCAACGTGGGCGCCCGGATCACCCGCTGGGCCGCCGCGACGCGGGTGTGATAGGCGCGCAGCGCCCGATCGAGCGCCGGCGGCACGATCACCTGGGACGCGCAGAAGGGGCACCGCACCCCGACCGTCAGGTCCATCGCGCGGCTCGGCGCGCCACACGACACGCACGACACCTCCGTCGACTCGAGCGTCCGCTCGGCGGCCTCGTCCCGCTCGACCACGACCTCGGCGCGCGCGAGCGGCGTCGGGTCCTCGACCTCCTCGAGGCGTAGGGTGGGACGCCCTCCGGTGCGCTCGGCCAGGCGCACGAGGCGCTCCAGCGCCTGTCGAGCGTCGGCGACGGACGCCGACCGTCGGACCACGGTCGCGGTCCCGCCGGGGGCCCACAGGCTGTCGTCACGCACCGAGCGGGCCGCCTTCGTCAGCTTGGCGGCCAGGAAGAGCACCACGTAGCGGGTACGCTGTCCCTCGGTCCCCTCGTGCTCTTGCCAGGTGGCGCAGCACGAGAAGCCGCGAATCTCCATGAGCTCCACCCGCCGGAGCCCATCGAACGGACCGGAGAAGCCGCCGGGCCGCGGGAGAGGGCCGATCCAGAACGCGCGCAGCCACTCGAGCAGCTTGGGGTCGGCGCAGTGGACCGGGAGCTCTGCCTGCGTGTCGGCCGTCGGGTTCGTGTGCAATGCGCCGCAGTCGGGGCACGGCACGAAGGTCGCCGTCGCCTGGTCGCGGTCCGGCCAGAAGACGTGTCGACACCCGCCGCATCGGAGCTGTCCGAGGAGCCGCGCCATCTCAGTGGTTCTCGGCGCGGAGCTGGTGCGCGAGCCGGGCGAGCATGAAGGCGACGTACGCGAGCTCCATGAGCGCTGCGGGCTCCCGCGTCATCCGAGCGAGCGCGGGCGGCTCCGCGCGCGCGGCGAGGCCGCCGAGGCGGGGCTCGACCGTGAACCCTCGCTCCTCGAGCAGGCGCACCAGCGCCTGGGCGTCGGGGCGCGCGAGCCAGTACGCGGTGTCTCGCGGGAGCGCGGCCGCGAGGAGCACCATGGCGAAGGCGCGAGAGCTCCCGCCGAACGGCGTGAGCGGCACCTGCACGTGCGCGCCCACGGCGACCGGGAAGCCCGCGATCACCGTCTCGATCAGGCCGTAGGCGGGTCCCTCTCGGAGCCACCAGGGAGCGAGGCGATCGGGCCACCAGCGCTTCGCCCAGGCCGCGAGCGCGTCGGGGCTGCCCGCCACCGGTCCGGCGAGCTGCTCTCCGAGCACGTTCAGGCGAGGCCGCCATCGCCGACCGAGGCGCGTTCGGCCGATCCACGTCGTCGCGACCGCCATGATCAGGCCGAGCCAGCCGAGCGCCGCGAAGATCGCGAGCGTCGGGACGCCCCTCAGCACCGTGAGGAGCCCGCCCAGGACGGTGAGGCCCGTCAGCGCGACGCAGCCGAAGATGAGCAGGTGGCGCTCCTGCTGACGGAGCCGAGACGTCTCTCGCAGCTCGCGCGCCGCGCGGAGGTCGCCGCGATGACGGTGCGCCTCCTCGGCCAGCCCGCTGCTCGCGCCGCCGCCCAGCGCGCGGGCGGACGCCGACGGAATGAGCGCGGCGCGGCAGCTCGCGCACTCCTCGTCCCTGGCCCCCGGGCGGTGCCGATTCGGCGCGCCGCACCGGACGCAGTTGAGCGCCACCTCGTCGGCGCGGAGCCGGGCCGACCAGCCTTCGCTCCGGAGGTTCATCAGGGTCGGAGCCCGCGCGACCCGGTGAACGGCCGCGACCCTCGCGTGGTACGCGTGGAGCGTCCGCGCCAGGTCGGGCGCCAGCGCCACGGACTCTCCGCAGTAGGGGCACCGCGCGGCTCCGGTCAGCTCCACCGCCCGGCTCGGAGCCCCGCAGGCGCCGCACGAGACGTCGAGCGACTCAAGGTACCGCTCGGCGCCGACGTCCCGCTGCACCTGCTCGGGCGCGCGCTCCAGCGGCGTCGGATCCTCCACTTCTTCGAAGGGGAGCGACGGGGTCGCGCCCGCGCCCCGCATGAACGCGACGATCCGACCGAGCTCCTGCTGCGCCGTCGCCAGCGTCACCTTCCCGTGCCGGTAGTGATGGAGGCCGCCGGGGGCCCAGGACGTCACGGTCAGAGGCTCCTTCGGGCAGGCCGGCGGTGTCGGGGGAGGCTTCGCGGCCACGAAGTAGAAGGCGGCCTGCAACGGCTGCTGCGGGTGCCCGACGACGTTCCACGTCACGAGGCACGCGAAGCCCTGCAGCTGGAGCACCTCGGCGGCGCGCAGCCCTCCGAGCACGCTCACGTACGGGTAGCTCGGGAGGCCCCCCAGCCAGTAGCGCCGGAGCCAGTCCAGCGCGCTCGGGACCGCCGCATGAGCGGGCAACGCGCGCGCCTCGGCGGTGGTGTTGGCGTGCGGCGCACCGCAGGAAGGGCAAGGCACGAAGGTCGCCGTCGCCTGGTCACGCTCCGGCCAGAAGACGTGTCGACACCCGCCGCATCGGAGCTGTCCGAGAAGCCGCGCCATCTCAGTGGTTCTCCGCGTGGAGGTGGTGGGCGAGCCGCGCGAGCGTGAAAGCGACGAACGCGAGCTCCATCACCGCGGCCGGCTCCCGCACCATGGCTCCGATGGCTTGGTCTCGGGCGCGCGCAGCGAGGCCTCCGATGCGCGGCTCCACCGTGAAGCCCCTGGCTTCGAGGGCTCGCACGCAGCTCACCGCCTCGGGCTGCGCGATCCAGTAGGCGGTGTCGCGCGGAAGGGCCGCCGCCACGAGCGCCATCGCGAAGCCTCGCTCGAGCTGCCGACGCGGGCGGAACGCCGTCTCCACGCGCGCGCCCACGACGACCGGAAAGCCGGCGACGACGGTCTCCACCACGCCGTAGGCGGGACCGTCGTTCAGCCACCCGTCCGCGAGCCGATCGGGCCACCACCGTCTTGCCCAGGCGACGAGGGCCGCCGGGGAGCCCACGGTGCGACTGGCGAGCTGAACGGCCAGCGCCTCCAGCCGGGGCTGCCAGCGCCGGGCGACCAGTATGCGACCGACGACCACCGCCACGACCGTGCCGAGGAACAGCACCCAGCCGGCCACGACGTAGAGAACGAGCACCGGGAGGCCGCGAGCATTCAGGTAGGCATGGGCGAGCGTCAGCACGACGAGCAGTAGGGTGGCGAGCGCGGCGAGCTTCTTCTCTCCGCCGCGCAGGCGCGCCGTGTGCCTCAGCTCCCGGACCGCTCGCAGGTCACCCCAGCGGCGGTGTCCTTCCTCGGCGAGCCGGCCTGCGGCACCCACGCCGAGGGCGCGTGCGGACGGAGACGGGATGAGTGGGGCTCGGCAGCTCCGGCATGCCTCGTCCGCCGCGCCAGGGTGATGCCGGTTCGGCGCGCCGCATCGAACGCACACGAGGGGCACGCTTCCGAACGGAGACCAGCTCGTGTCTTCTCGCGCGGCAGGTACCTTGGCTGCGCGCTGCGCCGCGACCACCCTCACCTGGTAGGCCCGCAGCGCGCCTTCGATCGCTGGCGGGACCGCGATGGCCGCCGCACACCACGGGCAGCGGGCGTTGGCGGTCAGCTCGATCGCCCGGCTGGGTGCGCCACAGGAGCCGCACGAGAGCTCGACGGAGCTCAAGCTCCGGTCGGCGACGAGGTCTTCCGCGACCACGAGCGGCGGCCTCTCCAGCGGCGTCGGCGCCTCGACCGTCTCCATCTCCAGCGTCGGGATGGCTCCCGCCTGCCGGATGAAGTCCACGAGGCGCGTCAGCTCTCGCCTCGCTTGGGTCAACGCCGCTGCCTCGGGGCGGTACTGGTAGATGCCTCCCGCTTGCCACACCGTCTCGGTCCTCTGATCCCCGGGGTAGCCGGGAGCCTGGCTCGGAGGTTTCGCCGCGACGACCAGGAAGGTCGCTCGTCTGCGGTCCTCGGCGGGCCCGTACGCCACGACGGCCACGCAGCACGCGAATCCGTCGATCTCCAGCGGCTCGAAACGAGTCACGCCGCTCATGACGTTCAGGTAGTGATAGCTCGGCGCGGCCCCGATCCAGCGTCGACGAATCCACTCGAGAGCCGCGGGGCTGTCGGCGTGGTCGGGGAGCGCCCGGGGCTCGGCGCCCGGGTTCACGTGGGCGGCGCCGCAGGAAGGACAGGGCACGAAGGTCGCCGTCGCCTGGTCGCGGTCCGGCCAGAAGACGTGTCGACACCCGCCGCATCGGAGCTGTCCGAGGAGCCGCGCCATCTCAGTGGTTCTCCTTCATGCGGGCGTCATCGCGCGTCGGAGAGGACGGTTGCGTGCGGTCACCGCGGGCAGGCGCCGCCGTCTCCCATGGCGCACGCGTCGCCGACCAGCCGACCGCCCCGTGCCGGGTCCGCCGCCGTCCCGCGGCCGTAGTACAGCATGATGCCCTGGAAGCGACAGGCGATCGCGTGACCGGCGGCGCACGCGCGCTCGAGGCGCGGGTAGGCCTCCGCGTGGCGCTGCGCTTCGTAGTCGGGCGCGGCCAGCTGAACGCACGGGGCGCCGTCGCCGCCCTCGCACGCCCGGGCGAGGAGGCGCTCCCGGCGCGCCGCGTCGGGCTCCAGGCTGGCCCGCGCGCCGCACGCCGCGGCGTGACCCGCCTCGCAGGCGTGACCGAGCAGGGCGCGCGCGTGCGTCTCGCTGCGCTCCACCCCGAGACCCGCGTCGAAGGCGCGGCCGAGGCGGTAGCAAGCGCGCGGGAGGCCGCCGGCGCACGCGCGGCGGAGCAGGGCGATGCCCTCCGAGATGGAGCGCTCGAGGGCGTGTCCCACCAGGAGTCGCGCGCCGACGCGGTCGCACGCCTCCATCGAGCCCCCTTCGCACTCCGCGCGCAGCGCGTCGTTCGTCTCGTCCGGCCCCCGCGGCTCGGCGTCGAGGCCGCGTCGGTACACGGCGGCGAGCCCGCACGCCCGGGCGCCTCCGTCGAGCTCGCACGCGCGCCCGAACAGCTCGACGCCGCGCCGAATCGCGTCTTCCCCCGCGTCGACGTGCAGGAGGTTGTCGGCCGCGTATTCGCAACCCCGCCCGTAGGCGGCGCGACACGCCCGCTCGAAGAACGGGATCGAGGTGCGCAAGCCCGCCTCGCCGTCCTCGGCGCGCTCGGCGCGGATCCCGAGCTCCAGGCAGCTCTTGCCGTGACCGCCGTCGCAGCCGCGCGTGAAGAGCTCGCCCGCGCGCGCGTCGTCCGGGTCTCCGCCCTGACCGCGCGCGAGGAGGTGAGCCAGACCCCAGCACGCCTCCGCCTCTCCGCCGTCCTCGCACCACCCCTGCAGACGCGCCCGCGCCTCGGCGGCCGTCGCCTCGTCGTCCGCGGCCTCGAGCGCGTCGGCCACGCAGCCGTCCATGTCGCCGCTCGGGCAGTCCTGGGCGCGAGCGATCCCCGGGAGCGCGATCAGCGCCGCGAGAAACCAGCCGCGCTTCATCGCTCACCTCGCGCGGGCGCGCCGGTGAAGCCCACGGGGACGTAGAGGGGCCCCGTGTGATAGGCGTCGAGGAAGAGGACGACCGGGTCGCCGAGCCCCTCGTAGTGCACCACGAGCGCGTCGAGCAGGCCCCCCTCCGGCATCGGGCAGCAGCTCCCGAGCCGCTCGAACCGGATGGGCTGACCGTCGGGGCCCCAGAGCCCCCGGAGGTATCGCTCCTCGTGGTACCCGGAGACGCCGCCCACGCGGATGGGGTTGGCCTGGGTGTAGCCATAGGTCGGGTCGTCGGTGGGGGTGACCACGATCACCGGGCCTTGCCCACCGAGCCCGCTCTCGCCGCAGGGGATGGTGCAACCTCCCGAGCGGGTCGATGAGCCGACCCGGAACCCCTCGGGCGCCGCGGCCTCGGGCACCACCGCGGCGGCCAGCGCGGCTTCGAAGGCGCTCGGCGCGGCCTCTCCGCCCGCGCTGTCCGGAGGCGCGCTCGCCGAGGACTCGGTCGCGCCGCCGCAGGCCACGACCATCGTTGCGAGGGTCGCGAGGGCAAGGATTCGGTCGATCCTTCGCATGGTGTCTTCCTCCCTCTCCGAGTCTACCGGAGGACACCGACCCCGGGGCGCGCGAGTCCTTGGGCCTCAGTCTTCGTTGGTCGCGGGCGCCGACAGCGCGGAGAGTCGGTCGAAGTCCTCGTCGTCGAGCGCGAGGTCTCGGGCGGCGACGTTCTCTTCGAGGTGCGCGACCGACGAGGTGCCGGGGATCGGGAGGACCACGGGGGCGCGACGGAGCAGCCAGGCGAGGGCGAGCTGGCCGGCGGAGGCGTCGTACTTCGTCGCCATCTCCTTCAGCGTCTCGTGCTGGGTCAGCTCCCCGGTCGCGAGCGGGTACCACGGGATGAAGCCGATGCCGTGCGCCTCGCAGTAGTCGACCACCGCCTCGTGCTTGCGGTCGGAGAGGTTGTAGCGGTTCTGGACGGTGACCACGTCGGCGATCGCGCGGGCCCGCTCGAGCGCCGGGACCGGGAAGTTGGACACGCCGATGTGGCGGATCTTGCCCTCCTTCTGGAGGTCGACCAGCGCGCCCACCGACTCCTCGAGCGGCACGTCGTCGTCGATGGCGTGCAGCTGGTAGAGGTCGATGCGCTCCACCTCGAGTCGCCGCAGCGAGTTGTTGCACGCGATCTCGAGGTGCTCGGGGCGCCCGTTGGTCGACCACTCCCCCGGCCCGCGCCGCTCGAGCCCGCCCTTGGTCGCGATCACGAGGCCGTCGTACGGGTGCAGGGCCTCGGCGAGCAGATACTCGCTGGTCTCCGGCCCGTAGGCGTCCGCGGTGTCGATCAGGCTCACGCCGAGGTCCACCGCGCGCCGCACCAGCCGCTTCGCCGCCTCACGGTCTTTCGGCCAACCCCAGATCCCCTCGCCCGTGATCCGCATCGCGCCGAACCCGAGCCGCGAGACCGCGAGGTCCCCACCGATGTCGAAGCTCACCTTCATTTCGAACCTCCCCTCACGTGCGCACCGCGCGCGAGGGAAGGGTACGCGAACGACGGCGGCGGGAATCGTACGGTGTATGATTCGGCCGGCTCGGGGAAGTCGCGCGTGGGGCGTAGGCTGAGCGCGGAGAGGCCGAATGACGAGGACGTGGACGCTCGCGCTGGCGCTCGGCGCGATGAGCCTGAGCGCGTGCGACGAGCAGGGGGAGGGCGGCGACGGGGGAGACACCGTCCCGTGCGACGCCCAGGTGATCCGGGACGCGGCGCCCCGCGACGGAGGGCCGCTGCCGCCGATCCCGGGGAGCGGTGAGTGCGCGTGGGAGCGCGGCGAGCGGCCGACCGCGGAGCTGCCGCCGACGCGCTCGAACCGCTACGAGCTCGAGCTCGAGCGGTGGGCCATCGCCAACGACCGGCGCGACCCGGTCGAGACGCGCGCCCGGATGAACGAGGCCATCGCCTGGGCCAAGGGCGAGGGCTACGACCACATCGTCGTCCCGCCGGGCACCTACCTCGTCGGCGAGCCGACCAACGACGTGTACGCGGCGGGCATCGAGCTGCCGGGCGGGATCACCTTCGAGCTGTCCGAGGGGGCGGTGCTCGAGATGGCGCCGAACGATCGTCACAACTACTGCGTGATCAGCGTCGATGGGAACGACGAGATCACGATCCGGGGCGGCGAGATCCGCGGCGACCGCGCCGATCACACCTACGCCGGCGGCACCGCGCACGACGAGGGGCACGGCGTCTGCGTGTGGACGGCGGTCAGCCACGTGCTCATCGAGGGCATGGAGCTCCACGAGCTGACCGGGGACGGCGTGCTCATCGTGGGCCGACGCGAGAGCGACGGCATGCCCGAGGCGCCGAGCACGCACATCACGATCCGCGACAACGACATCCACCACAACCGTCGCCAGGGCGTCTCGATCGTCGGCGCGCACCACGTGGTGGTGGAGCGCAACCACATCCACCACATCGAGGGCACCGCGCCGCAGTTCGGGGTCGACATCGAGGGCGCCGGCCGGACCGACCGCGACATCCTCATCTCGCGCAACGTCTTCGATCACAACGCGGGCGGCGACATCGTCACCTCGACCGGCCGGAACGTCTGGATCGAGAGCAACACCATGACGCAGTGCCAGACCGACGCCGACGGCGTGTACGACCCGAGCCTCCCCTGCGAGCTCGAGGAGCAGGTCGACGGGCCGATCGTGATCTGGAAGGAGACCGACAACGTGATCGTCGACAACGTCGTTCGCATGTCGATGCGCACGGTGAACGGCCACTGGGGCATCATCGGTTACACCCGTCGCGACGGGCCCACCCGCGAGAACCCGGTCGGCAACTACATCGCGCGCAACGTCTTCCACGACGCCGGCATCCACATGGTCCACAACAGCCGGACGGTGATCGCCGACAACACCCTCTACGAGGGCATGATCCTCGGGCTCCAGCTCTCCTGCACCCGGCTCGAGAACAACCGCATCAACCGGACGGCGCGCGAGAACTACAAGCTCTGGCACGTCGCCGGGGTCGCGGAGGGGAACGTGCTCAACCGGACCGAGGGCTTCCCTGTCGCCGATGACATCGAGGTGCACTTCCCGATGGCCGACGACGCCCCCTACCGCAACTCGTCCCCGGTGTTCTGGTGATGCGTCGACGAATCGCATGGATCGGCGTGGCCGCGCTCGCGGCGACGCTCGGCGTCCTCTTCACGCGCGGTGGCGACGAGCGCGTCCTCATCGAGCCCGAGCCGCACCAGCCTCCGGGGCAGGGCTCGTGTCCCTCCGGCATGGGGCCCGAGATGGCGCGACTGCCCGAGGGCTTCTGCATCGACACCACCGAGGTCACCCGCGGACAGTACGAGGCGTGGCTCGACACCAGCCCCGACGTCGACCGGAGCGGCGCCTGCGCCGAGAACGACGACCTGACCCCCTCCTGCCACTGGCCGCCGGGGGGCAACGCCGACCAGCCGGTGGTCTGCGTGGACTGGTGCGACGCGCAGGCGTTCTGCGCCGCCGCCGGCAAGCGCCTCTGCGGACGGATCGGCGGCGGCGACTACGCGCCGGACGGCTACGACGACCCGGCCGTCAGCGAGTGGCACGCCGCCTGTACCTCCGGCGGGCGCTACGACTACCCCTACGGCGACACCCTCGACACCGCGGTCTGCCGCGGCGGAGACGCCGAGGACTACACGACCTGGGGCTTCGACGACGTCGGCAGCTTCACCGGCTGCCGCTCGCCCGACGCCCCGTACGCGGAGGTGATGGACCTCAGCGGTCACGCGGCCGAGTGGGACGGCGCCTGCGAGGGTGACGCGCCCGGGGACGGCTGCCGCATCCGAGGTGGCTCGTTCGAGCACAACGCGCACGGGCTCCGCTGCGCGATGGGTCGCGACCTCCGCTGGCCCCGCATGCGCCGCGTCCAGGCGGTCGGCTTCCGCTGCTGCGCCGACTAGACTTCGGGCGACAGCTCGGTCTCCGCGGCCAGCGCGCCCGGCGGCACCTCGAGGCGGGCTCCGTCGCAGTGCACGAGGGTGCCGCCGCCGGGGCCCAGCCTGCCGCTCGCGCGCGCCGGGCAGCCGCCGTCCGGAGGCTCCGCGTCGGCGTGGATCCCCGCGTCGGGGTCCCCGCCGTCGATCGGGCCGGGCACGTCGCCACCGCAGGCCCAGAGGAAGAGGGAAGAGAGGGCGCTTCTCACGAACCAGGTCATGTCCACGCTCATTCCGATCTCATACGGCGGCCCCGCAGGCCGTCAATCCGACCGCGTGGGCTGACCGGCCGGGGCATTCCTGGTAGGTTGAGCCGATGCTTCCCCGGACGCGCCAGAGGGTTGGGACCTGCTGCTGGCTGGCGCTCGTCCTGCTGGCGGGCTGCGCGCGCGGCGGAGATGGCGACGCCGACGGCGGCACCCTCACCCCGCGCGACAGCGGCACGACGACCCGCCGGGACGGCGGCGGCGGGGGCGGCTGCGACGAGCGCGGCGGCGGCGCGGACTGCGAGAGCGCGGCGTCGCTCGGGCCGGTCGCGGTCGGCGCGCGGGTCGAGTCGGACGAGGGGCTCATCGGTCGGGTGGGGGTCTCGCAGTGGCTCCGGGTCGACTTCCCGCCCGAGAGCGCGATGCCGGCGGACGCCGGCGCCCCGAGCGGGGACGGCGGCGTGCCCGACGCGGGGCCTCCCTCGATGGCCGGCGTGGGCACCCCCTCCATCCGCTTCTCGGACAACGGCGGCGACGCCTACCGCTTCGAGATCCGGACCTCGTGCGGCACCGTCGCCGGCTGCGGGGAGGGCGGCAGCCCGTCGGCGCCCGGGAGCGCGACGAACATCACCGAGTGGTCCTTCACCGACACCGTGACCGCGGGCGACGAGGGCGACGGCGCCCTCTCCAGCCGCGACGCGCCCTGGCCCTCGACCGTCTGGATCCGGGTCTACCCGACCACCGCGCCCGACTGCGGCACCTACCGCCTCGAAGTCACGCGCTGAAGGGCGAGAGGGAGAGATCCGGGGCGAGCGCCGTATGTCGCGGCGAGAGCTTCGGCGTACCTCCCCCTACGCCAGCGTTTCCCACGAGGCTGGAGAGCAGAATGAGGACGATGACGGTGGCCGCCCTTCTGGCGGCGATGGTGGCGTGCGCCCCGACGAGTCGGGCGAGCGCGCAGGTGGAGATCCAGGCGTCCGCGACCGTGGAGGCGATGCCCGCGGCCGGCGGCCGGGACGACGTGCAGTGGGAGGAGCGGCGTGACCGCTACTTCGGCGGCCCGGTTCGGCCCGGCGCCCAGGTCGACGGGAGCATCAGCCCCTTCGTCTGGATGGGCGTCGGCGGCTTCGCCGGCGGCTACGTGCTCACGCTGCTCTACGCCGGCGGTCAGGAGATCGCGGCGGTGCCGATCGTGGGCCCCTGGCTCGCGATCGCGAACGTCTCCGGCGGCCAGCCGCTCGAGGGCACGGGCACCGCGCTGATGGTGATCGGCGGGCTGCTCCAGCCGGCGGGCATCGTCTTCGGCGTCTACGGGCTGCTCAACCCCGACCTCTTCCTCGTCTACGACGCCCCGGTCGGGCAGGCCTCGCCCTTCGAGACCGCCGCGGTGCGGCTCCTGCCGGGCGCCCCCGGCGCGGACCTCGGCGCCACCGTTCAGCTGGAGACCTTCTGATGCGCGCGCTGACGATCCTCCTCGCGGCGGTCGCGCTCGTGGGCTGCATGCCCCGCGCGCGCCGGCACACCAACCACCCGCTCCCGCTGACCGCCGAGGCGGCCGCGCGCATCAACACCGGCGACGCGGTCGTGAGCTACCTCCGGCAGCGCGACGCGGACCCGAGCCTGTGCAACCCGACGGGCACCGGGACCCACGCGATGCTGACCACCGAGCGCGACCTCGAGGACGTGGTCGACGGCGTCGGCCGCGGCGTGCACCTCGAGAAGTGGGAGCAGTGCGTGCAGGGGCTGCTCCACGCCGTGCCGCCCGAGATCGCCACGGTGCTCGTGGACCGGGTGCTCGAGCGCTACGTCGAGCGCATCACCTACGCGCGGCTCGACGACGACCCGCAGATCGTCGCCCAGATCGAGAGCGTGCGGCGGGTCTACGACGAGCGCCCGAACGGGCGTGACCCGAGCCCCGAGACGATCGACGAGGTCATCGTGCAGCTCCAGGAGCACGACGAGACCACCGGCGCGGCCGGCCAGATCTATCGCCAGCGCCTGGTCGAGGTGCTTTACCTCGAGCGCGGCCTGCTCCCCGACGGCCGGCCGGTCGCGGTGGCGGACCTCGACCGGATGTTCCAGGAGGGCAACGAGGAGCCGCTGCTCCTCTACAGCCGCCGCATGCCCGACGAGGGGATGCGCACCGAGGCGCGCCGACGCCTGGTGCGGCTGCGGATCCAGCACTCGCCCTACGCGGAGCTCCGCGATCACGCCGCCCAGGTGGAGAACGCGGTGATGCAGCAGGGGCGGTTCGTGGTCTCCCCGTCCGACGCCGGCCAGCGGGTCACCTTCGACGCCGAGGGCTTCGCGTTCCGCGGCCTGGTGGTGGAGCAGAACGTGCGGCAGCAGGCGGCGCGTCTGCTCAGCTTCCGCGACACCGAGGACAACGTCTCGGTGGTGCCCTCGATCGACCTGCGCGGCCACCTGCTCTTCCACGTGAGCGCGTTCCAGCGGCCGATCACGCTCTGCGGCGACCCGGAGGAGTTCGAGGTCTCGCCGTGCATCGACGCGGCGGAGGCGGGCCTCGGCGTGCCCTTCGCGACCCTCGAGCAGAACGGCACCTTCCGCTTCGCCGAGACCATCGGCATGGACCACGTGCTCCAGCTCGCGCAGGGCGAGGAGTTCGCGCTGCCGGTGCTCTTCCGCGGCCAGGAGGTGGTGCAGGTCCGCTGGGCCATGCGCTTCCGCACCACCGGCCCCGTGATCTTCCAGCCGGGGTACGGCCAGCCCGGTCCCGAGGTGCACGTCGAGGTCGACGCCAACGGACCGAACGTGGTCTACACCATCGGCGAGGGGCAGCCGATCTACGCGGTGCTCGATCACGACAACGTCACGAGCTTCGGCGTGGTCGCGGCCGGCGGCGACGGGATGCCCGGCGAGCCCGGCGCGGCGGGTCGGCCCGGGCGTGACGGCGCCGCCGGTCGCAACGCGAGCTGCAGCAGCGGTCCGGCCACCGACGGCCAGGACGGCGGCAACGGCGGCCCCGGCGGAGACGGCGGTCCGGCGGGAGACGGCGGCCCCGGCGGCCTCGTCCTCGCCACCCTCCACTGCCGCGGCGCGCACTGCGGGCAGGTGCGGCGGGCGGTCGCCTCGACCCTGGCGGCGCCGGGCGGCGCGGCCGGCGTCGGCGGAGCGGCGGGCCCCGGCGGGCGCGCGGGGCGAGGCGGAGCTGGCGGCTCCTCCACCACCTGCGACGGCGTGAGCCTCGAGGCCGGCCGCCGCGGTCGGGACGGAGTCCGCGGCCCCGACGGTCGCCGCGGCCCCGACGGGCGCCCCGGCCCCAACGGGCGCGTCGTCCTCCGCATGGGGCGATGACCCGCGCCGCGGCCCTCCTCCTCCTCCTCGCGCTCGGGTGCGAGGAGGAGGTCTCGATCCGCCCCGAGCCGCCCGCGGCGGCCGCTCCGGCGCCGCTCGCGCCCTACCGCGTTCGCTTCGTCCGCCCCTGTCCGGTGTGGAGCGCGCGCCCGCTGCTCGCCACGAGCGGCTACGTGATGAGCTGCGCGCGTCACGACGCGGAGAGCGGGGCGCTGCTCGAGGTGCTCGGCGAGGGCGCCCTGGGGTACGGGGAGGTCGCGATCGGCGAGCGCACGATCGAGGCCGCGTCGGGCGTGTTGATCCTGCGAGACGCCGAGCGTCGCCCCCGCCGCGTCGCCTCCGGGACGCGCTTCGAGCCCGTGATCGCCCCGTCGCCGGACGGCGCCCGGGCGCTCGTCGTCGGCCCGGACGGGCTGGCCGAGCTCGACCTCGCGTCGGCGCAGCTCACGCCGGTCGCAGGCTCTCGTGCCTGCGGCGGAGCGTCGGAGGTGGGCTACGACGCCGAGGGGAGGGCGCAGTGCGTGGTCTACGCCGACGGGGCCGCCGCGCTGCGGACGGTCGGGCTCGAAGAGGCGGCGCCGCTCGCCTCCTACCGGCACCTCCGGTGGGATCCTCGCGGCGGCCGGCTCCTCGTCTTCTTCACCGATGACGTGGCGCGCTGGCTGCGCTCGGATGGCGCCGTGATCGCGGAGCGCCCCGCCGAGGAGGCGCGCCTGCTCGCGATCGGGCCCGAGGGCGAGGCGCTGGTGGAGGTCGAGGGCGAGCGCACCGAGCGCTGGACGCTCCAGGGCGACGCGATCGAGGTCGAGACGCTCTTCCCGCGCCCGGCGAGCGAGGCCGCCTTCGCCGGATCGCAGATCGTCCTCTCCCTGCGGACGCCGGGAGTCGTGTGGCTGCACCGCGGCCCGGCCCGACGTGCGCCCGACGCCGACGTCCCGGCGCCCGAGGGCTTCACGCCCCTCGAGCCCGCCGTCGACGCGGGCTGGCCGGTCTGGCGCTCGGAGACGGGCGGCCAGTGGCCCCGCGCTGCGAACGACGTGGCGGCCTTCGTGCAGCGCGGAGGGTACGTTGCCCTTCGGGTGGCCTCGGCCGAACGCGCGGAGCTCGCCCGCTTCGAAGCGGACGACGCCGCGTGGGCGCGGGTGGTCGCGGCGCGCTTCGTGGAGCCGGGCGCCGAGCGCTGGGCGACGTACTGGCGAGACGACGAGGGGCGCGCGCTGCGCGGCCACGCCTACATCGGCGGCTGCGAGCGGACCCACGTCGACGTGCTGGTGCGCGAGCGAGGCGACGCGATCGAGCTCCGGGTCATGCACACCGGGCTCCAGCAGCAGGATCGCGAGGCGCTCCTCTGCGCCGGCCTCGGCGCCGTCCCCGCCGACGCCCTGCCCGCGCCCGGCGTCGACGGCGGGGGCTACCCGGGCGACCCGTCCATCGGGCGGGTGGGTGACCGCAGCAGGCCGGCGGGGTCGAGCCGGTAGATCCGGCCGCGCCACTGGATGGAGCGGGAGAAGAGCGCGCGGAGGTAGAGCTCCGGCAGCATCGCGAGGGTGACGACCGGCGCCCACCAGAGGCGGAGCGGGAGGCGGGCGCCGCCCAGCGTCCGCCGGAGCCGCTGCAGCGACACGGGCACGGCCGCCGTCGCGACGAGGGCGAGGCTCATCGACCAGAGATCTCCGTGCAGCGCCGCGAGCACGGCCAGCAACGGCGCGCCGAAGAAGACCGCGACCCACCCGAGCGCCGGCGCGTTGAACGGCCAGAAGGGGATGCCGGTGCGGCCGTAGATCATCCAGCGCAGCGCGAGCCCCCGGAGGTCCCTCCAGGACAGGCCGCGCTGCACGATGTGGAGCGGCGCGCCGATGAGCACGTTGCGCCACCCCGCGGCGTGGAGCCGAGCGCCGATGTGCATGTCGTCGACGAGCTGCCCCTCGGAGCCCTCGAGGCCGCCCGCGGCGTCGAGCGCCTCCCGGCGCAGGACCATCGTCTGCCCCATGATGAACGGCAGCGCGCCCTCGATGGAGAGCGTCATCGCTGCTTGCGGTCCATAGACGCCGTCGAGGAGCAGCGCGTAGGCCGCGTCGCCGCCGGTGCGCGGACGCTCGGCGCAGACCGCCGGCGCGAAGGCCGCGCCCACGTCGGGCTCGCGCGTGACGCGCGCCGCGAGCCGGGCGAGCAGATCCGGGGTCGGGCGGGTGTCCGAGTCGGCGAAGCAGACGAGCGGGGCGTCGCCCCGGGCCCTCGCCATGCCCTGGATCATCGCGTGCAGCTTCCCGGTGCGCGCCGGCCGCGGGGGGCCGGAGAGCACGATGCGCGCGTTCGCGTCCGGGCACGCGCGGAGCACCTGTCGCAGGATCGGGAGCGCGGGATCGGACTCGTCGTCGAGCACGAACAGGGTCTCGAGCGGCCCGGGGTAGCGCTGGCGGAGCGCGGCGATCGCGTTGCGCACGAGCCCGGGATCGCGACCGCGGACCGGGCGGATCACGAGCATCGCCGGGAGTCGCGCCGGCGGCGTGGGGCGCGAGGCCTGGAGCGCGCGCAGCGAGCGGCGCAGCGCGACGTGTACGAGGCCGACGAGGATCAGACCCAGGGCGGCGGTGAGCAGCAACGAGGCGTTCATGGCGGCGGCTCGTTTCCGGGGCGGAACAAGCCCGTCCCATGCCTCTCACATGCGCACCGCGGGCTCCGCGTCGCGCTCTGCTCCCGGCGGGAGAGCCCCGCGAGAGGACATCCCTCAGCGCATCTCGGTGATGACGATCGAGCCGTCGGTCGCCTGCAGGCGCTTCTTCACCAGGTAGCCGTCGGCGTCGTACCAGAGGCTCGCGACGTGCTCGCCGCGCACGTCGTAGCGGCGGGTCGCGAGCCGACGTCCGGCGACCGTGAGGGTCTCCTGCCGCGGCGCGCTCACCCGCACGCGACGCAGCGCTCCGTCCTCCGCCTCGATCATCAGCGCGTCTCCGGGGGAGAGCACGTCGTAGTGGGGGTCGGCGGGGATGGCGTGACCCGGCGCGGTCGTGCGCGCGCCGTCGGCGCCGCGGATCCGGATGCTCGAGCCCCCGCGCCGGGCGAACACCTGCAGCGCCTCCCCGTTCCGGTCGGTCGTGGCGGTGAAGCCGACGAGCTGCCGGCCGCGCCAGACCTCGCGGGCGCGCAGGTCGTAGCTGTAGGCCTCGAGGGTGAGCACGAACACGCGGATGTGCAGCTCGTGCTCGACCGTGCGCTGCCCGTCGCGCTCCTGGAAGCGCACCCGGTGCGTGCCGATGGCGTCGCCGTTGCGTGTGATCGTGTAGTCGATGGTGCGGCCGGTCTCGTCCGCGTGCGCCGGGGTGACGTGCGCCGGGGCGACGAGCGCCAGGGCGAGCGCCGCGAGCAGGGCCAGGGTTCGATTCTGGGGCATGTTCAAGGGTCCTCGAAGCGGAGCCGCACGCTGGTGATGGAGCGGTCCACGGACACCACCGCGGCGTCCGCGTCCAGTGGGAGCGCGTGGCGATCGCGCTCTCGGGCGTCGCAGAGGCTCGCCGACCGGAGGGCGCGGCCGGGGCAGCGCAGGCGGGTCTCCCGGGTCTCGGTCGCGTCGACGTCGGCGCGGAGCCGCACGATCACGCCGTCGCCGCGCGACGCCCGCTTGATCGCGGTGACCACGACGTCCTCCCGGTCGCACACCGCGAGCTGGCTCACCGCCGCGTCGAGGTCGGCGCCGTCGTCCGGGTAGAGCGTCTCCCGGAGCGCGCGCCGGCCGCGGGCCAGCAGGTGATGCCCCCGGAAGTCGCCGTCCGGCGTGAGCCAGAGCGCGTAGTCGAACCCGCCCTCCGACGTGCCGACGCCCGACGCGGGGTGGGCCGGCAGCGGGATGAAGCCGAACGCGCGCTCGAGGGGCGCGTGCCGCAGCGCGACCCACTCGATCGCGCCCGGCGCGGGCATGGCGACGCAGGCGGGCCCGCCCAGGAACACGGCGAGGCCGCCGTGCTCTGGAGTCGAGACGAACGCGAACGAGCGCGCCGCCCAGTACGTCGGCGCGAAGAGCTTCTCGCGCGGCCGCTCCACCACGCCGCCGGGCACGTTCATGGTCAGGGTCTCGGCCCGGAGGGTGGTCGGGAAGCGGCAGGCGACGGTGGTGCCCTCGGCCGCCGCGCCGTCGATGTGCATCCGGAGGATGGGCGAGCCGCCCTCGACGAAGAGGCGCCGCACCACGCGCTCGGCGCCGAGGTACGACCTCACCGTGATCACCAGCACGCCGTCCTGCTCCTCGGCCGCGACGCGGGCCGGCTGGTCTCGCGAGCGCAGCGCCTCCCGGTAGGTGCCGCCGAGGAACTCGTGCCCCATGCGCCAGAGGCCGCCGGAGTCGCGGTAGACCACCAGGTCGTTGCCCGGGCCGGCGAGCCGCTCCACGCCGCCGGTCCGCAGGCTCTCCACGCACCCGCCGGCGCGCTCGCTCAGCCGGAGCGCGAAGTGATCGGTCTCGACCTCGAGCACGCCGTCCGCGAGCGACCACCGCGGCGGCCTCGCCGGCGGCTCGGGGGGCAGCCGCGCGTTCGCGCCCCGCGCCCGGGACACGCAGGCGTCGGCGAGCGCCTCGGCCTCCTCGAGCCAGGGCAGCTGCTCGCGGCGGTACACGCGCTCGGGCGTGGTGCCGGTGATGAAGTCGTGGTGATTGCTCACCGCGACGAGGTGCCAGGCGCGCTCGAGCTCCGGGTCGGGGGGTGGCCGGGCGTGCGCGCCGAACGCGAGCTTCTCCGCCAGCACCAGCTTCCGCGCCACCCGGTTGCACCGCCGCTTCACGTTGGGCCGCGTCGCGTAGAAGCCCATCCAGTAGGGGTTGGGGTCCAGCTCGAGCACCGGCAGGGCGTCGCGGTGGAAGTCGACCAGCGCGAGGTGGTCGTCCATCCCCGCGTTGAGCGTCCAGACGCCGCTGCGCTCGTAGCGCTCCCGGTTGTAGCGATCGAGCAGCTCCACCAGCCCCGGGATCGGGCCGTTGAAGTCGCAGCCGATGGGGCAGAAGAGGTAGGGCGTGCGGCTCAGCGGCTTCAGCTGCGCGACCAGCTGATCGACGCGTCGCGCGACGTGGCGCCCGGTCCGCCAGGGGACCCCGAGCGTCATGCCCATCCAGCGGATGATCCCGATGTGCGCGAGCATGTCGCCCTGGAAGTAGGTGAAGGCGTTCCAGTGGCAGAGCGCCTCGGCGCCGTCGGGCGCGCGCCAGACGAAGTCCTGCGTCTTCAGCTGCGCGCCGAGCAGGTCCGCGCTCGAGCCCTCGAGCGGGAACGACCAGGGCGGCCGCAGGTCGGCGCCGACGAAGTACATGCCGTCGATGCGCGTGATGCCCACCCGGTCGAAGCCCATCGCGTCGAGCAGGGAGGGCAGCGCCGGCGAGTGTCCGAAGTCGTCGGGCAGGTAGGCGAGCCGCGGCTCCGGGGTCAGGTCTCGCGCGCGCAGCCACTCCTGCCCGATGAGGTAGTCGCGCAAGATCGCCTCGCTGCTCGGCAGCAGCGTGTCGGGGGTGGTGATCCCGGAGCCGAGGAGCCGGAGGCGCCCGTCGTTCACCAGGCTTCGGAGCCGCTCCCGCTGCGCGGGGTGACGGTCCCAGTAGAGCTGGAAGAAGAACAGGCACTCGATCCCGAACACCCGCCGCGGCTCCGCCTCGAGCGCCTCGAGCACCTCCTCGAAGATCGGCACGATGCGTCGGTCGAAGTACTCCTCCGAGGTCAGCAGCCAGTTCGGATCCCAGTGGCTCGTCTCGCCGAACACCAGGACCGTCTCGGCGTCGGTCGGGATCCCCAGCGCCTCGCGCAGCTCCGCCTCGCTCGGATCGGTCCGACGCGCGTCCATGCCCGCGACGTGCGCCCGCCTCGTCGCCGCGCCATCCCGCGGCGGCCACGGCCCGGCCCGGTGGCGATCCCACCCGCCACCTGTGGGGTCGCACCCCACGGTGGAGGGTCGCCTCGGCCGCCTCGAGCCTCCGGCACGCGCCTTGGATGTAGACTCGCCCATGATGTCGCACCGTCTCGGGTCCGCGCTCGGCGCCTGCCTGCTGCTCGCCGCCTGCTCCGGCCCGGCCCCCGGGGTCGACGCCGGGGTCGACGCCGGCACGCCGCGCCCCGACGCGCGCGCTCCGGAGCGAGACGGCGGCTCGCCTCGCCCGGACGCGAGCTCGCCTCCGCGCGACGCGGGCGTCGTCAACCGAGACGCCGGCCCGACCGACGACGACGCGGGCCCGGCGCCGGACGCCGGGGTGGACGCCGGCGCGCCGGTCGACGGCGGCGTGGACACCGGGCCCTTTCAGATCTTCGTCGCCACCGACGGCCGGGACACCGACCCGGGGACCCGCGCGCGTCCCATCGCGACCCTCGAGCGCGCCCACGCGCTGTTGATGGCGGCGCGACCCGACCGCGACGTCGAGATCCGGATCGCGCCTGGCGTCTACGTCGGCCAGGCGGTCGTGTGGCGCTACGTCGACCCGGCGCACACCACGCGCTTCCTCCCTCGCGACTGGACCGGGAGCGGCACGCCGACGCGGCCGGTGTTCGACGGCGACGGCGCCCGGATGCTCTTCTACCTGAACCGCACGTCCGCCCGGAGCGGCGTGCGGACCAACCTCGAGTTCCACTGGCTCCACCTGCGCGACTACGTCGTCTCCGGCATCACCTTCGCGAGCAACCGGGACGACCCGGCGGGCTTCTCCAGCCACAACCGCGTCGAGGACTGCGTCTTCGAGGACATCGGCAACGTGGGCGGCGAGCCGGACGCGGGGCTCGGCGGCGTGGTCCTGAGCAACACGCGCGACAGCCACGTGCTCCGCAACACCTTCCGGCGCCTGGTCAACGCCCCCGGCGACGCCGGCCTGATCCACGGCGTCTACCTCACGCACAACGCGACCGGGAACGACGTCAGCCACAACACGTTCCGCACGGTCTCCGGCGACCCCATCCGGGTGCGCGACGCGAGCCACTTCAACACCTTTCACCACAACACCTTCCGGAACGCCGGCGAGGCCGCCGTCTTCGGCGACTGGTACTGCCATGGTCGCCCGGACTGCGTGCGCCGCGAGTGCCCCTCGTTCGGCAACTCCCTGCGCTACAGCGATCTCGGCTGCACCGGCCACGGCGGCGCGACGGTGCCGCTCTTCTATTTCCATCACGGCCGCGCGTGCGTCCCGAGCGGCTGCCCCGATCTCTTCGCGACCGGCGAGTCGCGCCTCACCACCGCGGGCAACGCCTTGCCCGACACCGACGGCGACGGGACGCCCGACTGCTCGCTCGGGCCGACCCAGCCCCGGGGCTCTTGCCCGTGACGATGTCATAGCCCCCCTCGCCGATTGGGGACTGCGCAGCTAGGATGGCGCGCATGCGAACGCGCTTCATCCTCTCCGCGCTCTTCACGCTCGCGGCGGCCGGCTGCGACTGCGGCGGCCCCACCGGCGGCGACACGTGCACCTCGAACGCCGACTGCGAGGCGGACCAGGTCTGCGTCGACGCGGTCTGCGAGGCGCGGCCGGACGCGGGGGAGGGCGGCGACGACGGCGGCGGGAGGATGGACACCGGCCTCCCGGTCACGCTCACCGGCGTCCGGGTGGAGCCGGCGAGCGTGGAGCTCGTCTCCGCCGATGGCGCCCGCCCCACCCAGGACTTCGAGGTCGTCGGCGAGTACAGCGACGGCTCGGAGCTCCCGCTCGCCGGACCGGTCTGGGAGCTCGACAACGTCTCCATCGGTCTCGTCGACGTGGCGAGCGGCCTGTTCACCGCCAACGGCGCGATCGGGGGGACGAGCATGGTCACCGCCACCGTGCCGAACCCCACCGGCGGCCCGGCGCTCGTCGGCACCGCCTCGATCCGCGTGCGGCTGGAGCGGACCCTCGTGCCGGCCGAGATCCCGGACGCCCCCGCGCGCTTCGACGCGGCGACCCCGGTCGACGACGCGGCCCGCGCGGCCGAGGTCGTCTACCCGCTCGACCAGGTCGTCATGCCGCAGAACGTCTACCCGGCCGACGTGCAGTGGATGCGCGGCGCCGCCGGCGACCTCTTCCGGGTGACGCTCACCAAGCCCGACGTCACCGTGGTCGCGTACGTGGCATTCGACGGCGACAACCACTGGCTGGTCGAGTCGTCGGCCTGGCGCGCGGTCGCACAGACCAACCCCGACGACCCGGCCTCGCTGACCGTCGATCGGCTCGAGGCGGCGAGCGGCGAGGTGGTGCGCGGCGCGCCCCTCGGGATGACCTTCGCGCGCGCAGCGCTGACCGGCAGCGTCTACTACTGGGACATCGAGCGCGGGCGCATCGTGCGCATCGACGACGGGACGGCGACGCGCGTCGAGTTCATGCCCGACCCGCCGCAGGGCTGCGTCGGCTGTCACTCCGTCTCCCCGAGCGGGCGCTACATGGCGGGCCGCTTCGGCGGCGGCGACAACTTCGGCAGCGTGCTCGATCTGACCACCGACCTCACCGCGTCGCCCGCGCCCACCCTCTGGTCGCCCAACCGCCAGTACTGGTGGTTCAGCTCGTGGAGCCCGGACGAGAGCCGCCTCGTCGTCGCGCGCGTCGGCGGCAACCCGACCCTCGCGCTCCTCGACCCGATGACCGGCGACGACGTCCCCGTGACCGGCAGCATGCCCAACGGCACCTACCCGTCGTGGTCTCCGGACGGCACCCAGATCGCCTACGTCGGCGACCAGAACGGCTGGGGCGATCGCCCGACCCGGGGCAACGTCTACGTGCTGCCGATCAGCGGCGACGCGGTGGGCACGCCCACCCGGATCCACGAGGGCGCGTCGGTCCCCGGCGCGACCACCGACAGCTACCCGACGTGGGCGCCCGACGCCTCCATGATCGCCTTCGCCAACGGGGACGGCGCGCGCAGCGAGAGCTCGAGCGCGGCCCTCCGGGTGATGGCGCCCGACGGCAGCGGAGACACCGCGCTCGCCACCGCCGCCTCGACCGGGCTCGACTACCAGCCGAGCTTCTCGCCCTTCCATCAGGGCGGCTACTACTGGCTGTCGTTCCTCTCGCGCCGCGTCTACGGCAACCCGCAGATCGGCAACTCCACGCGCCCGGCGACGCGCATGCAGCAGATCTGGGTGACCGCCATCCGCGACGACGCCGCGCCGGGCACCGACCCGAGCTCCGTGCCCTACTGGCTGCCCGGGCAGAACACCCAGAGCGCCAACATCTCCGCCTACTGGGCGCCGCGCGCCTGCCGCCCCGACGGCGAGAGCTGCTCGGTCGGCACCGAGTGTTGCGGGGGCGACTGCCGCCCCCCGGCCGGCGGCGGAGATCCGGTCTGCTCCCCGCCGCCCCCCGATCGCTGCCGGAACGACGGCGAGACGTGCTCGACCGACGCCGACTGCTGCGAGGGCATGGGCCTCACCTGCCTGGCCAACGTCTGCGTCGCCGGCCCGGGGTAGCCCTCCTATCGACGGCCGCGTCGGCGGAGCACGGAGGGACGCTCCGGCTCGGTCTGCACCTCGCGGCTCGCCTCGAAGTGCTCGCGGACCAGCCGCGACCAGCGGACGCGAGGCGTGCCGATGCAGCGCAGGCGGAGCGTCGAGAGGCGGCCTTGCCGCGTGACCTCGGCCGGCAGCTCGAGCGATCCGCGGTCGTCCTCGATCCGCAAGGTCACCGCCGCGCGAGGCGGTAACCCGATCGCGTCGAGCCCCTTCAGCTCCGCGCTCCGCGCCGACGCCGACACGACGCGCACCGGCACCCTCACCACCGTCCCCCGCGACTCCACACAGACGAACCCATCCACTGGCTGCCTCCGCTCGGCCTGGATTCGTGCATCGAACGTCCGCCCCTCGCAGTCGGGACATGCCCCACAATCGGGTGCTATGACGATCGTCATGCGACGACGAGGCACCCCGTGCTGGCTCGATGTGAGGACCGACGTGGAGCGCGCGAAGGCGTTCTACGGGGACGTGCTCGGCTGGACGTTCACGCCGATCGGGCCCGAGTTCGGCGAGTGGGTCATGGCGCGCCTCGACGGGCGGCCGGTCGCCGGGATCGGGCCGGGCGAGCCGCGCCCCTGGCAGGTGTTCCTCGAGACCGACGACATCGGCGAGACCTGCCGCGCGGCGCGCGCCTCGGGGGGCGTGGTCACGGTGGTGCCAGGCGACATCGGCGAGCTCGGTCGGGCGGCGCAGGTCCGGGATCCGGGGGGCGCGACCTTCGGGCTCTGGCAGCCGGGCGAGAACGCGGGCTTCGGCGTCACCGAGCAGCCGGGCGCGCCCGCCTGGTTCGAGGTCAACGTGCGCGAGGGCGAGGCGGTGCGCGACTTCTTCGCCGGCCTGTTCGAGCTCACGAGCGAGACGATGACCGAGATGGTCTATCACACGCTCCACGCCGACGGCCGGCCGCTCTTCGGCGTGCTCCAGATGACGGAGGCCTGGGACGGCATCGACCCGGCGTGGACCGCCTACTTCGCGGTCGCCGACACCGACGCCGCGCTCGAGCGGGTGAAGGGCGCGGGCGGCGCGGTGCTCTACGGGCCCTTCGACACCCCGTTCGGCCGGGTCGGCGTCTGCAAGGACCCGATGGACACCGTCTTCTCCGTCATCCAGCTCCCGTGATCAGCGGAGCACGTTGAGCGACGGGTTCGGGATCGCCTTCTCGAAGTCCTCCCAGATCCGCGAGTCCTCACGGCAGTCGTACTGCCGGCAGACGAGCGGCCGCTGGGCGTGCACGTGGCACCCCTTCGTCTCGGGGTCGCAGTGCGAGCACCAGCCGTCCTCGCGATGGCGGATGTGGTAGGGCCGGCCGACGTCCCACTTCACCACGCCCTCCTGCAGATCCTGGCGAGAGAGGTGGAAGTCGAGCCGGCAGCAGGCTGCCTTGCAGAGGTGTAGTCGGGACGCGCAGTCGATGCGGGGCCCCTCCACCGTGTACTTGTCGGTCGGATCGTTCAGCACCTCGGCGCCCTGCCACTGGGTGAGCGTGCCCTGGATCATCTGCTCGCGGGTGCGCGCCTTGCGCTTCTCCAGCTCGTGCAGCGACAGGACGCCGGACGCGACGAGGGTCTCGGTGAGCGCGTAGACGTGCGCGCTCAGCTCCGTGTCGCGCAAGATGCCCTCGCCGAGCTTCTCGTGCACGTAGGCGAGCGCGCGGGCCAGCTCGGGGTCCACCGGCGCCTGAGGATCGTGTTCTGCATCCGTCACGGGTCGTAGCCTTGTAGAGGGTTCACCGATTGCGGATACTACCGGCCATGGCCCTGGAGCGCGACCTCACCCTACGCCTGGAGAGCGATTCCCTGACCGGTGACGAGCTCGTCATCGAGCGGGTCTCGGGTCTCGACGCCCTCTCCACCCTCCCGGTCTGGAAGATCGAAGCGGAGCAGGGGGGAGACGGGGCGCTCGACGAAGACGCCGTGATGCTGAAGCCGGCGTCGCTCGCCTTCTCCACCGCCGACGAGGAGGTCCACCGCGTCTTCGGCCTCGTCTCGGAGATCCGCAACCTGGCCGACCCGCACTCGGCGCGGCACCGCTACGAGATCACGCTCGTGCCCCGCTGCTTCGCGGCCACGATGCGCGAGTACCTCGACATCTTCATGGAGGTCTCGGTCCCCGAGATCATCGCGGAGTGCCTGACCCGCTGCGGCCTCGAGGCGGGCGAGCACTTCGACCTCGAGGGGCTCACCGAGGACTACCCGCCGCTCGAGTTCGTCGTCCAGTACAAGGAGACGGACTTCGCGTTCATCAGCCGCCTCTGCGAGCACCACGGCATCTTCTTCTTCGTGGACTGCACGCAGGGGAAGGACGTGCTGACGTTCGGCGACGACAACAGCGTGTTCCCCGAGTCGGAGCGCACGCCCGAGCTGCCGTTCCTGCCCGCGGGCGGCGCCGCGGAGGGCCTCCACGAGCGCGTGCTGCAGGTCGACGTGCGCCGCAACGCGATGCCGCGCCGCTACACCGTGCGCGACTACAACTACCGCACGCCGGGCGTCGACCTGAAGGCCTCGGCCGACGTGAAGGCGGACGGGCTCGGCGAGATCGTCGAGTACGGCGCGCACTTCAAGGGGCCGAACGAGGGGCAGCGCTTCGCGGACATCCGGGCCCAGGAGCTGCTCGCCCGGGAGCGGATCTGGACCTGCGAGGGCGTCGCCCCGGCCCTCGCCGCCGGGCAGACCGTCCTGCTCGCGAACCACCCGCTTGGCGACGTCGCCCTGCTCGTGACCAAGGTCGAGCAGCGCTGGGGCACCGACGGGAGCGACGGCGGGTCCGACGTGACCACGGTGATCACCGCGATCACCTCCTCGACCCGCTACCGCCCGCCGCGGGTCACGCCCAAGCCGCGGGTCGGCGGCGTCATCACCGGGATCGTCGACGCCGGCGTGCAGGACGGCTACGCGGACGTCGACGACCAGGGCCGCTACCGCGTCCGCTTCATGTTCGACACGGCGGAGCGCGGCGAGGGGCAGGCGAGCCGGCTGGTGCGCATGGCTCAGCCGCACGCCGGCGAAGGCTACGGCCTCCACTTCCCGCTGCGCCCCGGCGTGGAGGTGATCCTCAGCTGCGTCGACGGCGACCCCGACCGCCCGATCATCACCGGCACGGTGCCGAACCCGAGCACCGCCAGCCCGGTGAGCAGCCAGAACCGCGACCGGAACCTGATCCGGACCGGCGGCGGCAACGAGATCGACATCAGCGACGAGGACGGCCAGCACCGCATCAAGATGTCCACGCCGTTCGAGGGCACCGTGTTCCAGCTCGGCGCGCCCAACGCGGCCGAGGCGGGCGCGATCATCTCCTCGAGCGCCAACGTGGTCACCCAGGCGGCCGGCACCGCGGCGGCGTTCTCGGACGTGAAGAGCACCATCGCCGAGATCAAGGGCAGCGTGACCGGGACCAACGTCACGTCGGTGGCGGGGATCCCCAACCCGATCGTCGGCTTCGAGAAGGTCGAGAAGCTCTTCAACTCCGGGCTCAAGGCGTCCCAGGCCCTCGCCGGGCTGACCGACAGCGTGATGGGCTTCGGCAAGTCCATGAAGGACAGCCACAAGAAGAACATCGACGGGCGCAAGAAGGCGGCGGAGGACGCCATCCTGGGCACGCCCGCGCCGAAGTACCCGGACGACGCGCAGTACGTCCAGACGTCGGACGGCCAGAAGATCTACGAGACCGAGGCGCAGATGCGCGCCCGGATCATCCAGGAGAAGATCGACTCGGGGGCGGCCGACGCGGGAGACGTCTCGACCTACAACGAGGTCAAGAGCATCGGCGCCGACCCGGTGCTCGGGCCGGTCACCCTCGACGGGAAGTGGAGCGGCGACGGCAGCACCTACGGGGACTGGATCAAGCCCGGCTGGGACGCCGCCAACAAGGCCGGCGCCGCGGCGAGCGCGGTCATGGCCGCGAAGAAGAAGCTCTTCAGCGACGCCCACAAGGACTCTCAGAAGCTGATCAACGCGACCGCTTGGGCGGCGGCGAGGGGACTCGCCATCGATCAGACCGACGCCATCCTCAGCTCGCGTCCGCGGGGCTCGTGGAACTTGCGGATACCGGGAGAGAACTATCACCTGAACTATGCCACCGACAGCCTCGTGACGTTCGGCATGCAGGGCACCTATCAGGTCTCTCCGCATGTCAACTATACGTACGGCCGGTCTCGGGCGATGGTCGCGTCCGACAGCTCGCTCTGCCTCTTCGGTGGGACCCACGCCGAGCTCGCCGCCAAGACGGTGAAGATCTCGACGGACATCCTGCTCGACGTGAAGGGCAAGCAGCAGATCAAGGTGGAGTCGGGCGCCGACACCACGGTCAAGGTGGGGAAAAACCTCAGCGTCACCTCCGAGGACGACACGAAGCTCGAGGCGAAGAAGAAGTTCTACGTGAAGTCGAAGGAGCTGCTCGACGTCGACGGCGGCGACGAGGCGAAGCTGACCGCGAAGAAGTGGAGCTTCACGAGCAGCGAGGGGGACGTGAAGGTCACGGGCAAGGGCACGTGGGACGCGAAGGTGAAGGGGCGCATTCTGTGGGAGCACGACGGCAAGTCGCGTTTCTACGCCAACGGCGGTGAGATCCTCGCGAAGTACAACGGCGGCGGCATGTTCCTCGCGAACAGCAGCGAAGCGCGGATGACGAAGGAGCGAGGCGGAGCGAAGATCTCCGTGACCGCGTCCGGCGGCAAGATCGACGGGAAGGCGGGCTTCGAGATCTCGGCGACGAAGGTCGACATCAAGGGCAAGGTGTTCCTCGGATGACGGCTGAGGTCGACCGGACTCGCCTCGACTCGCGCGAGGCGGTCCTCGAGCGGGCCGCGACCCGCCGCGGGCTCTCCGCCACGCACATCGTCGGGCTCGACCTGAGCGAGATCGATCTGCGGGGCGTCCACTTCGCGGCCGGTCTGTTCGAGGACGTGATCTTCGACCGGGCGAAGCTCGACGGCGTGCGGCTGATGAACGCGACGTTTCGCGGCTGCAGCTTCCGGGAGGCGACGCTCTCCGGCTCGAGCTGGTTCACCGTCACCGCCGAGCGCTGCCTCTTCGGCCGCGCGACCCTCGACGGCTGCGAGATGCCGCTGGCCACGCTGAACGAGTGCGATCTCACCGGGGCGACCTTCACGCGGGCGGATCTGAGCCGCTCCCAGCTGGAGCGGTGCCGCCTCGAGGCGACCAACCTCGGGGGCGCGCTCCTCCTCGACACGGTGGTCGACAGCTGCGATCTGACCAGCGCCTTCCTGGACGACGCCGATCTGTCCTCCGCGCACCTCCTGGGCTGCGTGGCGCGGGGCGCGCGCTTCCTCCGCACCAACCTCACCGGGGCCACCCTGATCGACCTCGACGCGGAGGGCGCGCGCTTCGAGCGCGCGGCCGCGTCGTCCGCCCGCTGCGAGCGGCTCCGGGCTCGGTCCGCCACGCTCGGCCACGCCGACTTCACCGGCGCCACCTTCGTCGAGGTCGACCTCACCGAAGCCAGCCTGGTGGGCGCGTGCCTCGCGGGGGTCGCCGGGGAGGCGGCCGACGGACGGCCCTCGATGCGCGCCGCCGGCGCCAACCTCCACGGCGCGAGCCTGAAGGGCGCGACGCTGCCCCGGGCCGATCTCTCGCGGACCAACCTCTCGCTCTGCGACGCGAGCGGCGCGCTCCTCGGAGACGCCGATCTCCGCGGCGCCCAGATCGTGCGCACCACCTTCGACGGGGCGCGACTCACCGGGGCGACCTTCGACGGGGCCCTGCTCGACGGCGTGCTCCTCGATCGGGCGGACTGCGCGGGCGCGCGCTTCGGCGACGCCACGTTCTGCAGCATCGACCTCGGCGGGGCGCGCCTCGACGACGCCGACATGACCCGCATCCGGGTGATCGAAGAGCGGTGAGCGACGTCATCACCACACGCGAGGAGCTGCTCGAGCGCTCCGCGAAGCGCACCCTCTCGGGCTGCCGGATCGAGGGCGTGGATCTCGCCGGCGCCGGGCTGCGTGGCGGCGTGCTGCTCGACACGACCTGGGTGGGATGCGACCTGAGCGGCGCGGAGCTCGACTCGGTGAAGCTCGTCCGCGCCCGGCTCGAGCGGGTGATCCTGCGGGAGGCGCGGCTCACGTCCGGCGCGCTCCTGGAGGCCGAGGTCCTCGACTGCGATCTCACCTCGATGCGGGCGGGGGGCGCCAACCTCGCGCGGACGCGCTTCCATCGCTGCCAGCTCGACGAGGCGTGGCTCGCCGGCGCCGACCTCGGCGGGGCGACGCTCGAGGCGTGCAGCCTGGGCCGCGTCGGTCTGGAGGACGCGCGCCTCGAGGAGGCCACGCTCCGCGACTGCACGGGGACCGACGCCTCGCTGGTGCGCGCGCTCGCCGACGGGCTGCGGATCGAGTGCGGTGAGCTGCCCCGCCTCGCGGCGATCGGCGCGAGCCTCGAGGGCGCCAGCTTCCGCGGGGCGCGCCTGCCGCGGATCGATCTCCGGGACGCGGTCGCGCCCGACGTGGTCCTCGAGGGCGCCTCGCTCGAGCACGCCTACCTGGTGTCGACCGACCTGGCCCGGCTCCGGGCCGAAGGCGCGCCGAGCTCGCTCGCCGAGGCGACCGTCGAGCACACCCGCCTCACCGACGCTTCCCTGCCCGACGTCGACCTGCGGGGCGCCGCGCTCCGCGACGTCGAGCTCTCCGGCGCGCGCCTGACCCGGGCTCGCCTCCGGGGCCTCTCGGTCTTCGAGTGCGTCGCCTCCGGGGTGAGCGTCGAGTCCGCCGACGCGCGCGGCTCGCGCTGGGAGCGCGTCCGGGGCGCAGAGCTCGACGCGCGCGGCGCCGACCTGACGGACGCGACCTTCGTCGACGTGCGCTCGCCGGGCTCGCGCTTCACCGACGCGCGCCTCGACGGCGTCACGCTGCGCGAGGTCGAGCTGAGCGGGAGCGACCTCCAGGGCGCGAGCCCCCCGGCGTCGATGCACGCGACGAGCCTCGCCGGGTCGAAGCTCGGCGCCTGGCCGCTCGCCCGGGTCGCCATGGACGGGGTGCTCCTCGCCGGCGCGGATCTGAGCGGGGCCGAGCTCCGCGCGGTCCCCCTGGCCGGCGTCGATCTCGCGGGGGCGAAGCTCCGCGGCGCCGACCTCGAGGGCTGCGATCTGCGCGGCGCGCGCCTCGTCCGGGCCGGGCTCGAGGAGGCCCGGCTCGCCGGCGCCGATCTCACCGGCGCGGACCTGACGGACGCGCGGATCGACGGCGCCGACTTCGCCGGCGCCGTCCTGGACGAGGCCACGCTCGACGGGCTGCCGCTCGACCGCTTCCTGGTCGCGGGCTGCTCCCTGCGCGGCGTCCCGCTCGGCGAGGTGGACTTCTCGCGGGTGGACTTCGAGGGCCTGAGCCTGGTCGGCGCCGACCTCGCGGGGGCGCGCCTGCGCGGGCTCGACCTCGCCGACTGCGACTTCACCGGCGCCGACCTGAGCGAGGCGGATCTGAGCGGCGCCGGGCTCGGGCGGGCGCGCTGGACGGGCGCCAACCTCGACGGCGTCGACCTCCGGCAGGCGCGCCTCGCCGGTGTCGACCTGCGGGGCGCGCACCTGAGGACGGAACGGGTCGACGGCGCGGACCTCCGCGGCGCCCGGCTGCACGAGGCCGACCTGACCGGGGCCGACCTGACGGCGTGTCGCCTCGACGGCGTGGAGCTCGTCGCGTGCCTCGTGGAGGACTGCGTGGCCGACGGCGTCTCGCTGGCGGAGTGCGTGCTCGACGACTCGAGCTTCGCGCGCGGCCGGATGGCGGGCGCCGACCTGCGAGGCGCGTCGCTCCGTCAGGTGAGGCTGAGCGGGGCCGACCTCCGGGGCGCGAAGCTGGCGGGGGCTCGCGCCGAGGGCCTGGACGCGCCCGAGGCGGATCTGTCGCGGGTCGACGCGAGCGACGTCGACCTGACCGACGCGCACCTCATGGGCGCGAACCTCTCGGAGTCCAAGCTGGAGCGCGCCCGCATCTCGCACGCGCTCCTCGAGGACGCGCGCCTCGTCGGCGCGAACCTCATCCGCGCGGACCTGAGCTTCGCCGACCTGAGCCGCGCGGACGCGCGGAGGGCGGTGCTGATGGACGCCGACCTGCGGTGCGCGACCCTGCACCGGACCCAGCTCGAGGGGGCGCACCTGACGGGCGCCCGCACCGACCACGCCGCCTGGACCGACGAGGAGCGGGCGCGGGCCGAGGACTTCACCACGCAGACGACCTGAGCGCGGTGGGATGACGACCGACGGGAGGAGACACAGTGAGCTCGACAGCCAGCCGTGAAGCCAGCGCGCGCGCCGCCGCCCTCTTCGAGGGGGTGATCGCGGAGGTCGCCGAGGGGCGCGTTCGCCTCCACCGCGCCGACCTCGCCGGAGCCCTCGTGGACGCGCGCAACGCCGTGCACGGCTACCTTCCGAGCGAGGGCGACCGCGTGCTCTGCGCGGCGTCCGAGGGCGGCGTCTACGTGACCGGCGTGCTCGTCGCGCGCCTCGCGCCCGGGGTCCTCGAGGTCGACGGCGCGCGGGCCACGGTGGAGGACGGCCAGATCGTGCTCCGCGGCGACGACGGCGGCTGGATCGCGCGCTACGACGCGAAGGACGGCGTGACGCTGTCCGCGCCGGAGAAGCTCCGGCTCGCGGCGCCGGAGATCGAGATCGAGGCCGACGCGCTCACTCAGCGGGTGCGCCAGCTCGTGACCGAGGCCGACCAGGTCGCCATCTCCGCCGATCGGTGGAGCCTGCGCGCCAACCGCATCCGCGAGCGCGCCAAGGACGTCTTCCGCGACGTGGAGTCGCTCCTGCAGGTGCGCGCGGGGACGCTGCGCAGCATCGCGCGGGGAGGCATGAGCCTCTTCGCCCACCGGACCTCCATCCGCTCGGAGAAGGACACCGCCGTCGACGGCGAGCGTGTCCTTCTGGGGTGAGCCCATGTACTTCCCCGTAGCGACCAAAGGCGGCGGCAGCTGCGCCGGCTTCCCCGACGTCTGCAAGGTGCCGGCGCCCCCCGCGCCCCCGATCCCGACGCCGTTCCCCAACATGTCCCAGGTGCGGAACAGCAAAGGGACCTGCGAGAAGGTGAAGGTCTGCAAGAAGGACGTCGTGGTGGAGAATTCGGAGCCGGGCTCGAGCAACGGCGACGAGGCCGGCACGCTCAAGGGCATGGTCAAGGCGCCCAAGCTGGCCAACGAGACCGGCTTCCTGAAGGGCAGCAGCAAGGTCTACGCGGGGGGCAAGAAGGTGGTCCATCACCTCACGCCCACCAAGCACAACGGCGGCAACCTGCCGGCGGGCGGGGTCCACGTGGCGCCCTCGCAGACCCAGGTCTTCTCGCACGTCTGACCGCGCCATGGCCCTGCCGACCCCCCCGCGCGAGCCGGACTCCGTTCCGGTCCTGACCTCGATCCCTCTGCCCGCCTTCACCCAGGCGTGGCAGCTGCGCCCGCCTCGCGACGCGCAGATCCTGACGGTGAAGGGCACCTTCGACCTGGTGCCCGGAGGCCCGGCCACCCCGGCCGAGGAGCAGGCCCTGCCGCTCGGCCCCACGCCCTTCGAGGACGCCGAGGACGCGCTCGTCTATCCGGGCGACATGGCGTTCTTCAAGCCGCGCTGCGACGTCTTCCTGACCGGGCACGCCTACCGCTCGCGCAAGGCCGGCCCTCCCGTGCAGCGGGTGGAGATGCGCCTCGGCCGGGACCTCCATCACGCCTTCGCGGCGATCGGCGAGCGCACCTGGCAGCGCGGCGCGCCGAGCGAGCCGGCGCCCTTCGAGAAGATCCCGCTGCGGCCCGAGCGCGCCTTCGGGGGGCCGGACGATCCGAACAACCCGCTCGGGGTCGGGCGCGCCGGGGAGGGCGGCCGCCTGCCGAGCTTCGAGCGCCTCGACCGGCTGCTCCGCTCGCCCCAGGACCGCCCTCCGCCCGCGCTGACGACCCCGATCCCCGAGACCTGGCCGTCGCGCCAGCGCTTCGTGGGGGACTACGGCGGCGGCTGGGCGGCGAGCCGCGCGCCCTACTTCCCGGACAGCTTCCGCTACGACTTCTTCCAGGCCGCGCCCCCCGAGCTGCAGTTCGCGCACCCGCGGGGCGACGAGTGGTACCGGCTCGCCGGCGTGCGCCCGGACGACGAGATCCTCGAGGGGCGGCTCCCGTCGCTGCGCGTGCGCGCCTTCGCGCAGCCGCTCGCGTCGTCGCACGCGCTGAAGGAGCTGCCGATGCAGCTCGACACCGTCTGGTTCGACGCCGACCAGCTGCAGGTGATCCTCGTCTGGCGCGGCGCCATCGAGGTCGAGGATCAGTACGGGAGCGACCTCGCGAGCTTCTTCGTGCTCGCCGAGCCGAGCGCGCAGCCGTGCGGCGAGGCCGAGATCCACCGCCGCTTCACCGAGGCGTACCGGGCCGCGCACGAGCGCACGCCCGAGGAGGACGAGCCGGAAGAGGAGCCCGCGCCGCAGCCGCCCGAGGGCTACGTCCCGCCCCGCGGTCTCACCACCGATCAGGCGCGGGCCCTCGGCCTCCCCCCGTGGGCCGCGACCGTCGCGTCCCCGCCGCTCGAGCCGAAGGCGCCGCCTCCGCCCGCGCCGGCGCTGGCGCCCGCCGCGCTCGCCGCGCTCCTCGACCGAGGCGGCTCCCTCGGCGACGAGGACCTCTCGCACTGCGACCTGACGGGCCGGGACCTCTCGGGGCGCGATCTCGCGGGCGCGCTCCTGATCGGGGCCGATCTCAGCGGCGTGTCGCTCGCTGGCGCCACGCTCTCGGGCGCGGTGCTGACCGACGCCAAGCTCGACGGCTGCGACGCGTCGGGGGCGGACCTGCGCGGCGCGAGCCTCGCGGGTGCCTCGCTGTCGAACGCCAAGTTGACGGACGCGAAGCTCGACCAGGCCTCGCTCGATCGAACGCGGGCCACCGACGCGCAGCTCGACGGCGCCTCTCTCGACGGCGTGAGCGTCAGCGGCGCGGACTGGAGCCGCGTGAGCCTGCGCGGCGCCCGCCTCGCCGCGGCCGACTTCACCGACACCCGGCTCGAGGACGCCGACCTCACCGGCGCGCAGATGCCGGACGTGCGCCTCTACGGCGTCGCCGGCGCGCGCCTCCTCGCGTCTGACGCGGTGATGGACGGCGCGCGGGTCGACGGCGCCGTGCTCTCCGGCGCCTCGCTGGCCCGCGTCACCGCCGCCGGCTCGAGCCTCCGGAAGTGCGACTTCAGCGACGCCGATCTCTCCGGCGCCACCTTCGAGGACTCGGTCTTCGAGGACTCGGTCTTCGACCGCGCGAACCTGAACCAGGTGGAGGCGAAGAGCTGCCGCTGGCCGAGGGCGAAGGCCCACGGGGCGACCTTCGTGAAGGCGAACCTGATGCGGGGCTACTTCGAGGGCGCGGAGCTCGCCGAGTGCGATCTGCGCGGCGCGAACCTCTACGACGCGCAGACCTTCCGCGCGACCTTCCGCGCCTGCCGCCTCGAGCACGCCATCCTCGGCGAGTCCGGCGTCGGCTGACTCACGTGCTCCAGGCGTGACCGCAGCGCACGCAGCGCCAGTCGCGGCGGAACGTGCTCACGCTCCGCTGCACCGTCTCGGTCCCGCCGCTCGCGGTCTGCACGTGGACGCTCTCGGTCGAGGTGCCGGTCTTCACGAGCGCCAGCAGGCGCCCGCCCAGCCAGAGGCGGCAGCGCGGGCAGCGCCGCAGGAACGCGTCGAGCGCCACGAACGATACCAGCGTGATCGGCACGCCGACCCCGAGCGGCAGGAGCGAGTACCCGGTCGGCTCGACCGCCGCGCCGGCCACCCCCAGCAGCACGCACGCCATCGGGAGCGCCACCCACACCCAGATCCGGCTCGCCACCGAGAGCAGCTGCCGGACGGGGCCGACCGGCCGGCTCGCGCGCTCCTCCCGCAGCTTCCGCACGTGCTCGGGGTCGGGCCCGTGCATCACCACGCTCTGAAACGCGGTCTGCGCCCCCGGCACCCCGGCCGCCTGCGCCTCGGTCAGCGCCCGCATCAGCCGCTGCCACGCCTCGCCGCCGAAGCGCCGCGCGCCCCCGCGAGCCAGCTGCGCACAGGCCCGCGCGGCCTCGGGCCCGCCCGCCGCGAGCGTCGCCTCGAGCCGCCGCGCGACCCCGTCCAATACCGACGGCGGCGCCGACCGGAGCTCCTCCAGCCCAGCCGCCGCGAGCGTCTCGTCCTCCGACGCGATCGACTCCGCGATCAGCGCCCCCCGGTCCCTGGAGCTCGACACCGCGCTACCCTGTCGCGGCGTGGTCCACACCGCAAGTCGCGGGGCGCCCGGGAGCCGCGGCTTCGTCAGCGCTCGTAGGGCTCGATCATCGACGCGCGCTCGCGGAGCCGCTCGATCACCGCGCGCACGTCGGCCTCGTCGAAGGTCTCCTCCGCGAGCTGGACCCAGGCCCCCGACGGCTCCACCATGAAGCCGACGTGGTGATAACCGCCGCCCCGGCCTCGCAGGGCCTCCGTGCCGAGGCCCTCGACCGGCTCCTCCTGCGAGAGCCGCCGACGGTTGAAGTCGTAGCCCCCGCGGAAGTGATCCTCGTGCACGCTGATGGCCGCCACCGGGAGCGGGTCTCCCTCGGCCATGATCCGCAGCGTGCAGACCTCCAGGTCCGAGTCGGCCTCGCTCAGATCTCCGGCCTCGAGGGGGCGACCGGCGAGCGCGCTCAGCTCGTCCACCGTCACTAGCTCGCGGCACTTCGAGAAGCGCCCGCCCAGCCAGCCGTAGACGCCGAGCGGCCACGCCGCGATCAGCGCGATCCCCAGGCTCACGAGCGCCGTCGCCCCCGCCACCAGCTTCACCGGCACCGGCGCGCCTTCGTGGATCTTCCCGCTGTCGAGATCGATCTCCCCGCGCCGCAGCGTGACCACGCCCGCGATGCCGAAGAGACAGGCGAGCACGAAGCCGATGATGATCAGGCGCAGCGGCGCGCGCGCCCCCCGGAAGGCGCCGGTGAACAGCAGGTAGACCGCGAAGCAGGAGAACATGGCGCTCGCCGCCGCGAAGGTCAGCGCGCCGACGCCCATCACCAGCCGGCGGATCATCACCGCCCGCAGCAGCTTCGCCTCGTAGTCGTCGCTCACCCGGTGGAGGGTGCCACGCGAGAGTCCTCCGCGTAGACCACCTCGTCGGGGCCCGGCGACGCGCTGAACACGAGCAGCTCCGCCTCGCCGTCGCCGACGTTTCGGAGCGTGTGCGCCGGGGGCCCGGCCGGGAGCGCGACGAAGTCCCCGGCCTCCATGCTGCGCGAGGTCTCGCCGAGCATCAGCTCCACCTCCCCCGCGACGACGTACACGCACTCCTCTCGAGCGGTGTGATGGTGCGGCCGGCTGCTCCGGCGCCCCGGGTCGAGCCGCTCGTAGTGCACCCGGAGGTGCTGCAGCGCCCCCGCCAACATCGCCACCCGCCCGAGCAGCTCACCGCTCGAGAGCGCCGTCATCTCCCGGGTCGGCAGCGCGCTCGGTCGCACCACGGACGGGAGGTGCGGCGAGGTACTGCCGCGGCTCCCACGCGCGTGAGCGCGTGAGATGGGGCGACCGCCCGGAAACTCAGCCAGCGAGTCGTCATCGGTCGGCATGTTCACGGGGTATGGCCCGGCCCTCGCAGCTCGTCACGTCGGGGGCGACCGGGTAGCGGACCTCGGTCGGGGCGGCGGGCGGCACCTCCGTGCGGAGCCCCGCCAGGGCCCGCTCGAGGCACCGGGCGAGGGGCTCGGTCGGGTCGCCGGCGAGCGGCTCGAGGGTCTCGCCGTCCCACCGGTAGTGCGTCACGGAGAGCGCGCGTGGCGCGCCGACCTCCCCGTCGGTGCCGACCGCGAGCGCGAGGATCACCCGGCTCGGCTGGGCGCCGTGAGGGCCGCAGGGCGCGTCGCGGTAGCAGGCGAAGAGCTCCGCCGTGCGCGTCCGGATCGCGCGGCGCACGCCCTCCGCCACGCGGCCGGGAGTCGGTTCTCGGCGGCGCGCCTGGAACGGCGACCGGGGAGCGCCGGACGGAGTGAAGGCGACCGCTCGCGCCGGCTCCGCCGCGGTCTCCCGACGCGGGGCCGGAGGAACTGGCGTCGACGGGGGCGCCGCTCTCGCCGACGCCGCGGCGCGCTCCGGGTGCGGTGCGCCGCACGCCAGGAGCAGCAACGTCAGACTGGCGTGGAGCGGTCGTGTCATCGCACCGTGCGACTCTACGCTGGGGAGCACGGGTTGTCATTCGAAGCGCGCGAGGGCGTCGGCGAACGGGATCGCGCAGTGGAGTCGGAGCCCGCCGAGACTCCCCGCGCGACACGCCGGCGTGTCCCGGCTGCCTCGCTCGGCGCGCCCACCGCCTCACCGGCCCGGCGAAGAGGCTGCGGCACCGCGGTTGCAGACCACCCGCGCATGCGCGTCCGCTACCGCCTCCTGCTCGTGGGCTCCGCCGCGTCGCTCGCCCTGGTCGCCGCGCTCCGGGGAGGCCCGCGACCTCGTGCGGAAGCGCCCGCTCCTCGTGACGCGCCCCCGACCCCGATCCGGTCGCGACCGGCGGCGGCCGGGCTCCCGGCGGCCCGGCTCGAGGCAGCCCCGCTCGAGGCAGCCGCGGCTCGGCGCCCTCCGGCGCTCTCCGATGCGGGGACCGTCGAGCCCCCGCCCGCGCTCTCCGCGGTGCAGGCGCGCGTGATCGAGCGATGGTTCGACGACGCGGCGGCGGCGTGTGCGTCGGCCGAGCCGACCCCGCCAGCTCGCTTCTCGGGCACGGCAGCGGAGCTCACTGAGCACGTCTGTCCCCTGCTGACGCGCCGCCACGGGCCGCGCGTCGTCGATCCCGACGCCTCCTGGATCGAGCGCCCGAGCCGCCGAGCCCCCGGCGCCACCGTCGCCTCCGTCGGCTCGGGGGACCGCGGCGACTGGTCGTGGGAGCTCTACTTCGACCTGCGCCCCGACGGAGAGATCGTCGCCGTCTGGGCGGGAGGCTTCGCCGCGTGCCCCTACGTGGTCGTGCGCGCGGGGGAGGGCTGGATCGAGCGGGGCGAGATCCTGCGGCACCTCCGCGGGCCCGAGCGCGAGGCCCGCGAGTCCCTGACCGTGCCCGTCGGCGAGCGCACCCTGCGGATCCGGATCGAAGAGCGGAAGAACGAGGTGACCTACCTCGACGACGTCTATCTCGAGCTTGGAGGCCAGCGCGTCCGCCCCGTCCGCTGCCCGAGCGCGGCGCATTGCCGCGACGACCAGCGCTACACCCGCATCGAGCCCGGCGAGGCGCTCGCGCTCGCCTTCCGGGTGCCTCCGTCATGGCTCGGCCGCGACGCCTCCCTCGTCGCCGAGGGGCACTACCGCGTTCGCATCGAGCCCCCGCCGCCGAGGCCCGGTCGAGCCACAGCCGACCGAGGTGACCGCGCGATCAGGCCCCGACCGTGGAGACCGCGCACCAGTCCCGGGCCCGGGTGAGGCCGACGTACAGGAGGCACCGCTCCTTGCGGTCCCAGAGCGCGCGGTCCTCGGGGTCGCCGCCGCCGGGATAGCGCGCGGGAACGAGCTGGCGACCGGCGATGACGACCCGGGGCGCCTCGAGGCCCTTGGCGCGGTGCAGGCTGCAGAGCACCAGGGGCTCGGCGGGGTCGGGGCGGCCGGACTCGAGGAGCCGAGGCTCGTGTCCCCGCGCGCGCAGGAGGTCGCGGAGGCGCTTCAGCCACGTCCGGGTCCTCGCCAGCACCAGCATCGGATCGCCATCCGCGATCGACGCGAGCCAGTCGGCCTCGGCCTCGGGGCTGTCGAAGCGCTTCTCCACCGGCGGCTCGCCGCGGCGCAAGGATCGGTAGCCCCGGAGCGGATCGACGCCCTCGTCCTCCAGCTCGCCGGCGTCGAGCCCCGTCACCGTCGCCACCGCCGCCCGGCGGATCGCCTCGGTCGTCCGGTAGTTGAGACGGAGCACGCGCGACGCACGCCCGCGCACGTCGATGCCGCAGGCGCGCAGCGTGACCGGCACGCGATAGATCCGCTGGTAGCCGTCGCCGCAGAGCGTCAGCCCGTTGCGGCGGAGCTCGCCCGTCTCGGGGTCGGACGCGAGCGCGACCAGGAAGCGCAGCTCGCTCGCGCCCACGTCCTGCACCTCGTCGCACACGACGGCGGCGTAGGGCGACGTGGTCTCACCCTCTCGGATCGCCATCGCCGCGTCTCGCGCCAGCGCGATCGCGTCGCCCCCTTCTTCGCGGAGCGCGCTCTCGAACGCCTCGAGGACCTTCCAGATCTCGCGGCGCTCGCGGCGGTCGAGGGGAGTCCCTCGCCCGGTCCGGCGCACGCGGAGGTAGCGCGCCTCGTCCCAGACGTCGGCGGCCGCGACGACGTGCTCGCGCTCCGACTCGTAGAAGGCGCGGCCTCGTCCCGCCGCGTCGTGGGCGAGCGCGCGTCTCCACGCCTCGGTGACGTCGGTGACCAGCGCGTTGGGGCGCCCGGCCGAAGCCAGGACGTCGCGCGCCACCGCCACCAGGCTCCGCGCGGTGAGCCGTCCGCGCGTCGGGCCGTCGCCGCAGAGCTGATCGAGCTGCTCACGAAGCTGGCCGGTCAGCGCGGCGCTGAAGGTGGTCACCAGCACCTTCGCGTCGTCCGGCAGGGACTCGGCCACGTGACGCGCGCGGTGCAGCGCGACCACCGTCTTGCCGGTCCCGGGGCCGCCGGTGACCTTCACCGCGCCCTTCGCGTCCACCCGCACCACCTGTCTCTGCGTCGGGTGCAGGAACACGCGCCACGCCGCGAAGCCGTCCCGCAGGGCGCGCAGCGTCGCCTGATCGTGCGGGTCGGGGATCCAGAAGTCGGCCGAGTTCACGTCGTCGCGCAGCGCCGCGGCGAGGGTGGGCGCCTCGGCCTCGGCGTCCATCGCGGCCCGGTACTCGCGCTCCGCGCGGGCCACCCCGTCGGGGTCGGTGGCCAGGCTCAGGAGGGCGTTCCCGCGCGGCGGGGGGAAGTGCGACACGAGATCGAGCAGCGCGTCCTCGCTCTCGATGCCGCGCAGCAGGTCGGTGGTGGGCGGCTCCACCTCGAAGCGCGCGAAGTCCGCGTCGTCGACCGCCGACAGCGGCCCCTCGACCATCGGCTCGACCACCTCGGCGTCGACCTCCTCGAGGCGCGTGCGCACGATGCGCACGAAGGAGCCGACCTGCCGCACGCGGTGCCGCCGCGCCCACTCGTAGGCCGCGTCGTGCGCCGCGACCCAGAGCAGCAGCAGCGTCCGCTCCTCGCGCTGACAGATCACCCGCAGCGCGTCCCGGTTCACGCCGAACGAGACGAACGGCATCGGGTCCAGCTTGTGGACGCGCGCCGAGGGCAGGCCCCTCTGCACCTTGTCCATCGCGTCCGCCAGCGCGACCCGCTGCGGGTGGTCCAGCGCGTCTCGGCTCTGCCAGAACGTCTGGCTCGTCGCCAGGTCGTACGCGTACTGGCTCACTCCTCCTCCTCGGGATCCGCGCCATCGTCGGCCTGGTCGTCGACCTCCTCGGGGAGCTCCAGCGAGGCGCGGAGCGCGGCCTCGGCGCGACGCGCCCAGCCCGCCTCGGCGGTGTCGGCGTGGTGCACGGTCCAGCCGGCCGCGGTGAGGGCCGCGCGCTCTTCGTCGAGGAGGTCCAGGCCGAGGCCCACGCGCGCCTCGTCCCAGGCCAGCTCGAGGTTGGCGATGATCGGCTCGCCGACGTCGGCGCCCACGCGGGGGAGGCGCGCTCCGACCGACAGCAGGCGGGAGACGGCGCCGCGGAGCTCGGGGGCGACCTCGTCGTTCACCGACGCGCGGGGCGAGCTCGGGAGCGCCTCGTGGGGGCCGACGAGCACCGTCTCCACGTGCTCGCAGGCGGCGACCGTCGAGAGCAGCGCCTGGGCGTAGAGCCGGAGCTGAGCCTCGTAGCGCGCTCGCAGCGGCGAGCCCTCGGCGGGGAGGTCGGACTTGAAGTCCACCACCACCCAGCGGGTGCGCGACGCGTCCTCCGGGAAGCACAGATCGATGACGCCGGTGACGGCGCGCCCGCGCTCGTGGAACGAGAACGGCGTCTCCTTCCAGCGCTCGGGGGCCCGCCGCGCCCGCTCCATCACCGGGTGGGCGAGGATGCTGCGGACGACCTCCGCGCAGCGCTCGGTCGTGTACGCGTCCGCGCCCAGCTCGAGCGCGAGAGCTTCGACCAGCGGACCGATCTCGGCCTCCACGTCGCGCGTCCACTCGAGCTGCTCGAGCGCCCGGTGCACGACCAGGCCCCCCTCCGCGCCCAGGCCCGAGCCGACGGTCGGCGCGCGGTGACGGCTGACCACCTCCCCCACGCTGCGGGTGCGCCGACAGCGCCGCGCCGACGCTCGCGCCGCCTCCCGGAGCGCTCGCTCGCGCGCCTCCATCGCCGGGTCGCCGCGCCCCGCGGGCGCCTCGAGCAGCGCGTCTACCGCGCGGTCCCGGCCGGGGAACGTCTCGGCGGTGTAGACGACCGCCGCCAGCGCCTCGCCGCGCCGCACCCGCACCTCGACCCCCTCCGCCAGGGTCTGCTTCGTCTCGTGCTCCAGCGCCTCGGGATCCCAGCCGCCCTCGAGGTGCGACAGCAGGCTCGCGCCGTCGTGCCGGAGGATGACGAGCTGATCGCGGGCGCGCGTGCACGCGACGTAGAGCAGGCGCCGCTGCTCGTCGGTGAGCGCCAGGAGCTCGTCCTGCTTGGCGCGCTCCCAGCCCGGCGGCGCGAAGGCGCCGACCTTCACGCTCACCTCCTGCTCGCGGCGATGCGCGATGGCGTCCCGGACGCGCGCCTTTCGATCCATGTCGAGCAGCGCGACGATCGGCGCCTCGAGGCCTTTGGCCTTGTAGACGGTCGTGATGAGCACCGCGTCCGAGCTCGGGTCGGCGCGCGACAGATCGTCCTCGTCCTCGCGCTGCTGCATCTCCTCGAGCAGCGTGATGACCTGCGACGCCGATCGGCTCTCGAGCTCGAGGCGGCGCACGATGGCGCGGAGCTTGTCGAGGTTGGCGAGCCGCGCGCGGCCGTCCGGGCGCAGCGACCACACCGCCGGCGCCCGCGTGTGCTCGAGGAGCCGGTCCAGCGGCGGCACCCAGGAGTCCACTCGGCTCATGCGCAGGTCGCGCAAGGTCTCGAGCGCGTCGCTCACCGAGCCGGGCGGCTGCTCGGGCACCGTCATGCGGAAGCTCCCGCCCGCCGCGACGTGCGCGGCCAGCGCGTCCCAGGTGAACCCGAAGAGGCCGCGCAGCACGTGCACCACCGCCTCGGTGTCGGCGGGCTCGCTCATCGCTCGCAGCGCGCTGACCGAGAGGCGCACCTCCTCGCCCTCGAAGAACGTGCCGCCGCCCTCCACCACCGCGTCGATCCCGGCGCGCTCCAGCCGCGACACCAGCGCCGACACCCGCGACCAGCGCGGCAGCAGGATCATCACGTCGCCCCAGCGCATCGGCCGCGCCTCGCCGCGCTCCGGGTCGAGCACCCGCGCGCCCGAGCGCTTCAGGTCGAGGAGGTGGCGGATCGCGTGATCGAATTCCTCCTCCGCCGTCGTCTCCACGACCACCACCGGGTCGAGCGAGGCGGGCCCACGCGCGGCCACCTGCGGGGCGAAGCCCGGCATCTCGGCGAACACGTGGCTCGTCCACGCGACCACGCCGGGCACCGAGCGGAAGTTCTGGGTCAGCGCCTTCGGCTCGGTCCCGCTCCCGGCGATGAGCCCCTCGAGGTCCCGCCAGACCGTCACGTCGGCGCGGCGGAAGCGGTAGATCGACTGCTTGGGGTCGCCCACCGCGAAGAGCCGGCCCGGGCGCGGCGCCGCCGAGAGCCACGCACCCTCGGCGCTCGGCGCCCGCGCGAGCAGGGCCGCGATCTCCGCCTGGATCGGGTCGGTGTCCTGCACCTCGTCGATCAGCACCGCGTCGAAGCGGTCGGCGAGCCGGGCGCGGGCCGCGGGGTCGCGCGCGAGCAGCTCCGCCGCGCGGAACAGGAGGTCCGAGAAGCTCGCCTGCGCCCGCTCGGCGCGCACCTCGGCCGTGGCCTGGATCACGTGCTCCCGGAGCGAGGTCACGAGCGTCCGGTGCGCGCGCTCGCGGCAGCGCTCTCGCCACCCCTCGATGGCGACCGCCGCCTCCTTGAAGACCTCCTTCGAGTCGCCCGGCCAGTCCCCCTTGCGGCCGCCGGCTCGACCGCCCTTGGCGTCCGACACGAGCGCGGCCAGGGTGCCCTCGGGCGCGCCGAGCTCGACCCAGGTCGCGAGCCGCGCCCGGAAGTCGACGTTGTTCGCCAGGAGCTTGTCGCCGTCCGGGTGGGTGCAGGCCGCGGCCGCCGCTTCGAGCGCGTCGCGCACCGCCACCAGCTCCGCGTGGGCCACCTCGAAGTCCAGCGCCTCCCGGCCGACGCGGGGCGCGAGATCGCGGTAGGCCACCAGCGACTGCGCCGCGGCATGCAGCGCCCGGTCCGAGCCCGTCAGATCGATCAGGCCGAGGAGCAGCGGGTGCGCCTCCGCGGTCTCCGTGCGCCACCGTCGCAGCCCCCGCGCGATCCCGACGCTCTCGAGCTCGACGATCTCGGTGCCCGGCGCCCAGCGGGACGCGAGCGGCTCGAGCGCGAGGAGCTGACGACAGAAGCTGTGGATCGTGGAGAGGGTCAGCTCGTGGTAGCGGTCCAGCTGCCGGGCGATGACGTCGTCGCCGGTCTCCGCCAGCCGCCGCTCCAGCGCGTCGCGCACCCGGCGCTGCAGCTCGCCGGCCGCCTTCTCGGTGAAGGTGATCGCGGCCACCCGGCTCGGCTCCACGCCCGCCGCCAGCACGTTCACCAGCCGCTCGGTCAGCACCGAGGTCTTGCCCGAGCCGGCGCCCGCGCTCAGCGCGATCGACGCCCCAATCGCCCGCGTGACCTCGTCCCGGACCGCCTGATCCACCGCCGTCATTCGACCCATTGGCTCCACTCCTCGACCGGGTCCTCGCTCCGCGGCTGCGCGTCGATCTCGAGCGCCGGCCCGACCCCGTACCTCCGCCGCCGCGTCGGCCCGGCGCCGAAGAACGCGCCGCCCTCGACCATCGGCGTCACCGCCTCCAGCCGCTCGTGCAGCAGCGCCTCCACCTCGGGGAGCTCACGCGTCCAGTGCTCCCCTTCGACCGTCACCCAGCGCGCCTCGGCGACCTCACGCCCGCTCGCGTGCAGCGCCACCGCCTGCGCGAACGCGCCATACAGGAGGTCGCGATCCTTGACGCGCTTCGGCGACTCGTGGAGCAGCCACTCGAGGCCCGCGCCGTTCTGCCGCGCGTCGCTCCCGTCCACCGCCCACGGCAAGTCCCGGCGCAGCGTCAGCGCCTCCACGGGGGGCGTCGGCCCGGCGAGCGGCTCGGCGCGCACCAGGAGCCGCGCCATGCGCTGTCCCATGCGCCGCAGCCGCCCGAGCGTGGTGTCGTCGAGCGCGCCGGCGCGACGGAGCTCCTCCGAGGCCGTCCGCTCGAACGCGGTGAGCAGCCCGTCCGGCGCGAGGCCGCCGTTCGTCAGCAGCCGGTGCGCCTCGTCGCGCACGATGCGGCGCACGTTCCACTGGCTCACCGGGTCCCAGTCCTCACGCAGCCGGGGAGGGCGCCGGGCGCCGAGCATGAAGCGGCAGAGGAAGTCGAGCGGATCGCGGAGCAGCGCCTCCAGCGCCCAGGGGCCGAGCGCCTCGCCGTCGAGCCCCTTGCAGGGCAGCGCGGTCACGAACCCGGCCCACGGCCTCAGCGAGTCGTCGCGCGCGCCGGCGCGGATCCGATCGGCGGCCCGGGCGGCGCGCAGCAGGCGAGCCGCGATCGCGTGGTCGGCGAGCCCGGACAGGGCGTCTCCTTCCGTGGCGAGTCGCGCGAGGAGATGCTCCAGCGCGCCGATCGCGTCGTCCGGATCGGTCGGGAACGCGCGGTCGCGCTGCCCGCAGGGCTGGAGCTTCGCCTCGAGCGCCTCGAAGCCCACGCGCTCCCCCGCGAGCTCCGAGGCGAGCTCGAGCAAGAGCGTGCCCGGCAGCAGCGGCCGGCCGCGCAGCATGTCCACCCGCGGGCAGCTCAGCCACAGCTCCCCGCGAGCGGCCGAGCGGAGCGCGGCGAACCGGCGTCGCTCGAGCGCCACCCGGTCGCTCGACACGAACAGCCCGGCGTCGAAGCGCGCGTTCAGCGCCTCGGCCAGGGGGTCGCTCAGGATCGGATCCTCGGACGGGCTGACCGGGAAGCGGCCCTGGCTCAGCCCGGCCACGCAGACGAGCTCGAAGCGCGCGCCCACGCACTGCATCGGCGAGAGCACGCGCACCGAGGGGTCGCTGAGCTTCCCGATCACCACCTGCGTCACGTCCAGCGCGTCCCGCAGCGTCGCCGCCGCCTCGGGCAGGGACAGCGGCGGGCCCAGATCGCTGCGCGCCCAGCCCTCGAGCAGCCGCCGGAGCTGCCGCGCGTCCGAGGACTCGCGCCCGAAGCGCCGCACGAACCACAGCCAGCTGTCGGCCCAGCGCCCTATCGTCTGCGCCGCGCGCCAGCTCTCGGTCACACCGCGGAGCTCGTCGAGGCTCAGCATCAGCCCGTCGAGCGCCGCGCGGTCCGCGTCGTCGTCCTCGCCGAGCGCCTCCCGGCACGCGGCGAGCGCGTCCTGGATCACCGCCCCGCCCCGGTAGGCGCCGCACCGCGCCAGCAGCCGACGCCAGCGGCCGCGGCCGGCCACCGCGTCGGGGCCGAGCGCCTGGCGGAGGCGCAGCCCCGGCCACGTCAGCAGCTCGTACCACGCCGCCACCGAGTCCTCCCCGGCCGCCAGCGACAGGGCGTGCAGGAGGAGCGACGCCGCCGGCGTGCTCGCGAGCGCCGGGCCGGTCTGCCACGAGGCCGGGATCCCGGCGCGCTCCAGCTGCTCGCGCAGGGCCACCGACTCCGACGGATCGGGCAGCACGATCGCGATCCGGTCCAGCGCCACGCCGTCGAGCACCGCGCGCTGCACCCGCCGCACGATCTCCGCCGTCTCCCGCACCGGATCCGGCGTCCGCATCCAGCGGATCGCCGGGGCCGGCGTCGTCATCTCGACGATCTCGGCCCTCGGCGCGGCCGCGGTGAGCCCACCCCAGGCCGGCGGCGGCGCGTGGGGCAGCGCGAGCCGCGCCACCTCCCGGCGTTCGAGCCAGGCCGCCAGCGTGCGCGCCACCCGCTGGGTGCTGCGCGCGTCTCCGAGGAGCACCGCGCCGGTCGGCACGTTCGCCGGGATCGGGGCGCCCGCCTCGATCGCGGCCCGCGCGGCGCGCGCCTCCGCCTCCGGCCCGGCGATCCGCTCGGCGCGCCGCGCGTCGTCGACCGCCTCCATCAGCGCCGCCAGCATCCGGCCGCGCGCCTGCAGATCCGCGTCGTCCACCTCGAGCGCGCGCACGCTCGCCGCCGAGAGCCCGCCCGCCTCGAGCGTCTCCACCGCCCGCGCCAGCGCCGGCAGCCAGCCCGGCTCCCGCAGCACCTCCGCGTACGGCCCGAGGTCCAGCCGATCGAGCGCGCGCCACGCCGTCGCCCGCAGCCACCCGGGCGGCTCGGGCCGGAGGCCCTCCGCGCGCAGGCCGGGGAGAGCGAGCTCCCGATGCAGCGCCCGCGGCGTGACGAACGACACCCGGATGAACGAGGTCACCGCCGCCAGCTCCCGGCGCGCGAACGCCCCGTTCACCTCCGACGGCGTCACCACCGCGACCGGCGCCGTGCTCCCGGCCCGCGCGCGCACCCGCCTCACCGCCTCGGCGAGCCGCTCGCCGAGATCCTCCTGCACCACCATCCCGCTAGACTATTGCAAGCCAGCGGGAAATGCAGTCATGCAAAGATGCTCTAGCATCCTGCGAAGCGCCTCTAGTATTCCTGCGCGAGCAGCCGTGCCTGCGCGTGCGACCAGTGGAAACCGCTCACCACTCCACGCGCACATCGAACGCGCTCAGCGAGACCCACCGGTAGCGGATGCGGGCGTCGGGCTCGAACAGCTCGCAGGTCCCCTTGATCGCGCCGAAGAGGTAGGCGTGAAACGCCCACACGTCGCGGACCGACACGTCGAACGCGCGCGGCGGTCGCTCGGTGGTGCGGAGGTCGCCGAACGAGACCCCCAGGCGCCAGGCGCGCTCGGCGTACTGCCCGGCGCGCATGAGGTCGCCGCCGATGAGGGCGAAGAGCACGCGCCCCGCCGTCGACTCCTGGAGCGCGGGCCCGATCTGCTCACCCGCCGCGCAGAGCCGTCGCGCCCCTTCCCCGTCGCGCTCCGCCTGGGCGAGCAGCCGCACGAAGTCCTCCAGCGGATACTCCCGGAACGCCGTCCGCTTCGGCTCGTCGAGCCCCAGGCGGCGCGCCACCGCGTTGAACACGAACCCCCGGACCCGCCGCCCGGCCGGCAGCGCCGCGAGCCGCGCGTCCACGTCGAGCGGCGCGTCGAAGTCGAACGGAGCGAAGCCCTCCTCGTGCACGCCCCAGAGTATCCCGACTACTCCCGGCCCAACGCGTGAATCGCCGTGAGGCATCGAGGGTCGCGAAAGGGCGCCCTCGAGCGTGAAATTCATCCGCGATCCGCTCGGATCGGTGTCGCGCGCCGGCGCGTGGGGACCACGCTCGATCGACGGGGCATCCGAGGTCGTTCTGCGGCGAGGCCTCAGCGTAGGCGACCGAGGTTGCGTGGTAGCCTCGCCGCATGGCGAAGGGACGCGTCTGGGGAGAGCGTTCTCCGCGGGGCACGCTCGTTCTCCTGGCGATGACGCTCGTCGGGTGCGACGTCGACACGGAGAAGTGGACCTGCACCGCGGTGGGGCTGATCGCGATGATCGTCGGCGTCCGGTGGCTCGTGAGGTACGAGGCGCGGCACGAAGCCAAGCGGCGTGCCCTCTTGCGGGACGGTGTCGCGGTGATGGGCGTGCTCGACGGCCTCCGCGTGGTCTCGGGGCCGGGCGCAGCCGAGACCAACCCGACTTCGTCGGTCCGCCTCGTGGTGAAGATCGAGGGCGGGCAACGCGTGACGCTCACCGAGTTCGTGCCCTCCCATCGAGTGGGCGCTCTCCGGGAAGGACTGCAGATCGCTCTGCGACACGCGCCCGGGCGCCCCGAGACGGCGGTCGTCGACTGGGAGCGGACGCCGCTCGGCGGGGAGTGAGGCGGCTGGCGTGACTACGCTCTACTCACATACGCTTCGCATCCTGACATGCGCAAACTGCGGTGCCCTGCTCGAGGCGCAGCCCGAGGGAGGCTCGTTCACCTGCGGCTACTGCGGCGCCGTCTCCCAGCTCCAGCGCAGAGACGAAGCGGCCGACCGGACCGCCGCGGCCGAGGCTCGGAGCTCGGCGCCGAGCGAGTCCGAGCGCTACGCGCGATTACGGCAGCAGGACGCGCAGGGGGCGCCGTCGCCCGGCGGGCTCGCGGCGTGGGTCGTGAACGGAGCGCTGCCCTCGGAGCGCGCCGAGGCGGCCGACGAGCTCTGGCGACAGACCAGGGCGGAGATGGCGATCACACCGTCGTTTCCGGTCTGCGAGCGGTTCTTTCACCTCACGGTGCTGCTGGCTCCGCACCTCGACGAGCGTCGTCGCCGGGCCGCGCTCGAGACCGCGGTGGAGCTCCTGCCCGACGCGGGGCACCGCCACGTGCTGCGCTGCAAGCTCGCGAGGGAGGCCGCGCGCGTGGGCGACGTCGACGCCGCGGAGGCGTGGCTCGAGGCCGTCAATCCACGCCCCACCGACCTGGAGCAGGACACCGCCTACCGTCTCGCGACGGCGACGATCGCCGCGGCCCGAGGTGAGCCGCAGCGCGTAGTCGAGGCCCTCGGCTTCCGCCCGGCCGACGTGCCGCTCTTCGATCGCGACGAGCTCGCCTGCACCCTCCTCCGCCTGGACGCGCTCGAGCGCCTGGGCCGGGAGGCGGACGCCACGAGCGAGATGTCGCTCTTGGTCGAGCGCCTCGGCCTCCCCGTCGTGCAACACGCGGTGCTGTCGCACCGTCCGCTGACGCTCTGTGGTCGGTCGTTCGAGGCGGCCCGCCAGCGAGCGGAGGGGCACCGCGCGGCTGCGCATCGGGAGCACCTCGAGGCGCTGCGCCGGGGCGTCGTCTCCCAGCTCCAGCGCGTCGAGCCGCGCGCGAGCCAGAGGCTGACGGCCGTGGTGCTCGGCACCGGGGCGCTCGCGTTTCTGCTCGGGACCGTCTGGACATGCTTGCTGACCGGGCTCGTCCAGACCGGGCCGCTCTTCGGCGCCCACGCCGCGCTCGTGTGCCCGCTGGTGTGCAACGACTGCACCGGTCCCTACCGGATCGCGAGCTGGAGGAGCAACGTGAACGGGGCGGAGAACAGTCACCTCGACGTGTTCTGCAGCGATCGTGCTGGCCGAGTGTCGGCGCTGAGCGAGGGCGGTCTCCGGCTCGCCGCAGCCACCGACGCGGCCGAGCTCGAGCGCTATGAGGTCCCGGCAGGCATCTGGGGGATCGGGCTCTCCATGCAGATCGTCTTCACGCCCCTCGCGCTGGCGCTCACGTTGCTGCTGCAGCTGCGTCGCGCCCTCCGCGATCGTCCACGAGCGAGAGAGCTACGCGGTCGCCTCGCCGAGCTCGACCGGCAGCTCGCCAGCGGAGTGCGCTGAGGTGGGGCCTCGCTGCCAGCGCGCTACGCCCGCTCGACGCGGACCCAGCGAGGAGGCGACATGAGCGAATCGGAGACGCTCCTCTTCACGTTGCTCCTGCTCTGCGTTCCGGTCGGGTTGCTCTTGCTGTTCGGTTACATCCTCTGGAGCCAGGTCTTTCGCGGCGCGACGAAGCGGCAGACGGCCGAGGCAGACGCTCGCGCGGAGGACGCTCGCCGGCGCTCCCATGGGTTCCTGCGAGACGCGAAGGTGATCCTCGCGTCGCCGCGGGGCGACCGTGAGCTCATGGACGCAGGCGACTTCGGTCGCTACCGAGACGTCGACCTCACGCTCGAGGTCTCGGCGCCCGATGAGGCTCCGTACCGCGTGCGTGTCGTCTGGGAGGTGCAGACCCTCGCGCTCCCGAAGGTCGCGCCCGAGCAGCGCGTCACCGTCGCCATCGACCCCCGGGACCCGGAGGCGGTGAGCCCCTCCGCCGAGTGGGCGCGAACGCGTCCTGCGCTCTGACATTGTTGTCGCCGATGAGCACGACGAGCGCGCTGGGCGTGCCCTCCCGGCATTGCGCGCCCACACCACGATGCGCAGGTTCCGCGGGTCATGAGCGCGAGAGCGAGCCGCGGAGCGTCCAAGTGAGGGATGCGGTGTGGGTGTGGCGGCTGGCGCGCGCGGCGGAGCGCGGCGACTTCGAGCGGGCTCGCGCGCTCGCCCTCTCGCCGCGCGTCGGGTGGCTCTCTCGTCGGATCCTGCGGCGCCACCGTCGCTCCATCCTCTCGATGGCGCCGAGCCTGGAGGCGGTCCGCCGTCTGCTCCCGGTCGCGCTCGAGCACGAGCGGCCCGAGACCGCCGCCCTCGGCCTGTACGACGTGTACCGTCGGTATGGCTCGCTGAGGGACGCGCTGAACCGGTCGACGCCCCAGCCCGTGCTGGACGCGCTCCTGCGGCAGGCGAGCTTCTACGCCGAGCGCGCCCTGGTGACTCGACTGCTGGAGTGGGGCGCGGATCCCGACGCGGTGCTGGGCGGAGGAGACGGGGCGGTCATGCGGATTCACGGCGACGTAATCCGAGCGCTCGTGCGCGCCGGTGGGACGTCTTCGCCAGCGATTCGCGCGCTCGCCGAGGGACGTCACCTCATCGGCGATCGTTGAGCGCGGTCAGCGCTTGCGGAGGATCTCGTCCATCTGCTCGCGCAGGACGGGGTCCCACTGCTCGCGGAGCTCCTTCACCTTGGCGATGAGCGGCTCGTTCTGGTGGTAAGGCACCTCGAGGTCGTAGAGATCGGCGACCTCGCGCATCGAGCTGCGGTCCATCTCCTCGAACGCGTCGGTCATCCGCTGGGCCTGCGCGCGGTCGATGCCGAGCGCTTCCAGCGCCGAGCGACCCATGCGCAGGGAGCTGTCGTAGGTCTCGCGGATCACGTCGCGGCAGCCGTAGGCCCACAGCTCGTAGACGTGGTTGCGGTCGATGGCGCGCGCGGTGACGTGCAGGCTCGGATAGTTGGCGATGGCGTACTTCACGAGGCGGTCGATCTGCTCGCGGTCGTCCAGCGCGACCACCAGGAGCTTCGCTCGCTCGATGCCGGCGGACTTCAGGAGGTCCGGCCGGGTGGCGTCGCCGAAGTACGCGCGGAAGCCGAACTTGCGCACGATCTCGAGGTGCGAGCTGTCGTAGTCGATCACCGTGGTCGAGTAGCCGGCGGCCTGCAGCATCCGGTCGACGAGGCCTCCGACCCGCCCGCGTCCGGCGATGAGGATCGGGCCGTCCTCCTCGATCACGTCGGCCTCGCGCTCGCCCGAGGTGCAGTAGAAGCGCGCGACCACGCGGTCGTAGACGATGAAGAGCAGCGGCGTCAGCAGCATCGTCAGCGCCACCACCAGCAGGAGCAGCTCGGCGAGCGCCGCGTCGAACACCGCGTTGCCGACGGCGTAGCTGATGAGCACGAACGCGAACTCGCCGGCCTGCGGGAGCGCGAGCACGAAGAGCCAGAGCGCCTGCCGCCGGAGCCCGGAGGCCCAGCCGATGGCGTAGAGCACGGCCATCTTCACGCCCATCACCACCAGCGCCCAGAAGACGACCGAGCCGACGTTCTCCCGCGCGAGCTCGAAGTCGATGCCGGCGCCGACGGTGATGAAGAACAGGCCGAGCAGCAGGCCTTTGAACGGCTCGATGTCGCTCTCGAACTCGTGCCGGTACTCGCTGTTGGCCAGCATCACGCCGGCGAGGAAGGTGCCGAGCGCGGGCGACAGCCCGACCAGCGTCATCAGCAGCGCGACCCCGATGACGAGCGCGAGCGCGGCGGCGGTGAAGAGCTCGCGGAGGCGCGCCTTGGCGATGACGCGGAACAGCGGGCGCACCAGGAACGCGCCGAGGAGCACCACCGCGACCACCGCGCCGAGGGTGGTGAGCGCGGCCAGCCAGTCCGGCATCGACGCGGTGATGTTCATCCCCTCGCCGTGACCGCCGCCGTGAGGGTCGCCCGCCGCGCCGACGAGCCCGGGCGCCGCGAGCACCGGGAGCACCGCGAGGATCGGGATGATCGAGACGTCCTGGAGGAGCAGGACCGAGAAGCTCGACTCGCCGCCCTCGCTGCGCAGGAGGCCCTTCTCGGTCAGCGTCTGGAGCACGATCGCGGTCGACGAGAGGGTCAGCACGAGCCCGATCGCGATCGCGGTCTGCCACGCGCGCCCGTCGATCAGCGCGATGCCCGCGAGCACCGCCGCGGTCACCAGGACCTGGCTGCCGCCCACCCCCAGCAGCTTGCCGCGCATCTGCCAGAGCTTCTTCGGCTCGAGCTCCAGCCCGACCAGGAAGAGCATCATCACGACGCCGAGCTCGGCGAAGACCTGGAGCGCCCCGACGTCGACGCGGAGCGCGCCGAGCAGCGGGCTGATGGCCACGCCGGCCAGGAGGTAGCCGAGCACCGAGCCCAGCCCGAAGCGCGTCGCGAGCGGGACCGCCACGACGCCCGCCGCCAGGATCAGGAACGCGATCACGAGAGCGCCAGTCATCGCCCTCCTATCGTCCCCGCCACGCGGCGGTGCAAGGGGGGGAGGGGGGCTGGGCAGCGCTCGCGGGCGAGGCGTACGCTCGCGGCCATGACCGTGACCTTCGACGGCGCTCGGTTCACTGTCGGCGGACTCGAGGCCACGCTGGATGAAGTGGCGCGAGTCTACTTTCACCACGTGCACGTGAAGTACCGGGGCACCGCCGCCATCGCCCAGCCGTTCCTCGGCGGCGAGCAGGGCACCATCCGGGTCGTGCTCGCGGACGGCCGGGAGGCCTCCGAGCGCGTGCGCGGGGAGGGCGCCACCGAGGTCGCCCGGCGGCTCGCTCACGAGGCCGGCCTCCGCGCGGGGGCGCGCGACCTGGAGAAGCTCCGGGGCTGGGAGATGGTCGACTACGGCCCGGTCGGTCTCTCCAAGACGGGCATCCGGTTGAAGAAGACGGTGATCCCGTGGGCCGAGATCTCCGGCTACCGCTTCTTCCAGGGCGCGCTGATGGTCGACCGTCAGGGGAAGCTCGCGCGCACGATCTGGCTGAGCCGCATCGCCAACCTCTCCGCCTTCCGGAGGGCGCTCGCCGAGGTCGCGCCGGATCGCGACTACGAGCGGCTGCCCGCCGACCAGCGACCGAAGGGCTCGCTCCTCTTCCCGTCGGCGGCGACCCGCGACCCGCGCTACCCGACCTTCCGGGCGCGCATGGCGGCGCTCAGCCTCTTCGTGATCTGGATCCCGCCCTACCTCCTGCTCATCGTGCCCTTCGCGCTCTACCACCAGACGACGCTCGAGGCCGACCGCGTGCACCGCGCCCGCGTGCTCGAGCCCGCGCTGGCGAGCCTGCCTCCGGAAGACGCGCCGCTGGCCACGCCCTTCGGAGAGGGCTGCCCGGCCGAGCCCATCGCGCCCGAGGCGCTGCTGGCGCTGGGCCGTGATCGCTACGACTCCCTGGCGACCGCGGTCGTCAGCGGTCCGCACGCGGTGGCCGTGCCGACCCGCAGGCCGCGGGGGCCCGTCACCTTCGGCCAGGCCTACTCGAAGCTCCTCTACGAGGTGCCCACCGACTGGCCCCTGGGCGGCAGGGGCGACCCGTGGGAGGCGGTGCGCTGGACACTCGTCGCGAGCGAGGTGTCCGCCGAGCGTCGCGTCGCCGGCTCCCGCGAGACCGTCGCCAACCTCCGCCTCCTCCGCGACGGCGAGCCGGTCTGCGAAGGCGCGGCCGTGCTCGAGACCGCCCCGGGCGCCTACGCCTCCGGTCCGCGGGCCCTCGCGCTCGGCGGGCTGGCGGCCCTGCTGACCCGGCAGTGCCCGGCCCTCGGCGCAGTCTGCGACGACCTCGCGGGCCAGGTCAGCGCGCGGCCCCGCTGAGCGCCCCGGGAGCGCCGCACAGCGTGCGATTCGGGGGGGAGCCGGGGCCGTGAGAGATCCGTAGACTCACGCTCGGCATGACCCCTCTCCTGCGCTGCGCGCTCGCTCTCGCCTTCCTCCTCTCCGCCTGCGACGGGGAGGCGCCCGACCCGCGCCCGGACCGCCCGGAGACGAGCCTCGACGCGCAGGTCGTGGCCGACGCCGCCCCGCCCGGCGACGCGGGGATCGAGGAGGACGCGGCCACGGACGGCGGAGCCCCCGACCTCGTCCGGCTCGGCGAGCGCAAGGCGTTCCCCACCGCGCACGGCTACGGCGCCTACACTTCGGGCGGCCGCGGCGGGCGGGTCATCGAGGTGACCAGCCTCGACGAGACGGGCCCCGGCACGCTCGCCGAGGCGATGAGCGCGTCCGGCCCGCGCGTCATCGTCTTCGCCACGTCCGGCTACATCGACTGGTCCGCGATCGAGCGGAGCATCCGGGAGCCCAACGTCTCGATCCTCGGCCAGACCGCCCCGGCGCCCGGGATCACCCTGCGCCACAGCACGCTCCGGGTGAGCGCGTCGGAGGTGATCCTGCGTCACCTCCGGGTCCGCCGGAGCAACCGCGACGGACGCAGCAACGACGCCCTGCGAATCATCCGGCAGCGCGACGGCGAGCCGCTGCGCCACGTGATCGCCGACCACTGCTCGCTCTCCTGGGGCACCGACGAGAACCTGTCGTTCGGCGGCCGCCCGACCAGCCCGGTGAGCGACGTGACCGTCCAGCACTGCCTGCTCGCGGAGGGCCTGAACCACTATCAGGTGCTCATCGCCCACGACACGGCGCGCATCAGCCTGATCCGCAACCTCTTCGCCCACACCGACAACCGGATCCCCGAGAACACTTACGGGCGCGGCGAGGTCTACGAGTTCAACAACAACATCGTCTTCGACTACAACCGGGCCACGACCATCGCGACGGTCGCCACCGTCGACGTCATCGGCAACGTCTACAAGTCCGGGCCCGTCCCGCCCGAGCGTACCCACAACGTCACGTTCAACGTGAACCGCGTCGAGAACCCGGACGCCTCCCTCGACGACGCCGAGGTCTACGGCGCGGACAACCTCCAGGTCGGGGCCGACGTCGCGGAGATGTACGACTCGAGGTTCATGACGCACGCGCGCGACCGGCGGGCGCACGAGGGCTCGCTCTACGACCCCATCCCGGCGAGCGAGCTCGAGGGCGCCCTCCTCGAGGACGTCGGCGCGAGCCGCGCCCGCGACGCGGTCGACGAGCGAGTGCTCCAGGACTACCGCGACGGCACCGGGGTCCGCGGCCTCGACACCATCGACGAGGTCGGCGGCTTCCCGCCCCTGGCGGTGAACGTCCACCCGGACTCTCACGACGCCAACGGGAACCACGTGGCCGACGACTTCGAGGCGGCGCACGGCATCGACGACGTGCTCGCCATGCCGGAGACCTTCACCCTCGACGGCGTGACCTTCGACAACCGCGAGTACGCCGGCGGCTCTTACCGCTCGGCCTCCGGAGCGACGGCCAACGCCTACACCGGCGGCGAGCTCACCGGCGCGCGCCTCTACACCTGGCGCGAGATCTACTGGGCCTGGCTCGCCGGAGATTTCGCGCCCAGCAACTGGGGCCGATGAGCGGGAGGCATCGGTGAGCCGATCCCGTTCTCTCAGTCACCGCTGACGCCCGCGAAGGTGATCCCCGTGGGCGCGCCATCGGCGAGGACGACGACATGAGAGGCCATGCCGCGTCGACGGCGACCGATGAGGGAATCCTGTGCGCCGGTCACCTGGCTACGAGTCGGCTCGAGAGTGCCGAAGAGCGCCCTGAGCTCGTCCGCCGCGAGCGGCCCAGCGGTCCCGTAGCCTGCCTGGTCGCCGACGCGATCGATGTCCAGTATCGAGTGCGTCCCGTCCTCGGCGCAGCGTACGCGAAGTGCCGCGATGCGCTTGCTATTGTCGGGCGCAATGAGAGTTAGCGGCGAGATGGCGGTCATCCGTCCAGCGGAGAAGGGCGAGCTGCCCGAGGTGCAGCGGCTCGAGCGCGCGGCGTTCGGGGAAGAGGCGTACCCGGCGTTCTTCCTGCGGCAGGCCTGGGACCTCTGGCCGGGCTCGCTCCTGGTCGCCACCCGAGATGCCGCGCTGGCGGGCTACGTGCTCGCGGGGCGAGGGGAGCGCGACGACCAGGGATGGATCTTGTCGCTCGCGGTGGCCCCGTCGGCGCGCCGGACCGGGCTCGGCCGCCGCCTGACCGAGGCCGCGGTCGAGGCGCTCGCGACGCAGGGCTGCCGGCGCGTCCTGCTCACCGCGTCGCCGGGGAGCGCCGCCGCTCGGCTCTACCGGAGCCTGGGCTTCGAGGAGCTTCGCTCCGAGCCCGACTACTTCGGTCCCGGCGAAGCGCGCGTCGTCTTCGCTCGGGCCACCGCCTCGCGGTAGCCGGACGGCGACGTGCCAAGCTGGCGGCGGAAGGCGTCGACCAGGCGGCTCGGGCTGCGGAAGCCGAGGTCGTAGGCGATCTCCTTGATGGAGCGGTCGGTGGTCTCGAGCGCGCGCTGCGCCTCGCGGACGAGGGCGCGGCGTCGGAGCGAGCGGAAGTCCTCGCCGCGGGCGCGGAGGCGGCGCTGCAGGGTGCGGGCCGAGGTGGTCAGGGCGGCCGCGACGTCGGCCACCGACGCCGTCGCGCCGAGCGCCACCACCCGAGCCTCCACCGCGGCGACGAGCGCGGCGTCCTCGCCCGCCTCCAGCCATCGCTCCGGCTGGAGCGGGCCCCACCCGACGGGATCGCCCAGCCACTCGAAGGCGCGCGCCGCGCTCGAGAACGCCCGGCCCTCGAAGGGCAGCTCGGCCGCGCGATGGAAGCCCTCGGCGAACGCGCCGAGCACGCCACCGGGCCGCACGACCGCCTCGCGGGCGACGCCCTGCGCGTACGCCTCGTCCTCCTCGTGAAAGCGCACCAGCGCCTCCATCGAGGCTGCCGAGTAGGAGCGGACCCGCTGCAGATCGACGAGCTGCCGACGCCGCGTGCCCAGCCGGTGCGCCTCGCGGAAGAGCGCCATGCCCTCCTCGATGTCGCGCGCGTGGATGTCGCCGCGCGCCACCATCGCCAGCGTGCCGCCGTCGGTGACCGTCACCGCGAACGAGCGCCGGGTCAGCGCGCGGCGTCGCGGCGCGGCGAAGAAGGCCTCCACGTCTTCGGTGGGCGTACGCACGTCGCGACGCTGTCATCACTTCCGGGCGCGCGCCAACCCGTTCCGCCTCCGCGCCATCCGCCGCCGCGCCTTCGAGAATGGCTCAACCTCGCCCGGCATGAAGCACCTCGCCGTTCTCTGCCTCGCCCTCGCCACCTGCGGCTGCGACGACCGCGCGCCCGTCACCGAGCCCACCGACGGCCCCACCGACGACCCGGGCGCGTCTCCCGTTCAGCTCGCCTCGCCGGTCCTGCTCGAGCACGACGCGGACGCGCCGGCCGCGGTGCAGGCGCTCGCCCTCTCGCCCGACGGAACCAACGCGGTGGCGGCCGGGTGGGGCGGGCGCGTCGTGGCGCTGCCGCTCGACGGCGCGGCCTCGCGGGCGCTGCATCAGGTCGGCGACGGCGACCTGTTCATGGAGGGCGCGCTCGCCTGGAGCGGCGATCGCGTCGCGGTCGGCACCTTCTCAGGCCTGACCCTGCTCGACACCAGCGGCGCCGTGATCGCCGCGCTCGAGGGCCGGACCCGCGCGGTCATCGCGAGCGGCGACGGCTTCCTGCGCACCACCCGGGACGAGGTGCAGCGCGTGGGCCCCGACGGCGCGATCGCGGTGACCTCCGCCGTCGCCGATCCCTACGCGGTGGTCGAGACGTCCGAGGCGGTCTTCGTGCTCACCAGCCCCGACGGCGTCGAGCGCGAGGTCGCCGAGCTCGACCCGGCGACGCTGTCCGAGCGCCGCCGCTGGGCCGCCGCCGGCAACGTCCTGTTCGGCTCGCGCGACGGCACCCTCGCCACCATCGTTCTCGACACCGTGACCCTCCGCAGCGCGAGCGGCGAGCCCCTCGGCGCGCTCCCCACCGACGACCTGCCCGGCGACCTCGTCGCGCTCTCGTTCGCGGGCTCGTGGGTGGCCGGCGTCGGCTTCGCGGAGGGCGTCGCGATCTTCGACGTCGCCTCGCGCCGCCTCCTCGCCCGCGCCGGCGGCGCCACCGAGCGAGGCCTCGTGCTCGACGGCGACCGTCGCGTCATCGTCGGCGGCGACGACGGCGTGCTCGTCTACGCCATCGAGCGCTGAGCAGCGGGTTTGGGCACCGCGTCAGCGTGCGTCCCAGCATCCCAGCGGTGTGCCCAGCGGCGGCAGCCCCGACCGCGCGTACAACCTCGTGCCCAAGCGGTGGCGGTCCGTGTACCCGTCGAACGTCAGCTGGTATCGCCCCGGCGCGTGCCATCGTTCGCGAGGCGCGATCGGGACGCCGTCGGTCGAGAAGAGCACCACCTGGGTCGCCTCGCCCTCGGAGGCCGTCAGACGAATGACCGGCGCCAGATGCTCCCACCCTTCCTCCACGCGGGAGGGGAGCGGACGCCCTCCCGACGTCACCTCGAGTCGACTCGGAGCCCGGGCGACGTCGATGGAGACGGTCGGTCGGGTCGCTGGATGGAGCGCGCCCAGGACCCGGCGCGCGCCGACCGGCCAGACCGCCTCGTAGTCGCCGCTTACGCCGTCGTAGTGCACGTCGTATTCCCGATCGTGAAGCCACAGCGTGCGGGTGGTGACCGGGACGATGCCGTCCTCCGCCGCACGGTAGAGGGGTACCCACGCGCCGGCGGCACCCGGGCCCCGTTCCGTGGGGTCCACCCAGAGCGAGGGTGCGGAGCCGCCATCGGCCGGCAGGTCCGGCGGCCGCTCGCCGTCGAGCGTCACGGCGAGCGTGAGCGCGTGACGCGGCACGAAGAGCGAGACCTCCGGCGATTCTCCGCGAACCTGCACCGCCGGGAGCGCCGCCACGTCCGCCGGCCAGCCGCTCTCTCCTTCGGCGCAGGGCTCACCCGGCCTGAAGCTCGGCACGTACTCGCCTTCGAGGACGCGCGCCGTCACCCGCGTCTCCTCATCGCTCGGTCCCAGGTCGATGCGGGTGGCGCCGAGAAAGATGTGCGCGGATCCCGGGCAGCCCGGGCGCGGCCCGGCGCTCGTCGTCACCCGGAACGTGGCCCGCGTCGTCGCGAAGTCCAGCACCCGCCGCCCGTCGGTCGCCGCCACCAGCTCGACGCCGCGGGTGCCCCCGCCGGCGGCGCTGCCGCGATACTCCAGACCGTAGATGCCGGGGCGGAGGGTGAGGTCGGTCGACGCCGGGTCGGTGAGCTCCACGACAACATCCGGCTCGCCGTCGCGTGAGAGGACGAGACGATGCGTCCCCGGCCCGGCCGGCGATCCATCGAAGCGCAGCTCGACCGCGAGGCGCACTGCGCCGATGTCGAGGTCGACGACGTCGCCGTCGACCGCGATCGACTCGTGGAGTGGGGAGAGGTCGTTCCGGGGGAAGGCGGCGAAGGCCGCGTCGTCGCTGCCGTCGTACCGAACCGAGAACGGTGCGCCGGCCACCAGGGGGACCGTGATCGCCGCGCGCGGCTCGCCCGTGACCTCGTCGTAGAGGGAGACGAACGTCGACCGAGCGACCTGGAGTCGGGGTGAGCTCGACCATCCGTCGGTGACCTCCGGCAAGGCCGCGGAGGACAGCCGAGTCCGCAGCGTGACGTGCGCGACCGGGATGTCGACGACCACGGTCGCGTCCCCGGGCTCGACGCGGAGCGCGGTCAGGCGAGTGTGCCCGGCCCACGGAAACGGGGCGGCCGGATCGCCGCCCTCGAGCGAGTACCAGACCTCGTAGTCACCCGGCGGCAGGTTGCCCTCGAGGCGGTCGCGAAGTCTCCACGATCCGTCGTCGAGCTCGTACGGGTGCAGCCAGTACCCCGACCTCGCATCTCCGGCGGTCGCCTGCGGAACGATCTGCAGCGTCGGCACTGCTCCCCCGGCCGCTTCGGGCAGCGGAGCGCCGTCGAGGGTGACCTCGAACGTCACGGGGTGATGCGGCAGGTCCACGGCGAGGGAAGACCCGGTGCGGCAGCCCGTGGTGCAGCGCGCGGCGCCGAGATCGCAGACCTCGCCCCGATCGCAGTCGGCGTCCGAAGCACACTCTCCGCCGCACCGAAGGGGCCGCACGAACCCGCACGCCTCGCCGAGCGCGCAGTCTCCGCAGGCGAGCGAGCCCCCGCAGCCGTCGTCGATCGCGCCGCACTCGGCGTCCGCGTCCTCGCAGGTGATCGGCACGCACGGCCCTGCGTCCACCGCGGCGTCCGCCGGCACCTCCCCACCGCCGCACGCGCTGAACCAGAGGAGCGCGACGCAGCGCAGGACGAGGGGAGAGCGCACCCGCCCAGAGTAGCGCGCCCCGCCGAGCATGGCCCCACCCCTCGCTGAACGAGCCCTCGTGGTGGGCAACGCCCTATAGCAAAGATGCTCCACTGGGATGCAGTCGGGGTAGAGCATCAATGCTCGTAGTCGCACGCCTTGGGGCGAACTAGGCTTCGGCGCGTTGCCGCGAGACCGTCGGGGCGCCTCGAGGAGGGAGAAGATTCTCGCGTCGATCTGAGACCGCCCGAGGAGCCCCCGATCCGCAGGATTCGGAGACAGGATCCGGTGGGCTCGACGTAGCATGTCGCGATGACCGCTCGAGATCGGATCCTGGGTGCCGCCGTCGCCGCGCTCCTCCTGTGCGCGTGCGGCGATGGCGAAGGCGCGCCGGACGCCACGGTCGACATGGACGCGGGGCTCTCCGCGGACGCCGGCCCCGCGGACGCAGGCCGCGCAGACGCCGGCCCCGAGGACGCCGGTCAGGGCGACGCGGGCAGGGACGCGGGGCGCTTCGACGGCGGGGCGGACGCGGACGTGCCGACGGACGGCGGGCCCGCGATGGGCGAGGGGCTGCCCTTCGACCACCCGTTCCCGGCCTCCGCGACCGGCGGCACCGCGGTCCGGCTCGACCAGGAGACCTTCGTGCTCGCGTACGCCGACGACGTGGACCCGGCCACGCCCGAGGGCGAGGAGCTCGTCTTCCAGCGGGTGCGCCGCGTGGGCCACCGCCTGGTGTTCGACCCGCCGCAGCGCTTCGCGCACACCACCATCCGGCGGAGCGACGCGCCTCCGTTGGAGCTCATCGGCGCCCTCGGCGACGCGCACTTCTTCACCGTGGTGCTCGGCCCCGGCTTCACGCGCTCGATGCGCACGTTCCGGATCGACGCGGGCACCCTCGTGGACCTCGGCACCACGACGCTGCCGGGCGACCCGCAGGAGACGGTCGGCCACCCGGTCGACGCGACCCGCTACATCATCGGGTACCGCGACAGCAATACCGGGCAGCCCCTCCGCTATCGCCTGCTCATCCGCGCCGGCGACACCTTCCGCTTCGGCCCGCCGGTCACCCGCCCGGGGCCCGAGAGCTTCCCGGGCCTCGCGAGCGAGGACTCGCGCTCGGACCCGCCGCTCTTCCGCGTCGGTCCGACCACCTTCGTCGAGGCGCGGCCGGGCTACGTCCGACCCCCCGGCTACCTCGCCACCTGGACCCTGTCGCTCGGGGCGGGGGACACCCTCGTCACCTCCGACCCGCGGGTCCACTCGACCCGCGAGCTCACGATGATCCCCGAGGTGGGCGCGGACGGCCGCGGCGGAGCGCTGGTCGCCTACCACACCTACCGCGAGACCGACTGGACCTACGGGCTGTACGACCACGCCACCGGCGCGCTCACCGAGATCGGCCCGCTCGGCACGAGCGGCCAGAGCTCCATCCGCAACCACGACGGCGAGTCGACCGACCGCTACTTCGGCGGCGCGTACTACGTCCGCCTGCCCGGCGACTCGAGCGACACCGCGCCGCTCTTCCGCGTCGACCCGGTCGCCCGGACCGTGCAGCCGCTCGGCGACGCGCCCTCCCTCTGGCACGCGTACCAGGCCCCGATGATGCTGCGCGCGGGCTCCATCGCGCTCTTCGTCGGGCGCTCCCGCGCCCGCTTCATAGACCTCGCGCCGAGCTGCGGCGACGGCGTCCTGGACGCGGACGAGACCTGCGACGACGGCAACAACCTCGACGGCGACGGCTGCGCCGCCGGCTGCGTCCCCGAGCCCTGAACCGGACGCCTCGCGCTGGGCTGTCGCGCCAGGCTCGCGGTCGCCGAAGGCGATGGGTGAGGTCGTCAGGCCGACCCTGGCCGGCTCCAATGATAGACTGTGGCGTGTCCCGAGAGGAACGAGCCCGACTGCGCCGCTCGCGCTGGAGCGGCGGCCGCGTCTCGAGCGACGAGCATGCTCGACTCGACGCCGACTTCTGGCGCGACGCCACCTTCGAGGAGCGCCTCGCGGCCGCCTGGGAGATGGCGCAGATGGTGTGGTCGATGGAGAACCCCGATGGACCTCCCCTCCGACTCGAGCGATCTGTTGGCGGAGCTCGCCGACGAGAGGGTTGAATACCTGCTCGTGCATGAAACGCTCGGCTCTCGCGCGGCACGGAGCCGTCATGAGACGAGCATGGATAGCGCGCGGGCTCTTCGTCCTCGGGTCGGCTTCGCTCCTCGCCGGGTGTTTCGCGAGCCATGGGCGTGAGAGCGAGGGGACGCGGGTCGAAGCTCCCGACCCGACCGACTCCGGGGGGCCGACCGACGCGGGCGGAGTGCGCGACGCCACGCCGTCGCCTCATGGCGAGGACGAGGACGTCTGCGAGCTGTACTGTGAGGCGGAGGAGCGATCGGGATGCACGGCGCCCGGGTGCTACGACGCTTGCGACGGGCGCCGTCGCCAGGCGCGACGGATCGGGTGCGACGCCGAGTGGAAGCTGGTGATCCGATGCGTCACCGAGCGTCCGTGCAGCGACGGGGAGTGCGGCGATGCGAGCGGGTGGCCGGAGTGCCTCAGGCGCCGAGGCCGGAGGTGAGACGCCGTAGTCCGGGCTAGGCTGCGGCGATGGAGCCCGTGGAGTCTCTCGCGCGTCGTCAGCTCGACGCTTACAACGCCGCCGATCTCGACGCCTTCTGCGCCTGCTATCACCCGCAGGTCCGCGTGCTCGACCACGACGGGAACGAGGTCTGCGTGGGCATCGAGGCCTTCCGACGGCGCTACGAGGCGCTCTTCTCCACGCGCACCTTCGGCGGCGCGGTCGAGACGCGGCTGGTGGTCGGCGAGCACTGCGTCGATCACGAGCGCTGGTGGCGCACCGACCCGGCGACCGGCGAACGCAGCGAGGGCGAAGTGCTCGTCCGCTATCGTCTGCGCGACGGCTCGATCGGGGAGGCCCAGTTCTTCCGCTGACCGGTTCGCTCTGCCCGCAGACGCCACACGAGGAGCAGGGCCGCGAGCAGGCCTGCGCTTCCGAGCGCCCACCCGAGCGGAGAGGACCGCTCGACCTCGCAGACCGCCTCGACGTCGTCGGCGAGGACCGCGCCGATCAGGAGCCGGCGCGCGCTCGCCGAGTCCGGCCGCGCGGCCAGCGAGAGGGACCAGCCCGGGCGCACCGTCTGGCGGAGGCACGCCACGCACATCTCGCCTCGGCGCACCCCGCGCGCCTCCACCCCATCGAGCACGAGGGTGCACGCCGGCTCGGCCTCGCAGGCCTGCGAGTCGAAGTGCGTGCCCGCCTCGGCGCCGACGAGCGGCTCGGGCGGCGTCGCGGTCGCGGGGCCGATCTCGTAGACCTCGACGGCGCCGCGCGGCCCGTACAGCGCGGCGAATCCCGGGGGGAGAGAGAGCTCCATCAGCCCGCCCAGCGGGACCCGGAGAGGCCCCTGCCGGTCCTCCGCCACGAGCGGCGCGAGCTCCGGCCACGCGTCGACGTCACCGGACTGGCTGATCCGCAGCGTCAGGCCGTCGAGGTGCTCGACGAGCCGCTCGCGGGTCGACGTGCTCGGGCACCACGCGGTGAGGGAGCGAAGCCCCGAGGTGCGACCCTCCACCGGCGCGGTGCAGTCGGCGGCGAAGGCGTCTCGAGGGCGCTCCGGCCAGGTCCGAGCGCTCTCGCGGAGCCGCGCGGTCCAGCCGGGGCTCGCCGCGAAGCAGCTCCCCGGACCGCGCGCCTGGACGATCGCGGCCGTCACCTCCCAGTGGGACAGGCAGCTTCCGCGGGGCTGCGCTTCGGCCGCGCTCGGCGCCGTCACACCGAACGTGACCAGCGCGATCAGCCAGCCGGGCGTCGTCCTCGAGGCGGTCCACGCGCCTGTCACGCTACGGGTCGTACGGTCGAAGCTCCGTCCTGACAAGGAGCGCGCCCGAGTGATCCGTCGACGAGGGACGGGTGGGTGGCGTAGAGTCGCCCCGATGCCTCGCTGCCGTTTGCCTCGCGTCCTCGTCGCGCTCTCCTTCCTGGCCACTCTCGCCGGTTGCGACTGCGAAGGAGAGCCGCCCGACCGCTGCACGACCACGGGCGATTGCGCCGCGGGCGAGGTCTGCCGGGATGGCGTGTGTTTCCCCGTCGCCGACGCCGGCGCGAGCGACGCGGAGGTCGACGGAGGGATGACCGTCACCTGCCCGGCCGCGCTCGAGTGCGGTGGTCCCACGCCGTGCTGCGCCGAAGGGCAGGAGTGCGTCGACGGCTTCCAGTGCCTGGACATCTGCGAGACGGTCCGCTGCGGTGACAACTCGATGGAGTGTTGCGCGGCGGGCCAGGTGTGTCTGGACGGCATCGTGTGCGCCGCCGACTGCGGGGACGCGCCGCTCTGCGGGGCCGACCTCGACATCTGCTGCGCCTCGGGGGACGTCTGCCTGGACGACGCGTGCGCGACCCCGGGGGACGCGTGCACGGACGACTACGATTGCCTCACGGAGGGCGACTACTGCGAGGCGACGGTCGGGCGATGCCTGCCGATCCCCGAGGGGATCGACTGCGAGGTTCGCCCGGAGTTCGAGGAGGTCTCGCTCGAGGTGGAGTGGCATTGGGCCGGCGTGACGATCGGCGGGCGGCTGTACGAGAACGTGATCGCGGCCCCGATGGTCGGCGACGTCTCGGGCGACGGCGTGCCCGACGTGGTGGTCCCGGTCTACACGGGCGGAACCACCTCCGACACCATCCTGGTGGCGCTCGATGGCGCGAGCGGGACGCTGCTCTGGTCGATCACCGGCGCGGATCGGCCCGACTGGATCACGTCGGTGGGGCTCGCGAACTTCGACCCGAGCGACGTCGCGCTCGAGGTGTTCTATCGCCTGCACACGGGCGGCTACCGCATCGTGGACGGCGACGGGACGACCGAGATCGCGCGCCGCACGACGGGCGGGTCGGCGTCCGGCCGAGCGAGCCCCTCCATCGCGGATCTGAACGCCGACGGGACGCCGGACGTGGTGGTGGGCTGCCACGCGATGAACGGCGCGAACATCGGGGACGCCTCGCTCGACTTCTTCGATCACGGGCTCTGCGCTGCCAACGGTGCCTACTCGCTCACCGCGGTGGCCAACCTCGACGGAGATCCCGAGCCCGAGGTCACCTCGGGCGGAGTCGCCTACGACCTCGACGGCTCGACGCTCTGGAACGCGGGCGGCCACGGGTTCCCCGCCATCGCCGATCTCGACGGCGACGGAGCGCCCGAGGTGATCGTGGTGGACGCGGGCTCGGTGGTCGTCCGCGACGGAGCCACGGGGGCGATGCGCGTCGGGCCGGGCGGCAGCTGGGCGGACGGCACCTTCGCGATCCCCGGCGGCGGCATCGGCGGCGCGCCGACGGTGGCGGACTTCGACGGAGACGGCCTGCCGGAGATCTCCACCGCGGGCCAGGCGTTCTACGCGGTCTACGATCCCGACTGCCTGACGACGCCCCCGCGCAGCGGCGGGAGCTGCGTGACGATGGGCTCGGGCACGGACTTCATCCTCTGGCGGACGGCGACCCAGGACATCTCGTCGAGCATCACCGGCTCGAGCGTCTTCGACTTCCAGGGGGACGGCGCGTCGGAGGTCATCTACAACGACGAGTGTTTCCTGCACGTCTACGACGGCGCGACGGGCGCCGACGTGCTCGCCGCCCCCGTGAACAACTCGTCGCGCACCGCGATCGAGTACCCGCTGGTGGTGGACGTCGACCGCGACGGCAACTCGGAGATCGTCGTCCCCGCGAACCGCGACCAGGCCATCTCGCGTGACGACTGCCCCGTCGCGACCTCGGGCGTGTACGTCTACGGCGATCCCGGCGACCGCTGGGTTCGAACCCGGCCCATCTGGAACCAGCACACCTACCACGTGACCAACGTCGGCGATCGCGGCGAGGTGCCGGCGGTCGAGACCGACAACTGGACCCGCGGCGATCTCAACAACTACCGCCAGAACGTGCAGGGCGCCGGCGTGTTCAACGCTCCCAACCTGCAGGTCGAGCTGACGGTGGTCGGCGTGTGCGCGGAGCGCGCGGTGCGGCTCTCCGCGCGCGTCCGCAACGTGGGCTCACGGGGGGTGCCCGCCGGGGTGACCGTCAGCTTCTTCCAGACGGCCCCCGGGCCCGAGGCGGAGGTGGGCACCGCGACGACGACGACCGCGCTCCTGCCCGGCGCGAGCGAGCGCGTCACGGTGACCGTCGCCGACATCGAGGCGGACACCGATCTCAGCTACGAGGCGCGGGTCGACGGGAGCTCGATCGGCGTCATCGAATGCGTGAGCACGGACAACAGCGACGCGGGTGACGAGCGCTGCCCCGGCCTCCTCTGAGGCAGGTCTACAGCGGGAACGGGTCGCCCGCGCGGTAGCCCAGCGTGTGGCGCGTGGGGTAGGCGAGGATCGTCTGGTCGGCGGCGACGCCCTCGAGCGTGTAGCGGGGCCCGTCGTTCGGGTAGATGACCTCCACGTCGACGCGGTCGTGCGCGCCGAGGCCGAAGTGCACCTCGGTCGCGTAGTTGGCGTAGGGGAGGTTCTGCACCTGCCGCTGCGCGATCAGCCGTCGGGTGCCCGCCTCGTAGACGCGGATGCGCGCGTGCAGGCCGTCGGTGTTGTTCCCCTCGCCGCGGACCTTGAGCTTCAGGTAGTGGAAGTCGTTGTTCGTGTTGTTCTGGAAGAGCCCGACGCCGACGTACGACAGGCCGTCGATCTCGCGCGAGCGGCCCGTCTTGGCGAGGTCGAGGAGGCCGTCGTCGTTGAAGTCGGCGAGGGAGACGCGGGCCTTACCGTGCGCGCCCTCGAAGTCGACCGGGTTCTCGATGATCGCGAAGCGGCCGGTCCCGTCGTTGAGGTAGATCGTGATCGTGTCGCTGCGCGCCTCGCCGGCGGAGACGATGTCGATGTCTCCGTCGTTGTCGATGTCGCCGACGTGGGTGTTCGCGTAGTTGATCCAGTGCGGCGGGCCGCCGGCCGTCGGGACGTCGTGACAGACGAAGTGCGCGGTGCCGTCGTTGAGGCACATGCGCGCGAACCCGAGGGTGTCCTCGTCGTTCCGGGGGCCGACCCGGTAGTAGACGTCGGCGAAGCCGTCGTTGTCGAAGTCGGCGGTGGCCGCGTGCCGGGTCTGCCAGAAGGGCCCGCACGCGCCGCCGCAGCCGGGATCGGAGTGGTTCGCCGGGTCGTCGAAGCGCCCGGCCCGCCAGGTGAACGTGTCGGCGCAGCCGCTCGACGTGCGGTCCTTCTGCCAGAACCCGTCGGCGAAGAGGTTCACGATGTCCGGGCAGGTGTCGTTGTCCAGGTCGACGATGAGGTAGGTCGCCGCCGCCGACCCCTCCGCGTCGCCCGAGACGTTGTCGGCCGGGAGCACCACCTCGTCGGTGAGGATGTCGCGGATCTCCCGCTGCACGTTGTCGGGCGCCACCGGGCGGCTCGCGCTGATCGTCACCATGCGATTGTCGTTCATCAGCGCGCCGAACACGCAGTTGTCCCGGCCGTAGCGGCACCCGCGGAGCGGGGCGGGCGCGTAGCGAGGCGTCTCGTCGCCCACGCCGTGCTGGGCGAGCAGCAGGATCGAGGGCCCCCCGTCGGGGTCGTGTCCGCTCATGTCCGGCAGCCCGTCGGCGTCGACGTCGATGAAGAAGAAGTTGCTGGTCGCGCGCTGATGGCCGCTGACCCGATGCAGCCCGGTCGCGTTCGCGTCGAGGAAGCGGAACGTCCCGTCCGGCCGCTGCACCCAGATGCGCGTCGTGCCCACGTGGTCGGGCAGCGCGAGGTCGAGCCGCCCGTCGCCGTCGAAGTCGGTGAACTCGAACTCCCACGCGTTGTTCGTCCCCCAGCCGTCGTCCACGTCGGCCGGCGTCGGGTCGAGGTAGCGCGCCGTCGTGTCGACGAAGGACACCTCACCCACCGGCCCGAGCGGCACGTCGCGCGGGTCCGGCGGCCGCGACGCGTCGGGCGCGTCCACCCCGCCGTCCTCCTCCGGCGTCGACGCGTCGCCCATCGTCGGCGGGGGCGGCGGCGGCGGCGGATCCACTTCGGTCCCGGCGTCCGGGGCCGGCTCCATGTCCACGGGATCCGAGCAGCCGGCGATGGCGAGACAGCAACAGAACGACAGGGCCAAGCGCGTCATCGAGAAACCTCCGCGCCGGCCTCACGCACCACGCGTGCCACCCGCCCCGCTCGCACCGCGAGCCGCTCCTCGCGGTCTCCGTGGTCTGCAGCAGCAGACCATGGTCTGGGCGAGCCGACCTCGCCCCGGCCGCCGCCCGCGCTTCACGTCGCGCGAGGCGCGTGGCACGGCGCGTGCCCCGTGGCGCCGCCATGAAGACGAGAGCCGCGCGATTCCTCTCCTGCCTCCTGCTCGCCCTGGTCGGCTGCGCCGAGCCCGACGCGGGCGTGGACGGCGCCGTCGCCCCTGCCGACGGAGGCATCGGCGACGACGCGCGCCCGCCGCGACCGAGCGACGCCGGGCGCCGACCTCGCGCCCCGGGCGACGGGCACATGCCTCCGGACCTCGGCTACGTCGACACCGCCTCGCCCGAGTGGGAGCGCTTCTACGCCTACGTCGCGGACCAGCTCGAGGACGGCGCGCCGTACCCCAACTCCCTCGGCGCCGACGACGCGGCCTACGTCTACCGGGTCACCGGCGAGGCGCGCTTCTGCGAGCTCGCGGTCGCGCTCACCGAGGAGGAGGTCGCCGAAGCCGAGGCCGCCGTCGCGCGGGGTGAGCGGCCGCGGGTCGCGCGCGACTCCTACCTGCACGTCGGCCGGGAGATCAGCGCCCTCGCGCTCGCCTACGACTGGTGCGCCGACTTCGTCACCGACGCGCAGCGGGCCCGTTGGGCGGCCCACGCCGAGCAGGCCATCTGGAACCTCTGGAACCACCGGGACGCCGAGTGGGGCGGCGTCGCGCATCGCTGGTCCGGCTGGAGCGTCGAGAACCCCGGCAACAACTATCACTACAGCTTCCTGCAGGCGACGCTCTACTGGGCGCTCGCGAGCCACTCCGACGCGTGGATGGAGCTCCTGCGCACCGAGAAGCTCCCGCCGCTGATCGCCTACTACCGGACCCTGCCCGGCGGCGGCTCGCGAGAGGGCACCGGCTACGGCCTCGCGCAGCAGCGCCTCTTCCACATCTACCGCGTGTGGTGGGACGCGACCGGCGAGGACCTGGCGGCGGAGTCCACGCACGCGGCCGACAGCCTCGACTACTGGATCCACGCCACCACCCCGGGCTTCGAGTACACCGCGCCCATCGGCGACCAGGCGCGCGTCTCGATGCCGCGCCTCTACGACTACCACCGCGCCATGCTGCTCGAGGGCAGCGCCGTCGCCCCGGGCACCCCGCAGGCTCGCCGCGCCGCGTGGTGGCTCCGCCGCATCCCGATCCAGGGCATGAGCAGCCGCTTCAACTACATCGACAACCTGCTCCCGGTCGGCGAGGAGGAGGCGCCGACCGCGCTCGCCTATCACGCGGAGGGCACCGGCCACCTCTTCATGCGCTCCTCCTGGGACGACGACGCCACCTGGCTCAGCTTCGTCGCCGGCCCCTACGACGAGGCGCACGCCCACGACGACCAGGGCGCCTTCAACCTCTTCCGCCGGGGCTGGCTCGCCGTCACCGCCAACGTCCACTCGCGGACCGGCATCGAGCAGGACCTCGAGTACCAGAACCTCGTCCGCTTCACCCGCGCGGGCGAGACCATCCCGCAGACCTACCGCACCACCAGCCGCATGACCGTCTCCGGCGCGAGCGTCACCGCCGACCTCGCCGCGGCCTACGGCGACAGCCCCGACGTCACCGCCTGGACCCGCGACATCGAGCTCGCCGCCGAGCGCGTCGACGTCGTCGACCGCTTCACGGTGGCCGGCGGCGTCGAGGCCGTCTGGCAGCTCCACGTCCCGGTCGAGCCCCGGGTCATGCCCGACGGCACCCTCGTCGCCGGCGACCTCCACATCGAGCCCCTCTCCCCCGCCGACCCCGCCATCTCCATCGAGGCGTGGAGCGCCCTCGACGAGCAGGTCTCAGATGGCTGGCGCGTCGAGCTCCGCGGCGGCGCGAGCGAATACCGCGTGCGCCTCCGCGTCCTCCCCTGACGGGCCGCGCCGACAAGCCGTGCTTCGAGGAGAGCCCGGATGTATGAACGCACGATGCGTCGCGTCCACGGCCTCCGCCCCGTCCCCGGCACCTGGTGGCTCGCCTGCCCCAATCAGATCGCGAGGCTCGAGGGCAGCGAGGGCTCCGCGTGCAGCTGGTGTGGAAACGTCGACTTCGCCGGAGAGCGCTGGGAGGGCATCGTCGCCAACGACCTCTCGGCGTTCCTTTACCTCGTCTTCGCCCCGCGCTGGCTCCCCCAGAGCGGCTACACCCTGGCGATCGACCCGCAGCTCTTCGACGTGCTCGGCCTCGAGCCGCTGCGCCCCTTCTTCCGCGAGCTCCCCATCCAGGCGCTCAACGGCGAGGGCCCGTCCACCATGCTGCTCCTCGTGGGCCCCGCCCAGGTCATGCCGGCGGTGCCGCGCGACTTCGGGGCGAGCGGCTGGCGCTGCGAGCGCTGTCGGACGCACATCTACGCGGACTTCTCGAACCTCAACCACCCGAGGTGGTTCGTCGCGCGCTCTCAGCTGGGCGACGAGCCGTTCGTCTTCGGGGCCGCGCGTGGCTGGCTGAGCCTCGCCATTCCGGCGTCCCATGTCCGCCGGCTGCAGGACTACTCGCAGACCCGGGACCACCTGACCCCCCTCGTGCCGCTCGAGGATGACCAGCTCGTCGCGCCGGAGGCGTTGCCGGTGATCCCCGAGCTCCGCCTCGCCGACTATCGACCCGAAGACGTCTCGCACTGAGCGCCGCAGCGGCGACGCTCAGCCCCGCGGCGGCCGGGTGGGCGGGTCGACCTATCGGCCGGGGCGCTCCAGCGGGCGCAGCTCACCGGGCAGCGAATCCAGCGTCGACTCGCTCCATCCCATCCCCGCCTCGCGCGGCGTCCACAGCACCTCGAGCGCCGAGACCTGCGGGCGGAGCGCGACGATGCGGCGGAGGCCCGCGGTGAGGTCGGCGGCGGTCCTGGGCCAGTGGAGGCGCGGGTCCGCGTGAATCGCCGCGATCACCCGCACCAGCACCAGCCCGGTGTGGTCGCGCGGGCGCCCCAGCGCGTCGTAGGCCTCGCGCGCCTCGGTGAGCCAGCGCTCGAGCTCCCGCCGCGCATAGCCGCTCCCCACCGCCGGCGCGCCCGCCGACGTCCGCGAGGCCACGAAGCGCGCGTCGCCCGCGCGCGACGCCAGCACCTCGAGCGTGCCCTCCAGGAGCGCGGGGAGATGCGGCGCGTCCTGGGCGACGACCTCGAGCGCCCGCACCACCTCGCGCCCGGCGCGGGTGGAGAACGCGAGGTGCAGGTCCAGCAGCGACACCGGCCCCCGCGGCGGCGTCGGCCGGACGCGCATCCTGCGCGCGATCAGCCACGCCACCAGCGTGAGGGCGAAGAGGGGCACCAGCGGGGACGCGCACCACGCGAGGCGCCGGAGCGACTCCACCGAGCAGCCGCCCCCGCCGCGACCCGAGCCCCCGCTCGACCCGTGCGCCTCGTAGCCCCCCGACGAGCCGCCCGACGACCCGCTCGAGCGGCTGCTGCTCCCGCCGCCGCCGCCGCCCCAGTCGCTGCCGCCGAACCCTCCGGTGCTGGAGCTCCCGCCGTAGCTCCCGCCCGACGACTGCGCGGACGCCCCCGCAGCCGCGACCAGCGCGGTCAGGCAGACGAAGGCGAGCAGCACGGAAAGTTTACGCACGGGGCGAGCATCGCACGACGCGATCGCCTCCGTCACGCCGGGGCGCTCAGACGCGCAGCACGAGCTTACCGACCGTCGCCCCGGTCTCCAGCGCGCGCTGCGCGGCGGCCACCTCCTCGAGCGGGTAGGGCGTGATCTCGGGCAGCGTGAAGCGGTCCTCGGCCCACCAGGTGAGCAGCCGCTCCATGCCCTCGGCGAAGAGCTCGGCCTCGTCGAAGAGGTAGCTGAGGTTGAACGCCAGCACGCTCTTGCAGTCCTGCGTCATCGCCATCGGATCGAAGCGCGGCGTGCGCAGCCAGTCGACCGCGAGCCGGACGTAGCTCTTGCGCTCGCCGGCCCGGGGCAGCATCGACGCGAAGCCATAGACCACGAGCTTCCCGGGGCGCCGCAGGTGCTGGTAGCTCTGCCGCAGCGTCGAGACCCCGTTCGCGTCGAGCACCACGTCGAAGCCCTCGGGCGAGATCTGCGCCGCGCGCCCCCAGAGATCCTCGCGCGACTTGTCGATGACGTGGGCGCACCCGAGCGCGCGCGCCGCCTCCACCTTGTGGCTGGCCCCGACCACGCCCGTCACCTCGCACTCCGCGATGCGCCCGAGCTGGCAGAGCGCGCTCCCCACCCCGCCCGCCGCCGAGTGCACGAGGATCCGCTGCCCGGGCCGCGGTCGCGCGAGCTCGAGCAGCCCGTACCACGCCGTCGCGAACACCGCGGGGAGGGCGGCGCCCTCCTCGAACGAGCGCCCCTCGGGCAGCGGATAGACCTGCCGCCGCGGCGCCACCAGCGCGCTCGCGTACCCGCCGAAGCGGGTCACCGCGATCACCCGCGCGCCCAGCTCCAGGTCGTCGACCCCCTCGCCGAGCGCGTCGACCGTCCCGGCCACCTCGAACCCCGGCGTGATCGGCCACCCCACGTACGCCTTCGCCGACGAGTAGAGCCCCATGCGCACGATGCAGTCGGCGTAGTTGACCCCGGCGGCGCGCACCGCGACCCGCACCTCGCCCGGCCCCGGCCGCGGATCGTCCGTCTCCTCGATCCGGAGCCGCTCGTAGCCCCCCGCCTCGTCGATGCGCACGCGTCTCACGCCCCCGCGCATAGCACGCCGCCTCGCGCACTCGAGCGAACCGCGTCACAGTCTGCGCCATGGGAAGAGCGGCGGCGGCGCTCGGGGTGGCTCTCGCGCTCCTCGGGTGCGGGGGCGAAGCGGCGTGGATCGACGCCGGCCCGGGCCCGCGTCCCGACGCGGCCCCCGAGGTCGCCCCCGACGCCACCCCCGACGCCACCACCGGAGCGCCGAGCGACGCCGCCACGCCGCCGGACGCCGCCGCCCCCGAGCCCGACGCCGGGCGCCCGCCCGCCGCGAGCCGCTGCACCGACATCGACGGCGTCGTCGACTGCGAGTACGAGACCCTCACGCTCCTCACCGGCCTGAGCGGCCTCGTCCCGCGCGACGTGCACTACCAGGTCCCGACGAGCGCGCCGCCGCCCGGCGGCTACCCCGTGGTCCTCGTCTTCCAGGGCAGCCTCTTCACCGGCGAGCTGAGCTGGTACGGCTGGGAGGGCGCCCCCTTCGGCGCCCTGCACCAGGCGAGGACCGTCAAGACCCTGCTCGACCGCGGCTACGCCGTGCTCACCCCCGAGGCGCACGCGAACGGCTCGACCTACTGGGACACCAACGTGCCCCCGTACAGCGCGAGCTGGGAGCTCGCCCCCGACCACCGCTTCATGCTCGACATCTTCGAGGCGATCGAGGGCGGCCGCTTCGGCGACCTCTCCCGCGAGCGCTGGTACGCCACCGGCATCTCGAGCGGCGGCTACATGACCAGCCGCATGGCCGTCGCCTACCCGGGTCGCTTCCGCGCCCTCGCCGTCTGCTCCGCCAGCTACGCCACGTGCAGCGGCCCCCTCTGCGCCGTCCCCGACCTGCCCGCCGACCACCCGCCGACCCTCTTCCTCCACGGCGCCGCCGACGCCGTCGTCCCGATCTCGACGATGCGGCCCTACGCCGCCGCGCTCCGCCCCCTGGCGCCGGTCGAGGTGGTCGTCGACGACGAGGCGGGGCACGCGTGGATCCCCGCGGCGCCGGACGCCGTCGTGGCTTGGTTCGACGGGTATCCGTAGTCCTTGCGCGCCCCGCGCTGGTCGGTAGCGGGAGCGCTCGAAACCACGGCTCGCGGCCGTGGTCCGGGGCCGGAGATTCGAGCCGAGACCTCCGGACTCACCTAATTTGCAGGTGCGGCGGAGCTAGCCGTGTGTGAGGCCATCCATTCCGGGGGGGCTGCGGTAAGAAGCCTCTGTGCGGAGCGAAGTCCGGAGCGGCGCGTTCGCACCTCCGCGTTCGTGGCTGTTCGGTCGGCCCCTCGATATCGGATGGGCTATTGACTCATAGGGCAAACCCAGCATTCACTCTCTCGAACACTGCCAGCGTTGTGCGCGAGGCCTACGGCCGGTGAGTTCCTCGATATCCGGGAGCTGATGGGTGGGCCTCAAGGGCGCTCAAGAAGGAGGGGAAGATGGGAGAAAGTAAAGAGGGCACGTCTGAGGGGCACCCCGGAGAGGGTGAACTGTATACCCTCATGGTGGAGGTTGTCAGCGACGACGCGGCTCTAGCTTCCGCGGAGACTGACGAGCTGCGGCGCAGCCTTGCGTATATCGAGGGCGTACGAAGCGCCGAGCAGCGGCGTCTCGCCGGTAGTCGAGCCTTGGATCTGGGCACGACCGTAGCTCTCGTGCTCAGCAGCAATGCGATCACCGCAGTCGCGACAGGCGTGGCTGTGTGGCTTCAGCGATCACGTGTGCGGATCAAGATCGGCGACGCCACCGTCCAGTTGGAGGGGCACCCAGCCTCCAAAGCAGCCGTGGGCCAGCTCATCCGGGCAATCACCCAGGCCCTGAGGTCCGCGCAGCCCACAACAGAGCCCCCGTCGCAGTCCGTGGGCGCGCAGCCCGCCCGAACGGGCGCCAGGACGAGGAAACGTGCGCCTACGCGAGGCTGACGATGGAGATCGCGTTCGCCCTTCTTGGTGCTTCTCGCTTCCCGGGCCTGCGGCAGCTGGACGATGATGAACTCGCTTCCACGCTCGAGCAGACCGCCCGCCGCGTCCAGCGCTCGATCCACTCATGGCTTACCGTCGTCGACTTCCTTGACCTCTTCGAATCTCGTGCGAGTCCCGCCGCACAGATCTCCCGCATTCTGGAACTCCACAGGCGCGCACCTGACGGCGTTCCACTGCTGATCTTCTACCTGGGCCACGGCATAGTCCTCCCCGACCAGCGGTATGCCCTAGCGCTCTACGGATCCCGTGATGCCACACGAGCGGCGAGCTCACTGCGCATCGGAGATCTTGGCCACGCCCTCGAAGACGCAGGTGCGCACCGCACGCGCACGATAGTACTCGTCCTCGACGCATGCTTCGCCGGCCGAGCCGCGCGCGAGCTGAACGGTGGCGCGGACACCCTCTTTGCGGGACAAGAGGAGGAGTTTTGCGGCCTTGCTCTGCTTGCCGCCGCCTCCCGTCGACATCGGGCGCTGGTGCAAACTACTGGGCACAGCACCATGTTCTCGGCAGCTTTTCTGGCGACGCTTGAAGAGGGTGGCCCCCCCGCTGCTCCTGCGCTTTCGCTGCGTGAGATCGCAGACTTGGTGTGGGAGCGGCTCCGTCGCGAACATGGTCGTGAGGCGGTCCGTCCCGAGATTCACTCGATTGCCCTTCTCGACGGCGACCCGGCCGAGCGTAGGATGTTTCCGAATAGAGCGTTCGTTGCCCAGACTTCGCCCCCAATCGACGAGGTGGCGGAGGCCGATGCCCAGGTCGGCGCTGGGGTGCTGTTCGTCTCCGACAGCGATACGGACGACGGCTGTATCCAGGCCGTTCTGCGCTCCCGCGGTATCCCGTTTGTCGAAGAGAGCGTTCTCCAGATCCTATCTGAGAAGCGGATCGTAGCTCTGCTGCAGGCGAATCCGCCGTTTATCGTGCTTCCCTTGTCTCTGCCCGAGGGGGCAACGCTGCGTCTCGCGGCACAGGCATGCCGCCTTGGGACGCTTTGCGATACTAGACTAATCCTACGCTCTCGGACATCGCTGCCCAAGACAGTCCTTGCTTGCCTGTTTGATGAGATCCTGTCTCCCGACTCGACTGTCGACAGTCTGGTCTCAGCGGTAGTCGATAAGACACGGCGTCGGACGCCAGACCTTACTGTAGTGCAAGACGCCGTACGCAAGGCGCTCGAAGGGGAGCCCACCTTCTCGGAGTTGCCTAAGACGCTGGACACGCTCGTCCACGGCGTGCGTACGAACCCACGAGGCACGTTACGCACCAATGAGAAGATGCCACCGCCCCCCGAGGTGTCCGAACCAATGTCGAGGTGGCACGGTGACACTGGTTTCGTAGAGATGCCGGAAAGCGTCCGCGACACGGGCTTCGCGCTGTCTGGCATTCGCGTCCGTCTGATGCGAGAACTCCGGTCGCCCAACGGCCTTGTCGTCATCTCCGAAGGACTGATTGAGGGCGACCCCGTGTCCTTTCCCGTGCGAATACTCAGCACGACGGCACCACGTGCAGGTGTGCCATACGAACACGTCAGAGAGACGGCAGAGAAGTGCCTCGTGCACGCGGCCAAGCTAGGAGCGATGCTTCCGCATCCCAACCTATCGGCGCCGATCGCCTTCCTCCGTACTCGGAACGGCGGCGTTCATCTCTTGTTCCAAGATGATCGAGGGTGTCTACTGAGTCAGGCGCTTTCTGCGGTCGCGCAGGAGCGGGGCTTCCTGGCCGTTCCTGTAGCGGTGGACATCTGCGCAACGGTATGCGAGGTAGTGCATGCCCTACACGAGCTCGTCGACACTGACGGCGAGAAGCTTGGTGTGGTCTACGAGCGTTTATCACCCGAAGCGGTGTTCATCACGCGCTTCGGTCAAATTAGGCTCTTGCCGCCGATTGGGGCGCGGTCCCGAATCGACGGTTCGGCTCGCGGCGAGTCATGGTATCCGCGCGAACTGCCATACATCGCGCCGGAGGTTGCGTGGGGAGGTACCTCAGACTCTCGCAGCGACATCTTCTCGCTTGGAGTTGTGCTCTGGGAGTCTCTCACGCTCACTCCGTTGTTCTCGCGAGATGGGCGAGCCCCAGATGTCGTCTATTCGATTCGCAACTTCGGAGGCCCTGCTCCAGTTTCTAGTATGCGAAGCGACTGCGACGAGGTCTTGGACTCGATCCTCGCGCGAGCTCTCGCACCGCAACCAGCTGACCGGTTTCAGACGATGAGGGAGTTCCGGCGCGCGCTCCTCAGCTACCGCTACTCGGAGTGGGGAGTCAGCGACAGCGACCTGGTTGCGCAGTTGGCAGCTTTAGCTGCAGAGCGCTAGGGCGGTACGCGCGAGCAATGAAGTGTGCGTGTTCGGTTGCCCGGGGAGCGACCTGCAAGCACTTCGGTAGGCAATGGTGGAGCGCCGGTGCCCGCCGCCGAACAAGGTCCGGACGCGTGCTTCTCGGAGGGGGGGGAGTCCTGCCTCTTTGCCCGCCGAGCGCGGCAGGACGCCGGCTCGGCGAGAAACTGCTTTGCTCTATGGGGGCAATCAGGCAGGATGCTGGAGGTGTTGTGGGGGAGGGGTGATGGGAGCGACGAGAGTTGCCGTTGGTCGGCTAGTGTTCGTCTGTCTGCTTGTCTCTGGGCTTGCAGTCGTCGGTTGCACGACATCTGATGGATTCCGATGCGGGGAACCTGTTCCCGGCGGAGAGACGGGGCGCGAGTGCGGGCGTCCTGAGGAGGTCTGTGTCTGCGCCACCCGCAGCTGTGCCACACCGGACCTCGAACGCGACGCGGGGGAGCCGTGCGAGTCAGGAATGCGGTACCTCGGGCGGCCCTTTGCCCGGAGCGACATCGCGGGGGAATGCGTTCCCGCCGATCAACTCGGGTGGGTTGTTCGTGGGGAACCGCAGTACTTATGTGCCAACAGTCTGGACGGTGCCGTCATGGACGCAGGCATTGTCCTGCCCGACTCCGGCGACTTGAGCGACGCAGGCGCCACCCAAGACTCCGGCGCTGCACCTGACGGGGGGGCTGGCTCATGAATCGCTATCTTCTCGGGGTGGCAGCGGTAGTGTCGTGCGCCTGGCCGCTGTCGGTCCGAGCCCAGCCTCTAGACGCTCGTATCCTCGTAAATGCGGATCTCAGTTACACCTACGAGATCGAGGGGCTGCCCGCCGACTCTGCGTGTCACGTTGGGTATGCTCGGCTCGAGCTCGGCTCGCCGACCAACGTGACCAGAGGAGGTTCAACGGTCAGCGTGCGGCGAGCCGAACCCGTCCGGCGTGCGCAACTCACGTGTGGTCCCCGCGAGAGCTGTGGTCCGACGGCAGCAGTTCTAGGGCGTGCCGTCGAGTGCGGGGCAAGGAATACTTACACCGCAAGCGGCCCACAGCCGGGTACGCCGACCGTCGAGCTGCTGTCCAACAGACTCTCGGTAGTGGGTGAGTATGCCGAGGCGGAAGCCACAGTTCTCATGCCTGCGCTGGTGCACCGGGTGCTGGGAGCTCCGAGTTGTGCGGCCGGTGCAGCCAACTGCAGGGTGCACTGGGAGACGAGGGACAGGCTGCTCTCGAGCCTTGTCATCGAGCCCCCGCCCGACGCCCGCGAAGTCACGATCTCGTTCGACGGGAACAGCAGCGTGCGTCTTCGCGTGGAGCTACGTCGATGTGACATCGTCATGGAGACACCCCTCGGTGGTGTCTTCCGGGGCGCAGCCTGGCAGAGTGTGACACTGCGCGCCGACTGCGGACTGCTCGACGACTACCCGGCCGGCGCCGAGCTCTATCTGGTGGCGACCGCTGCGAATGGACGTGTTGCCCGGGTGCGCGGTGTCATCGCACACCAGCAACCGGGCGCCTACGAGAGCGGGATGATTGCGGTCGACATCCGAAACGTCCCTGCGGACCTCGCAGACAACGCTCAGTGGCATCTGGAAGTAGACGGCCGAAATCTGGGGTCACTCGGGAGTTCGACCGCGCTGTCGGATATTCGAGCCCGGTCACTCGAAGCCCACTACGGGTATCCGGAGCTAGAGGCTCTTGCGGGTGGTCCGGTCTCGCAGCCGTCGGGCCAGGAGGGGCCTGGGTTTGCCGTCGTCGACACGACGACGCTTGGAGTCGAGCCACTTCAGGTGCTCTCCTATCGGGGGGCCATGGGCGAAACCAGGGTAGCCGTCGATCCGCTACCGATTCAGCTCCTGCCACGACGACTCTGCGATCCCAGTACGGGTACCTGGTGCGATGATTCGGAGAGCGAGCCGTCTGCGGCGAACCCGCTGGTCGGCGTGGTGAACCACGCGGTCATCGACCTGCCGAGCCTGGACGGGCTCGGGGTCCAAGACGCGCACACGTGGTGCGTGTCCTCGGCGGATCCCGACGTGCAGGTGGTTACACCAGACCGGATTCCACTTCCGACCCACCTCTGGTCCGTGATGCCCAACGGCAGCGCCACCTACCGCGTGACTACCGCCCGGGCGGGGCCTGTTACCCTCTTCGTGCGCGCGGTCTCTACGCCGTGGACTCAGTGTGGCGGCGATCTCGACTGTTGGCGCCAAGAACTCACTGCGAGAAGAGCTGAGTTGCGAGAGACGATCGAGGGTATGGAAGAGGCCTCGGATGCCGGAGCTCCCGCACCGGCTACGGACCGAAACCGCGCCGTCTTGCTCGAGCTGAGGGGACGGCTCGACTGGATCGACAGCTGGTTGACGCGCACCTCCCGCGCCGTCGACGTCGAAGACCTAGAAGTCGCTACGCGTGAGGCCGTCGCGGACTTTCGCGCTTGTCGCGCTACACGGAGTCGCGAACAGAGCTGTAGTGGCGCATCGAGTAGGCTTGTTAGTGTCACCATGCGGCGAATCGCTGAGCTGGAAGCCCGCGTTCGAATGGCTGCTCTTGCCCGAGCGTCACTCGGCATGCTCGCGTGCTCCCAGACTCCCCTCGCCGACCTGCGCGTGACTGTCGGATCGGCAGCTCGGGTCGAAAGCGTTCCGCTCCCCATCGGAGAATCGCTCGCTCTCGTGTGCGAGAGTCGTCTCGACGAAATGTCCTCCTTCGACGCGTACGACACGGGCGGAGAGAGGGCAGATCCATCACCGGTTCAGGAGCAGGCGCCTCCACTCGGCCACGTCGCACGCGACGGCGATATCGTGGCCCCTGGCAACGTCGATGACTGCCGCCTCGTATACGAGCCGCCCTTGCGAGGCCATTCGATGTCGAGCACTCACCGCCTCCGGCTATACGGCCGGCAGCTAGTACGTGTCCGGATACGGGCGAGGGATCAGGCCGAGCCGGTGGGGGAGGATGTTGTATTCGAGCCCCTGCCCGAGCGACGAATCCTGACAGGGCCGTTGAGGTTTCCTCTCTCTGGTCAGCAGCAGGACGACTTCATCGTCACGGCGACCATTGCCGTTCGACGCCCGGACGTGCCGTATCGCCAGGACGCTGTCGACACACAGGCGAACGGAGCCGCCTACGAGCGTGGCGTCTACCGCTATGTCGCGCGCGTTCGCCCACGCGGGATCTTCGGCAATGTCGTCTACCACCGAGGAGACGGCTTCCGGTTCTTCGTCACTGTGCCGATCGGAGTGGGCGCCATGCGCCTTCCGGCAAGTCCGATAGACCTGGAATCCAGCCTCTCTGACACCAGCGTCTCGTTCTCGACCCTTCGAACGGGCGTGTTGCTGGTAGCGGAACCGTGGGACTACCGGGTTCGACAGAACCCCACGTTCATCGGCCTCCAGGCTCAGGCAGGACTCCTGCTACAGAGTGCACTCGGTGACATCGCTCAGGCTCCTAGCATCGTCTACGGGATGGGCATCTCGCTGCCGCTGGTCCAAGAGCCGGGGGCGTCACAGGTTGGTGTGAGCGCGAACCTTTCATTCCTCGTGGAGCACGACCTTCGGAACGACGGGCAGCCCCACTTCCTGATGCTGTTCTCGGCCAATGTGTTGACGCTGCTGTCACCGCAACAGGGGGGGCCTGAGACAGCGTCCTCCGAGTGAACATGATGGCACTCAGGAACACGCCTACCTTGGCGTCGGCCCGTCCCAGATCGGCGCGTGACGGCGGCGAGCTGGCCCGAGTCTCCCTCACGCACCTCCTATCGAGCCTTTGATCGCGGTACATTGCCTCATGACCGAATCGGATTTGTATCAGTCCCTCGATCGCGAACTCGACGCCCTGATCAATCAGGTCATCGAGCAGGTTGCACCTGCTGAGGTTGGGGCCATCCCCACTCTGTATCAATACACCGACGGTCGGGCGCTCAGATCGATACTCGAGCACGAGCGGATCTGGGCTACGCATAGTGCCTTCCTCAACGACTATGGCGAAGGGAAATACATCTGGGATCGGATGCTGCGCGTTGCCGACGGCAACAATGACCTCGAGCCTATGACTGCCAAGGTCACCAAGGACCTTCTGTCTCACCTCGCGACGCACCCAGCCGTGCTAGGCAAAGAAGTCTTCGTGGCCTGCTTCTCAGAAGATCCGGATTCTCTCAGTCAGTGGCGGGCCTACGCCAACGATGGCGACGGATACTCGGTGGGTTTTCGGCTCGCGAAGGTGCCGGAGGCGACTGAGATATGCCCAGAGCTCTCGACGGATCTGATGGGTCCACTGCTGGCTCCGGTCTTGTATGATGAAGGCCGCCAGAGTGAAGCACTCAGTGTCATCCCGCGAATGATCGAAGCGAGCAAACAGGCGGTTGAGCAAGGTCTGGAGCAGACTCAGGCGGAACTGGTTTGTGTCGCGTCGGTTCTGCGTCTGGCCAGTCTCTTGGCGTGCTATTTCAAGCATCCAGGCTTCCAGGAGGAGCGGGAATGGCGCCTGGTGTGGATACCGACCGCGGAGTTCGCGCAGAAGTGTGCGAAGCGCCTTCGTGACACCCAGCTGCTTGGGTTTAGAGACACAAAGTATGGAATGGCTCCGTACCTCGACTGGCCTCTTCGTGGTGCTGACGGTGAGGCGCCTACTTCCATTGCCGAGATCTGGATGGGTCCTCGTGCTGCTCCCACAACCGAACATAGCCTTGAGATGTTTTTGCTTAGTCTTGGGCGGCCCCCAGGCAGTGTAAAGATCTGTTCATCTGAGACGACCTATAGGTAGGTCTGGGCCGGCCACTGGGTACGCCTGGCCTCTGTTCGCTGGCCGGAGCTTTGGGGACCTGCTCAGGCTTCTACGAGCCTTGGCTGTCCTTGCTCAGCCTGGACCGTGAACTGGAAGGGTTCCTCCAGCGCGCTCCGCGAGGCCGCAAGAACCCGATCCAGCCGAACCATTCGCACTGTCTCCCAGTGGCCGGACGGCAGGCGTGCGCGGGCGGAGAGGAGTTTGCCGTGGGGCAGGGCAACCTCGTCATCCGGGCGCCAGACGGCTTGGAAGGTCCGGCCCGGTTCGAGTTCTATCCGGACGCACAGTGCGTGGAACGAGTGGTCGGTCTGAGTGGAAAGCGCGACACGTGAGTAGGACCGCTTGTCACAATAAGGTGTGCATAAGTCATGGATGCGGTAGTAGGCGGCTCGCCGTGAGAGTTGCTCGGGGGACAGTTTATAGTGCCTTCGAAGCGTAGTTGAGAGCGGTGGTGTACTTCTCCTGCTGAGGGGTGGCCAAGTCGACAGGTTCGACTCCGAAAGGCGCTGAAGCAGTTCGTATCCGATCTGGAGAATGTCGCGGCAATGAGCGGTACATCGAGCTCGGTAGTGGTCGAGTCCGTGGATTCTCTCGACCGCCGATGGGTCGCTCGGGTCGGCTTCTTTCGAAAGGTCGAGAAGCCAGTAGTAGGCTTCCCTATGCAAGGCGGAGTTGCGCCTGAAGTGAGCCAGTCGATCGTGCCAGTTCATGCATAGCCGGTGCAGCTCTTCGTTGTTTAGGTTCGGCAGTACCTGGCTGAGTTCAAGGGAGGGGTTGGCAAGGCTCCAGTCGCTCGCGTGCTTCACGAGTTCATCTCGCAGTAGTGAACGCCCCTCCTGCGGCAGTGGTCCGCGTGGCTTGCACAGTTCGCTGAAGAGGTGCTCGGCTGCGTTGAGCGTTCCCGCGACGTCCACGGCCAAGTCTCGAGCTGAGTCAGCGGCGATTTGGCGTGTCTTCGCGTACCCGATTAGAAGGTGTGTCGCGATTCCTCCGAGGGCACCAAGGACTGGGCTCAGTACTAGCTGTAGACTGTCGGTCATGGGGGTTGCCAGGTTGAGGCCTACGGTTTCGGGGGGGCTTCGCTTGGCGGGGGCGGGATCGGCGTTTGACGATTCTTCGGGTAGTCGTGCGTGATGACCTTGTCGTTCGAATCCCGTCGCTCCTCGCGAAGGGGGACGTTGCCGTGTCTCTCGTTCTTGTTCTTCTTGGGCTGCTTGTTGTCGGTCATGACATCTCCATCTGGGCTGCTATTCTCTTTGAATCGAACGTGTTCGTCCGGGGGAGCGACTCGGACCGGTGGAAAGGGCAAGGTGACTGGCTGGAGCCGTCTCGCTCGTCATCCAACACGATTACATCGAAGAACGCCTCTCCGTAAGGCTCCCGCCTCGCCAGCGGATCCGCGCGTCCGGCCGAGAAGACCTTCGTGAACTCCAGAATACAGTGGAGCGCCCACACCGCGCTGGGATCTCCGCTGGCAGCTCGCGAGTTTCGCCCTCCGCCGCGTCGTCGCCGCCCAGCCGTCGCTGCACCAGGTCCGACGGCGCTCGCCGTCCTTCTCGCGCGCCTGCTTCTTCGTCTCCGCGATGAACGCGCCGACGATGACCTCGCCTACGAGGCGCGGGCGGTCCAGCGCATCCGAAGCATCGCGGACCAGGTGTCCGGCTTCGATCTGTGCGGCTGGCGACGGGTCCTTGGCGGGCTCCGGGATGCGCTGGCGGATCCGGACGGCCTCCTCGAGCGCCAGGTCCAACTCGGCCTGCGCGGGGGCGCTCTGCTGGCCGTCGGCCTCGGGCTCCAAGGCGGACAACTGGATCTGCTCGAAGCTCGGGCGCACCAGCGAGTCGCCGTGCTGCTGCGCGAGCACGGTTGTGGACGACGGCGCCTCGCTCAGGCGGTACCCGACCCTGTTGTCTGTCCGTGAAGCTCTCGAGAAGGAGATCAAGGGTCTGGCCCTGTCAGGTTGCCGTAGGCAGGATACCGCTGGCAAGCCGGTCCCGTCTTGAAGCATCTTTGCTAGAGCGACGCGACGCCGGGCCTCTCGCATTCCTGCTACAGGCGAGGGCGCCTGCGAGTCACTGCACAAGCCCGGTGCCCGAGAATTCGAGCCGCTATCCGGCTTAGTGCGAGGTGCGCTAGACGAACGGCCCCAGGAGACGCTCGACGAACGGCCCCAGGAGACGCTCGACGAACGCACGGGCGTCATCGGGTCCATCGAACTCGCCCATTCGGAACTCGTCGTTGTCCACCACGGACATCCAGTCGGTGTCGGCGTCGCGAAGCAGCGCGGAGAGGTCCTTGCGTAGTCCCTCCCGCCAGGCCGGGGCCTCGAGCTGATGCCGCAGCAGCTCGGAGGCTGTTGCGTGGTCGAGGCCGTTCTCCGGAGAGAAGAGGCCGAGGGCCTCGTGGACCAGACGTCCCCGTTGGCGGCGCATCATCACGACGCCCGCAGCATCCACGCCGCGAGCCAGGCGGCGGCGGCGGCGAGGATGGTGAAGAGGTGGCCGAGCTCCTTCCGCCGGGCGAGCTGTGTGACGGCGCCCCCGGCGAGGGCGGCGGCGGCGGCGGTCCAGAGAAGGTCGTGAGTCGGCCAGAACTGCTCCGCCAGCACCTGGTGGCGAGCTTCCGGCAGGTTGATGGCGCCCCAGGTCCTGGCCGCCGCACGCGCGATGGCCGCGATCTGCGGGGCCAGCATGCTGACGGCCACCACCCCCGTCGCTCGGGCCCAGCCCTCGCGTCGCCGCAGGACCAGCGCCCCGATCGTAGTGGGGACGCACCAGAGCCACAGGTCCTGCACGAGGACGGACGCCGCGCAGGCGAGGACACCCACCGACGGGGCGAGGAGGTCCAGGCGGTTGCGCGGCCGGATGCTGTCGCGGAGCTCGCCCGCCACGAGGGCCGCCGTCGAGATGACGACGCCGAAGGCGCACGCTTCGATCCAGGGGACGCGGGTCGCCGCGACGAGTCGCGCGGGCAGCGCGTCGAGGAGCGTGGCGCGGACGGTCTCCTGGACGAGCGCGGCGAGGGGCAGGGCTGCTGGCGCCACCAGGAGGGCGCGCCACTCGCGCCGCGCCAAGCCCAGCACGGCGAGCGCCGCGCCCAGCGCGAGCGGCCACGGCGCGTTGCCCCAGCGCGCCAGCCCGTGCCCGGCCAGCCGCGGGCCCACCGTCCAATCGACGGCGCAGAACCCGAGGAACCACACGATCGCCAGGGCCGCGCTCTTCCAGCCCGGGGCGGTGGGCGGGTCACTCCTCACCGGGCTCGTGGTCGCGTCGTCGTCGCTGGCTCTCACGATGCTCCTTGCGATGATGCACGATATCGGAGGGGGCTCCGAAGACGTTCGTGTCGAGTCCCGGCGCGGCGCACCGTGCCGAAGCGCGCAGCGCGTCTCCGCCAAGCGAGAGGCCCCGCCCAGGCGCGCTGGGCGGGGCCTCGGAGGGCCGGGTCGGCCGAGGCTCAGGCCTCGAGCGGGACCGGCGGGTCGTCGACCACCGGGGGCGGGGCGTCGACGTCGGGGAGGGGCTCGTCGAGGTCGGGCTCGGGGGTGGGCTCCTCGGGCTCCTCGCCCGCGGCGCGGCGACGCGCGGTCGCCTCGAGGTGGGCGGCGAGGGGGCCGACGGCGCGGCGGAAGCGCGCCTCGCTCGCCTCGTCACCGCGGACGAGCTGGCCGACGAGGATGCGGCAGTACTCGGCGATGGCGTAGCTCAGCGTGGTGATGTTGTCGCGGAGCGCGTCCGACTCGGGGGTGTCGTTCGCGTCGCGGCCGAGGCCGAGCGCGCGGCCGTAGGCCTCGTGGGCGGGGCGGAGGTAGGCGAGGTACTCGGGACCGAGGAGGGCGTCGAGCTCGGCCGCGAGGCCGGCCTCGTCGATCTGCTGCAGCAGGAGGTCGCTGTGACTCCACTGCTGCTTGCCGGGGAGGCGGACGAAGCCGGTGCCGTCCGGGAAGATCTCCTGCCGGAGCTCGGTGGCGCGGGTGGCGGAGGGGCTGGGCGCGAGGCGAATCCTCGACTCGAGCCCCTGGTCGATGGCCATCCAGCCATCGTCCACCCGGCCGCCCCACTTGCCGACCTCGGCCGGCGTCTGGTGGCGGCGCTGGATGAGCGTCAGGCGGATGTGCTCCGCCTCCGTTCTCACCCTGGCCGCCTCCCGGAGCAGCCGTTCGTCGGCGTCCTCCGGGGTGACCTCGAGCAGGGCCCGAGCGAGGAAGACGCCCGTCAGGCCGTCGAAGCGCTTGGGGCGGATGAACGTCGAGAGATCGTCGTGGTCCATGGGGATCCTTCCCGAGGGAATCCAAGCCCCGAGCACCGCGCCCGACGTGGTCCCCCCGATGACGCGACCTCCATCGGAGCGACCCGGCCGAGGTTTCGTGCTCGGGCGAAGTTTTTTTTCTCGAGCCCAGACCCTCCAGGTCTCTGCGCAGGCCTCGAGGGCCCACGCTCTGGCCCTCGAACGTCGAATTCAGAGACTCGAGCTCGAGCTCTCAGCCCAGTTGATAACGCGAATCAACTGGACTCTGAGCTCAGAGCGTTTTCGGTATCGGATATCGAAACCCGCTCTGAGCTCAGAGCCTAGTTGATAGCCGGAATCAACTGGGCTCTGAGCTCAGAGCCTAGTTGATAGCGCGAATCAACTGGACTCTGCGCTCAGGCTGTTTCCGGTTCCGGTTATCAAGAGTTGCTCTGCGCTCAGAGCCCAGTTGATAACCGGAATCGAGAACGCTCTGAGCTCAGAGCAGAATCGCTGTCGATCTCATTTTCTCGCTCGAACGCAGAGTCCAGTTGATAACCGGAATCGACTGGCTCGGCGACCGAGGGTCTTGGTGCCGTTGGACGGGACCGGAGGATGGCCGCGTTGGAGAATCGCTCATGAGCGCTGTCAGCGACACGGTGACTCGCGAACCCGGCGGCCAGCACCGCCTCCGGGTGACCGCCGACGGCCGCCTGAGCGCGCTGCTCGAAGAACGGCGTCAGCCCATCTAGATTGACGGCTTGCGCAAGCTCGACAGCTCACCGGCCCCAGAGGCCGTCGTCCGCGCCGCAGCGTGGTTCTTCGCCGGCGCGAACCTGCTGCTGGCCGTCGAGGTCGCGTACCTCGTCTGGCTCGCGCGCGAGCGCGCCGTCGAGTCACCCTGGCTGTTCGCGCTGGGCGCCACCCTGGCCGGGATCGTCGCGCTCTTCCCGTTCACGGTCACGCGAGAGCTCCTGCGGCGACGGGAGTGGGGCCGGTACTGGTTCAGCCGGTGGGCCTCCATCGAGTGGGTGCTGGGGCTCTCGGTCCTGGCGCTCGTGGTCGACTCCCCCGACATCCCGGAGGAGAGCGAGTGGCTCGTCCATGTCAACGTCGCGGTCGCCGGTCCCGCGTTCGTCGCGAAGGTGTGGCTCCGAAGGCGCCTGGCGGAACCTGACGTACGCGCGCTGCTCGTCGACTGACCCGGCGGGCGGCCGGTCACCGACCGACCTCCGACGAGGGCGCGATACGCGACTACATCTTGGAGCAGTCGGGAATGCGGCGGCGGGGCGGGTATCCTGGGCCCGAACGTGTCGTACGCGGGGGATCTCAGGTGCGCGGGCAGAGTGTGGCGGTGGGTGTTCCCGCGCTCTCAGCGCCACGGCTTCGACGTCATGGTGGGACGGGCCCGGTGAGCGGGCCGCTCGTCGTCGAGGGGGCGCGAGGCGAGGTCGTCTCGATCGAGGCGCTCGGCGGGGAGCGCGGCGGCTCGATCGTCACGCTCGAGGAGGCGCCAGGGATCGCGCGGCGGCGCGGGCGCGTCGGAGGCGGTCTCGGGCTCGGCGTCGTGTTGCCGCGCACGGCGTTCGATGGAGGTGCGCGCGGGTCACGTGATGGGCATCGGCGAGGTGGCGAGGGTCGGCCACGCATGATGTCCATCGTGTCCGAGCGGGGACGGACGGAGACGAGGGCCA
>JAYZQJ010000154.1:0-23314 GCA_036149055.1 Myxococcota bacterium | reverse complement strand
GCCGGCACAACGGCGCGCGACTCCGGGCGCATCCGCGCCCTATGCACGCGCCGCTGTACCGGCTTCCGCGGGGCCCCCCCACCCACTCCGGGGCCTCGCTCCGCTCAGCCCCGACCCCGGCGACGGGGCGCCGGGGGCCCTGCGGCTCGCGCTCGCGCTGCGCGCGAGCTGGCCGCCGTCCTCACCGGCTCGGCTCTGGCGCTCGACCCGGGCTGCCCGGCCCGAGTCGAGCGCTACTTGTCCTTCATCTTCAGCAGGATCGACGTGAGCACGAAGGCGACGAAGCTGATGAAGCCCATCCCGATCGCCGCGAAGATCAGCGGGAAGTCGGTCACGAACCCGCCGAGCAGGGCGTCGGGGTCGTTGAAGAAGTTGGGCATGTTCTCGAGGTATCGCTCGACCTGGCAGTCGGCGAGGTTCTCGCGGGAGCGGAGGTCGACCGCGGTCAGCGCCTCGAGCCCGTAGCGGGTGGCGGTGAACCAGCTGAGCACGCCGGTCAGGTCCTGCAGGCGGCTGATCGAGCCGGCGAAGAGCAGCTGCGGGATGACCAGGAAGTTGATGCCCCAGAGCGCGCTCACCGGGTTCGACACCGCGGCGCTGAGCGCCATGCCCATCGCCGCCGCGGTGCTGGTCACGCAGAAGCCGACGAACATGTACTTGCCGAGGTTGACGATCTTGCCGACGAACCCGTCGGCGCCGTCGAGGTCGCACATGAAGTAGGCGATGGGCACGTGCAGCACCACGACCACCGCCCCCAGCATGAAGAGCACCCAGAGCCGCGCGGTCACGTAGGGCAGGATGTTCAGGCCGGCGAGGCGTTCTCGCTCGTAGACCGTGCGCTCGCTGACGAGCACGTTCGAGCTGGCGATGATCATCGGCAGGAAGAGCGCCATCAGCATCGCGAGCAGCGCCGTCCGTGGGTCCTTCACCCGGTCGTCGGCGTGCGGCGTCGTGAGGTCCGGCAGGCGCGCGGCCACCGCCATGCGCCGCTGCGGATCACAGGCGATGCGGTCGTCGATGCCCGCGCACTGATCGGTGGCCTCGTCCCGGGTGCTGCAGCCGAACATCGGGACCTGGAAGCTCGTCGCGCCTCCGGTCGTGAGCCCGATGAGCACCGCGAGCAGCGGCGCCTGGATCACGAGCAGGAACAGCGCGACCCGGTTGCGCAGGGTCAGCTTGAGCGAGCGGCCGAGCAGGACCGGGAACTGCCGGAGCGAGCTGCGTGGCCGCGGTTTGGGTGGGGCGCCGCCGCTCTGCGCCTGGGCGTTGCCGGCCCGCTCGACGACGAAGCGCCGATAGGTCTCGGTCTGATGGTACTGCTCCCGCCACTGGTCGGCGGGGAGCTGCTCGAGGTGGTCGAACATCTCGCGCGGCTTGCCGGGCGCGGCGCCGAAGAAGTCGTAGCTGTCGGGCGACGGCGGCCCGAAGAAGAGCAGCTTGCCGCCGCGGCCGAGGATGCAGACCGAGTCGAACTTCTCGTACTCCTGGTAGTCCGGCTGGTGGATCGTGACGACGATCGTGCGGCCGTTGTCGGCCAGGCGGCGCAGCGTGCTGATGACGTCGGCCGCGTCGGTCCAGCTCAGACCCGACGTCGGCTCGTCGAGGATGAGCAGCGACGGGTCCGTGACCAGCTCGACCGCGAGGTTCACGCGGCGGCGCTGACCGCCGGAGAGCACCTTCTGCTCGGCGCTGCCGATGCGGAGATCGCGCTGCTCCCAGAGGCCGACCTCCTTGAGCGTCGCGTCGATCGACTCCTCGATGTGCTTCTTCGACGTGCCGGACGGCAGGCGCAGCTTGCACGCGTAGCGCAGCGCCTCCCGGACGGTGAGCTCCGGGTGCACGATGTCGTCCTGCGGCACGTAGCCGACGTTGGTCCGGAACGACTCGTACTGGCTGAAGAGGGGCTTTCCGTTGAGCAGCACGCCGCCGTTGGTCGGGCGGATGATCCCGAGCACCGTCATCAGCAGGGTGCTCTTGCCGGCTCCGGACGGGCCGAGCATGCCGATCAGCTCGCCCGGGAAGATCGACATGTTGACGTTGTCGAGCAGCGCGCGCGGCTTGCCGGTGCTGCGGTCCTTCACCGTGAGGCCGACCTGCACGAGGTCGAGGCGGACCTTGGCGCGCTGCGCGCCCTCGATGCCGCGGGCGCCGAGGAGCAGGGTGACCGCGCCGACCGTGACCCGATCGCCCGGGCCGGCGACGACGGGCTGCGCGACCCGCTGGCCGTTGACGTAGGTGCCGTTGGTCGAGCCGAGATCGCGGATCTGGAAGCGGCCGTCTTGCTGCTTGCTGATCTGCGCGTGGCGGCTCGAGACCGACGGGTGCGGCAGGATCAGATCGTTGCCGGGAGCGCGGCCGACGGTGATGACCGGCTTGTCGAGGTTGAGGCCCTGCACGGCCGCTTCGGCCATCTGCATGACGCTGCCCTCGCCCTTGGCGTTCTCCACCATGCGCTGGAGGAGCTGGAGCGGGAGCGAGAAGCCGCCGAGCAGCACCACGCTGGACGGCTTCGCCATCGCCTGCTGGATGCGGAAGCTCGCGTTGTCGATCGCGGTGCCGTTCGGGCTGCCGAGGTCCTGGACCTGGTAGGAGCCATCGGGCAGCTCCGTGAGCTGAGCGTGCCGCGGCGCCACCTGCGGGTCGTGGATGACGATGTCGCAGCCGCCGTCGCTGCCGACGGTGAAGGGCTGGCCCTTGGTCGGCGGGCGGTTGATGCGCAGGATCAGCGCCGACACCCGGGGGTCGGTCATGCGCAGCGGCGCCGAGCCGAGGTAGATGTCGTCCTGGAGCGTGACCACCCGCTGCTGGATGCGCTCGCCGCGCAGGTAGGTGCCGTTGGTCGAGCCGAGATCCTCGACGAGCAGGCCGCCCTGGGGGTTGCGGGTGATGCGGGCGTGGCGCGCCGAGACGACCGGGTTCTCGAGCACGATCGTGTTCGAGGGATCGCGGCCGATGGTGATCTCGCCCTGCGCCGCCGGCATCGAGGGCGACGACTGCTGCTGCCCCGGGACGGACAGCCCGGCCGCGCTGAGCGCCTTCATGGCGTCCTGCGAGCTCATCGCCATCGTCGACTTCGGCACGCCGCCGCCCGACGGCGCCGCCTGCGGCGGCTGCTGCCCGTAACCCGGCTGGCTCCCCTGCGGCGGATGTCCCGGATAGCTCTGCGGCTGCCCCTGCGGAGGCCGTCCCTGCTGAGGGTGACCTTGCTGCGGAGGGGCGTAGCCGGGTTGGCTCCCCTGCGGCGGGGCGTACCCCGGCTGGGAGAGCTGAGTGCCGCAGTTGTAGCAGGCGCCCGCGTTCGCGGGGTTCTGCGTCTGGCAGCGAGGGCAAGTCTTCGAGTTCACGGCAGCGGGAGAATACCGAAATGGGGCGCCGCGAAGGAAGGCGTTTGGAGCGTCACCATCCGGTCGCGTCCGGCCCGCCGCTCGTGTAGCCTTCCCCGCCATGGGCGACGACGCTGGAAAGGGCGGGGACCGGGGGAAGCGGAACACCTTCCGCGGCTTCGGGCCGCCCAAGCCTCGCCCGCCCGAAGACCTCGAGCCCGAGCAGGCGCGGTTCGAGGAGGAGAAAGGGACGCCGGTGGTCTCGAGCCCGCAGAAGCCCGAGCGACACGTCGGCCGGCGAGGCCAGCCCGCGGTCGACATCGATCTCATCCACGAGCGACGCACCGCGCCGCTGCCCGACCACGAGTGGACCTTCGTCGAGATCTGGACGCGCAACACGATCTACGCGCTCGACTCGCGCCTGGTCTGCATCGCGGTCGTCGACCAGGCGACCCGACGCACGCACTCCGACCACGCCCTCGTCGGCGCCCGGCTCGTCGGCGGTCAGCGCCGGGACGGCGAGGCGATGGAGCTGAGCCACCCCTTCCCGCGCCCGGGCTCCGAGGCGGTCTTCGAGCAGAGCAAAGGCCGCCAGGTCCGCTTCAGCCAGACCTCCACCGTGACGCGCGTGGTCCTGCGCCTCCGGGTGCTCACCGTCGCGAGCGACAACATCCTCCCGACCTGGGAGGAGATCACCGGGCGACACGAGGTCGCTCAGCTGATGTCGCCCCCCGAGGAGTGAAGGCCGCTCGAGGTGCGGCAGACCTTGCCGCCCTGAAAGCCCCTCCCAGCACGCTCAATCGCTGCACGCGCCGACGCAGGCCCAGCGGCCGTCGGCGAAGGTGCAGCGCTCCGCGCCCTCCTCGCAGTCGGCGTCGGTCCGGCACGCGTCGGCCTCGGTGCGCGAGGCGGCGGCGAAGGGTCCGTTCAGCACGCCCTCCGGGCCGCCGCAGCCGTGGGCGACGAAGCACTCTCCGCCCGCGCATCGATCCTCGAGGCAGCGGTTCTGGGCGAGCGGGCCGACGCCGCACGCGCACACCTCGCCCGCGCCGCAGTCGTCGCTCGTCAGGCACTCGTGAGCGGTGCAGACCCCCGCGCTGTGGGCCCGGGTGCAGCGCGGACCGACGCCCTCCTCGCACTCCGCGTCGCTCTGGCACCCGCTCGCGGGGGGCGGCCCCTCGAGGCTCGGGCGGTCCATCCCGCAGGCCTCCGCCCGCTCGACCAGCGCCCCGGCCGAGACTCCGCAGGACACCTCGCAGCTCACCTCGCTGGCGGTTCCGGCGTCGCCAGCGACCGGGCTCTCGGCCTCGCCACAGCTCACCAGGGCACAGGTCGCCAGGGCACAGCTCGCCAGCGCGAGGATGGCCGCGGGGGCCGGGGACCGGTGAAGCCGCGAATGCATCATCGGCATCGAGACTGACAGAGATTCAGCTCCCCTGCACCCCCACCGTGGGCCTCGCCTCTGGTACCGTCGAGCGGTGCAGCCGGACGCGATCGGGCGCGATCGACACAGACGCGCCTTGCGTCGGCGCCTCCGCGCCGGAGACCGGGTGTTCGGAGAGCCCGGGGTCGGCGTCGGCTGGGTGCTCGACCGCGCCCCTCGAGTCACCCGTACGCGACGCCGGGCTCGCGCGGCCGCGGTGGTGGAGCCGCTCGGCTTCGCCGGCCCCGACGGGCCGATCGCGTCGATCCTGCGGGCAGCCCACCGGAAGGCTCCGCTCCGGCGCGGCCCGCTGTCGGACCCCGAGGTGGCGTTCCTCGCGGAGTGGAGCGCGGGCCTCGTCGCGGTCGCGGTGGCGCTCGGGAGGCGCGCCGCCGAGCTCGGGTTCGAGGTCGCGCGGGAGGAGCTCGAGCGCGGCCGGATGCCGCCCTCACTCTTCGCGGCCCTGTCGTCGGAGGTCGAGCGGCGACTGACCGGGCTGCCCCGTTCGACGGTCGATGGGTGGTCGGTCCTCGCGGAGCTGACGGAAGCGATCGCGCCGGAGCACGCCCTCCCCCTCGCCGACCTCGACCTCGACGCCGCGCGCGCGCTCCACGATCGTGGGCTGCTGCGGGTCGTCTCCGCGGGCGCGCTCTGGATCCCGACGCCGCTCGCCCCGGTGGCGCGCGCTCGCGCGGACGGCGCGGCCGCCCTGCGGGCCGTCGGGCGCTGGTCGGCGGGCCTGCACGAGGCGGGCGAGTGGCTCGGGCAGCCCGGCGCCCTCGCGCTCCTCGCGCGGCACGCCGGCGCGCTCGAGGCGCTGGCCACCGGAGACGGGCCGGCCGAGGCGCGCGCCGGGGCCTGCCTCGGCTGGCTCGTCACGGCGACCGGCGCGCCTCGCGACCGCGCGGTGGGCCACGCGGTGCGGGCCCTCCGAGACCTCGGCAGCGCGCACCCCGACGCGCCCCCGCTGCGGCTCGCGCTGGCGGAGAGCTTCCGGGTGGCCGGCCGCCCGGACGCGCTCGCGGCCGTGCTCGACGGGCTCGACGGCCCGAGGGCGGCGCTCGTCCACGCGCGGGCCGCGTTCAACGCCGGGCGCGCCGCGGCCGCGGAGCCGCTCCTGGCACGCGCGCAGCAGGCCGAGGCGGACGAGGCCGCCGCGGCGGGCGCCTGGCTGACGCGCGCGCACGTCGCCCGCGACCGCGGCGCCGCCGAGGCCGCGTTCGTGGCCCTCGAGGAGGCCGAGGCGCGCCACGCGCGCTGGGGCGGCGCGCGTTGGCAGCTCGAGGGGCGCATGGTCGGCGCGGTGATCCACCTCGAGCTCGGGCGCCCGGAGCGGGCGGCGGCGCTCCTCGGTGACGGCGACGCGACGGAGACCGCGCTCGACGCGTCGTGCCTCCCCCCGGGCCGGCGCGGCGCGCTCGCCTCGTTCGTCGCGCTCGCCCGAGAGCTCTCGGGCCGGCTCGACGAAGCGGCCGAGGCGCTCGAGCGCGCGCTGCGAGCGCCGGCCCCGCCGCTCTTCGTGGCGCTCTGGCGCGTCTACGCCGGCCGGGTCGCGCTGGCGCGAGGGCGCCTCGACGACGCGGTCGACGAGCTCGAGCGGGCGGAGGCGGCGCTCCGGGAGGCGGACGCCGGGCCCTCCCGGTCCACCGCCCTCGCGCTCCTCTCGGTCGCGCGCGCGGCGCGCGGCGAGCCCTGGCGCCCGCCGCTCGACGCGGCGCGTCGGCTCGCCGACGACCCGGCGCGCGCCTCCGTGGTCCAGGTCTGCCGGGTCGCGGCGCGCGCGCTCCACGCCTGCCCGGTGAGCCCGGGCGCCGCGGCCGGGCGACTCCCGCCCCGAGCCTGGAGCGCGCTCGCCCGCCTCGCGCCCCGCCCCCGTGGCGAGCACGACTCGCTGCACCTCCGCTGCGCGCACGCGCTGGCGGCGCACACGCTGCGGCGGCGGGAGCTCGACGTCGCCCGGCACGAGACGGTGCGGCTCCACCCGCGGCGGCGCGCCTTCACCTACCGCGGCGTCGAGGTGTCGCTCGCGGCCCGCTCGCCGATGTGGCGCGTGCTGCGCGTGCTCGCCGACGCGGGCGATCGCGCGCTGCCGCCCGCCGAGCTCACCCGCCGGGTCTGGGGGGAGCGGCTGGTGGAGGGCTCGGGTCGCAACCGGCTCCGGGTCGCCCTCAGCCACCTGCGCGCCGCCGGCCTGCGCGACGCGATCACCCGCAGCGAGGACGGCTACGCGCTCGTCGGCTGCGTTAACGACGCGGATTAACTGGCGGGGCCACGCCCGGGCGCGAAGAGTCGCCCCATGCCTCGCTTCGCCCGCCCCCTCGCGCTCCTTCTCCTCCTCGCCGCCTGCGACGACGGCGCGACCGATCCCGACGACGGCGGACGCGTGACCGACGCGGGCCGGGACGACGCGGGCCGCCAGACCGACGGGGGGCCACCAGGCGGGCCGATCTGCGCCGAGGTCGCGCGCGAGATGCTCGACGGCCAGCCGATCGACGTCTGCCTGACCGCCTTCGAGACGTCTCCGCGGGTGCGCCTCCCCGCCGACTCGGCCGGCGTCGCGTACGGCGGCCTCGCGGTGGCCGACGAGCAGCTCGTGTTCCGGACCCGCGCCGGGGATCTCCCGGTCGGCTCCGAGCCGTGGGTGGCCGCGGAGCAGAGCGCGCGGCGCTACGGCTACCATCTCTATCGCGCCTCCCTCGTCGATGGCGCGATCGAGTCGGTCACCCCGGTGGCGCGGATCGACGACCGGGTCCTGATGCGGCCGCTGCGAGGGCTGACGCTGGAGGGCGTCGTCTCCGAGCGCGAGTCGAGCGGCGGTGAGACGCGCTTCGCGTTCGAGTCGCTGAACGCGCGGGTGCGGATCGAGCTCGACGCCGCGCTCGACGAGACGGTGGTGGATCCGGTCGGCACCGGGCAGCCCCGCTTCGCGCTCTACGGCACGGTCGTCAACGCGACCGCCCCGGTGCGGGCGGCGGACGGCTCGTGTCTCCCCGCGCTCACCGACCTGGGCGAGGCCAACCCGCTCCACGACGCCGCGGACGCCCGCGTCTTCCTCCTCCGCCACCCGGACATGCACGGCGCGTTCGACGACGTGGTGACCCTCGACTGGCCCGCGGGCGTGACCTCGACGAACAACATGGGCTCGGGGCTCTTCTCGCCCACCGCCGATCTGCTCCTCGACGACCCGCCCGCGCCGAGCGGGTACTTCAGCGGGCCGCACGGCGTCCCGTGGGGCGGACCGAGCGCCGAGCTGACGGTGGTGGAGGGCGGCGGCGGCGGCTGCTGACGTCGAACGAGCTATGGTCCGCGCGTGCCGTGGATCCTCATGACCGCCCTGGTCGGTGGGCTGCTGCTCGCCCACCACCGCGAGCGCCGCGCCTGGGTGTGGGCGCTCAAGCCCGCCGCCGCAGCGACCTTCCTCGGCGCCGCGATCGCCTGGGGCGCGCTCGAGGACGACTACGGCCGCGTGATCTTCGCCGGGCTCGTGCTCGCGGCGCTCGGCGACGTCCTGCTCATCCCGCGCGAGCGCAAGGCGATCTTCCTCGGCGGGATCTTCGCGTTCCTGCTCGGCCACGTGGGCTACGCGGTCGCGTTCGGGGTGCGCGGCGTCGACCCGACCTGGGCCGGGGTGTCGCTCGCCGCGCTCACCCTCCCCGCCGCGATCGCGCTCCGCTGGCTCTGGCCGCACCTGCCCTCGAAGATGCGCGGCCCGGTGACGCTCTACGTGCTGGTGATCACCGCGATGGTCGCGCTCGCGATCGCCACCCTCCCCGTCGCCTCCGACCCGCGCATCCTGCTCGGCGCCGTGGGCTTCTATCTCTCCGATCTCGCGGTGGCGCGCGACCGGTTCGTGAAGCGGTCGCTCGCGAACCGACTCTGGGGCACGCCGCTCTACTTCTTCTCCCAGCTCTGCCTCGCCTGGACCTGCGCATGAACCCGCGAACCCTCGCCCTGGACACCATCGCCTCCGACCCGCGCCTCTCGGCCTTGCTCGAGCGGGTGACGCCGCTCTTGCCGCAGGACGATCCCGGGCACGACCTCGAGCACTGCCTCCGGGTCGCCGGCTGGGCCATGCGCTGCGGAGGCGAGCCGCGCGACGCGGTGGCGGCCGCGCTGCTGCACGACGTGGTGAACCTCGAGAAGAACGACCCGCGCCGCGCGAAGGCGTCCGGCCTGAGCGCGGCCAGGGCGCGCGACATCCTGGGCGAGCTCGGCTTCGAGCGCGTGGACCTGATCGCCGACGCCATCGAGGACCACTCCTACAGCCGCGGCGCCACCCCGCGGAGCCCGCTCGGGGACGCGCTCCAGGACGCCGATCGACTCGAGGCGGTCGGCGCGCTCGGCCTCTTCCGCACCGTCTCCACCGGCACCCGCATGGGCGCCCGCTACTTCCATCCCGGCGACCCCTGGGCCGAGGCCCGCGAGCACGACGACCTGCGCTTCACGGTCGACCACTTCTTCACCAAGCTGCTCCGCCTCCCGGCGACCTTCCGCACCGCCGTCGGCCGCGCCGAGGCCGAGCGCCGCGTCACCTTCATGCGCGGCTTCCTCGATCAGCTCGGGGACGAGCTCGGCCGGCCCCTCCCGTAGCGCCCCCGCCTCGCCGCCTCCCTACCAGCCACCCTCTCGACCCCTCCACTCGCAGGAAGCGAGGAAGGTGGGAAACGAGGAGAGAGGCTCAGAGGGTTGGGGCGGGGCCGCTGACCGCCTGGGACTGAGCACCCACCCCCTCGGCCCCTCCACTCGCAGGAAGCGAGGAAGGTGGGAAACGAGGAGAGGGGCTCAGAGAGCTATGGGGGGCAGGTCCGCCCCAGGTGACTGGTCCGCCCCCACCGACGGCCTGGGGGTGGCCAGCCCACCACCCCGCTGCCCACCTCCTCTTCCCTCCCCCTTCCGACCTTCCTCCCTTCCTGCGAGTAGGGAGCGGCCGAGCTTCCTGCGAGTACGGAGCGGCCGAGCCGACGACGATCGGGACAGCAGAGGGCAGCCTAGACGCGGATTTCATCACGGAAGGCGGGCACCCGGACGTCGGGGAAGCCGCGCTCCTCGAGGGCCTCCTTCAGGGAGCGCTGGGGCACCGGATCGCCGTGCACGAGGGCGACGCGGGTGAGGGGGCCGGCGTCGCGCACCGCCTCGGCGAAGGCGACGAGGTCGTCCTTGTCGGCGTGGGCGGAGAAGCCGTTGAGCACCTTCACGTCGCAGCGACGCTCGCGCTCGAGGCCGAAGATCTTGACCCGCATGCGGCCCTCGACGAGGCGCCGGCCGAGGGTGTGCTGCGCTTGCCAGCGACGATCATCACCGTGTTGTCCGGCGAGCCGATGCCCGCCTTCAGGTGGTGGAGCACGCGGCCGCTCTCGCACATGCCGCTCGCGCTGATCACCACGCAGGGATCGCTCGAGTGGGTGATGCGCTTGGACTCCTCCACCGACTGCACGTAGGTCAGGCCCTCGAACTCGAAGGGGGAGTCGGCGCCGGCGAGCTCGCGGCGGGTCTCGGCGTCGTAGCAGTCGGGGTGCGCCTTGAAGATGTCGGTCACCTTCACGGTGAGCGGCGAGTCGACGTAGACCGGCACCTCGGGCATGCGCCCGGCGCGCTTCAGACGCTTGAGCGCGTAGACCACCTCCTGGGCGCGCTCGAGCGCGAACGAGGGGATGATGACCTTGCCGCCCCGGTCGACGGTGCGGGTCAGGGTCTCGGCGAGCTCGTCGTCCATGCGCTCGATCGGGCCGTGCAGGCGGTCGCCGTAGGTGCTCTCGCTGATCAGGAACGACGCCCCCGAGGGCACCTCCGGGTCGCGCAGGATCGGCATGTGGCTGCGGCCGAGATCCCCGGTGAAGACCACCCGTCGCTCGGCGCCCACGTCGTCGACGTCGAGGGCCACCACCGCGCTGCCGAGCACGTGCCCCGCGTCGAGGAAGGTCAGCTCGACGCCCTTCGCGATCGGCGTGCGGCGGTGGTACGGCACGCCGATCATCTGACCGAGCGTCTTCACCACGTCGTCGAGGTCGTAGAGCGGCTCGATCGGCTCCGAGTCGAGCTCCTCGCGCTCGATCTTGCGGTTCAGATACCGGGCGTCGTGCGCCTGGATCATCGCCGAGTCCTCGAGCATCGCGGCGCAGAGATCCCGGGTGGCCGGCGTGCAGTAGATCGGGCCGCGGAAGCCGCTCTTCACCAGCATCGGGAGCAGCCCGCAGTGATCGATGTGCGCGTGGCTGAGCACGCAGACGTCGACGTCGCGCGCCCGGAACGGGAGCGACTCGTTGCGCTCTCGAGACTCGCGGCGGCGGCCCTGGAAGAGCCCGCACTCGAGCAACACGTTGGCCTCCGGCGTCTTCACGAGGTGCATCGACCCCGTGACCGTCTGCGCCGCCCCCAGGAACTGGATCTCCACGCCTCGATGCTACACGCAGTCGCGGATCCCGTCGGCCCACGCGACCGAGGGCGCCCAGCCGAGGAGCGACCGGGCCCGCGCGTTCGAGTAGACGCCCGGCCGCAGCAGGTAGCGGAGCGCGTCGACCCGGGCCGGCGGCTCACGCCCCACCGCGTCGGCCGCCGCCTCGATCGACGCGAAGAGCGGGCGCAACAAGGACAGCGGCGCGGCGCGGGGCCGCGGCAGGCCGGCCGCCTCCGCGAGGGCCCCGAAGTAGTCGGCGCAGGTCGTGCGCGCGCCGTCGCACACGTTGATCGGGAGCCCGGTCACGTCGCGCGCCACCGCGTTGAGGATCGCGCGGGCCAGGTCGTCGACGTGCACCAGGTTCAAGACGCCGCGGCCCCCGTCCGGGAGGATCATCAGGCCCTGCCGCATGAGCCCGAGCGGGCGATCCACCCAGGGGCCGGAGCCCCGGCCGTACACGTCGCCGGGGCGGAGGATCGTGACCCCCATCTCGCCGTGGAAGGCCATCGCGGTGCCCTCGCTGCGGAGCTTGGTGACGACGTAGGGGTTGGTCTCGGTGCAGGGGTACGGGCCCTCCTCCTCGACGCCGTCCGGGAAGTCGAAGCCGTAGACCATGACCGAGGAGAGGTGCACGAAGCGCGCGACCCCCGCCTCGCGCGCGGCGGCGGCCACCGTCCGGGTCCCGCCCACGTTCACCGCCTCGAAGAGCGGCATCGGCCCCGCCTCCTTCACCACCGCGGCCGCGTGCACGACCACGTCGGCGCCCCGGGTCAGCCAGGCCGCCGACGCCGGATCGGTCACGTCGCCGGGCCGCGCGTCGACCCCGTCCTCGACCGCGCGGGCGGCCGCCGCCGCGTCGAGATCGATCCCCCGCACCCGCGCGCCGCGAGCCCGGGCGAGCGCCGCGACCCGCCGGCCGATGAAGCCGCCCACGCCGGTGATGGCGACCGCCCTCCCTTCGATCTCCACGGGGCGTCATGCTACCCGAACGCTCTCCGAATGACCCAGCTCCGCATCGCCACGCTCGTCCCCTCGGCCACCGATCTGGTGCTGGCCCTCGGTCTCGAGCGCGCGCTCGTCGGGATCTCGCACGAGTGCGATCACCCGTCGGCCGCCGGCCTGCCCGTCCTCACCGAGAGCACCCTGGGCGCGGCGCCGGAGCGGGACCCGGCCGAGATCGATCGCGCGGTGTCGGCCGCGGTCGCCGAGGGCGCGCCGCTCTACCGCACCGACCTCGACGCGCTCGCCGCCCTCTCCCCCGACCTCGTGATCGCCCAGGACGTCTGCGACGTGTGCGCGGTGAACGGCGCGTCGCTGCGCGGCAAGCTCCCGGACGGCGCCCACCTGCTCCGCCTCGGGGCGACGAACCTGGAGGGGCTGGAGCGGGATCTGCGCGCGATCGGCTACGCGGCCGACCGGACCGAGGCGGCCGAGCGCGTGGTGGGCGAGCTCCGCGCCGCGCTCGACGAGGTGCGGGGCGCGCTCCGCGGGGCGCCGGTGCGGCGGGTGCTCGGGCTCGAGTGGGGCGATCCGCCGTTCTCGGCCGGGCACTGGGTGCCGGAGCTGATCGGCGTCGCCGGCGGCCGCGACGTGCTCGCCGCGCCGGGCGGGCCCTCGCGCCGGGTGAGCGGGCCGCTCCCGGAGGCGGAGCTGCTGGTGTTCACGCCCTGCGGCTACACGACCGAGCAGGCGGCGGCCGAGCTGTCGCGGCTCCAGGCCGAGGGCAAGCCGGTCGGGCGCGCGGCGGCGCGGCAGCCCAGCTGGGCGGTCGACGCGGTGCGCCTCCTCTCGCGGCTGACGCCGAGCTCCGCCGCCGACGCGGCCCGCACCCTCGCCGGCATCTTCCACCCCGACCGCGTGGCTCCGCCCTCCCCCGCCGACGCGCGCCTGGTGAGCGTGGCGTGAGCCAGCCGCTCTTCTTCCAGACCCGCGCGCACCTGTTGGTCTGCACCGGGAAGCGCTGCCGCGAGCGCGGGAGCGCGGAGCTCTTCGCGCGTTTGTGGTCGGATCTCGAGCGCGAGCGGCTCGCCTACTACACCGCCGGCGGCAAGGTGCGGCTCACCGAGTCGGGCTGCCTCGGCGCCTGCAGCTTCGGCCCGAACGCGACCTGCTACTTCGCGGCCGCCGATCACCCCGGGTTGGATCAGGCCTGGTACGCGCGCATGGACGGGCCCCGCCTCCTCGAGCTCGCGAGAGCGCTGAACGCCGGCGCCGCGCTCCCCGACGAAGGCCGCTACGACCGTTGACCGGGGGCGCGGGCTTGGCCAGGCTCGCGGCATGAACCCTGGCGAGACCCTCGACCCCCAGGCGCTCCCGGCCGCGCAGCAGGAGCGACGCGAGCTCGCCGGGCGGGTGCACACGCTGGCCCGCGAGGCGCACGGGCGCGGCGAGCTCCAGACGGCGACGCTGCACGCGTCGGACCTCTTGATGCTCTACCCGAACGAGCGGGAGTACCTCGACACCTTCGACGAGATCGTGACGTCGACCGACGACCCGCTCTCGACGCTCCCGATCGCGTCCGGCGCGATTCACGTGGCGACCGCGGCTGGGCGGGCCCGGGTGCTGATGATGCAGCGGCGGCTCCCGGAGGCGCTCGACCTGCTGACGGCGGCCATCGGCGTCGCCCCGCACGTCCCCTACTTCTACTGGGTGCAGCGCTGGCTCCAGCCGGCGGTGATCGAGAGCGTGCCGTGGGACGTGCTCTTCCCGACGGTGGTGAAGACCGCGCTCGGCGTGGCCCTGAAGACGCCCGCCCCGCCCGAGGACGGCGACCTCCGGGTGATCGGCCTGCGCGCCGCCGCCGAGGTGTTCGCCGCGCTCCGCGGCGTCTACCGCACCGAGAGCGTGCTCTGGTTCGGCGAGTCGATGATCCGTCGTCGCCTCGGTGAGCCCGAGCGCACCATTCAGGTCGCCGAGGAGGGCGTCGGCCTGTGGTCCGAGGACTGGCGGCTGCGCTCGGCGCTGGCCAACGCCTACCGCGACGCGGGCCGGCCGGACGACGCGCTCGCGCAGGCGCGGGAGTCGCTGCGCATCGCGCCGAACGAGCTGTCGCCCCTCCACGACGCGGCCTGGGCGTACGCCGACGAGGCGCGCAACGGGGACGCGGCCCAGCTGTTCGAGGAGCTGCTGCAGCGGCAGCCGGACTACCCCGGCGCGCAGGAGGCCCTCTGGTTCACTCGCTGGCGCGCGCAGCGGGGCGAGGCCGATCGGGAGGCGCTGATCCGGGCCCGCGAGCGCCGCTGGTGGGACGCGCACGTGCGCCAGCTGGCCGACGAGGTCGACCCGCCGGTCCCCTACGTCACCGTGCTCCCCGGGCCGGGCGACGCGACCCTGGCGGCCGCGCGCCACCTCTCGAGCGAGATCGCCCACGTCGTGCGCTGCTGCGGCGTCGGCGGGCACCTCTCGCTCGGCATGACCTCGCGACACCTCGACTCGCCGAGCGTGGGCGTCGCCTTCGACCTGGCGATGCGGGCGCTCGGCGCGACCGGCTCGCTCGACTTCGAGGTCGAGGAGATCCAGCAGCCGGACCCGCGGCTCGACAAGGCGCAGGTCAGCACGCCGGTCTGGCGCCACGAGGGCGAGCGCGCGGTGAAGGCCCACCCGCAGGGCGACGCGGCGGCCCAGGCGAGCGTCGCGGCGATCGCGCGGGCGCCGTTCTCCCGCGAGCGCTGGGATCCGATGGCGCGCGCCGCCGCCCAGGAGCACGCCGCGCGCTACCACGAGCTGCTCTCGGTGCTGACGAACCCGCCGCTCCCCGAGGACGGCTTCGACGCCTTCACCTGGACGTGGCGCTGCCAGGTCGCGACCGCGGCGACGCTCTCGCACCTCGGCCCGTGGGACACCGGCAGCGCCCGCGCCGCGCTCTACTCGATGGTCTACGGCCCGAGCGACTGGGTGACCGCGGCCGCCATCGTGGCCTTCGGCTGGCGCGTGCACGAGAGCCCCGCCATCCAGGGCGAGGTGCTCGGGATCTTCCGCTGGCTGCGCACCCTGATCCCCGAGCGCGGCTTCACGGCCTGGGAGCTCCCGCTCGCCGAGGTGTGGCTCGGGCTGGCCGACGCCGGCGAGCGGCGCGAGCTCGAGGAGTGGATCGACCGCTACCACGGCGCCGTGCGCACCAAGAACGTCGTGCGCCCGCCGGTCCGCCGCTACGCCGGGCTGACGCTCGAGGAGTACGTCGAGCGCCGCGCCGACGGCGGCCCGCCGATCCCCGAATGGCAGGAGGCGCTGAACGCGAGCCCGGAGCTGCACGAGCGCTTCCTGCTGCTCGAGCGGAGCCGGAAGCTCGCCGCGATGGGCGTCAGCGGGGAGGAGGTCGCGGCGATGGACCGCATCCAGCAGGGCCAGCAGGACATGCACCTCCGCATGGCCCAGCAGCAGGCGGCGCAGCGGCAGCTGAACGAAGGCGACGCCGACCCGGATCCCGAGGTCTTCCCCGGGCAGCCGGTCGCGCGGCTCAGCGACTACGTCGCGATCCTCCGAGGCATGCAGCGCGGCGACATGCAGGGCGCGCTCGGCCGCTACGGGCTCGACATGATGAGCTACGGCACCGTGGCCCAGGCGTGGGGCGCGAAGATGTCCGCCGACCCGGTGCTGACCGAGAAGTTCAACCGGATGATGCAGAGCTGAGCGCGCGGTCGAGGTCGGCCCAGAGATCCTCCACGTCCTCGATGCCCACGCTCAGCCGCATCAGGCCGTCGGCGATGCCCGCCGTCGCGCGCTGCTCGGCCGTCCACGAGGCGTGCGTGGTGCTCGCGGCGTGCGTCATCAGGGTCCGCACGTCGCCGAGGCTCACCGCCCGGCTGACGAGCTCGACCGCGTCGTAGCAGCGCGCGCCGGCCGCGCGGCCGCCCTCCACCTCGAACGCGAGCAGCGCGCCGAAGCCGTTTCGCATCTGATCCGCCGCGATCGCGTGTCCCGGGTGATCCGTCAGCCCCGGGTAGTGCACGCGCGCCACCCGCGGGTCGCCCTGCAGCCGGCGGGCGAGCTCCGCCGCGCTCCGGGACGCGCGCTCCATGCGCACGCTCAGGGTGCGCACGCCGCGCGCGAGCAGCATCGCGTTGAGCGGGGACAGCGCGCCCCCCGCGGTGCGCACGCCCTCCTCCCGCACCCGGCGAACGCGCTCGGCGTCGCCGACCACCACGCCCCCGACCGCGTCACCGTGACCGCAGAGGCCCTTGGTGGCCGAGTGCACGACGAGGTGCGCGCCGCGGTCGAGCAGGGTCTGGTGGTAGGGCGTGGCGAAGGTGGAGTCGACGATGATCGTCCGCCCGCCGCAGCGGCGCGCGACCTCGGCCACGTCGGTGATCGCGAGGGTCGGGTTCGCTGGCGTCTCGAGGTAGACCACCCGCGCTTCGTCCCGCAGCGCCGCCTCGATCGCCGCCGGGTCGGTGGCGTCGACGAAGGTGGTCACCACGCCGAAGCGCGCGAGCGTGCCGCGCAGGAGCCGCCCGGTCTCGGCGTAGAGGCTCTCGGCGGCCACCACGTGATCGCCCGCGCTCAGCGTCGCCAGGAGCGCCGCGTGGACGGCGGCCATGCCGCTCGCGAGCGCCACGCAGTCCTCGGCCCCCTCGAGCGCGGCGACCTTCTGCTCGAACGCGCGCACCGTCGGGTTGCGCCAGCGCGTGTAGATGTGGCCCGGGCGGGTGCCCTCGAATTGCGCGGCCGCGTCGGCGGCGTCGTCGAAGGCGTAGGCGCTCGCGAGCACGACGGGCGGGTCGAGCGCCCCGGTGTGAGGGTCCGGCGCGTCCCCGGCGTGCACCGCGCGTGTGTCGAAGCGAGCGTCCTTCATCGGGGCGCAATCTACGGCGCGCCCGACCGGTTGCGCTACTCTCGGCACGCCATGAGCGCACCCGTTCGCTTCGGTCCGTACGAGCTGGCTCGCCGGCTCGGCGCGGGCGGCATGGCCGAGACGTTCCTCGCCGTGCGTCGCGGGCCGGCGGGGTTCGAGCAGCAGGTCTGCGTGAAGCGCATCCTCCCGGCCTTCGAGGCCGACCCGCAGTTCGTCGCGCAGTTCATGGAGGAGGCGCGCCTCGCGGCCCGGCTGCGCCACGCGAACATCACCCAGGTCGTCGACTTCGGGGAGGTGGACGGCTCGCACTACCTCGCGCTCGAGCTCGTCGACGGAATGGACCTGCGCACCCTGCTGCGCCGTCAGCGGGACCAGGGCTCGCGGCTCGACGTGGACCTCGTCGCCCACGTCGGCGTGGAGCTGGCCAACGCGCTCGACTTCGCGCACACGCCGGGCCGGGGGCGCGAGGCGGTCGTGCACCGCGACATCTCGCCCTCCAACGTCCTCTGCAGCCGGGCCGGCGAGGTCTATCTGACCGACTTCGGCATCGCCCGCGTGCTCGGCACCAAGCGTCGCACCGAGTCGGGCGTGGTGCGGGGCAAGGTCCCGTACATGGCGGCGGAGTACGCCCGCCACGGGATCTTCGACGCCCGCTCGGATCTCTTCTCGCTCGGCGTGCTGCTCTACGAGTCGCTCACCGGGCAGCGGCCCTTCGAAGGCGTGACGGATCTGGACACCCTGCAGCGGATCCAGGGCGGCGCGTTCACGCCGATCCAGGCGCTCCGCCCCGACGCGCCGGAGTCGCTCGCCTCGATCGTCGAGCACCTCCTGCACCCCGATCCGGAGCAGCGCTTCCAGACCGCCGGCGCCCTGCTCGAGGCGCTCTCGTCCGTCTCGCCGCCGCCGACCGTCTCGCGGCACCTCGGCGAGGTGGTCCGCGGGCTCAGCGAGTCCCTGAGCCAGTCGCTCCACCTCTCGTTCCCGAGTCGCACCGGCGCGGTCCCGGTGGAGCCCGCGCCCGCCTACCCGGAGGTCGCGCCCGCCGACTCGTTCGAGCGCACCCGGACCGCCAACCCCACGCCGGCGACGCCGCCGGTCTCGAGCGCCGACACCTCGCATCTCTGGAAGGCGACCGACCCGAGCCGGGTCAGCCAGCCGGGCGCCGCGCCGCCGGGGTGGCAGACCACGGACCCGACCCACGTCAGCCAGCACGATCGCCCCTCCCCCCTCGGCCACCCGGTGGCGAGCGCGCCCGCCGCCCCGAAGGCGCCGCTCGCTCAGACCCGGCTGATGACCGAGTCGGCGCCCGGCAGCCTGCCCGACATCTCGATCGCCGACGTCGCCTCCCCGGTGGCCGCCTCGAGCCCGCCCCCGAAGCCCCGCCGCGGCGTGGTCATGGCCATCGTGATGTTCGGTTTCCTCGCCTTCGTGGTCGCGAGCGCTGCCGCCTACGTGCTCGTGCACCTATATCGGACGGGCGCCCTGTGAGGAGCCCGTGCCCGAGACCTACGCCCGACGCTGGATCCACGCGGCCAAGCCGGCGAGCTGGCCCAAGCTGCTCGTGCCGTTCGTGCTCGGGCAGGCGCTCGGCACCTGGAACGGCCTGAGCCTCGAGGCGCTCGCCATCGGCGCCGCCTTCACCGTGCTCGACCTCCTCTTCATCGTCTTCTTGAACGACTGGGGCGATCGGGAGGTCGACGCGATCAAGCGCCGCATGTTCCCGGACGGCTGCAGCCCGAAGACGATCCCCGACGGCATCCTCCCGGCCCACCACCTGCTCTTCGCCGGCCTCGGCGCGGGCGCGCTCGCGACGGCGCTCGGCTTCGTCGGCGGCGCCTGGCTCGATCGCCCCTGGCTCGGCCCGGGCGCGCTCGGCTGCCTGGCGCTCTTCGCCGCCTACTCCCTGCCCCCCCTGCGCCTTAACTACCGCGGCGGCGGGGAGCTGCTCGAGATGTTCGGCGTCGGCCTCGCCCTGCCCTGCCTCCAGGCGTACCTCCAGGGCGGCGATCTGACGCCGCCGGGATCGAGCCTGCTCTTCGGCTTCGCGGCGATGGGCCTCGCGAGCGCGATCGCGAGCGGGCTCGCCGACGAGCGCTCCGATCGACGCGGCGGCAAGCGCACCTTCGTCACCGCGTTCGGCAACCTCGCCGGCCGACGCGCGGTCGAGGCGCTCGCCTTCGTCGGGGCCTCCGCGTGGGCGCTCTCCGGCCTCTTCGACCCGGCGGTGCCGCTCTTCGTCGGCGCCCCGGCCGCGCTCCTCGCGCTCGGCTGGGTCGGCGCCCTGATCGCGCGGAGCGGCGCCGCGCGCACCGACGCCTTCGCCGCGCAGAAGCACTACAAGGCCGCGCTCCACCACGCGATCTGGCGCGGCGCGGCCCTCGCCTCCATGCTCCTCGTAGGGTGGAACCTGTGGCCGAAGCCTTGAGCGCCGACTCCCCGCTGGAGCGCCTCGCCCGCTGCGACGCGCAGCTGGAGCGCGCCCGCGTGCTGCGCCACAGCCTGGCGCCCGAGCGCGACGCGGCGACCACGCTCCGGAGCCTCGGCGAGCGGCTGCTGCCCGACGCGGGCGCGCTGGCCCCCGAGCTCGCCGACGGGATGGTGCGCGTCGCCCACGCGGTCGCCGAGCACTTCCCCGACAACCTCTTCTGGGATCTCGACGGCGTGTTCGGGGAGCTGCTGCGCGAGGCCCAGGCGACGGGCGACGCCCGGGGGCACCTCGCGGCCTCGATGCACGAGATCGTGGCGCTGCACGGGCTCTTCGGGCAGCAGACGACGATCCGCTTCCGCTACGTGCACGACTTCGTCTACGGCTTCGACTGGGCGAAGTGGGTGAGCCGCGACCCGGAGGCCCGCGCCGACGTCGGCCCGTTCGCGCTCTCCTTCCTGCGGTCGGTGCACGCGCGCGGCCACGAGCTGCTCGCGCTGATCGACGAAGACGACGCCAAGTACCCGCGGCTGCCGGGCCCCGAGGCGCGCAACCCCTTCCCCTTCTCGCGCGACCCGGACGCCGAGTCGGCGCTCTACCGCGACCTCGCCGCCCGCGGCCTCATCCCGGTCCCGACCTGGCGCCTCCTCCCGGACGCGGTCTGGGATCGCCCGTTCGCCCGGGCGCGGGAGGAGCGGGCCCGCGCGCTGCGCCTATGAGCTCAGGCTGAGCAGAGCCAGCGCCCAGCCGATCTGGAACAGCCCGATCGCGGCGAGCCCGAAGCCGACGAACCGGAGGAGATCGGCGCGGTGGGCGGCGTCGGCCCGGTTCAGCCAGCGCATCGCGAGCAGCGCGGCGAGCGCGGGCGGCCCCAGCGTCGCGGCCCGCAGCTCCACCGGCAGCTCCGGACCGACCTGACTCGCCAGGAGCAGCGCGACCCCGATCAGCACCAGCACGTCGCGCCGAGCCCGGGCCTCGCCGCGCCGCACGGGCCACGTCTTCTTGTCGGCCGCGCGGTCAGCGGCGACGTCGGGCAGCGCGGTGAGGATGTTGGACACGTAGGCCATCATCACCAGCGGCGCGAACGCCTCCCACGGCGCGACCGCGATCGAGCCGGACTGGAGATAGAAGCCGACGAGCGGCAGCACCAGGCCCACGCCGAGCCCCTGCAGGATCTCGCCGAAGCCGCGGTACGAGAGCTTCAGGGGCGGGTAGCTGTAGGCGTGCAGGAGCACGAGCGCGGCCGCCGCCAGCGCCGGCAGCCACGGCCGGTCGAAGACCACCGCGACCCCGACCGAGAACAGGGCGAGCGCCACGCCGGCGCCGACCGCCGCGCGCTTCAGCTGCCCCGCGTCGAGCACCCCCTCGGGGATCACGCGCGAGCCCCCGCTGAACACGGTCGGCGCCTCGTGGAGCGCGTCGGCCGCCCGGTCAGCGTGGTCGTTGGCGAAGACGATGTACAGGTGGTCGAGGACCCCGAACCCGAACGCGAGCGCGGCGAGCCACGGATCGAGCGTGACGCCATGGGCCGCGGCGAGCGCGATCCCGACCAGGATCGGCGGCGCGATGTTGGCGTGCGCGAGCGGGCGCGCCGCCTGCAGCCAGGCGCGGATCACGCCGAAGCCTAGCAGGCGTCCCTCGCTCGGCGCCCACGATCAGCTCGGAGACCTTCGCGAAGGCGATCCAAGTGGTTTCGGTGCCTACGGCGACGTTCGAGGGTTCCGGGCCCAGGCGCACGGCCATCTCTGCCGAATCGAGGCCCGTCTGGCGGCTCGGCCCGGACGCCGATGTCCGCCGCTTCGAGAACCCATCGCCCGCCCACGGCGCGACGACGCGATGTCGACGGCCGGCCTCCCCAGGCTCGAGGGTCCCGCCCACGCATCTCTGCCGAATCGAGCGCGCCCGTCCGGCCTTACGCTGTCGAGCGCAACCGACGAGCCCGTCGCACCGGCCGAGATGCTCGCCGGCGGTCCCGCCGCTCCGCTCTCGGCGGCAACTCTGCCCAATCGACGTCGCCCGCGTCGACGCGCTCGAATCGGCAGAATGATGGCAGGCCCCGACAGCTCCCGGCGTGGCCATGGCGCGATCGGCCGGCGTGCTCACGTGACCGGTCCAGCGGATGTCCGCCGATTCGAGAACGCCAGCCAGGACCGGCTCGGCCGCCCGGCGGCGCGGCCTCGATCTACGCGATGGTCAACGACCAACCTCCATCCCCCTGCCGCAGCCCAGGCTCGAGGGTCCCGCGCACGCATCTCTGCCGAATCGAGCGCGACGTACAGGACCGTCGGGCGCGCGCGCAGCCGAGGTCTGCCGCATCGAGCGCAGCCGACGGGCCCGTCGCACCGGCCGAGATGCTCGACGGCGGTCCCGCCGCTCCAGCCGGGGGACGGGAACTCTGCCAAATCGACCTCGCCCGCGTCGACGTGCTCGAATCGGCAGAGATGACGGCAGGCCCGACGGCTCCGGAGGGGCGCCCCGCGCGGGAGGCTCCGCCAGACACTCGAATCGGTAGGGATGGTAGCAACCGGCGCCGTCATGGCGCGCCGACCGCACGGCTCACGTGACCAGTCCAGTCACGCCCGGGCGCCAATGTCCGCCGATTCGAGGACGCCACAGGAACTCCTCGACGCGGGTGAGACGGTGTCGCCCGCCCCACGCCGTGGCCTCGATCGACGTGGCGGTCGACCGGTCGGCCTCCGTCCCCTTTCGGCTGCCCTCCGGCCCACACATCTCCGCCGAATCTAGCGCGACGGCGGAGCTCCGCGGGGCGCTGCTCGACAGCCCCCGCTCCAGGGAATGAGCGCGGAGGGAGCTCCGTGAATCGACCACGCTGAGCGCAGACGCCGCGCCAGCGGGGCGGCTGTCGCACTCGATTCGGCAGAGAACGCGTCGGCCGCGGCGGAACCGACCGGCCTGGCTCCATGACCGGTCTAGTCACGCCTGGATCTCGGCGCGGATCTCCGCCGAATCGAGCGCGCACTCTATGGCCACGGCAGAGATCCCGCGCGCCGCTCGGGGCTTCTCCGAACCTACCCGATCGAGTTCATGCGCGGAGGGGCCGAACCTCCGCCCCCCCAGCGGCAACGGGGCGGCCCCGGCAGCCGGGCCGCTGGGACGCCGGTCCGGAAACGCGCGCGCCGGGAAAGGGAGGCCTCACCCACGGACGCCCGCGGATGCATCTCTGCCGAATCGAGCGCGCGGTGCGACTCGGCCGCCCCGTCGGGGCCCCGCTGACCGGCCCTCGCGCCGGCCGTTCGCCGCATCGGTCTCGAGTCGCCGGACGAGGGACGCGCCGGGTCATCGCGCTGACACTCCCGGGGGCGGCACCTCACGGCGGCATCTCTGCTGAATCAAATGCGGCTCCATGAGCCCCGCGGTCGCCGTCGAGCCCAGCGCGCCCTCGAGCCCCCACGGACCGCCGCCCCGCGCGACGACGTGGAGCCGCCGGACGCCGCGACTCCGAGCCCTCATGGTGGGCGTCCTCGGCCACTCCTGCCGTGCAACCCACGCCGGGTCGTCGACACACGCCCGGCTTCGAGCTCCGCGTCGATACGCGCGCTGCGCTGGCCCGGAGACGGTGGCGCAGCTGGACAGTCCGGCGGGGATGGAGCAGGCGCTTCGCGGCGCTGGGCCGGCCAGCTCGATCATCGAGCCGTTCCAGGCTCGGCAGCTCAGGCTGCGTGGCGCTCCGCGGGGCCTGGGCGCTTGCCGGGATCGATCGCGCCTCCGGCCCGGCGCCACCCGATCGAGAGCAGCCAGGTCTGCGGTGGCTCAGCGGGAGAGTCGCGGGACGGAAGCATCGAGAGCGTGGTGCGGATGGCACGGGACCAGCCGTCGAAGAAGAAGCCGCTGCTCAGCGGGTCCACCCAGGTGCGCGCCCGCGGCATCAGGCCGTGACGCTTGGCGTTCCCCAGCGTGTACGCGATCGCGTTGCGCACCGAGCGCGGCGAGGTGAGAG
>JAYZQJ010000153.1:0-17884 GCA_036149055.1 Myxococcota bacterium | reverse complement strand
GCCTCGTCGCGGTGGACGCGGACGGCGCGCCCGGGCGCGCCCACGCCCTGCCGAGCGGCTGCCTCTCGATCCACTGTGGGGACAGCCACTGCTGGGTGCGCGTCGCGGGGGCCCTGACGAGCGCGCTGGTCCTCACGGACCTTCGCGGCGAGGTGCTCGGAGGCCCCTCGACGATCCCGCGAGGGGAGATCGAGGACATCGCGTACCGGGGTCAGGAGCGCGCCGCGGTGCTCCACCTGGTGGACGGGCCCGGGAACGGTGACCGCCGCCTGCTCTCCGCCCGCCTCGAGGTCGGGGCCGACGACGGCGCGAGCTGCGTCGTGGACGCCGAGTGCGGCTCGGGCCACTGCGTCGACGGAGTGTGCTGCGAGTCCGCGTGCCTGGGCGGCTGCGAGGCCTGCTCCGTGGCGCTCGGAGGCAGCGAGGACGGCCGCTGCACCGCGGTCTCCGCGGGGTGGGTGTGCCGGGAGAGCGGAGGCGCCTGCGACCCGGAGGAGATCTGCGACGGCGTCGGCGTGGACTGTCCGGCCGACGCTCGGCTCGAGCCGGGCGCGATCTGCCGGCCGGCCGAGGGGCCATGCGATGTCGAGGACCGCTGCGATCCCTCCGGCCACTGCCGCTACGCCTTCGACGAGACGGCCGCGGTGTGTCGCCCCGCGGCGGGCGCCTGTGACGCGCCCGAGGTCTGCGACGGCCTCATGGCGGAGTGCCCGGCAGAGTGGGCGGCCGCGGAGGGCACGGAATGCCGGCCGTCGACGGGGCCGTGTGACGTCTCGGACACCTGCGACGGCGTGCACCTGCACTGCGGCTTCGATCAGCGAGCCGCCGACGGGATGAGCTGCGACGACGGCGACGTCTGTGACGGCGCCGAGACGTGCGCGGCCGGCGAGTGCGCGGAGGGTCGCCCCCTCCGCTGCGATGACGGTGACCGCTGCACGGCGGACGCCTGCGACGCGATCGCCGGCTGTACGCACGTCGAGGTCGCGGGCTGCTGTCGGTCACACGCAGACTGCGAGGACGGCGACGTCTGCACGCGAGACCGCTGCCTGGAGGGGGGCTGCCAGCGGCTCCCGATCGCCGGCTGCTGCCACGAGGACGCCGAGTGCGGCGCCGGCGAGAGCTGCCTCGACCATCGCTGCGCCCCCCACGCCGACGGCGGCCTGCCCACCCCCTCGGTGCCGGCGACGGGCTGCGGGTGTGGTGTCGTCGGGCGGCGCCCGCCCGCGTGGCTCCTCTTGCTGGTCCTCGGCTGGCTCGCGGGCCGCCGTCGCCGAGGGCGACGCGCATGCGTTAGCCTCCCGGGGTGAGCGAAGACGACCCGCGCTACCAGCCCGTCCCCTACCGCCCCGAGCGGGTGCCGCCGGAGGAGTCCGCGCGGCGGATCGCGGCGGACTACGAGGTGATGGAGGGGCGCCGGAGCGTGCGGCACTTCTCCACCGACGAGGTCCCTCGTTCGGTCATCGAGGACGCGATCCGGATCGCCGGGACCGCGCCGAGCGGCGCGCACCGCCAGCCCTGGTACTTCGTCGCCATCTCCGACCCGGAGCTCAAGCGGCGCATCCGGGAGGCGGCCGAGAAGGAGGAGCGCGAGTTCTACGAGCGCCGGGCGCCCGACGAGTGGCTCGACGCGCTCGCGCCGCTCGGGACCGACACCGTCAAGGAGCACATCACCGACGCGCCGTGGCTGCTCGTGGTGTTCCGGCGCGACTGGGAGCTGCTGCCCGACGGGACCAAGCTCAAGGGCTACTACCTGAACGAGTCGGTGGGCATCGCGGTCGGCTTCCTGATCTCGGCGCTGCACCGGGCTGGGCTCGCCACCCTCACCCACACCCCGGCGCCGATGACCTTCCTGCGCGAGATCTGCGGCCGGCCGGAGAGCGAGAAGCCGTTCGTGATCATGCCGGTCGGCTATCCGGCGGACGACTGCGTCGTGCCCGACATCGGCCGCAAGCCGCTCGAGGAGATCTCCGAAGTCCGTTGAGCGGCCTCGATCGGCGCCGCGTGGTAAAGCATTCGCCGGTGTCCGCGGAGCCCGCGCAGCTGGGTGAATACCGTCTGCTCGAGAAGCTCGGGCAGGGCGGGATGGCCATGGTCTACCGGGGCGAGCGCTCCGGGGAGGCCGGCTTCCGCAAGAAGGTCGCGCTCAAGCGCATGCTCCCGCAGTACCGGCGGGACCCCTCGCTGCTCGAGCGCTTCGCGGCCGAGGCGCGCACCAACGCCCGGCTCGACCACCCGAACCTCGTCGCGGTGGTGGACTTCGGCATCGAGCCCGAGCCGTTCCTGGTGATGGAGTTCGTCGAGGGGGTCACCCTCGCGCTCCTGCTGCAGCAGCTGGTCGAGAAGCGTCAGCACCTCGAGATCGCGGCCGCGCTGTTCATCGGCGCGGAGGCGGCGGCGGGGCTCGATCACGCGCACCGCAAGCGCGACGAGCAGGGCAACCCGCTCGGCATCGTGCACCGCGACGTCTCGCCCCAGAACGTCCTGCTCTCGAACGAGGGCGCGGTGAAGGTGAGCGACTTCGGGCTCGTGAAGGCGGCCGACAACGTCGTGCAGACCGGCAGCGGCGTGCCGATCGGCAAGATGAGCTACATGGCGCCCGAGCAGGCGGACCACCGCGACGTGGACGCCCGCGCCGACGTGTTCAGCCTCGGCATCGTCGTCTGGGAGATGCTGACGATGCGCACGCTGATGCCGCCGAACGATCCGATGACCGCGGCGCAGATGCTCGAGGCGTGCAAGTTCCCGCCGCCCAGCACCTACAACCCGAAGGTGCCGGCCGAGGTCGACGCGATCGTCATGCGCTGCCTGACCAAGGACGCGACGATCCGCACGCCCACCGCGCAGGCGCTCGGCATGCAGCTGCGCGAGATGCTGCACGAGGTGGCGCCGGGGTACGGCCGCGATCAGCTCGCGCGCCTGGTCAGCTGGACCTTCCCGGAGCGGGGCTGGGAGATGGACGCGCCGGACGCGACCGCCCGCCAGCCCTCGGCCCAGGAGCGCATGTCGATGCCGCAGGTCCCGCGCGCGTCGATGCCGCACCCGCCGCCTGCGCCTCAGCCGCACGCCGCCGCGGTGCAGACCACGCCCGACGTGCAGCCGGCGCCGCTCATCACCGGGCAGCACGCCGCGCTCCCGGCGCCCCCGCCGATCCAGGCCCGCGCGAGCGCCGTCCCGGCGGAGGCGAAGCGCAGCCCGATGTTCTGGGTCCTGCTCGCGATCGCGATCGGCGCCTTCGGGCTCGCCGGGCTCGTCGTCGTCGTCGCCCTCGCCATCCTCCTGATGAGCTGATGCGGGCCGCGCTCCTCCGCTGGTACGACGCCCACAAGCGCGCGCTGCCGTGGCGCGAGACCCGCGACCCGTACGCGATCTGGGTCTCGGAGATCATGCTCCAGCAGACCCGCGTCGAGACCGTGATCCCCTACTGGACGCGCTTCCTCGAGCGCTTCCCCACGACCCACGACCTGGCCGCGGCGGACGAAGACGACGTGCTCTCGATGTGGAGCGGCCTCGGCTACTACCGGCGCGCGCGGCTGCTCCACGCCGGGGTGAAGGAGGTCGTGGCGCGCTACGGCGGCGCGGTCCCCGAGGACGCCGAGGCGCGGCGCGGGCTGCCGGGCGTCGGTCGCTACACCGCGGGCGCGATCGGCTCGATCGCCTTCGACCGCGCCGAGCCCATCGTCGACGGGAACGTGGCCCGCGTGCTGACGCGCGTGCACGGGATCGACACCCCGCTCGGCCGGGGCGACACGGAGCGGCGGCTGTGGGCGGAGTCCGAGCGGCTGGTGGCGGGGCCCCGCCCGGGCGACCTGAACCAGGCGCTGATGGAGCTGGGCGCGCGCGTCTGCACGCCGAAGAGCCCGCGCTGCGACGCGTGCCCGGTCGCCGCCTGCGTCGCCCGTGACGAAGGGAGGCAGCGCGAGCTGCCCGTGCCTCGCCCCAAGAAGGCGCCGAAGGCGGTGCGCCTCTCCGCGGTGGTGGCCACCCGAGGCGGGCGCGTGGCGCTGACCAAACGCGACGGCGCCCTCTTCGGCGGGCTCTGGGGCGTGCCCACCGCCGAGGGCGACGGCCGGGACGCCGCGAGAGCGGCGCTGCGCGAGGCCGGCGTGAAGGCCCGGCTCTCCCGGGACCCCGCGGCCGAGGTCGAGCACGTGCTCACCCACCGGCGGCTCGGGGTCCGCGTGTGGCGCGCGACCGCCGCCGCGCCGTCGAGCGACGGAGCGCGGCTGTTCTCGGAGGACGAGCTCTCCGAGGTCGGCGTCTCCACCCTTACCCGGAAGATCCTCGACGCGAGTCGCTAAATCGCGCGGGCTCGCTCGACGACCTGGAGCGCGAGCTCGGCGAAGGCGCCGAGCGCGTCCGGGTCCGCCCCGTCGCGGGCCTGCGCGGAGAGCGCCTGCATCACGCCGTAGACGTAACGCGCGAGGTTGGCGACGTCGGTGTCCGCCGCCAGGTCACCCTCCTCCACGCCACGGCGGACGCGGGCGTCGATCATCGAGAGCGTCTGGCGGCGCAGGTCGCGGAGCAGCGCCTCGACGTCGGCGTTCTCGACCCGATCGGGGTTCGGCGCGGTGAGCACGGCGCAGCCCCGGGGCTGGTCTTCGCGCGTGAAGCGGGCGGCCGCGCTGCGGAGGAGCGCGGTCAGGGCCTCGACCGCGTCGTCCTTCGCCAGCGAGTCGCGCACGAAGGCGCCCTCCCGCGCCGTGTAGGCCTCGAGGCACTCCCGGAACAGCTCGTTCTTGCTGCCGAAGGTGTTGTAGAGGCTCGAAGGCCCGACCCCGATCGCGCGGGAGAGCTCACCGATCGAGGTCCCCTCGAACCCGCGCTGCCAGAAGAGCTGCAGCGCCAGCTCGAGGGTCTCTTCGCGCGACATCTTGCGGGGTCGGCCCACCTGGAAGGGCTACACCTGCGTGATGCCGCCGTCGACCACGAGCTCGCTCCCGGTGACGAAGGAGGCGTCGTCCGACAGGAGGAACGCGGCCGCGCTGGCGATCTCGGACGCCTCGCCGAAGCGCTTCAGCGCGACCTGCGCGAGGATGCCCTCCGCGAGCTGCGCGGTCTGCTCCTCGGGCAAGCCCGTCCGCGCGAAGAAGTCGGTCGAGACCGGGCCCGGGCTCACCGCGTTGACCCGGATCCGCGGCGCCAGCTCGGCGGCCAGGACGCGCGTGACGTTGCGGAGCGCGGACTTGGACGAGCCGTAGAGGATGCCGCCCTGCATGCCGACGGACTGCACCACCGACGTGTTGAGCACGATGGAGCCGCCGTCCCGGAGGAGCCCCGCGAGCGCGCGCACCTGAAGAATCGGTCCACGCACATTGACGGCGTACTGTCGATCGAACTGCGCGACCGTCACCTGATCGTGCGACACCAGCTCGCCATAGCCCGCGTTGAGGAACAGCCCGTCGACCTGGCCGAGGTGCGTCTCGACCGCCTCCGCGAGCGCGAGCGCGCTCTCCGGATCCCCCGCGTCGTTCACGAACGGGATCACGCCGTCGATCTCGCGCGCGGCCTGATCGAGCTTCTCCTGGTTGGTGCCAGTGATGAGCACCTTGCCGCCCTCGCTCACCACCCTGGCCGCGGTCGCCTTGCCGATGCCCCCCGAGCCCCCGGTGATGACCACGTTGCGTCCCTGAAATCGGCTCATGTCCACTCCTCCCGCCGTACGGCGTGTTTTGGAATGGGCACTTCATAAAACTGCGGACCTCGACCGCAATCCCCGCGGGCGCGTTTTTCTCAACGCGGTGTGGGGGTGTCGCCGAGCTCTCCGGGGAGCCGGTCCCGGACGGTGTCGCGCAGGGGGACGAGGCTGGCGAAGCCGCGACGGGTGACCCGGACGGGCTCCGGGATCGGGGCGACGTCGAAGTCGAAGCCGCCCTGCCGGAGCTCGAGCAGCGCCAGGTCGAGATCGGGATCGTCGCTCGCGAAGAGGAGGAGCTGCCCGGGCCGCAGCGAGAAGGCGATGAGCGCCTCGCCGTCCGAGAGCAGGTCGGGCAACAGCAGCGCCGCGCTCGCCGCGTAGCCGAGCGGGTCGTCTATGACGATCGGCGCGCCGTGGTCCGGGTAGTGGTCGAAGGCGCGCAGCAGCCCTTCGCTCCAGAGGTTGTGCATCGCCAGCGTGTACAGCCCCCGCTCGGCGAGCCCCTCCTGGCGGGCCCACCACCAGCCGATCCGGATGCGCGCCTCGCGGTGCTCGAGCACGTAGCCGACCTCGTAGGGCAGCCCGTCGATCCGCCGCCGCGGCTCCTCCGGCAGCACGATCGAAGACGCGGCGCTCGCGCCGAGCCCGTCGATCACCGCGCCCACCCAGCTGCTGCGCCGCGGCGTGAGAAAGCGCGGACGCACCTTGTGCCGGAGCCCCCCCGGCAGATCGCTGTCGCTCATCGTTCCCCCCGGAAAGGAGGACAGCGTACGCCCGGGAGATCGCCCCGCCACTCGCGTTGGAGCGAGCGCCGATTTCAATCATTCCAGTGACTTGCGAACAAACGCGACGAAGCGTTCACGTTTCGTGCGGGCTCAATACGCGGGTTCCCAGCCGCCGCCTCGCTGGCGACGGCGGTGCTCGGGGCGGAGCTCGCTCCGGGCGTCGGCCGCGAGCAGCTCGCAGGGATCGAAGAAGTGACAGGTCTCCTCGCGGGCGAGGATCGGGGGCAGCGTCCGGTCCTCGAACTCGCCCTCCGGGCAGCGCCAGTGCCACAGCGCCTCCCGGTCGGGGCGCTCGCCGAAGCAGAGCACCTCCTTGACGCCCCCGTTGCAGTTGGTGGCCACGACCAGGTACGGCCCGGGCAGGCTCTTCGGGTCGTCGACCTTCAGGACGACGTCGTGGTGGAACTCGCCGGAAGGTGCGGCCTCGCCGCACCTTCAACGCGCGTGAGCGCGTTAGATGGGGTGGGAGGCCGAGCCGGCTTTGCCGGTCGGCCGGGAGGGGGCGCAGGCCCCCTCCGGGAGCGGGGTCCAGTGGGCGAGCAGCTCGTAGTCGCCCCAGCCGGCCCGCAGCGTCTCCAGGAGATCGCCGAGGCTCAGGCGCGACGCCAGGGTGTCCAGCGCGGTCATGCGCTCAACGTGATCACTCGTGCGCCGATTGCACGCTCGCGTAGTACGAGGCGACGTCGCGGAGCTCGGCGTCGGTCAGGCGGTGGGGGTCGACCTCCTCCATCAGCTCGGCCTGCGGCGCGCCGCCCCGGACGCCGGCCGCGAAGAGGCGGAGCTGGCTCTCGAGGTACCCGGCCCACTGGCCGCCGAGCCTGGGGTGCGACTCCGACTCCTCGCTCGGGTCGGGGCCGTGACACTCGCTGCACGCGGCGACCCGCTCGTCCGGCACGCCGTCCCTCGCGACGGCCTGCCCGCGCTCGAGGTCGGCGCCCGCGAGAGGCTCGGCGGCGGGCATCGGCGGGCGGGAGGCGTACCAGTCGACGACCACCCGCCGGTCGGCCTCGAAGAGCTCGGCGGCGAGCGGCTCCATGACGCCGCTCGGGCGGGCGCCCTCCGCGTAGGCCCGCAGCGCCGCGTCGAGGTAGGCGGGGCGCTGACCGGCGAGGCGCGGCGCGCTTCCGTCGACCCCGCGGCTGAGCCCGTCGACGCCGTGGCAGCGGGCGCAGCGCTCGACGACGAGCCGAGGGGCGTCTCCCTCGACCCGGGTGAGGCGGCGGTACTCCGCGTCGGACATCTCGGGCATGCGGCGGAGGAACGCGACCACCGACCAGACCTCGTCGTCGCGGACCTGGCTGGGCCACGCCGGCATGCCGGTGAACTTCACCCCGTGCTTCACAACGTAGAAGAGCTCGGCGTCGTCGAGCCCGCGGATCCGGGGCGGGAGCCAGGGCGGCGCGGGCGTCATCGCGGCCGGCACACGCGGCATGCGCGTCCCGACCGCGCCGTGACAGTAGCGGCAGCCGTGCTCGTAGTGGCCGGCGCCCACCAGCACCCGCCCCTCGGCGTCGAGGTCGTCCGGGACCTCGAGCCCCATCGAGTGGGTGGCGACCGAGCGGCGCATCGCGGTGTGCAGCACCCACTTCGTGATGTCCCAGTGGCCGGAGCTCGCGGTGACCGGGATGACGCCGGAGAACATCACCGCCGCCCCGAGCGCGCCGAGGGCCGCCAGCGCGATCGCGCCCCGCACGATCCACTTCCGCCGCGTCACGCGCGCCTCCGCCAGGCGATCACGTCCGCGGTCAGGCCCACCCCGCCCGCGAGGTACGCCGCGCCGCCGACCAGGAGCATGATCGCGCCGCCGATGTGCTGATCGGTGAGCGCGTCGACGCCGCCGCAGAGCCGGACGCACGGGTAGAGCACCCGCGGCGCGACCACCAGGAGCGCGCCGAGCAGCGTCATGTGCATCGCGGTCAGCAGCAGGGCGGTCACCCCCGCGGTCGCCCGCTCCCGGCGCTGCGCCGGCCGGCCGCCGAGGGCGGAGAGCCAGAGCCAGACGCCGGCGGCGAGGAAGCTGAGCTGCTCGAGGGCCTTCAGCGCGAGGTGGTCGCGGGCCAGCTCGTGCAAGGCGGGGGCGTGCCAGACCCAGACGATCATCAGCTCGGCGAGCGAGGCGGGGATCGCGGCCATCCAGGCCGGGCGACGCAAGACGAGATCGGCGCGCGTGCCGGCGACCCCGAGCGCGAGGAGCGGCGCCGCCACCGCGACCACCGCCATGTGCATGGTCATGTGGGTGGTGAAGGGCGGCAGCCCGAGGTGGGGCAGCGGCCAGAGCCAGGCGAGGGCCAGCACGAGCAGCCCGCCCCCCGTCAGCCCAGGTCTGCTCGGCCCACCTGCGATCACTGGCAGCTCCCGATGAAGACGACCACCAGCGACACGTAGACGGTGGCGACCGCGCTCACCCCGGCGAGCAGGAAGGTGGCGAAGCCGAGGAAGCGGTGCCGGTCGCCGGGCGTGTCGAGCTCGTGCGGGCGCACGCCCTCGCCGAAGCGGTGCCGCCGGAAGCCGTGCACCGCGACCCAGCCGATGAGCGCGAGCGCGACCGCGGTGTAGGCGGCGACCATCCAGCGCGCGTCGCCGAGCGCGCCGTCGCGGTCGGTGACCTTCGCGCACCACACCGCGACCGTGGCGTAGGAGGCGAGCAGGTGCGCGACCCAGGCGGCCGGGGCCACCGTCAGCCACCACAGGCTCTCCGTCTCCTCCTCGGGTCCCTGCGTGTCGTCGATCACAGCAGCCTCGGGAAGCCCAGCAGCACGGCGGTCGTGATCACGACGGTCACGAGCACGAAGTGCCAGTAGAGCGTGACGTTGACGATGTCGATGTCGTGCTCGCCGTCCATGCGCCTCGCGATCCTGCGGGCGAGACAGTAGAGCTGCATGATCACGCCGACGATCGCGTGGAGCGCGGACCAGCCGAAGAGCAGCCACACCATCGCCGGGTAGACGTGCGCCGTCGGATCGAGCGCGCCGGGCGCCCGCAGGAGCGCCCACGACCCGAGCGCGCCGAGGCCGAGCGCCACCGCGATGGCCCCGTAGAAGCCGGCGGCGGTGCGTCGGTTCAGCCGCTTGGCCGCGTAGGTGGCGAGCCAGGAGCCGACGATGGCCGCCGCGCCGACCGCGGGCCAGAGGGTGTCGAGGGCGGGCGTATCGGCGGTGACGAAGTCGGTGTCGGCGGTCCAGTAGAAGAAGTAGCCGAAGATCAGCGCGAGGAACGCCGTCATGTCCCCGAGCATCATGATCAGCATGCCCCACCAGCCGACCGACTTCGGGCCCGAGCGGTAGAGCGGCAGCGTCAGCCCGAGGCCGACGTGCTTCTCCTTCTTCTCGGGGATCACCGCGGTGCCCGTCCAGAGCCAGCGCACCACGGTCACGAAGGCGAGCGCCCCGCTGATCAGCGCGGGCGTGTACATGTGGAACGTGGAGAAGATGAAGAGGCCGCCGGTGAAGATGGCGGCGATCATCGCGAGCCAGGTCGGGCCGGCCACCCGCAGGCACTGGATCGGCTGCGCGTCCACCGGGCTGGTCACGAGGGTCTCGCGCAGCCCCTCCTCGGCGTCGGGCAGGTAGAAGCGGCCCTCGTCGACGTCGCGCACGAAGTTCGGCTGATCCCAGAGCGGGTAGCGCGAGTCGATCTCGGGGATGGACCGCACGCCCCAGGCCTCGTCCGGCATCGGCGCGAGCCACTCGAGGGTCCCCGCGCCCCAGGGGTTTCGCTTCGCGTAGGGCTGGTTCTTCTTGGGCCGGAAGACGTCGATCACGAAGACCAGGACGCCGAGGCCGAGGATGAAGGCGCCGACGGTGGAGGCCATGTTGAGCGCCCCCAGGCCGAGCTCCTCCGGGTAGGTGAAGACCCGGCGCGGCATGCCGAGCAGGCCGGTGAGGTGCATCGGCACGAAGGTCACGTTGAAGCCGACGAACATCAGCCAGAACGAGAGCCGGCCGAGCTTCTCGGAGAGGTGCTTGCCGCCGATGAGCGGGAAGAAGTAGTAGGCCGCGCCGATGATGGGGAAGATCGTCCCCCCGATGAGCACCGAGTGGAGGTGGCCGACGACGAAGTAGGAGTCGTGGGCCTGCAGATCGAACGGCACCAACGCGACCATCACCCCGGTGAGCCCGCCGATGATGAAGGTGCTGAAGCCGCCGAGCACGAAGAGCATCGGCACCTTCATCTTCACGCGGCCGACCAGCAGCGTCGCGATGAAGCAGAAGAGCTGCACCCCGGTGGGGATCGCGATCGCCTCCGACGCGGCGCTGAAGAGCGCGAGCGACACGCCGGGCAGCCCGGTGGTGAACATGTGGTGGATCCACAGCCCGAAGCTGAGGAACCCGGTGCCCACCGCGGCGAGCACGACCCAGCCGTAGCCGACCATCGGGGTCTTCGCGAAAGTCGGCACGATCATCGCCACCAGCGCGATCGACGGCAGGAAGACGATGTAGACCTCGGGGTGGCCGAAGATCCAGAAGAGGTGCTGCCAGAGCAGCGGGTCGCCGCCGCGCTCGGGGTCGAAGAAGGGCCAGTCGAAGGCGCGCTCGACCTCGAGCAAGATGTCGCCGGCGATCAGCGGCGGGAAGGCGAAGAGGATCATCGCCGCGACCACGAGGATGTACCAGCTGTAGAGCGGGATGAGGTTGATGCGCATCCCGGGCGGCCGGCACTTCAGCACGCCGACGATCAGCTCCACCGCGGCCGCGATCGAGGCCACCTCGATGAACGAGAGGCCGAGCAGCCAGATGTCGACGCCGTAGCCCTCGGTGTACTGCGTGGTCAGCGGCGGGTACATGAACCAGCCGCCCATCGGCGCCTGCCCGAAGAAGAGCGAGCCGCACACGAAGACGCCGCCGATGAGGTAACACCAGAAGCCGTAGGAGCTCAGGCGCGGGAACGGCAGGTCACGCGCGCCGAGCATCTCGGGCAGCACCATGATCGAGAACGCCTCGAACACGGGCACCGCGAACAGGAACATCATCACCGAGCCGTGCAGGGTGAAGAACTGGTCGTAGGTGTTCGCGTCGAGCAGGGTGTTGTCGGGCACGGCGAGCTGCACCCGCATCACCAGGGCGAGCAGCCCCCCGAAGAGGAAGAACCCGAAGGCGGTCGCGGTGTACCAGACGCCGACCTCGGTGTTGTTCACCGCCGACCAGTAGCGCCAGCCGGTGGGCGTCTTCCACGCGGCCCGCAGCCGCTGCTTCTGCGCCTCCTGGAGCGCCTCCGAGAACGGCTCCTCGAGGGGCTCGACGTCGCCTTTGGCGGTCTTCATCGCAGGCCATCCAGGTAGTGGGCCAGCGCGTCGAGCTCGTCGTCGGAGAGCGTCGCGTAGGCCGGCATCTCGGCGTGGGGCTTCACCGCGGCGGGGTCACGGACGAAGCGGCGGAAGCCCTCGACGTCGTTCGGGAGCACGCCGGCGATGCGGTGCCGGCCGCCGACGTGGGTGAGGTCGGGCCCGACGGTTCCGTCGGCGTGGGTCCCGCGGACCGCGTGGCACGCGCCGCAGCCGTGCACGTCGAACACCCGCGCGCCTTCGGTGGCTCGCGCGCCCTCCGGCGGCGCGGCGGGGCGGGCCTGCTCGGCGAGCCAGACGTCGAACGCGGGCCGCTCGAGCACCTCGACGTGGAACGCCATCATCGCGTGGGCCCCGCCGCAGAACTCGGCGCACGCGCCGCGGTAGAGCCCGATGCGGGTCGGCTCGAGGGCCATGCGGTTCTCCCGCCCGGGGATCATGTCGACCTTGCCGGCCAGCGAGGGGACCCAGAAGGCGTGGATCACGTCGGGGCTCACCAGCGTCAGCCCGGCCCGCTCCCCGACCGGCAGCCGCAGCTCGTTGGCGAGCTCGACCGGGCGGCCGTCGACGTCGTAGGTGACGCGCCACCACCAGCGCTCACCGCTCACCCGGATGCGCGGCGCGGAGGCGGCCCCGGGCGCGAGCAGGTCGGGCATCATCGCGAGCCCGAAGGAGAGCAGCGCGGTGAGCACGACGGTGGGGAACACCACGCCCCCGCCGACGATGAAGCGCGACGCCAGCTTCGGGTCGTGCTCCTTCTCGGACCGCGCGGCGTAGACCGCCGAGAGCATGACCGCGCCCCAGACGAGCAGGGCGCCCGCGCCCATCCACCAGAAGAGCTCGGCGATGCGCTCCGCGTCCCGCCCGGCGGCCGCGAGCGCGGACTGCGGGCCGTCGCACCCGGAGATGCACGCCCACCCGCAGCCGGTCATCCACGTCCGCGCCCGCCACATTCAGGCACGCCCCTAGGCCCCCCGCTGCGCGGTTCCAGCCTCGTCGGCTGGGACGCTTCGGTCGCCCCTTTTTGCTCTCGCGAAGGCGCGAAGCCGCAAAGGGGCTGGGCTGGCGGCGGGATCGAGGCTGGCCGCCGCGTATCGGTCAGGCGCCCGAATTAGGGATCCGCGGAGCCCGGATGGGCCCCGCGGATCGAGGAGGAGGGGAGGCGCGTCAGGCCTTGTTGGCCCCGCGCTTGACGGTGTTGGTGACCTTCTTCACGCCGCGCTGCGCGGTGCGGGTGGCGCCCTTCACGACGCTGGCGGCAGCGTCGCCGGTCTTCTCGACGGCGTCGGCGGTCTTCTTGGTGCCGCGCTTGACGGTGTTCTTCGCGGTGCGGGTGGTCTTCCCCATGTCGTCGTCTCCTTCGTGTTCGGTGATGGGTTGCACCGAAGAGACGTTGCAGCTGGCGTACCGAGCCCTGCGCGCCGCTCGAGGGGCGTCGAATGCGAGGCACATGGGCCGGGGTGAGGCGGGGCTCGCGTCACGACGGCGGGCGGGGGGTGAAGCCTTGCAGCCTGGGCGGCAGTGACACGCGCGGGGGGATGCGGTACGGGGTCCCATGGCCGGTGAGACGAAGCTGCACCCCCTGCGCGTTCGCCCCGGCGCGCGCTTCACCTGTCACGGCGACGGGCTGTGCTGCAGCGACGTGCACCTGCTCGGTCCGGTGACCGAAGACGAGGCGCGGCTGCTCGGCGCGATCGACGAGCGCATCCTCGGGTGGAGCGGCGACGACCGGGTGCTCGTGACCACGGTCGAGGGGCGCTGCATGTTCGCCGGCGCCGGGACCTGCGAGCTGCACGCGCGGCTCGGCCCCGAGGTGAAGCCGGCCACCTGTCGACAGTTCCCCTTCATGCTCGTCGCCACCCCGACCGGCGGCCGCGTCTGCACCGAGCACCGGTGCCCCTGCCGCACCATGGGAGAGCGCGCGCCCCTGAAGGCCGACGCCGCGCTGGCGGTCACGCCGAAGCCGTCGCGGCACATCGCCGGACCGCTCTGGATCGACGACGACCGCGCGGTGAGCGTGGAGGAGTGGGAGCGGATCGAGTCGGCGCTCCTGGCGCGGCTGCGACGCGAGGACCCGCTCGACGTGCTCGACGCCCCGCCGCTCTCGGGCGCCCCGGAGCGCTGGCTCGCGCTCGGGGAGGAATTCGCCCTCGAGGAGGGAGGCGGGCGCTTCGGCGCCGCGGTGCGCTGCTTCGGCGCGGCCATCCTGGCCCTCGGGGGGCGCTCGACCGACCACGTCGACGCCACCCTCGAGTGGGCCGACGCCTTCGACCGCGCCGAGGCGCGCTCGGTGCCCGGCGACGCCGAGGAGATCCTGCGCGACTGGGTCGCCGACTACGTGTGGTCGCTCGAGTGGGCCTTCTTCGGCAGCTTCGAGGACGCCCGGCGCGACCTCGCGTCGCGGGTCGCCATCGCGCGCCACATCGCCGGGTCGCTCGAGGCGCGCGGCGCCCGCCCCGATCGGGCGATGGCGGAGGCGGTGGCCGTGATCGAAGGCGTGGGGGTCGCCGACGACTACCGAGCGTTCCTCGGCGAGATCGGCAACCCCCCGGCCTCCTGATCAGGTGTGGGCGTCGTCCGCGCCGGGCGCCGGGGCGCCGCAGTGCGGGCACTGCAGCAGCTCCATCGCGAACGGGCCCTTGCAGTAGCTGCAGAAGACGCGGCCGGCGATCGAGCGCTCGTCGATCTTCTGCAGCTGCGGGTAAAACTGCTCGAGCTCGGCGGTGCTCATGCGGTCGTTCTCGGCGGCGGGTGACCAGATCACCTCCATCGCCATCAGCGTGTGCGGGTTGGCGACCGCCACCATGTCGTCGAGCAGCGCCTTGAGCGCGTTGGCGTCCTGCACCTGGGCGACGTCCAGGATCTCGCGCCGCGCGGCGACGATGAGGGTCACGACCACCACGCCCTCGCCCTCCTCGGGGCGCGCGCGCATCTCGGGGACGCTCACCTCGGAGGTGCTGCCGTCCGCGTTGCGCACCAGCTCGTGCCGGAACCGCGAGCGGGCGTCGGTGCCGAGCTGGCGGAAGATGCCCTCGGCCATCGCCGCGCTCATCGGCTTGTAGTTGGCGACGTTCGCGTAGAGCCAGGCGAGCTCCGCGCGACGCAGCCCGAGGATGGTCTCGCGGAGCAGGCTCGCGAGCCCCGCCTGCGTGCCGGTCTGGCCGCTCTTCGCGAGCCGCTCGAGGTGGGCCTGCAGCTCCCGCCGCGCGCGCCAGTCGATGCCGAGGCGGATGGCGCTGATGTCGACGTTGCCCCACGCCTTGGAGCCGTGGCTCGACCCACCCTTCTTCTTCATCGCGCCGGTGATGACGACGAAGAGGATGAGGCCGATGAACAGCGGGAGGATGCAGCCGCAGGGGAGCCCGCCGCCGCCGCCGCCGCCGCCCGAGTAGGAGCCGGAGGAGTAGCTGCCGCCCGAGTAGCCGGAGCCGCCGAAGCTGCCGCCGCCCCCGCCGTAGCTGCTCCCGCCGCCGCCTCCGCCGCCGAAGCTGCCGCCGCCGAAGCTGCCGCCGGTCGACTGCGCGACCACGGGGTAGGCGCCGAGTCCCAACCAGATGGCGGCGACCACCGCCAAGGCCCAACGGAACCAACGTTTGCGCACGCTCGAGACCTCCGGGGCGCGACGCTACCACAGGCGGAACGTGCTATAGCCGCCGCATGTTGGACCTTCGGCACGTCACGGAACATCTCGACGAGGTGCGGGCGAAGCTCGCGGCGCGCGGCGCCGATCCGGGGTCCCTCGAGCGCCTCGCCGAGCTGGCCGAGCAGCGCCGGAGCGCGATCACCGAGGTCGAGGCGCTCCGGGCGAAGCGCAACGAGACCAGCAAGGCGATGGCGACCGTCGACAAGAAGAGCGACGAGTTCGCCAGGGTGCGCGACGAGATGAAGGCCATCGGCGCGCGCATCAAGGAGCTCGAGGGCGGCCACAAGGCGGTCGAGGCGGAGCTGGGCGAGATCCTGCTCGGTCTGCCGAACCTGCCGCACGAGAGCACCCCGGTCGGCGCCGGCGAAGAGGACAACGTCGAGGTGCGGGTGTGGGGCGAGGCGCGGAGCTACGACTTCGAGCCCAGGCCGCACGACGACCTTGGCCGCGCGCTCGGCATCCTCGACTTCGAGCGGGCGGTGAAGATCAGCGGCGCGCGCTTCACGGTGCTCCGCGGCAAGGGGGCCCGGCTCGAGCGCGGCCTCATCAACTTCATGCTCGATCTCCACACCGGCGAGCACGGCTACGAGGAGCTGTGGCCCCCGGCGCTGGTGAAGGACTCGGCGCTGCGCGGCACCGGCCAGCTCCCGAAGTTCGAGAACGACGCCTTCCAGGTGCAGCGGCACTACGAGGAGGGCGACCAGGCCGAGCGGGTGCGGCACTTCCTGTCGCCCACCGCCGAGGTGCAGATCACCAACTACCACGCCGACGAGATCTTCGAGGCGGACGCGCTCGACCTCGCCTACTGCGCCTACACGCCGTGCTTCCGCAGCGAGGCGGGCAGCCACGGCAAGGACACCCGGGGCCTCATCCGGCAGCACCAGTTCGACAAGGTCGAGCTCGTGCACTTCTGCGCCCCCGAGCGCGCCGAGGCCACGCACCAGAAGCTGGTCGGTCACGCCGAGGCGGTCCTCCAGAGGCTCGGCCTGCGCTACCGGGTGATGGAGCTCTGCACCAAGGACCTCGGGTTCGCGGCGCAGAAGTGTTACGACCTCGAGGTCTGGCTGCCCGGTCAGGGCGCCTTCCGCGAGATCTCGAGCTGCTCGTGGTTCGGTGACTTCCAGGCGCGGCGCGCCAAGATCCGCTACCGGCCCGAGCCCAAGGCGAAGCCGCAGCTCGTGCACACGCTGAACGGCTCGGGGCTCGCGGTCGGCCGTACGCTCGTCGCCATCCTCGAGCAGTACCAGCAGGCGGACGGCTCGGTCATCGTGCCCGAGGCGCTCCGCCCCTACGTCGGCTTCGAGACGATCGCGCCCGCTTGATCCCCGGCATCGACATCCTCGAGGACGTCGCCCTCGGCCCCCGCACCACGCTCCGGCTCGGGGGCCGGGCGAAGCACTACCTGCGCGCCCAGGACGAGGCGTCGGTCACCCAGGCGCTCCGCTGGGCGCGGCGGGTGGGGCTGCCGGTCGGGATCCTCGGCGGGGGCAGCAACCTCATCGTGCCCGACGAGGGCCACGCCGGGCTCGTGGTCGAGATGGCGCAGCGTGGCATCGAGGAGGACGACCAGGGCGACCGGGTCCTCGTCACCGCCGCCGCCGGAGAGGACTGGGATCTCTTCGTCGAGCGCTGCGTCGCCGCCGGGCTCGCCGGGCTCGAGTGTCTGAGCGGCATCCCGGGCCGGGTCGGCGCGACGCCGATCCAGAACGTCGGCGCCTACGGCCAGGAGGTCTCGGAGACGATCACCTCCGTCCGGGTGCTCGACCGGGAGTCGCTGCGGGTGAGCGCGATGGCGCCCGAGGACTGCGGCTTCGCCTACCGCGACAGCTTCTTCAAGCAGCACCCCGACCGCTACGTGGTGCTGGCGGTGACCTTCGCGCTCACGGCCGGCGGCGCCCCGGCGATCCGCTACGCGGAGCTGGAGCGGGCGCTCGAGGGGCGGGCGACGCCGTCGCTCTCGGACGTGCGCGAGACGGTGATCGCGCTGCGGCGCCGCAAGTCGATGGTGCTCGACTTCGCCGACGAGAACCACCGGAGCGCCGGCTCGTTCTTCACCAACCCGATCGTCCCCCCCGAGGTCGCCGCGGAGGTGGTCCGGCGGGCCGTCGCCGAGGGCATCGTCGCCCACGAGGGCGAGGTGCCGCGCTGGCCGGCCGGCGATCGGGTCAAGCTCGCGGCCGGCTGGCTGATCGAGCGCGCCGGCATGGGCAAGGGGACCCGCCACGGCAACGTGGGCATCAGCACCAAGCACGCGCTCGCGCTGGTGCACCACGGCGGCGGCACCACCCGGGAGCTGCTGGAGCTCGCCGAGCGGGTCCGCGCGGCGGTGAAAGATCGCTTCGGCGTCGAGCTCCACCGCGAGCCGACGCTCTGGTGAGACGCTAGTGCGAGATCCATCCCGGTAGAAGGGGACCTGGCTTGTCCCGACGCTCCAGGGCGGCGTTGCTCCTCCTCGCCGATGCGGGGCATCGACTCGTCGTCGCGCCTTGCCCTGAAGCGCCGGTCCGGCGCCATCTCCCCTTCTACCGGTCGGATCTCTG
>JAYZQJ010000152.1:0-7414 GCA_036149055.1 Myxococcota bacterium | reverse complement strand
GGCCCCGCTGCCGCTGCCGCACCCGGCCCCGCTGCCGCTGCCGCACCCGGCCCCGCTGCCGCACCCGCACCCGCTGCCGCTGCCGCACCCGGCCCCGCTGCCGCTGCCGCACCCGGCCCCGCTGCCGCTGCCGGCCCCGCACCCGGCCCCGCTGCCGGCCCCGCTGCCGCTGCCGGCCCCGCTGCCGCTGCCGGCCCCGCTGCCGCTGCCGGCCCCGCTGCCGAATCCCACCGCCCGCCGGCCTCCACGAACCACCGAGTCGCCCCCACCGTCACCCGCACCCGTCCCCGCTCCACCGACACCGCGGTCGTCGCCGCCCGGCTCACCACGAAGGCCGCGTCCCGGCCCGACACCCGCGCCTCGCCCGCCTCCACCTGCACCGGCGGCTGTCCGTCGCGGGGCGGCACGTCGACGGTCACCGCGCCGGCCTCCAGCACGATCACCCAGCCGGCCGCGTCCGAGCCCACGCCCGTCAGGCGAGAGCGGGGGGCCACCCGCAGCGCGATCTCGCCGAGCCGGGTCCGCGTCTCCGTCTCCCCCGTCTCCACCCGGCTGCTCGTCAGCGCAGCGCCGGTCGGCGAGACCGCGTCCGTGTTGGGCCAGAGCCAGACGAGCAGCGCCGCCGCCGCGACCGCCAGGGCCGCCGCCCAGCGCCACGGACGCCGCGGGGGCGGCTCGCCGGCGGGCTCGGACTCCAGCCGCGCGATCACCGCGTCCTCGACCCGCGCCCAGGCCGCGTCGTCGAGGGGCTCGATGGGGAGCTCGCTCATCGCACCCACTCCCGGAGCAGAGGATCGCGCGCGGCCCGCTCCTCGACCGCGCGCCGGGCGCGCCACACCCGGGTCTTGGTCGCCACCAGAGTCGCGTCGGTGAGCGCGGCGACCTCGCGGAGCGAGCGGCCGTCCACCACGTGCAGCGCGTAGGCGATGCGCATCTCGGGCGAGAGGCGGTCGAGCACCGCGTAGAGCCGCCGCGCGACCTCGCGGAGCTCCACCGTGCGCGCCGGATCGTCGCCGTCCACCGGCTCGGCCACCGCCTCGAGCCGGGCCGGGGTGCCGCGCTTGCGGCGGAGGTGACGGGCGGCGACCCGGGTCGTGATCCGGTCGACCCAGGTCGACAGCTGGGCCTCGCCCCGGAACCGCGGGAGCGAGCGGAAGATCTCGAGGAAGGCCTCCTGGGCCAGGTCCTCCATCTCGCGGTTGGTGCCGAGGATCCGGTAGAGCACGACGTGGACTCGCGATCGGTGGGCGCGGAAGAGCGCGCGCTGCGCCTCCGCGTCGCCGGCCGCGCAGCGGCGGGCCAGCGATCGGTCCGCCGCACGAGCCGCGTCCGCTCCCATCGCCTTCACCGTGTCCGGCGCCCCCGCTCAGGTGGCAGGAAAATCACAACCCTCGAACATCATGAGGGTTTTCAGAGCACGAGTTCCACGGCCAGGGCCACCCGGGGGGCCGCGGGGCTCACGTCGAGGAGGGGCTCGCCGCGCACCCGGTAGCGCTGGCGCACGAGGAACGCGTCGACCCCGAGCGCGACCCCGAGCCGCACCCGCTCGGTCGGCCAGATCCCGAGCGAGACCTCGGCGAGCGCCGCCGGCAGGAAGCGGCCCACCTCCACGCTGCGACTCGAGCTGCGACTCGAAGGGGCGAGCGTGACCCCCAGCCAGCCGAGGCCGGCGGAGACGCCCACCCGGAGGCCGAGGTCGAGCCAGCGCTCGGGCGCGGCGCGCCCCTCGAGAGTCAGCGCCAGCCCCGTCTCCGTCCAGCGCCCGCGCGCCGCCGGCGCGTCCACGCCCACCCCGAAGCCGGAGGACAGCTCGAGCCCGACGCCGAGGTGCCCGCCCAGGAAGAACACCGCCCCGGTGATCCCGGCGCGCAGCTCCGCGAGGTCCGGCGAGGTCGCCGCGAAGCGAGGCCCGATCCGCGCGCCCAACACGAGGCTGGTCTCCGGCGGCGCGGCCGGGGCCGGCGCTTCGGCGGGCTCTTCCCGAGGCGGCGGAGGCGCGACCTCGGGATCGAGCGCGGTCCGCCGCAGCCAGGTCTTGAGGCTCAGCGCCACCGCCGTCGCGCTGGCCGCGTCGTAAGGGGGCGGGGTGACCGGCCGCGCGATCGCGGCCCCGGTCTGGGCCTCGTAGATCCAGAGCTCGCCGCCCTCGATCCAGCTGACCGCCGCCGCGCCCGTCTCCTCGGCCACCCTCGCGCCCCGGGCCGCGCCTCGCCCGTCGACCGCCGCGGCCACCCGGACCTCCGTGCCCCAGGGCTCGAGCGCCACCCGCACCGCGGCCGTCAGCGCCGGATCCGGGGCGACCAGGACGAGCGTCTCGGCCCGCGCCAGCCCCGGGATCATCAGCGACGAGGCGAGCGCGGCGCAGATGGAGAGCGTGCGCAACACGGCGTCGCCGCGCATTAGCTCGAATGCACGAGCGGTGGCAATCGGCGGGCCGCCTCAGAAGATCTCGAAGCGGCAGTCCGCGTCGCAGCCGTCACCGGGGGTGGTGTTGCCATCGTCGCACTGCTCGCCGAGGTCGGTCTGGACCACGCCGTCGCCGCAGCGGCCGCCGACGTCCATGCAGCCGGGGGCGCAGGCGCTCGGGCCGCCGCCGAGGTTGAGGCCGTCGTCGCAGACCTCGCCGAACTCGCTCTGCACCACCCCGTCGCCGCAGTAGGGCGTCAACGTGCAGTCCGCGGCGCAGCCGTCGTACGTCGCGCCGTTCATCTCACCCTCGTCGCACGCCTCGTCCGAGGCGACGACGCCGTCGCCGCAGGTCGAGCGGCAGGTCGAGGGCGCCCGGTCGAAGTTGGTGAGCGTCAGGCGGTACTGCGAGCGCGTGGTGTGACGCTCGGCCTGGAAGACCACCGCCTCGTAGATGCCGCCGACCCGGAGGTCGAGCGGCGCGAGGCACCCGCCGGCGTTCATCGTCGGGTCGGCGGAGGCGCAGTCGGCGAGCGTGATCGAGCCGTCCTGGCGGCCGTGCACGCCGCCGATGTCGACCGCGAGCCGCCCGTTGATGAACACCCAGACGTCGTCGTCGCCCGAGAACGCGAGCGTCTCGGTGCCCTCGTAGGCGAACCAGAAGCGGACCTCGCTGGTGAAGAAGAAGTTCTGCGGCCCCGAGCCCGCGCCGTCTCCGTCGAGGACCTCGAGGCCCTCGGTGGGGAAGCCGGCCGGCGCCGAGCCGTCGATCGGGGTCGAGAGCGGGTAGAAGCTCGGGCTGTCGAAGCGGTAGGCGCCGCCCGCGATGGCGTCGAGGGTCATGCCCTGCACCACGGTGCGGTTGTAGTCGGCGTCGGACGTGTACCAGAGCGCGAAGCTCGCGTCGCTCGTGATCCGGACCGCGCTCGCGCTCCGCTGCGGGATGCCGGCGGCGGACAGATCGGTGAGCACCATGCCGCGCTCGGCGCCGTTGTAGCACTGGAAGTCGGGGTGACCGAAGGGGGCGCTCGCGCCCGGCGCGCCGGCCTGGGGGCGCGTCACGAGCGAGCCGTTCCCGTCCTGACACGCGGGGATGAAGTCGCGCACCACCACCGGCAGGGTCACCGAGGGCGGGTCCGGGAGCGGGACCTCCTCGCAGGCATAGCCGGGCTCGATCTCGCAGGTCGAGGAGCAGCCGTCGCCGTCGAGCACGTTGCCGTCGTCGCACTGCTCGGGGGCGAAGATCACCTCGTCGCCGCACACCGCCGCGCAGGTGCCGCCGCTGCAGTCGGGCTCGCGGGTGCAGAAGGGCGTGCAGCCGTCGCCGATCAGCAGGTTGGCGTCGTCGCAGTCCTCGGTGCCCTCGGTCACGCCGTCGCCGCAGTCGGTCGCGCGGCACGGGGCGCCGGGGGTGGGGCAGGCGAAGCCCTCCTCGAGCTGACACCCGGGGCTGCACCCGTCGCCGGCGTCGGTGTTGCCGTCGTCGCAGCCCTCGAAGCCGGCCACGAGCCCGTCACCGCACGCCGCCGCGGCGCACGCCGCGCCCACGACCGGGCAGACCCAGCCGGGCTCGCGCTGGCAGTCGGCGTCACAGCCGTCGCCCGCGGTGGTGTTCCGGTCGTCGCAGGTCTCGTCGCCCTCGATGCGCGCGTTCCCGCAGGTCACCACCCGCACGCAGGCGCGCCCCGGGGCGCCGCAGGCGTAGTCCTCCTCGACGCGGCCGCAGTCGGCCGCGCAGCCGTCGCCACCCTCCGCGTTGCCGTCGTCGCAGACCTCGCCGGGATCGAGCGCGCCGTCGCCGCAGGCGCCTCCGCCGCCGCCTCCGTCGCGGCCGCCGCCGCCGTCGAGGCCGCCGCCGCCGTCCCCGAGCGCCGCGTCCGCGCCCCCGTCGGTGTCGAAGCCGTCGTCGAAGTCGCAGCCCAAGAGCAGGAACGCCACACACAGCAAGCGCAAGGTCATGGCGCAAGTCTAGCTCGACCCGCGGCCGGTTTCCGTGTCGGCTTCGTGTGACCATCGCGGGGAGACGCAGGTCGCCTTTCGCGCTATCCTGGCCGGCCGATGGACGACGAGACGGTTCGCTCCCTGCACGCCGCGCTGGCCGCCGGCCCCGACAACGACGCCCTCCGGCTCGTGCTCGTCGACGCGCACCTCGGCCGGGGCGAGCCGGAGGAGGCCGCGGCGCTGGTGCGGGGGCGCGCGCTCGATGGCCTCGCGCCGGACCGTCGGGTCATCGCCGCCCGCGCGCTCCTCGCGGCCGGCGAGGCGGCGGAGGCGCTCGAGGCCGCCGCGGGGGACACGCCCGAGCTGCAGCTGGTCCGCGCCCGGGCGCTGCTCTCGCTCGACCGGCGCGACGAGGCCGGCGCGCTCTACCGGCGGGCGGTGGAGACGAACGCGACCCTCGAGGACAAGGCGCTCGAGGCCGAGCTGTCGGCCCGGGTGGTCGAGGCCGAGGCGGGGCGACCGAAGCTCCGGGTGATCAGCAACGACGACACCGACGACGCCGAGGTCACGCGGCTGCTCGCGCCCGACGAGGCGCCGGTCACCTTCGACGACGTCGGCGGGCTCGACGCGGTCAAGAAGCAGATCCGCAAGAAGATCGTCCTGCCGTTTCTCAAGCCGTCGCTCTTCGAGCGCTACAAGAAGAAGGTCGGCGGCGGCATCCTCCTCTACGGGCCGCCCGGCTGCGGCAAGACCCTGCTCGCCCGCGCGACCGCCGGCGAGTGCGACGCCACCTTCTTCAACGTCGCCATCAGCGACGTGCTCGACATGTGGATCGGCGAGTCGGAGCGGAAGCTGCACGCCATCTTCGAGAAGGCCCGGCAGTCGGCGCCGGCGGTGCTCTTCTTCGACGAGCTCGAGGCGCTGGCCGGCAAGCGCGCCAACACCCGCGAGGGCACCGCGAGCAAGCTGGTCAGCCTCTTCCTCTCGGAGATGGACGGCTTCGCCCAGAACAACCGCGGCGTCCTGGTGCTCGGGGCCACCAACACGCCCTGGTCCATCGACTCCGCGTTCCGCCGCCCCGGCCGCTTCGACCGCGTCGTCTTCGTGCCCCCGCCGGACCGGGCGGCGCGCGAGCGCATCCTCGCCCTCCAGCTGGAGGGGCGCCCGGCCACCGGCATCGATCTGGCGGCGCTCGCCAAGCAGACGCGCTCGTTCAGCGGCGCCGACCTCGCGCACCTGGTGGAGGCGGCGACCGACGAGGCCATCGAGGACGCGCTCGAGTCGGGCGACGAGGTCCCGATCTCCAGCCCGCACCTCCAGCGCGCGCTGAAGGAGGTCCGGCCGACCACCCTCGAGTGGCTCACGACCGCCCGCAACTACGCGCGCTACGCCAACGAGGGCGGTCACTACGACGAGGTGCTGGCGTTCCTCGCCAAGCACGGGAAGCGGTGATGGAGCGGACCTACCGACTCGCCGACGAGCCCGAGCCGACCCGCCTGGAGCGCTTCGTGGTCGAGCCGTTCTGGCCGCTCCTGGCGCTGATGCTGGGCGGCGGCTGGCTCGCCTGGCCGTGGTTCGTGTTCAACGGCTTCGCGCTCGGCAGCCCGACCCGCCGCAAGGAGGCGTGGATCGCGGGGGGCGCGTTCGCCGGCAGCGTGCTCTACGCGCTCGCCGTCGTCGGGATGGTGGCCGGCGAGCTCATCTCGTTCCAGGTCGCGCGCTACCTCATCATCGTGATGGTCGTGGTCAAGCTCGCCGGGGCCTACTGGATCCACAGCCTGCAGGGGCGCACCTTCCCGCTCTTCGAGCACTTCGGGGGCGTCGTGCGCAGCGGCCGGGTCGTGGTCGGCGTGGGCTTCTTGATCCGCGTCTTCATCATCGCCGAGCTCCCGTCGCTCTGGCGGCTGGTGCTCACATGATCGAGGGCGGACACCGATCGGAGGCGCTCTACGCGCACGCGCTCCGGATGCTGGAGCTCGGCCACCCCAGCGGGGCGGTGGAGCCGCTGCGGGAGCTGCTCGCCTCGGAGCCGGAGCACGCGGACGCCCACGCGCTCCTCGCCCTGGTCCTGCGGGATCTCCGGCGGGTGCACGCGGCCGCCTACGAGGCGGAGCAGGCGGTCGCGCTCGCGCCGCTCGAGGCCTTCCCGCACCGCGCGCTGGGGCTCGTGCGCCTCGCTCAGCGCCAGCTCGCGGCCGCCGACGAGCACCTCACCCAGGCGCTCGCGCTCGCGCCGGACGACGCCAGCAACCACGTCGCGCTCGCGGCGCTCCGCCAGTTCCAGGGCCGGATCGCGGACGCGCGGGCGCTGCTCGAGGAGGGCCTCGAGCGGGAGCCCGAGTACCTCGATCTCCACGTGGCCCTCGGCGAGCTGGCCCTCGACGCGGGGGCGCACGCGGAGGCGGCGCGCTGGGCGGACGAGGCGCTGGAGCGCGCCCCCGATCATCGCGCCGCGCTCGTGCTGAAGGGCTCGGTGCTGCTCCGCCGCGGCGAGGTCGCCGAGGCTCGCGAGCACGCGCTCTGGGCGCTCCGGCAGCGCGCCGACGACCCGGGCGCGCTCTACCTCCTCGCCGGCGTGAAGGCGCGCGAGAGCCTGACGCTCGGCCTCTGGTGGCGCTGGAACGTGTGGATGACCGAGCTGGGCCAGACGCGCTCCATCGTCCTCCTGCTCGCCAGCTACGTCGCGTACCGGATCCTGACGCTCGCGCTCGAAGACCTCGCGCTGCCCTGGCTCGCCACCGTGGCCGACGTCGTCTGGCTCGCCCTCTGCGCCTACACGTGGATCGGCCCCGCCCGCTTCCGCCGCGCGCTCGAGAAAGAGCTCCGCGGCGTCGAGCTGGACGACGAGTTCTGAGTTTTTTGGAGGGTTTGGTGCAAACCCTCCCCCCATTGGGCAAAGCGCCAATGGGGCCCCCCTCCCGACTCCGTCGGCGCGTCGCGCTTCGCGCTCGCGCCGCGACCCCCGCGACGGGGCGCTGGGGGCCTTGCGGCTCGCGCTCGCGCTGCGCGCTCGCTGGCCGCCCGCTGCCGCGGGATCGAACACAGGTGGTTGTGGGTGCGGCGACCT
>JAYZQJ010000151.1:0-7805 GCA_036149055.1 Myxococcota bacterium | reverse complement strand
GGCAGCGGAGGCGGCAGCGGAGGCGGCAGCGGAGGCGGCAGCGGAGGCGGCGGCGGGGGCGGCGGCGACAGCGGAGGCGGCAGCGGCAGCGGAGGCGGCAGCGGAGGCGGCAGCGGACTCGGATTCGGGTTCGGTGTCGGACTCGGGATCGGACTCGGATGCGGTGTCGGAATCGGGGTCGGCGTCGGACTCGGGGTCGGACTCGGCGTCGGGGTCGGGGTCGGGGTCGGGGTCGGGGTCGGGGTCGGGGTCGGGGTCGGACTCGGGGTCGGGGTCGGGCCGCGCTCGGCGCTCGAGGGCACGAATGCGGTCGTCCCCGTCGTCGAGCCCCGCCGAGGCGGGCGCGCCGGTCAGAGGCAGCGGCGGAGGCCTCGCTCGAGATCGAGCTCTTCGCGCTCGCAGCGCGTCGACGAGACGAGGAGCGGCGCCCCGAAGGTGCTCCGCGCGAGCGGGGCGTGGAGGACCGGCGCGCCGGTCGCCACGTCGAACACGCGGGCCTCGACGGCGTCGAGCACCGCCACCCAGCGCGCGCCCATCCGGAGATCGAAGGCCGTTGGACGCGTCGTGCATGGCGATCCGATGCGCAGGAGAGTCGGCGTGACGTCCAACGAGATCGCGGGCGCGCCGAGGCGCTGCACCACCACATTCGGCGCACCCACCACATTCGGCGCACCCACCACATTCGACGCGCCACACCCCCACGCGAGCACCGGGGCGGTCACGGCCGCGGCCAGATCGCCCGGCGCCGGGCAGCGGCGATCGAGGACCACGCGCCCCTCGGGCCCGACGACGGCCAGCGCCTCCTCGTCCCAGACGACCAGGCCCCAGGAGCGCGCGACGACGTGGGCGCGGCCCTCGAACACCGGCGCGTCCGGCGCGCCCAGCGCGTACACCCGCGTGGTCGAGGCGCCGGGTCGCGGCTCGGCGACGCCGGGCTCCCCCAGACCGCAGCGCGCTGACGAGTGCGACGTCTCGGCGATCGGCGGCGGCGCGCCCCTCGGGTGGGTCTCGACCAGGAGCCACCGCCCGCTCGCGTCGAGCGACACGCGCCAGATCTCGTCGGGTACGACGACGCGACCGTCGAGGAGGTCGACCTCGTGAGGCCCGCGCGCGACCACGACCCGACCGCCGCCGACGGACACGAGGCTCCGGAGGACGTCGTCGGACGCGTCGACCCGACCGAGCGAGCGCGCGCCCGACCCGTCCACGTCGACGTGAAGGAGTCGATCGCCGCGACGGATCACGAGCTGGGTCCGGGACCAGGCGACGAGCGCGTCGGCGGGAAGGTCTTCGCCTCCGAGGCGGAGCCGGGAGCGGCCGCAGCCGTCCCGCATCCACGCCCAGCGCTCGCGCGCCTCGAGCACGACCGCAGCTCCCTCGCAGGCCTCACCGCTCGCGCCGCACGCGAAGCTCAGCAGCGCCGCGCCCAGCGCGAGCATGCAACGCGTTCGGCATCGCTCCACGGTCGCACTCTAACGTGTCGGAGCCGGGACGATCGCGCCTCGATCTCGGGCGTCTCACGAGGAGAGCCGGCCACGGACGGGTTCCGGGGTGCCGGGCGCGCTATGCTCGGGGGGATGGCTCGGAGGCGCGGCAAGCGGCGACAGGGGTCGATGGTGCGGATCGCGGATCTGCTCGATCGCACGTACCCGGGGCGCGCCGAGGACAAGCCGCTGCTCCGGACCTTCAGCTGGTGGGACCGCACCGTCTCGCCGCGGATCGCGCAGGCCGCGCGCCCGATCAAGCTCTCGTACGGCACGCTGATCGTGCACACCAAGAGCGCGGCCTGGGCGCAGGAGCTGACCTTTCACGAGCAGGATCTCCTCGCGTCGGTGCAGAAGGCGGTGCCCAAGGTGAAGCGGCTCCGCATCCGGGTGGGGCCGTTCGCCGATCCGCCCGCGCCGCCGGAGAAGCCGCCGCCCGCGGTGGTGCCGCTGAACGCGGCGGAGCTGCCGCCCCGGGTGGCGCGCGAGCTGGCGCGGATCGGCGACGACGCGCTGCGCGACGCGGTGACGAAAGCAGCGTGCATGTCGCTCGGCAGCCCCGCCAAGCGTCCCCCACGCCGGGATTGATCCGCCGCCGAAACGCCTTAACTTCCGTTCAGTATGACGGAGGACCTGGAGGGGCGGCCGGCGCCCGCGGAGTGGTTCACCGCGCTCGAAAGCGGGCGGGTGCGCTGCGACCTGTGCCCGCGCCTCTGCACGATGAAGGAGGGCCAGCGAGGCTTCTGTTTCGTGCGCGGCGTGCGCGACGGCGAGGTGGTGCTCACCAGCTACGGGCGCGCCTCGGGCTTCTGCATCGACCCCATCGAGAAGAAGCCGCTGAACCACTTCCTCCCCGGGACGAGCGTGCTGAGCTTCGGCACCGCGGGATGCAACCTGGGCTGTCGCTTCTGTCAGAACCACGACATCTCCAAGGCGCGCGAGATGGACCGGCTGATGGACGCGGCCACGCCGGAGGCCATCGCGGAGGCGGCGGCGCGCTCGGGCTGTCGGTCGGTGGCCTTCACCTACAACGACCCGGTCATCTTCGCCGAGTACGCCATCGACACCGCCGAGGCCTGCCGGGAGCGCGGGATCCAGGCGGTCGCCGTCTCGGCCGGCTACATCACCGAGGTGGCCCGGCCCCGGTTCTTCGGCGCGATGGACGCCGCGAACATCGACCTCAAGGCCTTCACCGAGCAGTTCTACCAGAAGCTCACCTTCAGCGCGCTCGGCCCGGTGCTCGACACCCTGAAGTGGCTGAAGCACGAGAGCGACGTCTGGTTCGAGATCACGACCCTGCTCATCCCCGGCCAGAACGACTCGGAGGAGGAGGTCGGTCGCCTCTGCGACTGGGTGGCGGAGGAGCTCGGCGACGAGGTGCCGCTGCACTTCTCGGCGTTCCACCCCGACTTCAAGATGCGGGACATCCCGCACACGCCGGCCTCGACTCTGGCGCGCGCCCGGCGACAGGCGCTCGCGGTCGGGCTGAAGCACGTCTACACCGGCAACGTGCACGACCGCGCCGGGCAGTCGACCTACTGCGCGGGCTGCGGCGAGCTGCTCATCGGGCGCGACTGGTATCAGCTCGACGCGTGGCGGGTCGAAGACGGCGCCTGCGGCGCGTGCGGCCGGCCGGTCGCGGGCGTCTTCGAAGCGCGGCCGGGCAACTGGGGCCCTCAGCGGCGGCGACTCGTGATCGCCTGAGGTAAGGTGCCGCCGTGCCGAGGCGCGGTGAGCTCGAGCCCTCTGATGTCGTCGGCGAACGCTACCGCGTCCTGGAGGAGGTGGGCGCGGGCGCCTTCGGGGTGGTCTATCGCGCGCAGCACGTGGTGACCCGGCAGGTCGTCGCGCTCAAGGTGCTGCACCACCACATGGCGGTGGACGAGGCGACCCGGGCGCGCTTCCAGCGGGAGGTGTCCGCGCCGGCGGCCATCGACCACCCCGGGATCGCGCAGGTCTACGACGCGGCGATCGACGATCGCGGCCGCCCCTACGTCGCGATGGAGTGGCTCGACGGCGAGACGCTCGCCGCCTACCTGTCGCGCGCGCCGGTGTCGGTGGAGGGCTTGATCTCGCTCTTCCTGGCGCTGCTCGAGCCGCTCGAGGCCGCGCACCGAGCGGGCTTCGTGCACCGGGATCTGAAGCCCGAGAACGTCTTCGTGCGGGACGCGGGCGCGCTCGAGGTGCGGGTGCTGGACTTCGGGCTGGCCAAGCGCTCGGAGAGCCCATCGGTCACCGAGACCGGCACCGCGATCGGCACGCCGCGCTACATGAGCCCCGAGCAGTTCATGGACTCGAAGTCGGCGGGGCCGCCGGCCGACGTGTGGGCGGTGGGCACCATGCTCTACGAGGCGCTCGCCGGCGAGCCGCCCTTCCGCGCGACCTCTCACGCGCTGGTGCTCGCGGTGCTGACCGCGCCGCACGTTCCGATCGTGGAGCGCGTCCCGGACCTTCCGCCCGCGCTGATCGAGGTCGTCGAGGCGTGCCTGCGCAAGGAGCCCGCCGAGCGTCCCCCCGACGCGGCCGCGCTCTCGGCCGGGCTGCGGGAGGCGCGCGCTCAGCTCGACGCGCGGGCGCTCGCCACGACCATCCGGGAGATGCCGCGGGTGGAGATCCCGCCCGCGCTCGAGCCGGCGACGTCGACCGTCCCGACCACCGTCATGCCGGTCAGCGGGCCGATCCCCGCCGGGGGAGTGCCGGTGACCCGCGAGCGCAAGCGGCGGCGGCCGGTCTGGCCGTGGGCGGCGGCCCTGCTGCTCGCCCTTGCGATCGCCAGCGCCGCCGCGGCGGCCGCGGTCCTGCTCCGGGACGCGCACGAGCCGGCCCCGTCCTCGCCCCCGTCGCCCTCCCCCGCCCCGAGCCCAGCGCCGCTCCCGCCGCCCATGCAGCCCAGCCCCGAGCCAGCGACCGAGCCCGACGCCGGCGCGGCGCCCGAGGCGGAGAGACCCGGCGCAGAGAGACCCGGCGCAGAGCCCAGGCGTCGCGCGCCACGGACCGCGCGGCGCGCGCCCACGGAAGAGCGAGCGGAGAGCGCGCCGGAGGACGAAGAGCGCCCTCGCCTCCCCAACCCGTTCGAGCTGCTCGAGCCGCTGACCGAGCCGTAACCGGGATTGGCCGCGCGCTGCTAGCTAGACGCTCGACTCGACGATGTCGTGCATCGCGCGGGCGGTGGGGCGGCGCGACGGATCGAGCCGGAGCGCCTCGCGGCAGACGGCGTCGAGGGCGGGGTTGACGCGGGCGCCGTGCTCGCTGGGCTTGGCGCCGTCCATCTGCAGGATGGCGATCAGCTTGTCCTGCATGCGCTCCTGGGGGTGGAGGAGCCGGCCGGTGAGGATCTCGAAGAGGACCGCGCCGAGCGCGTAGACGTCGGAGGCGGGCCCGACGCCGTCGACCTCGCCGCGGAGCTGCTCGGGGGACATGTAGCCGGGCGTGCCGAAGACCGAGCCGCGCTCGGTGCTGGTGGCGCGCGAGGCGTCGAGGAGGCGCGCGTCGTTTCCGCGCGTCGCCTCGCCGAGGATCTTCGCGATGCCCCAGTCGAGCAGATAGACCTCGCCGTAGTCGCCGAGCATGACGTTCTCGGGCTTGAGGTCGCGGTGCACCACGCCGCGCGAGTGCGCGAAGTCCATCGCCAGGCAGATCGTCGCGAACACCCGGAGCAGCCGCTTGGTCGATCGCGCGCTGCGTGTGTGCGTGTCGCCGGCCCGGAGGCGCTCGAAGATCTCGAAGAGGCTCTCGCCGCGCACGCGCTTCATCGTGAAGAACGGGTGCCCCTCGGGGCTCACACCGAGATCGTGCACCGGGACGATGGCCGGGTGCTCCAGCTGGCCTTGCACGCGCGCCTCGCGGATGAAGCGCCAGCGCTGGGGCGAGTCGACGCGCACGCTCTTGACCACCTTCATCGCGACCTCACGGCCGAGCACGTGATCGCGGCAGAGGCGGACCTCGCCCATCGCCCCCTCGCCGAGCACGCCGAGCAGCTCGTAGCGATCGGTGAACGCGGCCGCGAGCGGGACCGAGGAGGGATCGCTCACGTCAGCTCGACCTGGGTTCGGGGCTCGATCGCGAAGCGGGTGGCGCCACCGCCCTCGGCGCGCTCGAGGAGCGCGTGGCCGTCGAGCCCCACCCGCGAGAGGTCCTTGCGCACCCGATGGAGCAGCACGTTGAGGTTGGTGCGGTCGGCGGGCTGCTTGCCCCACACGCGCGCGATCACGACCTCGTCCTCGATGGGATCGCCGGCGCGCTGCGGCTCGGGCGGGGACAGCAGGACGGCCACCAGATCGCAGCGACGATCGGAGAGGTACACCGTGCGGGGCTCCCCGCCGGTGACGAGGGTCAGGCGGCCGCCGCGGGGGAGGAACTCGAGGCTCACCTTCTCGAAGCGAGGAGACGAGGAGCTCGCGGCGGTGCTCCCGCTGGCGAAGGCGCCGCCGGTCACCACCTCCAACGTCGCGCCGTCGAGCTCCACGCGAGCGCCGCGCCTCGGCCTGGCCGTCGTCCCGGCCTCGAGCGGCGTTCCGTCGAGGGCCACGTCGACCTGGGGCTCGAGCTCGAGGCCGCCGTCTTCGGCGAGCCGGAAGCAGAGCGCGGCGTCGGGCCAGCCGTCGACCCGGAGATCGTCCTCGGCGCTGCCGCCGACCAGGTAAGGCGAGCTCGCCATGCCGAAGAGCGCGCCGTCGGGCCCCTTCAGCACCCAGACCGGCTGCCTCGCGCGGGCCACCGGGCGTCCCGCGGCCTCGCGCTCGACGGTCAGCTCCAGCGCCTCGAAGGCGATGACGTCGCCCTCGGAGAGCTCGGCGCCCCGCTCGACGACCTCGTCGCCCACCCGGGTCTGGCCGCGACCGAGCACCTCGAGTCGAGGGCCCTCCGTCGCGAGGTAGACGAGCGCCTGGCGCCGGCTAGCGCGCTCGCTGGGCAGGACCACGTCGCAGTGCGCCGACCGCCCGAGCAGGAGCCCGGCCGGCGTGATCCGCTTCGCCGGGCCTCCGCCGACCCGCAGCCACCACGTCGCGTCCATCGGGGGGGATGATAGCGGTTTCAGTCCCTGAAATCGGGCTGATATCGCGCCGAGCCGCCGCACGACCCAGCTTCTCTGCGCACCCGAGGTGCCCAACCCCAGGAGAGAAGAACATGATTCGAGCTCAGCATTCCCGCAGCCGCCGCGTCGCCCTCGGCGTGGCCATCGCCGCCCTCGCCCTCGCCACCGTCAGCGGCACCGTCGTCGCCCAGGCCGGCCTCGCCATCGGCGGGAGCAGCAGCAACTTCGGCAGCCAGCGCCTCCGCGGCGGCTTCATGCCCGACCCCCACACCACGCAGATCACGAGCGGGGGGAGCCTCGACGCCAGCCGCCAGGGCCTCGCCCCCGGCTGCCGCGGCTACGTGACCCGCCAGCCCGACTACATCGTGCACTACGACAACCCGGCCGACTTCCTCCGCTTCTACGCCACCGCGGGCGGCGATACGACCCTGGTCATCAACGACGCGAACGGTCGCTGGCACTGCAACGACGACTCGCACGGCGGCGTGAACCCGACGGTCGACATCCGCAACCCGCCGGCCGGTCAATACGACGTCTGGGTCGGCTCCTACCGCGCCAGCGAGAACATCCGCGCGACCCTGCACGTCACCGAGCTCCGCTCCCAGCACCCGTAAGCGCGCAGCGCTGGCCGCGACCCGAGCCCTGCCCGTGCCCGCGAAGGCGGCCACGGGCAGCGGCGCGTCCGGCACGGGAGCCCCGTTTCACCGGCGGCCGCCACCCCCGGGCCCGCCACCTCCGCCAGATCGGCCGCGTAAGTACGCGGAATCACATGAGCGGGGTCCGGCACGGGCGGTGAAACGGGTGGCGGCGTGTCCGACCCCGCCGTCCAGGTGGCGAACGCGCAGGTGGCGATCACCCGGCGCTGCACCCACCGCAAGCTCCTCTGGACTCCGTCCGAGCTGTGGATCCAGGAGGGGTTCCTCTATCTATGGGCCTGGGCCGCGCACCAGCTGAAGGTGCGGATCCACGGCGTCGCGCTCGAGCCGAACCACTACCACGGCGACGTCACGCCCACGAAAGCGAACTTGCCACAGTTCACCCAGCGGGCGCACCGGCACACCGCGCTCTTCTTGATGGACGCGCTCGAGGAGCTCGGCTACGACCGGCCGCCCTGCGTGTGGGACAAGGAGCCCACCCACTACATGCGCCTCATGGACACCGGCGCCTGCATCGACTGGGCGCTCTACATGCGCGCGCAGCCGGTGGCGGACGGGCTGGTGGAGCGGACGGCGGACTACCCGGGGATCAACACCTCGCTGGCGTTGCGGGCGGGCGGGACGATGGCC
>JAYZQJ010000150.1:0-27334 GCA_036149055.1 Myxococcota bacterium | reverse complement strand
CTAGAGCGGCAATCAGTTTGAAACCACCGGCGCTGCGGGGCGGGACCGCGGCCAGGCGCGCCCGGTCGCTCCTCGACGATGCCCTAGCATCGCCTCGTCCCGCCCGAGCACGCCTGACCGCCCTCGCGCTCCCGTATCCCTCGGCTCTCCAAACTGATCGCCGCTCTAGCGGACGATCTTGAGGCGCATCGGCCCCTTGTCGGGGGGCGCCTTCTCGCCGCCGGTCCGCGCGAAGTGGGCCTTGGCCACCGTCTCGGCCAGCGCCTCGGCGGCGGCGCGGAACGCCTGCGAGACCTCGGAGTCCGGCCGCGACTGCACGACCGGCATGCCCTTGTCGCCCCACTCGCGGACCTGCGGCTCGATCGGGACCTGGGCGAGCAGCGGCGCCTTCGCGAAGTCCGCCACCTTCTGCCCGCCGCCCGAGCCGAAGAGGTCGTGCTTGACCCCCGCGGTGTCGATGAACCAGCTCATGTTCTCGACCACGCCCAGGATCGGCAGGTTCAGCTTCGCGCACATCGAGACGCTCTTGTAGACGTCCTGGAGCGCGACCTCCTGCGGCGTGGTCACCATGACGACGCCGGTCACCTTCAGCTGCTGCGCCATCGTCAGCGCCACGTCGCCGGTGCCGGGCGGGAGGTCGAGCACGAGGTAGTCGAGCTCGCCCCAGTCGACGTCCTTGAGGAACTGCTGCAAGGCGCCGTGCAGCATCGGGCCGCGCCACACGATGGCCTGGGTCTCGTCCTCGAGCAGGAAGCCGATGCTCATCATCGAGACGCCGAAGCGCTCGAGCGGCGAGATGCGCTTGCCGTCCTTGCTGACGGGGTGACCGCTCACGCCCATCATCGTCGGGATCGAGGGGCCGTAGATGTCGGCGTCGAGCAGCCCGACGCGGAGGCCCATCGACTTGAGCGCGAGGGTGAGGTTCACCGCGGTCGTGCTCTTGCCGACGCCGCCCTTGCCGCTCATCACCAGGATCACGTTGCGCACCCCGGGGATGGGGTCGTCGCCCATGACCTCGCGGGTGGGGACCCGGGTCTCGAAGGCGAGCGCGAGCTTGGCGCCGAGGCCGGAGAGCGCGTCCTGGACCCGCTCGCGCACCTGGTCGCGGAGGGCGTCCGAGGGGCTCGCGAGCACGGCGGTCACCTGGACGGTGGCGCCCTCGACGCCGAGGTCCTTCAGGGTGCCGATCTCGAGCATCGGCTTGTCGTAGACGGGATCCACCACGCCCGAGAGGGCTTCGCGGACGGCTTCGAGGGTCGGCTCGCTCATGCGCGGGTACTCCAGAGAAGGGGGCGTGGGTATGAACATGGGCCCACCCCGCGTCAAGCGCACCCTGACGCGTCGCGTCGCCCCGATGACGCGGAGGCGTTGACGCGCCGTGGCGTGATCGCTCTCTCTCGCCGTGCTTACCTGTCCGTCCGGGAGGCGTCACGTTCCGTCTCTCGCCGACCGAAGGGGGGTCGTCATCATGAAGAATCGAACGAACGACGCAGCCACGCGGGCCGACTGGGAGGAGAACACCTTCGCCGGCCTCGAGGGGCTCGACGACGCCGGACGGGAGCGCGCCTCGCTCTGGGGACGCCTCGACGGTCACCCGGACGAGCCGGAGATGGTCTCGAGCTGTCTGCCCGTGATGGGCGAGCTGGATCTCGACGACTGCGCTCGCCTCGCCTGACGCGCGACGACCGGCTATCCTCCGGACCGAGGGGGTGACGCGTGGGAGTCAAGGCGCTCAACATGGACATCGTCTGTGAGGACTCGGGCCACCAGGTGGTCCCGATGGCGCCGAACTTCTGCATCACCCCCGGGGCCGCCGCCGGCGCGCCCGCGCCCTTGCCGTATCCGATCACCGCGAGCTCCAGCAAGCTCGACCCGGGCACGAGCAAGGTGAAGCAGAAGGGCAAGAAGACCCTGAACGCCAAGAGCAAGGTCAAGTCCTGCAACGGCAACCAGCCGGGCTCGCAGAAGGACGTCAGCACCTTCCAGACCGGCAAGAAGTCCTGGCCTTTCCCCGTACCGGCCGTGACGGTGCACTTCGAGGGCATGCCCATCGCCATCACCGGCAACCCCGGGATGGGCAACTCGATGTAGCCTCGCGGCGACTCGTGGATCCGCCTCCGCTCCGACAAGGGACCCGCGCCACCGTCCAGGTGGTCCCCCACTTCGACGACGTCGACGGCTCGCTGATCGGCGTGGTGCTGATCAAGGAGCGCTTCGTCGCCTCCCGGCGTGGCGAGGTGAGCCGCGCCGGCGGCGCCGAGGTCCATGTGGCCGACGAGCCGTGGGACCCGGACGCGCCCGAGACGAGCAGCATCCGCTTCCCGACGGATCTGTGCACCCGGAAGCCGAGCACCGACGTGATCGTGGCCGGCAGCGCGATGGCGCCCTACCGGGAGGCGGTCCGAGAGCTCGACGTGCACGTCCGCGTCGGCCCGGTGCAGAAACACGTGCGCGTGTTCGGCCCCCGCGTCTGGTACAAGGCCGGCATCGGCAAGGTGTCGCTCACCGCGCCCGAGCCCTTCGAGGCGGTCCCCGTCCGCTGGGAGCACGCGTGGGGCGGCGCCGACTACGAGACCGACCCCGAGCGGCCGCTCGAGGAGCCGCGCAACCCGAGCGGCTGCGGGCTGGTCCGCGAGGTGGACGCGCTCGAGGGGCAGCGCGGGCCTCAGGTCGAGGACCCGGGCGAGCTCATCAAGAGCCAGCGCACCCGCCCTCGGCCCGCCGGGCTGGGCGCGATCGGGCGGCACTTCGCGCCGCGGCGGGAGTACGCGGGGACCTGCGACGCGCTCTGGATGGAGGAGCGCATGCCGCTTTTGCCGCTCGACTTCGATCCGCGCTTCAACCAGTGCGCGCCCCCGGACCAGATCACCCCGGCGCCCCTGAAGGGTGGCGAGCGGGTGGAGGTCGCCGGCATGCACGAGGAGGGGCCGTTCGCCTTCGAGCTGCCGAAGCTGCGCTTCTTCGTCGGGCTGCAGACGGCGGACCGGCTGAGCGAGCACCCGCCGCAGCTCGACACCGTGCTGCTCGAGCCGAACGCGCGCGCCGCGACGCTGACCTGGCGCAGCGTCGTGAAGCTGCCGCGCCGCGCGGCCGATCTGCGCTTCGTGCAGGTGCACGAGAAGGAGCTCCGATGAGCGTGGAGGTCGCGCACTTCGGCGCCCGCAGCTCTCGCGAGCCGGTGCTGGTGGACGTCGGCACCTGCAACGCGATCGGGCTCGACCCGCATCAGACGTGGGCGTTTCGCCGCGCGGAGATCACCGCCTTCGTCGAGTCTCCCTTCCGGCTGCCCAGCGGCAACGTGCTGAGCTTCGCCCGGGTGCGCCAGCTCGATCCGCGCACGACCGGCGTCGATCGGGTGGCGGCGATGGCCGCCCGCGCGATCGCCTCGGTCGACCGCACGCTCTCCCGGATCCCGGCCTCCGCCCGGATCGGGGTGGCGCTGTGCATCTCGGACCGCGCCGACCTGCCGGGGCTCGAGCGTCGCGCGTCGCAGCTCCGCCGTCGGCTGGAGAGCGAGCTCGTCGGCCCCCTCCTCGAGCGCGGGCTCGAAGTGCAGCCGCGCACCTACGATCAGGGGCACGCGTCGATGGCCCACGCGGCGCTCTGGCTGGGCCGCGCGCTCGAGGAGCGGGAGCTGGATCTCGGGCTCGTGCTCGGCGCCGACAGCCACTACGACCCGGTCCTGCTCGAGCACCACTTCGCCGACGAGCGCGTGCTCGACTCGGACTGGCGGGAGGCGTTCGTGCCCGGCGAGGCGGCGACCGTGCTCGTGCTCGCGCGCCCCGACGTCGCCCGCGAGATGGGCGTGGAGCCGACCGCGCGCCTGCTGTCGGCCGCGACCCACGAGGAGGTCGCCCGGCGCGACAACGACGTCGGCCAGCTCGGCCTGGGCCTCTCGCGCGCCGCGGTGGCGGTCGTGCGCCGGCTCGTCGACGAGGGGCGGGCGCTCGACTGGTGGCTGTCCGACGCCACGGGGGAGAGCCTCCGCCTCCAGGAGCTGCAGCTCGCCTGGCCGCGCGCCGCGCACCTGGCGATGACCCCCGAGGGCTCGCTCGACATGCTGCCGAGCCACTTCGGGGAGCTGGGCGCGGCGACCATGCCCACCGGCGTCATGCTCGGCGTCGAGGGGCTGCGCCGCGGTGACCCGGCCGGGCGCACGGTGCTCGTCACTGGCTCGAGCGACGGGGGGGAGCGCGGCGTCGTCCTCTTCGAGGCCATCCCGCCGCCCGCTCCTCGCTGAGCTTTTTGCGTGTGGCGACCTCGCTGCGCTCGTCGCCTGCCGTCGTCTCGGGTCGGTCGTCGTAGTAGGGGGCCGGGGTGCCCCTGCGCCATCGTTTGCCACCTCTCGAGCCAGCGGGGCTTCCCGTTCAACGCTCGCGCGCCAGCCTGACCGGGCCGCGGCGCGCCGCGTAGGCGTCCCGGTCGAGGAGGCGTCCAGGACGCCCCTCGAGGCGCACGAGCCAGGTGTCGCCGTCGAGCGCGGCGGGCTCGACCGGGTTCCGCTCGCGCACCACCCCGTCGCACGGGGCATGGAGATCGAACGCGCCCTTGTCGGCCTCCAGGGCCCCGAAGGGCTCCGCGGTGCGCACCTCGACGCCCACGTCGGGCAGGTGAAGCGCCACCAGCTCCGGGAGGCGCCGGAGCAGATGCGCGGTCACGCCCACCCGGCCGGCGTCGTCGATCCAGACGTGGTCGGGCGTGTAGCGACGGCCGCTCACATCCGCCACGCCGGTCGCGTCCCGGCCAGCGCGTTCACCAGCCCGTCCACCGCCCAGCCGGCGAAGGTCGCGCCGTCCGCCGTGCTCGTGACGCGATCGGGGGCCGCCGCCAGCAGGCGCTCCCCGGCGTCGAGCGAGCGGGCGCGGATGTCGTCGCGCGCCACCTCGAGCGCGTCGTCGTCGCCCAGCGTCATCAGCCCGTCGTCGGCGGCCGCGAGCCAGAGCTTGCCGCCCCACTTGCGCACCGCCGAGAACGGGTGCGGAGCCACGAGGCGCTCGACCCAGCCGTGCGCGCTCCCCTCGAGCACGTGACCGCGGGGGCCACACGCGTGCGCCTCCCCGGCGTCCACCACGTGCACGCTCGCCAGCGGCGCCTGCACCGGGGAGCCGAGGGCGCGGAAGGCGGTGCCGTTCCAGCGCCCGATGAAGCCGTCGTAGCCCACCGCGAAGAGCAGATCCTCGTGCACGCCGTGCACACAGGTCGGGTGGCCGTCGCAGGCGACCTCGGTCCATGCCGTGTGGGTCGGGTCCCGGCCGTCGGCGCGGAACATCACCGGCCGGCCGGCGCGGAGACCTCCCGCGAAGACGAGGTCCTCGCGCAGCCCCCAGACGAAGCTGAGGCTCCCGCCGGTGTCGTGCTCGTGCCACGGCGCGCCGACGTCGTCCTGAGGCCGCCAGAAGAGCCGGCCGTCGATGAGCGAGGCGAACACCACCCCCGCCGGCGAGCGCCACACCCCGGTGACGATCCCGGCCACGCGGAGCATGCGCTCCACTTGCCCGCCGCGGATCCGAAGCACGCTCGACTCGGTCAGGTCGTCGACCATCGGCGCGTCCGCGGCCCACCGGTAGCCCGCGCAGACGCAGTCGTCGTGGCTCGGCCCCCGCGCGTGGTTGTACTTGTACTGGTAGGAGAGGTCGTCCATCAGGTCCCGCTCGCGCCGCCGCTGCTGGGGCTGGGGTCGGCGAAGGTGTTGTAGCCGGGGACACGCGGGTTGTGACTGCCGCCGGTCCCGTCCTCGTTCATGCGCTCCCCCTGCTCACGCCGACACTCCGCGTACCGGGCGCGGTTGTGAGCGCGCCGTGAGTCACTCGCGGTCGCGGCCGCCGAGTCGTACCGCTCCGCGGCGTCTCGCGCGTCACGGTTCGACTGTGCGTAGTTCGCGGCCTTCTCCTTCAGCTTGGCCTTGTTCTCGGGCGTCGGGTTCGCGCGGTAGTCGGCGATGGCGTCGTTCAGGGCGCGCTGCCGCTGCCCGCGAGAGCGGTTTGCGGTGTGCATTTCGCCCTTTCGTTTCTCCGCCTCCGCCGCATCGGTCTCTGCCTGAGTCTTCAGCCGCTCGCGATGAGCCGCGCCTTCCTCTGCGGTCTTCCCCTCGCCACCGTTGGCGATCGCCTCGTTCTTCTCCACGTCGCGCGCGCACTTGGCCTTCATCTCGGCTTCGCCGGCCTTGCGGAACGACTCGATGCACTCTGCGGCGGTGTCGCCGGTCAGCTCCTTGGGCGTTCCCTGGAGCTCGGCCGACTTCTTCGGATCGGTCCCCTCGAAGTACGCCGCCGCGCTGGCGTCGGTGATCTCCGGCTGCTCGCCGGGCTTCCCGTTGTCCGCGGCGAGGTTCCAGTCGCCCGCCGTCTCCTCGCGCCACTGCAGCGCCTGGTCGGTGCGCGCCTGACAGTCGGCGTCGAGCTTGGTCGGGTCGTAGTCGCTGCCGCGGCTGGCGCCGTCCGACACCGGCTGCGAGTTCTCCAGGTTGCTGACCAGGTGGTGTTGGCTGCCGGGCTCGTCCGCCGCGCCCTGATGCGGCATGCAAGGCGCGAGGCGGGTCTCGTAGCCGTCCACGCGCCCGTCGTTCGCGCAGGGGTTGCCGCGGCCGGCGTTGCCGTCACCGTCGGTGCTGTTCCGCATGGACGCGTCCTGCGCGATGTGCCCGGACTGGCAGCTGGCCAGGAAGCGCTCGTGGTCGCTGGGCTCCGGAGCCGTGACCGCGGGCGCCTCGCTCTCCGGGACTCCGCGCGCGATCGCCTCCTCGCGCGCCTTCTTCTGCGCGTCGAAGGTCGCGCACTTGTCGCGCGCCTGAGAGCAACGCTTCTGAACCTGATCGTACGTCCCGAAGTCGTCGGGCGAGTAGCCGCACTTGGCGAGCAGCGCGACGCACTGGGCGGAGAAGAAGAGACTGTTGCCCCCCTTCACCATGTTGATCGGGGTGTGCGGAGCGGGCGTCGTCATCGGTCGGCGGTCTCGCTTGACGGGATCGTTCGTTTGCCGATACTGCCGACCTCGTCATTCTAACCCGGGGGAGACGCGATGGCTCGGTACTTCTCGAGGACCCGCAAGGACGGAAAGCCTGCGGACGTTCGTGAGCGACGCACGTGCAACGGGGAGCGATTGTCTCCAGATGCGGCCTACGCCTTCTCCACACCGGAGGGCCTCATGCGGGATCACGTGATGCTGGGGCTCCTGACCGACCCGGAGACCACTCCCGAGCTCGATCAGTGGATGGTCGTCGAATACGAGGCGGATCCCGCCACCGTGGTGACGCCGAACGCGGACGAGCAGCTCGACGGCGTGTTCGCCATCCCGCTCGCCGAGATCCAGCGCACCCCGCTGCTCGGGTTCATCGATCACTACGTGGCGAACGGGACCCCGGACCAGAAGGACGCAGCCGAGATGCTGCAGACGATGGCCGAGGTCGCGCTGGAGCCGTGACGTGGACGAGGCGCCCTCGCTGACGCCGAAGCGCGCGGTCCTCGACGCGGACCGCGAGCTGTCGATCGTCCGGGTGGCCAAGGGCCTGACGGTCTACTTCAGCGACGGTCTCCACTGGAGCGCGGAGGGCGCGCCCGCGCTCTTCGACGCGTTCCTGCGCCGGGTCGATCCCGCGGCGCTCGGCTGGTTCACGACGTCGATGATGCACCGCTGGGAGGCGCGGGTGGACACCGAGATCGACGCGCTCCGCAATCACCTGGTCGCGGACCGGGTGCTCGGGCGCGTCCGCCACCTCTTCACCTTCGAGGTGGCCGATGACCGCCTCGCCCCGGTCGTCGCCTTCCGGTACCACGAGGTCGACCCGGCGCGCGCTCGGCACGCGGGCTGGGCGCAGCTGATCTTCCCGCGCGAGTTCCCGGCCGACGAGCTGCTCGCGCTCGCCCTCGAGATCGGCCAGCTGCACCCCATCCGCTGCGCGACCGCGGGCTGGATCGCGAGCGTCGCGCCGGGCCTCGGCGGCACGGCCGACGACGCGCTCTACGGCATGTGCAAGCGCTACCTCGGCCTGGACGTGCCCCGGCCCGCCAAGGCGGCCAAGGCGGCGCTGCGTTGGCTCCCTTCCCCCGCCTGGTTGAGCCTGCTCGGGCCCGACCTGCTGCCCCGCGAACGGGCGGGCTCGCTCGCCGAGCTCACCTTCGACCACGAGGACGTGAAGGTCTTCCAGCTCTCGCGAGGCACGTTGATCCGCGCGGGCGCGTCGCCCGAGCTCGCCGACGTCAATCAGATGGAGCTCCCGCTCGCGCTCGCGGAGGTCGCCCAGCGCCTCGACCGCTACCTCGACCCCGAGCCCGCTCGGTTCGGCGGACGCTGGGGCGAGGACGACGCGCGCGGATGGGTCCACCGCTTCGCGGCGCCCGAGCACTGGCGTTGACCGGCCCGCCGACTACCTGGCGGCGGCGCGCTGACGGACGATGAGGTCGTGCCAGTCGAGCGGCAGCGGGCGCCCTCCGCGCGTGGCGAGCTCCATGACGGCCCAGGGGCGGTCGCGCTGGAGTGACGTCTCGCGGAGGACCTCCTCGTACGAGGCGGTCGGCGTCCAGGGGCGCCCGAAGCGGTAGCGGCCCTCGGGCTCGGCGGCGCGGCCCCAGCGCTCCCACCACGCCTGCCACGCGTCGGGATCGCCGTCGAGGATTCCGGGCTCTTCGTAGGGGGGGCGGCGTCCGACGAACGGCTCCTCGCCGCGCGCGTGCTCCGCCTCGAGGGACGCGTCGACGATGGACGCGCCGGTGATCCGCTCCAGCGCCTCGAGCGCCGCCGCCTGCGCACCCTCGTCTCCATGCCGGAGGCGCCCGAGGAGGAACGGCACGAAGGTCGGGTCGCCGTACCAACCGATGGCGCGGAGGGCCGTGTTGGATCCCGCGGACGCGATGTCGTCCTCGAGCACCGCGCGGACCTCGGGGCCGCCGGAGATCCCGACGAAGAGCACCGCCTCCGCCCAGGCGCCGTCGCGAGCGCTCGTGATCTGCACCGCGCGCTCGTAGCCGGAGACCTGGCGCAGCCGCATCGCCGACTCCATGGCGGCGCGCACGACCGGCTCCTCCGAGCGCTGCAAGAACCAGCCGAGCGCTCCCGGGGGGGCGCCACCCGGCAGGAAGGGCAGGGCCCGGGCGAGCGAGGCGAGGACGCGCGCGTCGTCGTCTCCCCCGAGCGCGTCGAAGAGCTCTCGCGTCAAGGCGCGGCGTCGCCGCAGCACCTCGACCGCGAGCGCCCGGCGGTCCGCCACCTCGCTCCGCGACCAGCGCGACATGAACGCGTCGACGCGGGGGTGAGGCGCGAAGACGAGGGCGTCGGTGCAGAGCTCGAGCATGCCCGGCTCTCCGAGCTCGGCCGTCTCGAGGATGCGCGCCGCCTGGTCGAAGGCGTCGTCGCCGGCGATGGAGAGGAAGAAGTAGACGTTGCCGAAGGTCATCTCCGGGTCGGGCAGCGGGCGGTCGTCCAAGAGGTGCACCAGGTGCGGGAACACCGACGCGCCGCAGGCCGCGATCGCGTCGACCTTGGTCAACATGCGGCGCTCGCACTCCTCACCGGCGGCCCAGGGCTCCAGGTCGCCCTGCCGTCGCATGCGGCCCAGCATCCCGAGGTCGTCCATGCAGTCGCGCGCGCGCTCGGTCAGGAGCGCCTCGTCCGTGATCGCGACACCGAAGCGCTCCCGGATCAGCGCGTCGTCGGCGCGCGGCTCGGGCTCGGGCTCGGGCTCGGGCGCAGGCGCGGGTTTCGGTTTCGCGAGCTCCTCGAGCCGCGCGGCGTGGGCCGCCATGCGCTCGCGGAGCGCCTCCAGCGAGAGACCGGCGGCCGGCAGGACCTCGGGGGCGGGCTCCGGGAGCGCGAACGGAGGCGCGTCGAGCGGGATCGCCGGACGCAGGACCGCGCGGCCGAGCTCGAGCAGGCGCGGCACCTGGACGGAGGCGCGCAGGAAGGGCGTCGCGCGGTCGGCGCGAGGCAGCTCGATGCCGGGGGCCAGCGCCCAGGTCACCCCTTGCAGGCCGCCGAGCGCCTCCGCCACCGCGGCCGCGACCTGGTCGACCCCGGCGTCCGCCGACGGAGCCGCCATCAGGTGCGCCAGCGCCGCCCGCACGTCCTCGACCGCCGCGCGGGTCTCGCCCTGGAACGTGGCGTGGTCGCCGAGGTCGGCCAGCGCCGCGTAGACGTGCTCGAGCGCCTCGCCGAGCGCCCGCTCCGCGTGGGCGACCGGCACCGCCGGATCCACGATGGCGCGCAAGCCCGTCAGGGCGACGTCGAGCTTGGTGCGCAGCTCGGGGAGGCGGGGTCCCGTGTCGGTGGCGCCGTCCACGTCAGTTGAGCTTGATCATGGCGGCGAGGATCTTCGCCAGGTTCCGGGCGCGGGTCACGACGCGCTCGCCGTAGACCTCGACCTCGCGCGCCTTGGTGCGGACGAACGCGCCGGGCACCTTCAGCAGGATCTCGTCCTCGGCCTCGACCTTCAGCGCGCGCACCTTCGCCTGCACGCTCCCGTCCGGCTGGACCGCGAGAGCGCGCCGCACGGCGACCACCCCGACCACCGTCGGCTCCGGCTCGGCCTCGACGATGACGCGCGCGCCGAGCTCCAGCGCCTCCTCGAGGAGCGCGGGATCCACTGCCGGGTCGACCGCGATCTCCCGGGAGACGGCGCCCACGCGCGCCCGCCATCGTCCGTCCTCGAGTCTCTCCTCGAGGCGCCCGAGGAGGACGGGGGCCTGCGTGTAGACGAGCCGCGCGGGCTGGGTCGTCTCGGTGGCTTCCGTCTCCGCGCTCGCCGTGTCGTCCTCGGCTCTCTGCTCGGCACCCATGTCCTGCCTCCCTACGGTCCGATCGCCGGCGGCTCGACCTCGATCGTGCTGCCCTCGACCGACACCTTGATGTCGCCTTTGAACGAGATGCCGCTCTTGTCGATGATCACCTCGCCGCCGCCGCATTTGAGGGTGATCGTCTCCGACGCGTTCAGGTCGATCGACGCGGCGGTGACCGCGCACAGGGCCTTCGCGGTGGCCGCGTAGCCCTTGCCCAGCGTCCACTTCGACGACGCGGTGTTCAGCGCGATGGCGCCGGTCGCCTCGACCGAGAAGCCGCCGGACGCGTTGACGAAGTAGACGCCCACCGTCTCGGTCTTGCTGGCCGCGGACTCGCTGTGCCCGCCCTTGACCAGCTCCGCGCGCGCGGCGCCCACCGTCTCCGTGCTCGAGCCGCCCACGCCGAAGGTGACGCCGTAGGCCGAGTTCATCGCGCCCAGCGCCCCGATCGTCTCGCTCATGTCGCCGGCGACGGTGGTCGCCCAGACCCCCGAGCCGCCGCCGCCTCCGCCTCCGCCGACCCCGGCCGCGGCCAGCGCGTCCGACGCCGCCGCGGAGGCCATGCCGCCGGCCATGCCCGCGAGGTCGGGGGGCGTCGTCGCCTCGCTCAGCCCGTTCAAGGTGTCGCCATAGAGCGCGACCGCCGGGTTGTCGGCCCCGAGGATCGCCGCCGCGGGCCCAGCGTAGCTGGAGGCCTCGCCGAGCGCGCCGCTGACCGCGTCGAGCGCCGGCTGGATCGGCGCGAGCAGCGCGCCCTGGACCCGGTCGGCGGCGGCGGCCGCGGCCCCCTCGGCGGCGGCGATCGCCTCGCTCGCGATGATCTCCAGCACCGCCGAGAGCGGGTTGCCGATCATCATGTTCTCGAGCCCGCCGACGCTGAGCGCGATGGAGCCGGCGACGGTGTCGGCCGCGTTGCCGCTCACCCGGACGGTGCGGTTGCCCCCGACGTCGATGGCGTGGTCGCCGCCCACGGCGCCGTCGTGGTTGGCCTCGAGCGAGATGGTCTGGTCGGCCCCGACGCTGAAGGTGCGGTTGGCCCCCACCTGGAGCTGCAGCTGGTTGCCCGTCTGCATGGTCTTGTCGTTGACCGCGTTGATCGTGAGGTCCTTGCCCGCGTTGACCGCGATTTGCTGGGATCCCGAGGCGTCGTCGAACATCACCTCGTTGATCGCCCCGGCCCCCGGGGACGACACCGTGCGGTGTCCGGTCACGGTCTTCTGCGCCGGCAGCGAGTAGGCGGGCTGGTGAAGCGGGTTGAAGAGGTGGCCGAGCACCACCGGGCGGTCGGGGTCGCCCTCGTAGAACTGGACGAGCACCTCCCAGCCGATGCGCGGGATCATCACCGAGCCGGTGGTGTGCTCCTGGGTCGAGCGGATCCAGCACGACGTCTTCTCGTCCATCTCGCCGTCGCGGTCCCAGTGGAACTGGACCTTCACCCGGCCGTGCTCGTCGCAGTGGATCTCTTCGCCGCTCGGGCCGGTCACCCGCGCGGTCTGCACTCCGTCGATGCGCGGGCGACGGGTCCGGCGCGCCGGGCGGAAGACCTGGTCCCGCGGCACGCACTCGAAGTCGATGCGGTGCCGATCGGTCGTCGGGATGGCGAGCGGCATGCCCTCGTTGCGGGAAGGATGGAAGATGAAGCGGAGCTCCACCTCGGTCACCACGTGCTCTCCGGCCGCGATCGGGTGGTCGAGCAGCTCGAAGCGCTTGCCGGGCTGCATCGCGACCAGCTCGGTCGTGCCCCGCGCGCTGCGCCGGCCGCTCGACAGCTCTTGCAGCCGCGCCGCCGCGCGCCGGCTCCCTTCGCCCTGCGCCACGTAGCCGCCCGGGTACTCGTAGTGCTCGCGCGCGTGGAGCTCGTCCTGCTCGCTCTCGGCGGCGAGGTCCAGCGACGGGTGCAGGCCGTCGTAGTCGTTCAGGCTGACCTTCGACTCCACCAGCCGGCGGCGTCGGCGCCACTCGAAGACGCGCGCGTCGCCGAGCGACATGCCCGCGCGGTCGGCCGTCTGGTACCGCAGGGTCGCCGCCGGCAGCGCCTCGACCTGGTCGGACGCGTCGCCGAAGACCATCACCGCCGCGTCGACCGCGTGCTCGAACGCGTACCAGATGCCCTCGTCCTCGAGCAGGCGGTTGACGAAGTCCCACTCCGACTCGTCGTACTGCACGCAGTAGGTCCGGGTCTCGTAGCTGCCCTGCAGGTCCCAGCGGAAGAGCGCGTCGTCGATGCCCGCGTCCGAGAACACCTTTTTGACGATGTCGGGCGTGGTCATCTCCTGGAAGATGCGGCACCCGTAGCGGTGGCGGAGCTGCGCCTGCGCCGGGGTGAGGTGCAGCCGGGCGCGGAGGATCTCCGGGGTGGGGCTCCCGGCGATCTCGAGCCGCTCGATCACGCCGTGCACGTGCCGCTCGTTGGCCTGCTCGTCGGAGATCACGACGTAGGCGCTCGCGCCGACCCCGCCGTCCAGGTCGAGGCCCTCGGCTTCGACGTCGATGCGGTAGAGGTAGGGGTGGCTCAGCCGCTCGTGGCCGCGAACCGCGAGGACCTGCGGCATGCCGTCGCACGCCGTCGTGTCCATGAACGCCCGGATGTAGGTCTGATCCGCCATGCCCGTCACCCCGACTTGTGCATGATCTGGTTGAGCGCCTTCGCGTTCTTCACCTTGATCTTGGGCGCCTTCACCGTGACCATCCCGGCGCTCGTGATCTCGATGCTCCCCGCCCCGCCGCGGAACACGAGCTTGCTCTTCGCTTCGAACACGATGTTCGTCGCCTTGACCTTCACCGCGCCGCCCGCGGTGAGCGCGACCGCGCCCTTGGCGTCGTCGGTGCGACCGCCGCCGGCCTTCACCAGCTCGGCGGCGGCGTTCATCGTGTACGCGGCGTCGCAGGAGACGCCGACGTTCTTCGCCTTGATGAACTTGAGCGCGCCGATCGACTCGCTGTACGCGCCGCCGACCTCGAGTCCCCGCGCGCCGCCGGCGATCTCGGCCCAGGCCGCGCCCACGTCGATGGTGACGTCGCCGGTGACCGTGCGCGCGTAGCCGGCGATGCCGGTCAGGCACTGCAACGACCCGACCGTGCGCGTGAGCGAGCCGCCGGACTCCTCGGAGCAGTCTCCGCCCACCTGCACCATCCGGTTGCCCCCGATGCTCACCGAGAGGTCTCCGCCGGTGCCGTCGCCGTACTCGCCGCCGACGTTGGCGCTCTGGTCCCCGCCGACCGAGAGGCTCCGGCTGCCGGTGACGCTGGTCGACTGGTCGGCCTTCACGCTGAGCGTCTCGTTGCTGCCCACGTCGCGGGTCTGGTTGGCGCCGACGCTCCAGCTGGTGTCGTTGTCGATCGACGCGGTCAGGTCTTTCGATGCGTTGAGGAAGATCTCCTCGCCGCCGGCGGCGTCTTCGTAGCGGAGCTCGTTCGCGCCCGGGCCGCCCTCGGTGGTCGCCGTCTGGAGCGAGCTGCGGGTCGCGCCGCCGGGCAGCGCGTAGGGCGGAGGGTGCTCCGCTTCGTAGAGGTGCCCCGTGATCGAAGGGCGGTCGAGGTCGCCCAGCTCGAAGCCGACGATCATCTCGAAGTCGACGCGCGGGTGGATCATCGAGCCGCCGAGCGCCTTCTGATTCACGCGCAGCCAGGTGCTGCTGCGGTCGTCGGTGATCCCGCTCCGGTCCCAGGGGAAGCGAACCTTCACCCGCCCGTAGTCGTCGGTGTGGATCTCCTCGCCGCCCGGCACGGTGACGAAGGCGTGCTGCACGCCGGCGATCGTCGGCGCGGGGGCCGCGTGCTGCGGGCGGTAGGGCACCTCGAGGGGGATCAGCTCGGCGTCGTTGTGGTAGCGCGTGGCCACCCCGCGCGCGCCCTCGCCGCCGGCCTGCGCGTCGTCGATCGGCCGCAGGCGATGGCGCACGTCGAGCACGAGGAAGTCTCCGTCGAGCTCGTCTCGCTCGGCGCCCGCCGCGCTGAAGAAGCGCCCCGCCATCAGCCGCGGCACGTTGGTGCCGGCGTCGAAGGTGCGGTTCCGGGTGCCGAGCCGCTCGAGCAGGGCGTCGGTCAGGCGCTGGCCCCGGCCCGGGTCGGTGTAGCTCCCCGGGTGCAGGTAGACCTCGCGGCTCGTCGTGTTCTCGGCCTCGGCGGTGAGCCGGAGATCGGTCGCGGGCGCCGCGAGGTCGTAGTCGTTGAGCATCACCTGGTCTGAGGCGACGCGCTGATGGAGCACGAGCCGGAACAGCCCGGCGCGCCCTCCGCCGTGCGTCCGGACGTGGGGGAGCATCGAGTCGCCCGCGACCGCCTCGAAGGCGGTGTCGTCGTCGAAGAAGACGACCTTCTCCGCCGCCTCGTCCTGCTCGACCAGGAAGCCGATGCCCTCTTCGTGGAGGAGCCGCGTCGCGAAGTCGTAGTCGCTCTCGCCGTACTGCACGATGTTGGCGTGCGGCTCGTAGCTCGCCTGCGTCGCCCACTCGCAGATCCCGTCGAGCCCGGCGCGCGAGAGCACGTCGCGCACCACGTCGGGCACGCTCATCTCCTGGTAGATGCGGTGGTCTCGCCCGAGCTGCAGCAGGGCGAGCTTGGAGGCGAACACGACCTCGACCTCGAACGCGTCCTCGTGGTGGGCCGTCTCGGCGACGTCGAGCACCACCCCGTGGAACGCCCTCGGCTCGTGCCCCTCGACCAGCAGCTCGAGGCTGGCGTCCTTGCCGATGAGACCGTCGAGCTCGACCGGCTCGGTGGCCCAGGCCCGCACGATCACGCGGGTGGGATGGAAGAGGCGCTCGTGCGCGTCCGCGTAGCTGACCTCCCAGCCTTCGGAGGACGCGCCGTCGATCACCAGCGTGTTGCGCTCGGTCATCTCAGCTCTTGTAGTCCGTGGTGCCCTTGATCATGAGCGTGGGGCCTCCCTTGCCGCCGAACTTGTTGGCGTCGACGGTGATCGAGCCGCCGAGGTCGACCTTGCCGCCGCCGCCCTTCAGCTTGGCGCTGCCGGCGGTCACGCGGACCTGCGAGCCCGAGAACATCGCGTCCTCTCCGCAGTCGATCTGGATGACGCCGCCCGCGGTCACCGCGATGGCGCCCTTCGCGCCGTAGGTGACGTCTTCGCCGGTCTTCACCGTCACCGCGCCGCTGGTGAGGGTCTTCACCCCGGAGATGCTCTCCTGATGCTCGGCCGGGGTGAGGATCGCCTTGGCGGCCGCGACGGTCTCGGTCTTGTTGCCCCCGACCGTCTCGGCGATGGCGGTCGCGCTCGCGATGGTCTGCACGGCCCCGACGCTCCGGGTGAGCGAGCCCCCGATGGTCTCGGCGACGTTGTTCGAGAGCACGTTCATCAGGCCGCCGATGTCCTCGGTGCGGTCGCCGGCGGTGTTGAAGCCGAAGTTGCCGGTGATGCCCCAGTCGTCGTTGCCGCCGACCGTCACCGACTTGCTCCCCGCCGTCTCGGTCGCGCAGTTGGCGGTCACGCTGAGCGACTGGTTCGCCCCCACCGAGCCCGACTCGTCTCCGCCGACCGACGCGCTCATCGTGTTGCCCACCGTCTCGGCCGAGTCGACGCCGATGGTCTCGTTCTCGTCGTTGGCCACCACCACGTTCAGGTCCTTCGACGCGTGGAGGAACCAGTCCATGCCGCCGTTGCCGTCCTGCAGGCGGATCTCGTTGGTCGAGCCGCCGCCCGGGGAGGTCGAGGACTGCAGCGACATCTGCGTCTTCTCGCCCGGCAGGCCGTAGGGCGGCATGGTCTCCTGGTTGTAGACCTTGTGCAGCGCGACCGGTCGATCGGGATCGCCGTCGACGAACGCGACGTGCACCTCCCAGCCGAGGCGCGGCAGGATCATCGCGCCCTGGGTGTTCATCTGGGCGAAGCGGATCCAGCAGCTCGCGGTGTCGTCGACCGGGTTCTCGCGGTCCCAGTAGAAGTGCACCTTGATGCGCCCGTGCTCGTCGACGTGGATCTCCTCGCCGGCCGGCCCGGTGACCACCGCGCTCTCGAGACCGACCACCCGCGGGCGGTGGGTCACGCGGGGCGGGCGATAGGGGACGTCGGCGGGGATGGCGTGGAACCGGGCGGAGTGATCGCCGACCGTGTTCACCCCCGCCTCGCCGCGCTCGCCGACGCGCAGCTCGTGCTCCACCCGGGTCAGCAGGTACTCGCCGCCGAGGGGCTCGGGCTGCACCCCGACGAAGTCCACCTTGCGGCCCGGCGCGAAGCGCAGGCAGCTCGTGGCTCCGGTCAGCGTCACCGCGTCGTGCCACGCCTCTTCGAGTCGGACCCCCGCGAGGCGGTCTCCGTCCCCCTGCGCGTCGTAGCCGCCGGGGTACTCGTACCGGGTGCGCTCTCCGCCGTCGGCGGTCTTGGCCTCGAGCGGCGCCTGAGGGGTCTCGAAGCACCAGTCGCGCGAGGTGTAGACGTCGTGGACCTGGTGCTTGGACAGCACCGGATGCCAGACCGCGTCCACCTCCTGCGCGGCGTGGCTCTCGACGGGGATCATCGCGTCCCCGTCGATCGGAGCGTGCGCGCCCGGCGCGTCCCCGAAGCACAGGAGATGATCGATCTCGGTGTGCTCGAACCAGTAGAAGATCCCCTCGTCCTCGAGCAGGCGGAGCACGAACGACAGCTCGCTCTCCTTCCACTGCGTGGTGTAGGGGCGCACGGGGTACTCGCCGCCGGTGTCCCAGCGCACCGCGTCGGCCGGCACGCCCGCGTCGGTCAGCACCTGGGTGACGATGTCCACCACGCTCACGTCCTGGAAGATCCGGCTGCGCACGCGATAGGCGAGGCCGTGCACGGTGGGGCGCAAGCGGAAGCGGTAGCGGTGCCAGCGGTCGTCGGTGCCGAGGTAGTCGGCGGCCTCGATCACGCCGTGCCACGAGCGCGGCTCGCTCCCGACGCTCTGGTCGGGGGTGAGGGTCACCGCCATCGTCGACCAGAGCATCGCCTCGAGGTCGAGGTCGCCCGCGGGGGCCAGCAGCTCGACGCGCACGTCGAAGAGCCTGGACAGCCCCTCGTGCGCCTTCAGGCCCACCACGGTGGACTCTGGTGGCACGTCCCGATGATCGACGCGAGCCCGTACGCGCACTCTCGATCCCCCTCCCCGTCGGCCCCCGCCGCCTCGATGGGATACCACGCTCCCGAGGGCCGGGCCATCAGTCGGGCTGGAAGATCCGCTCCTGCGTTCCGTCGTCGTCGTAGAAAGCGTGCGCTCGGTCGAACGTGATCGCGCCGAAGGCGTTCACCGCGATCGCGAACACGAGCAGCAGGTGGAAGCCCACCCCGAAGCGGCGCCCGCCGAGCGCGAGCAGCAGGATGAGCGCGGGCATGTAGTCCAGGCTGAACCGGTAGCCGAACTGCACCCAGCCGCTGTTCTGGTAGCAGAGGTCGAGGATCGCCACGAGCGTGGTCCCCACGAAGAGGCCCACCATCAACGGCGTCACCTTCTTCGGCCAGAACGCCGGTAACAAGTTGGGCGAGGTGATCCAGAGCGCGAGCCCGTGGCGGCTGATCATCACGTAGGGCGGCAGGGCGCTCAGCCACGGGAACGCGGCGAGCATCACCGCGAGGTTCTTCGCGAAGTAGTGGAAGTTGAACAGGCCCCACTTCTCGATGCGGGGGCGCCACCGGATCATCAGGAACTCGTGGCCGAACTCGAACGGGCTGCCGAAGCGGGCCTCGTTCATCCACATCGCGACCGCCCCGACCGCGAGGATCGGCGCGGCGAAGATCAGGCACGGCTTCACGATCCGCGGCCAGTCGGTCTCGGCGATCCATCGCCAGGCGCGCCGCCAGATCGAGGCGTCCTCCGGCAGGCCGCGGGCCTCGAGGCGGTGGGCCCGCATCGCCTCGAGCGCGAAGAAGATGGCCCACGGCGCGGTGCTCGGGCGGGTCATGAAGCAGAAGCCGAGCATCAGCCCGGCGAGCAGCGGGTGGCGCAGGCCGATGCTGAAGTAGAGGAAGAGGACGAGGAGCAGCGACGCGACGACCTGGGCGCTGAACCACACCGAGCCCTGCACGCTCGTGAAGAAGTAGACGCTGCCGAAGGCGAAGACGGCGACCAGGCTCAGGTCCTCGCGCGGCGAGCGGGGGCTGAGCTCCTCCTCGCGCAGCCGGCGCAGCAGCACGTAGAGGAAGGCGGGCGCGAGCCCGGCGAAGAGCGCCCAGAAGAGCGGGTCCGAGAACTCGGTCCCGAAGATCGCGACCGCCGGCGCGAGCACCGCGGCGGGGAAGGGCGGGAAGGAGACGTACCAGCGGTAGCGGTCGTCGGCCCGGTGGTAGGCCTGCTGCGGGCAGACCTCGCCGGTCTGGGTGTCGACGCAGGCCCAGTCGTTGAAGCCGGGGGGCCGCCCGCCGAGCACCGCCAGCTCGCCGTTCAGCCAGCTCTCGGCCAGGTGGGCGAAGTGGTTGTTGGGCGAGGGGGCCTCGGTGCGCGGCCCGGCGACGAGCACGTAGGTCAGCGCGGTGACCGCGAAGACGATCAGCGGCACCAGCCAGCGACGCGCGCGAGGCGCCTTCACCTCGGGCGCCGAAAGCTCCAGCGCGTTGGGCTCTCCGGGCACGGCGCGCGAGAATAGCCCATGCGGCCCGGTGCGCATCCCCGATCCGGTCCGTGCACGAGGACGCGGCTCGGTTTACCCTCCCGGTCGCTTTCGCGGCCGCGGTGCGCGCTGCGGGAAGGGGACTTGGGATGGCTGGAGAGATGCGATGGGTGCTGCTCCTCGTAGCGGCGATGATCGGGTTCGGCTGTGACGACGGCGCGCCCGCGGACGACGCCGGCGTGGACGCCGGGCCGAGCGACGCGGGGCCCGGGGACGCCGGACCGATGACGATGGACGACATCGACCTGCCCGGCCTCGACGGTGAGGTCGAGGTGGTGATCGACGATCGCGGCATGCCGCACATCTACGCGACGACGGTCCACGATCTGATGGTCGTGCAGGGCTACCTGATGAGCCGCGACCGCTTCGTCCAGATGGAGTTCCTCCGTCGCAGCGTGCTCGGCACCCTCGGCGAGGTCCTCGGCGGGCTCGAGCCGAGCACCGTCGACGACGACCGCGACTCCCGCTTCCTCGGCTTCCAGCGCCAGGGCCGCGCGATCTACGAGAGCCTCCCCGAGACCGACCGGACCCGCCTGGTGGCGGAGGCGTTCGTCGAGGGCATCAACCTCTACATCGACGAGGTCATCGGGGCGGACGACTACCTGCCGACCGAGGGCCTCGAGCTCTTCAACGTCATCCGCACGAGCCCGAACTTCGGGCACTGGGATCCCGCCGACATCTTCGCGATCGCGCGCTTCCAGTCCTTCAACCTGAGCTACGACGCCGGCGCCGACATCTCGCGCACGGCGGCCCTCGCGGGGGCGCGCGCCGCGTTCGATCCGACCAGCCTCGACGAGCGCGTCGCCTCGCGCGCGGGCGTCTACGCGGACTTCTGGTCGGAGCGACAGGCGCGGGACGTCTACACCCGCCCCGACTTCAACGACGGCAGCACCACCGCGCTCCTGCCGCCGATCCGCCGCCCGCGCCCGCCGGCCGATCTGACGCTGCCCTCGGTCGCGCAGCTCGACGGGGCCGAGGCGTTCTACGCGCGCCTCGACCGGAACCCGCTCTTCCGGCGTGACCCGCACATGGGCTCCAACAGCTGGGTCGTGCACGGCGACCACACCGAGAGCGGTCAGCCGATCCTCTCGAACGACCCGCACCTCTCGCTGATCAGCCCCGGCGTCTGGTGGTACGTGCACCTGAACACCGCGCGCATGGGCGGGGAGCTCGAGATCGACGCGCAGGGCGTCGCCTTCGCCGCGCTCCCCGGCGTGGTGCTCGGCTACAACCGCGACCTCGCCTGGAGCGCCACCACCACCGGCTACGACGTGACCGACGTCTACGACGAGGAGGTCACCTTCCGGAACGACGGCACGCCCGAGGCCCCGGCGTGGGTCCCGGTCAGCGTCACCTTCGAGAGCGCGCAGGTCGCGGTCACGGTGATCACCGAGACGATCCGCGTCGCCGGCGCCGACCCGATCGAGCAGCCCATCTACGTGGTGCCTCACCACGGCCCGCTCATCCCGGACGCGCTCGTCCCGCCGGACGTGGCCAGCCCGGCCACCGGGGCGATGGAGGTCGGCCGCGGCCTCTCGGTCCGCTACACCGGCCAGGACGTCTCGAACGAGCTGGCGTTCTTCGTCGGCCTGCTCACCTCGACGAGCGTCGACGACGCCTTCGCCGCCCAGGACGCCTTCGAGGTCGGGGCGCAGAACTTCAGCTTCGTCAGCCGGGCGGGCGACATCGGCTGGTCGACCCAGTCGCGCATCCCGCAGCGCGACGCGGCGGCGTGCAGCTTCGCGGTGCAGTCCAACGGCACCATCACCGGCGTCTCGCCGCTCTACGTCCTGCCGGGCCAGGGCGGCTTCGAGTGGACCGATCCGCTCGAGGACCGCTTCATCCCCCACGACGTGAACCCGTCGCGCGGCTACATCGCCACCGCGAACCAGGCCAACGTGCCGGTCACCCAGGACGGCAACCCCTGCAACGACGCGCACTACATCGGCGGCGACTTCGCGGTCGGCTACCGCATGGGGCGCATCGTCGAGCGGCTCGACGAGCTCGTCGGGGCCGGCGGCATCACGACCGACGACATGATCGCGCTGCAGGCGGAGACCCGCTCTTCGCTCGGCAGCACGATGCGTGACCCGATCGTCGCCGCGATCGATCACGCGCTGACCGATCCCTCGGACGACCCGGCGCTGCTCGCGGTGATGACCACCGCCGGGACGGACGGCGAGGCGGCGCTGACCGCCGCGCGGGAGCGGCTGATGGCCTGGTCGCTCGAGACCCCGCACGCCGTGGGCGCCACCGACGCCGACGTGATCGCCGACAGCGTGGCCACCTCGATCTTCAACGCCACCGTCACCCGGCTCAGCGCGCTCGCGTTCGGCGACGAGGCCGACGCGATCGGTCGCCGGCCGGGCTCGAGCCAGACCGCGCGCATGCTGGAGTGGGCGCTCGCCGACGCCGAGACCCAGCGCAGCCTGCCGCTCTACACCTTCCGCGAGGACTACCTCGGCCAGATCGGCTGGGCGGACACCGTGCTCTGGGACGACATCACCACCGACGCGGTGATCGAGACCCGCGACGAGCGGGTGGTCACGGCCGTGCTCGCCGCGATGGAGTGGCTCGAGAGCAGCCTCGGCGCGGACCCGGGCGAGTGGCGCTGGGGCCGGCTGCACGCGGTGCGCTTCAGCCAGATCGTCCCGCCGCTCTCCGATCGCGGCATCGTGTCCATCCCGCCGGTGGGCTCCGAGGAGTTCCCGATCGGCTTCCCGCGGCACGGCGACTACGGCGCCGTCGACGTGGGCAACTACTCGATGTGGGGCGGCGAGCGCTTCACCCACGGCAGCGGCGCCTCGCAGCGGCTGGTGGTGGAGATGACCGCCGATGGCCCGCGCCCGTTCAACGCGCTCCCGGGCGGGCAGAGCGAGGACGTCGCGAGCCCGCATCACGCCGACGAGGCGGAGCTGTGGCGCCGCAACGAGCAGCCGCCGCTCTACTTCGACCAGGCCGACGTCGACGCGCACGTCGAGTCCGAGCTCCGCTTCGTGCCTCGCTGACGGCCGCACGACGGAACGAGAGACGGGGTCCCATCGCTCGATGGGGCCCCGTTCTCTTTTCCGGGCGCGCTCAGATGCGGCGCGGGGTGACGTCCTCGAGGTACTCCTCGCGGTCCTCCTGCGCCTCGCGCTGCGCCATCCGGTGCTCGTCCTCGGCGAGGCGGATCAGGCGCTCGATCATCCCGCGCTTCCGCGCGTAGAGGGCGGTGGTGGCGGTGCGGCGATCGAAGTGATGCTGCAGCTCGCCGAGCTCGCGGATCAGGCGCCGCGTGGTCCTGAGGTCGGCCAGGGCTCGGGCCTCGTCGTGCTCGTCGTCGCGCACGTCGAGGCGGTCGTCGATCAGGTTGGTGTCGGCCGCCTCGTAGCGGGCCTCACGGGTCTCGCGGCGGGACTCGCGGAGCTCGCGCACGTCCTCGCGCAGCTCCCGGTCGAGCCAGTCGCGGAGCCGCCGATCGGCGACGCGCTCCTGGACGCGGTCACGGGTGGCGACCGCGCGGTTCCACTGGTCGCGGATGTCGCGGAGGGTGAACAGGTCGTTGCGCTCGTCGCGCACGTCTCGCCACTCGACGTTCTGGAACGGCATCTCGCGCGGCTCGGCCTCCTGGGCGGCGGCGGGCGCGGCGAGCGCGAGGGCGAGCAGGGTGCTCGTCATGAAGGTGGGGGTTCGCATGTCACCCCGGAGAAGGGTCAAGCGGCGTGCCAGGCCCTCTCCCTCGGGTGCGCCGGGCGATCGGCGTGGCGTGATGCCACGATCGCTCGTGCGCTCGTCGCACGATCGGCGGCCGCACGCGGCCGATCAGCGTCGGCGGCTGCGGGTGCTCTCCTGCGCCTCTTCGGCCAGCTCGCGCTCGCGCGCCGCGATGCGCTCGCGCACGTCCCCGTAGGCGCCCTCCTGCTCGAGGACGCGATCGATGGCCGCGAGGTGCGCCCGCCCCATCTGGGGGAAGGCGACCGCCTGGTTCGCGTCGGCGAAGGCGATGTAGGCCTGCCACGCGCTCCGCGCGTCCTGGATCCGGCCCTCCATGCGCTCGAGCGTGTCGGCCACGCCCTGGAGCGCGCGGGCCCGCCAGCGGGGCGCGTTCGCCGCCTCGGCCAGCGCCGCCGCCTGCTGGAAGCCGGTGAGGGCCGCGTCGAGCTCGCCGCTCATGCGCTGGGCCGCGGCCACGTAGTAGGGCGCCATCGGGCGCCCGCCGTCCATCTCGATCGCCTCCCGGAACGCGGCGAGCGCCCCCGGGGTGTCACCGCCGGTGAGGAGCGCGATGCCCGCCTGGGTGCGCTGGGTGTAGGCGTCGGCGCCCGGGCGAGGGGCCTCGCCGCCCGCGGTCTCCTGCGCGAGTGCGGTGGAGGGGAGGGCGAGCAGCCCGATCAGCAGCCAGGTACGCATCGGGCTCATCCTATGCGAAAGCATCGGGGGAGCGAAAGATGCGCACCGCGATCGCCCTCGTCCTGCTCTCCGCCTGCCACGTCCCCGGGCCCACCGTCGCCGAGCCCGGCCTCGGCCTCTCGGCCCGGGTGGTCGCGTGCGAGCCGCTCCGCTACCCGGCGCCGCGGGGCGACCGCCCCGGCTTCGTGCGGGCCGCGTCGGGGATCGCGGCGCTCCGGGGCGGCTGGGTGATCGCGCAGGACGACCTCGCCTGGATCGCGGTGCGCCGCCCGGACGGCGCCCTCGACGCGATCCCCCTGCCGCCCGGGCCCGACGGCGGGCGCGTGTTCGAGGAGCGGCTCGGCAACCGGGACGACAAGCCCGACCTCGAGGCCGCGGTCGCCCTGCCGGACGGGCGAGGCCTGCTCTTCGGCTCGGGCTCGGGGCCGCGCCGGACCTCGATCGCGATCGTGGACCCCGAGGCGTCCCGGGCGCGCCTCGTCGACGCGACCCCGCTCTACGATCGCCTGCGGGCGCGGCTCGACTTCGCCGGCTCGGAGCTCAACGTCGAAGGCGCGGCGGTGGTGGGCGACGCGATCTGGCTCTTCCAGCGCGGCAACGGCGCGCCGCGGGGCGGGCTCGAGCCGGTGAGCGCGATCGCCGAGCTCCCCCTCGACGCGCTGCTGGGGCACCTCGAGGGCGGCCCGCCGCCGCCGATCCGCGCCGCCCGCACCGTCGACCTGGGGCGCGAGGGCGCCGTGCCCTACGGCTTCACGGACGCGGCGAGCGACGGAGCCCGGGTCTGGTTCCTCGCCGGCGCGGAGGACTCGCCCGACGCGGTCCGGGACGGCCCGGTGCGCGGCGCGCGGATTGGCCTCGTCGAGGGCGGCCGGATCGTGTGGGGGCCGGTGCGCGAGGCCGACGGCGCGCCGTCGCTGCGCAAGCTCGAGGCGCTCCTGGTCGAGGGCGATCGGGGGTGGGCGCTGACCGACGCCGACGACCCGGACCGGCCCTCGGAGCTGTGCCGCCTCGCGCTTCAGCGCGGCTGAGCGGCGGCCCGCACGATCGCGCCCGGGCCCTGCCCCTCGGCCTCGAGGAAGTTGTAGTAGTGGCGGAGCACGCGCCGGACGTAGCGCTGGGTCTCTGCGTAGGGCGGGATGCCGCGGTAGCGCATCACCGCGCCTTCGCCGGCGTTGTACGCCGCGACCGTCAGGACCAGGTCGCCGTTGAAGTGGTTCGCGAGCAGGCGGAGATAGCGCGCGCCGCCGAGGATGTTCTGCCGCGGGTCGAAGACGTCGGTCACGCCCATGCGGGCCGCGGTCGCCGGCATCAGCTGCATCAGCCCCGAGGCGCCGGCGTGGCTGACGACCTCCGGGTTGTAGTCGCTCTCCACCTTGATCACCGCGCGCAGGAACGACTCGGGCAGCCGGTAGAGGGCGGCGGCCTCGCGGATGTGCGCGTCGAAGCGGCGGTAGCGGGAGGCGTCGCCGCGAGAGGGCCCCCGGCGCGCGGGCCGCGGCGCCGCCTCCGGCCCCGATTCGGGGCGCGGCGCGGTGCGGATCCGGCGCACCCCACGCGCCCGCGGCGGCGGGGTGTTGCTGTAGTGCACGACCCCGTCGGCGTCCGTGTACGTGTAGATGTCCGCGCGGGCGGACCCGAGCGGCAGCGACAGCGCGAAGCACGCGGAGATGGCGAGGAGGGGACGCATGGTCCGAGGACGAGGATAGGTGACGGGGCCGGCCGGCGCCAAAAGACGGGACGGTCGTCGGTCGTAGAGATATTCCCGTTCGGGGAGCTTGGCTCTAGCCTTCCCCAATGCGCATCCAGTCCGACTACCTCGTCCTCGGCAGCGGCATCTCGGGCCTGACCTTCGCGCTCGAGGCGGCACGCCACGGGGAGGTCGCCGTCGTCACCAAGCGCGGCATCGCCGACACCAACACGAACTGGGCGCAGGGCGGCATCGCCGCGGTCATGGACCCGGACGACTCGTTCGAGGCCCACGCCCAGGACACCATCGACGTCGGCTACGGCCTCAGCAAGCCCGGCATCGTCGAGCTGGTGGTGGAGGACGGGCCCGACCGGATCCGCGAGCTGATCGAGCTCGGCGCGCGCTTCGACGCCAAGGCGGGCGAGGACGAGCTCGACCTGACCCGGGAGGGCGGCCACACCGCGCGCCGGGTCGTGCACGCGGGCGACATCACCGGCCGGGAGGTCCAGCGGGTGCTGGTCGCGGCCGCGATCGCTCACCCCAACATCCGCATCTACGAGCACCACATGGCCGTCGACCTGATCGAGCTGTCGAAGTTCGGCGGGCCGCACCAGGTGGCCGGCGCCTACGTGCTCGAGGAGTCGAAGGGGGAGGTCCACACCTTCGTCTCGCGCACCACCGTCCTCGCGACCGGCGGTGCCGGCAAGGTCTACCTCTACACCTCCAACCCCGACGTCGCGACGGGGGACGGAGTGGCGATGGCGTACCGGGCGGGGGCGCTGGTCGCGAACATGGAGTTCTTCCAGTTCCACCCGACCGCGCTGTTCCACCCGAAGGCGAAGAGCTTCCTCATCAGCGAGGCGCTGCGCGGTGAGGGCGGGATCCTGCGGCTGGAGGACGGCGACGCGTTCATGGAGCGCCACCACCCGATGAAGGACCTCGCCCCGCGCGACGTCGTCGCCCGCACGATCGACTACGAGATGAAGCGCACCGGCGCCGAGTGCGTGTACCTCGACATGACGGCGAAGAACGCGGGCTACCTGCGCGATCGCTTCCCGAACATCTACGAGACCTGCCTCCGCTACGGCATCGACCTGACCCAGGAGCCGATCCCGGTCGTCCCGGCGGCGCACTACATGTGCGGCGGCGTGGTGGTGGACGAGCACGGCGCCACCAAGGTCCCCGGCCTCTGGGCCATCGGCGAGGTCACGTGCACCGGCCTGCACGGCGCCAACCGCCTGGCGTCGAACTCCCTGCTCGAGGGCCTCGTCTACGGCAAGCGCGCCGCGGTGGCGCTGAAGGACGTGCGTCAGCAGCACCGCCTCGCGGAGCCGCCCGACTGGGACGTGGGGAGCGCGGTCCCGAGCGACGAGGCGGTCGTCGTCACCCAGAACTGGGACGAGATCCGCCGCTTCATGTGGAACTACGTCGGCATCGTGCGCAGCAACCGTCGCCTGCGACGCGCGGCCCGCCGGGTGGCGCTGCTGAAGGACGAGATCCGCGAGTACTACTGGGAGCACCTCGTCACGCGCGACCTGCTGGAGCTGCGCAACATCGCCGACGTCGCCGAGATGATCATCGCCTGCGCGGCCACCCGCCGCGAGAGCCGCGGCCTGCACTACACGATCGACTACCCCGACGCGCGCCCCGAGTACGCGAAGGACACCCTGATCGTGCACGGCGAGCCCCCCCACCTCAGCGGGCAGTGAGCGCGGCGCGCTAGCGCGAGAAGGTGTTGCCGCTCGCGCCGTCCGGGCCTCGGGGGGCCGGGCTCGGGCCGCCGCCGCCGGCGCCACCCGTCCCACCGCTGCCGGTCGAGATCGTGTTGCCGGTGCTGGTGCTCGCGGTCGAGAGCGTGAACACACCGTAGGCGGGGCCGCCCGGGCCTCCGGAGCCGCCGCCGCCGCCGCCGCCG
>JAYZQJ010000149.1:0-91851 GCA_036149055.1 Myxococcota bacterium | reverse complement strand
CGCGCCGCTTCCGCCCGGTCCCCGGCTTCCCCGGTCGCCTCTGGCTGCACGCGGTGAGCGTGACCCTGCCCGACGGCCGCCGCTTCGAGTCCCCGCTCCCGCCCGAGCTGGCCGACCACCTCGCGCTTCTGGAGTCGCGCTGAAACCGGGTACGCTCCCCGGGTCATGATCGACCACTACACGTTGCTGGTCCGCGACTACGCGCGGTCCAAGGCCTTCTACGCCGCCGCGCTCGAGCCGCTCGGGTACGGGATCGTCATGGAGCTGACCCGGGAGCAGGTCCCTTCGCTCGGCGTGCCGGCCACCTGCGGCTTCGGCGCCGGCAAGCCCGATCTCTGGCTCGCGCCGACCGACGGCGCGATCGCCTCGACGCACCTCGCGTTCACCGCGAAGAGCCGCGCGGCCGTGGACGCCTTCCACGCCGCCGCGCTCGCCGCCGGCGCCACCGACAACGGGCCGCCCGGCGTCCGGGCGCACTACCACCCGGGCTACTACGGCGCGTTCGTGATCGACCCCGACGGCTACAACGTGGAAGCCGTCTGCCACGGAGGAGAATGATGGCCCTGGCCAAGACCAAGCTCGAGACCTTCGTCTCGCCGGACGAGCTCAAGGAGGTCCTGCTCGACTTCGAGTCCTACGCGGAGCTGCTGCCCGAGGTCTCGTCGGTCGACGTGAAGGAGCGCTCGGACGACGCGGCGCTGGTCACCTTCCACGTCGACATCTCGTTCGCCGGCTTCGACGTCAAGACCGAGTACACCTGCCGTTACGCGATCTCGGACCGCGAGATCGCGTGGGAGCTGGTCGACTCGCCCAGCCTCACCAAGAACGTCGGCAAGTGGGTGCTCGAGGAGACCGAAGACGAGGAGACGGTCGCCCACTACGAGTCCGAGGTGGAGACCAACCTGCCCATCCCGCCGGAGGTGCAGGCGCTCTTCGTCGAGGAGAGCCTGCCCAAGCTGATGGAGCGCTTCCGCGACAAGGCCGAAGACCTCTGAGATGGGCGTCCCCTTCGTCGACCTCGCGACCCAGCTCCGCTCGATCCGCGCCGAGATCGACGCGGCGATCGCGCGGGTGCTCGACGACACGTCGTTCGTGCTCGGCCCGCACCTCGAGGCCTTCGAGCGGGACTTCGCGCGCTTCTGCGAGGTGACGCACGCGATCGGCGTCGCCAACGGCACCGACGCGCTCGAGCTCGCGTTCCGAGCGCTGGCGCTGCGGGGCGAGGTGGTGATGCCGGCCAACACCTTCATCGCCACTCCGCTCGCCGCGGTTCGCGCCGGGCTGCGGCCGGTCTTCGTCGACGTCGATCCCGACACCCTGCTGCTCGACCCGCGCGGGCTCGAGGACGCGATCGGCGGCGAGACCTCGGCCATCGCGCCGGTGCACCTCTTCGGCCAGGTCGCGCCGATGGCGCCGCTGGCCGCGCTGGCCGAGCGCCGCGATCTCGCGATCGTCGAGGACGCCGCCCAGGCCCACGGCGCGCGCCGCGGCGGGAAGCGCGCCGGCACCTTCGGCGACGTGGCCGCGACCAGCTTCTATCCGGGCAAGAACCTCGGGGCCTACGGTGACGGCGGCGCGGTGATGACCGACGACGACGAGCTGGCGGCCGAGCTGCGCGCGCTCCGGAACTACGGCAGCGAGGTGAAGTACCACCACCCCAAGCGCGGCTTCAATTCACGCCTGGACCCGATGCAGGCCGCGATCCTCGGGGTGAAGCTGACGCACCTCGAGCGCTGGACCGAGGCCCGCCGGGCCGCCGCCGCGCGCTACCACGAGCGCCTCGCCGGGATCGACGGCGTGCGGCTCCCGGTGACCCCCGACGACACCGAGCCGGTGTGGCACCTCTACGTGGTGCGGGTCGAGGAGCGCGACCGGGTGAAGGCGGCGATGGAGGCGGCGGGCGTCGGGATCGGCGTGCACTACCCGGTGCCCTGTCACCTGCAAGGGGCCTTCGCCCACCTCGGACACGCGCCGGGGGACTTCCCCGTCGCGGAGGAGGCGGCGCGCACGATGCTGTCGCTCCCGATGTTCCCGGAGATCACCGAAGCCCAGCAGGACGAGGTCGTCGCCGCGCTCACCGCCGCGCTGTGAGTACATCGCCCCCGGGGGGCGACGATGTCGAGGAACACGCCGCGGGCGATCGAGGAGGGGCGACGTCTCTTGACGTTCGCCGGGGTGGAGACGTTCCTGATCTACCAGCAGGGCGTCGCGCTGCGGGACTTCTGCAGCTTCGACGTGCTCGACGACGACGACGCCTGGGCGCGCTTCGAGGCCGGGTTCCTCCGGCCGATCGCCGCGACCGCGCGCCGCCACGGCTTCGCCCTGCTGACGGACACCCTCGGCTGGCGGGCCTCCCCCGACTGGGTCGCGCGTCCGGGTGACGTGCGGCGCTTCGCCCGGCTCGGGGCGTCGCGGGTGCGGCGCTTCCTGGCCGGAGCCGGCGCGCCGGCGGTCCTCTCCGCGGACCTCGGCCCGCGCGGAGACGGCTACGCGCTCGAGGGCCCGGTCACGCCCGAGGCGGCCGCGGCTTATCACCGGCCGCAGCTCGAGGCGTGCGCGGAGGCCGGGGTCGAGCTCGTGACCGCGTGGACGATGACGAGCGTCGCCGAGTCGGTCGGGATCGCGCGGGCGTGCCGCGAGGTCGACCTCCCGGTCGCCATCTCTCCGACCCTCGAGACCGACGGCGCGCTCGTGGACGGCGCCTCGCTCGGGGAGCTCGTGGCGCGGGTGGACGACGCGACCGGCGGCTACCCGCTCTTCTACGCCGCCAACTGCGTGCACCCGGCGCACGTGGCGCCGACCCTGCGGGCGGCGCAGGAGGCCGACGCCCCGTGGCTCGCCCGCTTCCGGGGGCTGCGGGTCAACGCGTCGCGCAAGAGCCACGCCGAGCTCGACGCCTCGACCGAGCTCGACCGGGGCGATCCGATGGCGCTGGCCCGAGAGCTCGCCGCGCTGGCGAAGGCGCACGAGCTCACCGTGCTCGGCGGCTGCTGCGGCACCGATCCGGAGCACCTCGCGCGCATCGCCGAGGCCGTCGCGCCGCTCACCACCCGAGGCGCGCGAGCTCGTCGGTGAAGTCGTCGTAGCTGCGGAGGTAGTCGCTCTCGTCGTAGACCTCGGAGGCGAGGACCACGCAGACGGTGCCGGGCGCGAAGCGCTCGAGCTCGCGCCAGACCATCGGGCGGAGGTAGATGGCCTTCTCCGGGTCGTCGAGGCGTACGCGCTGCTGGGTCTCGCCGTCGTCGAGCACGAGGTCGAGCGCGCCGTGCAGCACGAAGAGGAGCTGCTCGAGCTCCTTGTGGGCGTGGCCGCCGCGGGCCTCTCCCTCGGGCACGCGCACCAGCGAGTACATGCGGCGGGCCACGAACGGCAGGTGCTTGCCGAGCTCGGCCACCACGAGGTCGCCGCGGTGATCGCGGATCACGCTGAGGTCGACCTCCATCGCGCGCTTCACGGCGAGCGGGCGGGCGTAGGACGGCACCGGCGCCAGGTGGGGCGCCCGGCGCGCGGCCGGGAACTCGCGGTCGAACAGCTCTGCGGTGCTCACGTCTCGCCTCATGTCTCGCGAAACGGCGGGCCCGGCGGGGATCTTGAGGAAGAAAACACCTTCAGGACTCGGCCCCCGCGTCCGAGTGAGAGGGCATGGAGAGGCAGAGACTCAGCCCCGCGCTCGCGCGGCGCGTGGACGAGGCTGCGGACGCGGTGGCGGCGGGGGATCCCGGCGGCATGGCGCGGCTGAAGCAGCTCGTCGCGGCCCACCCCAACCGGGGCCACATCCTCTGCGCCATGGGCGCGGCCCTCGAGGCGCGCGGAGGCGTGGAGATGGCCCTCGCGATGTGGACCGCGGCCCGCGAGCTCGACCGGCGGGACGTCGGCGCGCTGCAGGGGAGGGCGCGCTGCCTCGAGGCGCTGGGGCGTCACGCCGAGGCGGAGGCGGCGCGCGCGCTCGTCTCCGGGGTGGAGGCGGCGCGGCCGCTGCTCGAGCAGGCCCCGCTGCTCTACCGCGAGCGACGCTACGCGCAGGCCATCGCGTGCCTGGAGGACGCCCTCGTGCTCTCCCCCGAGGACGTGGAGGCCTGGTTCGATCTCGCGGACTGGCGCCGCGCCGCCGGCCGCCATCAGGCCGCCATCGAGGCGTCCCACGAGCTGCGGCGCCGCTTCCCCGGCCACGCCCGCGCGGTCGACGCGGTGGAGCGGCTCGGCCGGACGCTGATGGAGATGGGGCGCGGCGAGGAGGCGCAGCAGGCGCTCGGCGCGTGGCACGCCCTCCGGACCCAGCGCTATGGAGCCGCCGCCTCGGTGCTGCACGCGCGCGAGGCGGTGATGCTGCGCGAGACCCCGATCGCGGCCCACGCCGCGGCGCAGGTGGAGATCGCGGCCGCCGAGCCCTGCGTGGTCCCCTCGCCGCGCTACGAGCCGCCGTTCCGCGAGGACGGCCCGCACCACGAGCGCACGCCCCCGCTCCACGTGACCGAGGTGTCGGGCGCCGAGGTGATCGGCGAGAGCGGCGTGGTCACCGTCGGCGACGCGCTCGCGGTCTACGACGAGAGCCTCTCGCCGCGCCTCCGGCAGGACAACGTGCCGGAGTACGCGGGCTGGAACCACCCGAACGGGAGCACCCTGATCTTCCGCCCTCGCGCCGTCACCCGGCGCCTCGAGGCGGCGGTGCTGATCGGCGGCCGCGCGGCGCGGAACTACTTCCACTGGACGGTCGAGCACCTCCCCAAGGTGCTCTTCGCGGCCGAGCTGCCGGGCGCCGAGGCGCTGCCGCTGCTCGTCAACGCGGCGCTGCCCGCGCAGTGCAAGGAGGCGCTGACGCTGCTCGCGCCCGGGCGCGAGGTGGTCGAGCTCCGCCCGGACAGCCGGATCGCGGTGGAGCGGCTGGTGGTGCCGTCGCTCGGCGGCATGATCCCCGACGATCCGCGGGTGCCGTTCTCGAAGATGATGATCGCGCCCGAGACGGTGCGGCGCCTGCGCGAGGCGGTCCTGGCTCGGGTCGACACCGACGTCGACACCCCGAAGCGCGTGATGCTCACCCGCCGGAGCGTGCGTCGCGGCTGCGTGAACGAGGCGGCCATCGCCGCCGCGCTCGAGGCGCGGGGCTTCACCCTCGTCGATCCCGTGTCGCTGAGCTTCCGCGAGCAGGTGCAGCTCTTCGCCAACGCCGAGACGGTGGTCCTGACCGTCGGCGCGGGCATGACCAACGTCGTGTTCATGCGCGAGGGGGCGACGATGCTCGGCCTCTGGGGCGAGAGCGCCCCGCCGCACTACTTCGACGGGCTCGGCCGCGCGGCCGGCGTCGATCTCCGCTTCGTGCGCGGCGCCCAGATCGAGGGCAGCCACCCCGACCCGATCCACCGCGACTTCGAGGTGCCGGAGGCGCGGATCGTCTCTCTCGTCAGCTCGGCGGAGGCGAGCGCCGCCTGATCAGCCCGTGCCTTCGCCGGTCTCGGTCACCGAGAGGGTCGACCAGCCGAGCATCCCGGACGCCTTCGCGATCACGCTCTCCGCGCGCATGCCGTCCGCGTGGATCGACAGCTCGAGCAGCCCGGTGGCGTGCGCCGAGTCGCGCATCTTCACCACCGTCAGCGCGCGGCTCAGCCGGTCCGGCCGCTCCAGGTAGCGGAGGAAGAGCACGTTGTGGAAGAGGTGGCTGAAGCCGACGCCGCCCGGCGCCTCGCCGCCGAACGCCATCGTCTCCTGGGTGAAGATCACCGACGCGCCGTCCCGCCGAGCGAGGTTGGCCAGCGACCAGATGTAGCCGGGGTGGCGGCCCTCCCGCTGCGCCCCCACCGCCAGCTCGCCGAGGCTGTCGAAGACCACCCGCGTCGGGCGGTGCTCGCGCAGGATCCGGGCGACGTCGTCGCCGAGCCGGTCGATGTCGAGCTCGGTGATCGGCGCGTGGTGCAGCACGAGCCGCCCGTCGGCCAGCGCCTCGTCGAGCGGCATGCCGAAGGAGCGCCACTTGGCCGTCAGCGCGTCGGGCGCCTCCTCGAGCGACACGTAGAGACAGCGGTCGCCCGCCGCCACGCCCGCGCCGGTGAAGTGGAGGCAGAGCACCGTCTTGCCGGCGCCGGAGGGTCCCATCAGGAGGGTCGCGTCGCCGGCCGGGAGGCCGCCGCCCACGCGCTCGTCGAGCCCCTCGATCCCGAGCGAGGCTCGGCCCTGGAGCGCGGAGATGTCGGCGGTCTGCACGATCGACTCGAGGCGCGGGAAGACCTGGACCCCCGCGCTCGAGAGCGCGAGGGAGTGGCGCCCCGAGACGAAGCCCGAGCCTCGGAGCTTGGCGACCCGGAGCGCGCGTCGGTCGACGGCGCCGACCGCGTCGTTGCTCAGCTGGAGGATGGCGTCGGTGACGGCGAACTCGGGCCGGGTCGCGATCGCCTCGTCGTCGTACTCGCCGACGAGCAGGAGCGTCGCGCCGGTGTGCGACAGCCGGGCGACCAGCTCGTACATCGAGGAGCGGAGCCGCGGGGACGCGGTGCCGTCGGTGAGCGCCTTCGCCGAGTCGATGACCACGATCGACGGCCGGCTGCGCACCACCTCCGCGGTGAGCTCGTCGACGACGCGGTCGAGCCCCGCCTCGCTCCGCAGCGCGTCGACCAGGGTGAGCGGCCGGATGCGGTCCCCGAAGGCGTCCTCGTCGAAGAAGTCGAAGCCCGAGAGGTGGGCGACGAGCTTCGACTGCGGCTCCGAGAAGGTGCTGACGAGGAGCGCCGGGCGCTCGGGCGTCGCGTTGGTGAAGACGATCTGCTGGGCGAGGATGCTCTTGCCCGCCCCCGGGGGGCCGCTGATGACCACGGTCGAGCCGGCGATGAGGCCGCCGCTCAGCACCCGGTCGAGGTTGTCGTCGCCGGTGGAGATCCGCGCGTGCTCGCTCACGACGCCACCTCCGTGCTCCCGGCGCGCAGCAAGGCGTCGAGATCGAGGTCGAGGGGAGACTTGTCGAGCGCGTCGGTCACCGGCTCTCCTTCGTGCGTCGGGTGTCGGCTCGCGGTCCAGAGCAGCACGGGCAGATCGGGCCACGCCTCCCGGATCCTCTCGCGGAGCGTCACGCCGCTCATGCGCGGCATGTTCAGGTCGGTGACCACGGCGTCGACCGCGCTCGCGCGGAGCACCTCGAGCGCCTCCATCCCGTCCGCCGCTTCCAGCACCTCGTGGCCGCGCTGCGTCGCCACGATGCGCACGAGGAAGCGGACGTCGGGCTCGTCGTCCACCACCAGGATCGTCGCCATTCCTCCCCGGATGCTACGCGGACGCCGGGGCGCGATCCAGCGTCTCGCGCGGCGCCGACAGGGCGGACGCGAGGAGCCAGCCGCCGAAGAGCCCGGCCCAGATCCCGGTCAGGGCGCGCAGCCAGCCGAGGTCGAGGGCCGGCCAGATCCACGCCAGGAGGACCTGGGTCGCCATCGGGACGGCGCCGATCACCCACCAGCGCGCGCGGCGCGGCGCGAGCGGGTGCGCGATCGCGAGCAGAGGGCCGAGCGCGAGGCCGGCGTAGATGCCCGCGCAGCGCGCGCAGACCGCGAGCAGGTGGCCGTCGTGGCCGAAGCTCCGCTCCGGGATCTGGTGACAGAGCCCGGAGAACACCACCCGCGCGATGATCGCGAGGGCGGTGTCGGGGGCGAAGACCGGCGCCGCCGCCAGGATCGCGATGACCGCGAACCAGGCGGCGATGGCGCCGGCGACGCCCACTCGCCTCACTGACCCCAGGGCGATCCGCCGCCCGGGGGCTGGCCCCCGCCGCTCGGAGGCTGACCGAAGCCGCCCGCGGGGGGCGCGCCGGGGCCGCCGGGAGGCGGACCGAAGCCGCCGGCCGGAGGCGCGCCGGGACCGCCCGGGGGCTGACCGAAGCCAGGCGCGCTGGGCGCCTGCGCGAAGCCGCCGCCGCCGCCGCCGCCCGCGTCGTCGTTCTTCGGCGGGAAGATCATGGAGGCGAGCAGGCCGCCGAGCGCGCCGAAGCCGCCGAACGCGAAGAGCGCCACGAAGCAGCTGCCGACGGTGATGACGAGCATCATCACCGTGCCGCCGAGCGCGCCCTCGACCTCACCCGCGGCCGCGCCGGGGATCATCGCCGCGCCGAAGATGAGGAACATCAAGAGATACAGGACCGCGAACAGCCCGCCGGTCACCAGGCCGGTGAGGAGGCCGATCATCGCGCCCTCCTTGCCGTCGACCGTGTTGGTCTTGTCCTGGACGAGCTTCACGGCCAGGCCGGCCCCGAGCAGCATCCACATGCAGAAGATGAGGTTGCAGTAGTTGACGATCGGGATGGCCGACAGGACCGCGGCGAGCACGCCGCCCGCCAGGACCGGGACCAAGTAGTGCTGTTTGTCTTTCACGGAGGTCTCCTGGGCGCAGGCTACGGTAGCGCCCCGGAGACCTTCCCTCATTCCAGCGTGAAGCGGAAGCGGGCGGCGGTCGCGGCGCCGGCGCCGAACTTCGTCTTGAAGGTCAGCAGGCCGTCGTTGACCTCGCGGCCGCCCTGCTCGGTGCACGCGCCGAAGGAGAGGGTGCGCTCGTCGGCCTCGGCGAAGCGCAGGACGAGCTCGTGCATCAGGACGTCCTGGGCGCGGAGCGCGCGACCGGCCGGCGCGCAGGCGAGGTACTGGGTGTGCCACGCGCCCTCGCGGTGCTGGAGCAGCCAGCTGCCCGCGACCATGCGTCCGTCGGCGTCGCGCGCGACCCAGAGCTCCTGACTCTCCCCGAGCCGCTCGCGCAGGTCGAGCAGCTCCTCCACCGTGTGCACCGGCCGCACGCCGTGCTGCGCCTCGAGGTTCTCGCAGAGGATCTCGTGGAGCTCGACGTAGGCCTCCTCCTCCTCCTCGGGCCGCGCGCACACGCCCTGGAGGCGCCCCTTCTTCGCGCTGCGCAGGTCGGTCTTCATCGGCGCGCGCAGGTCCACCACGCTCCAGAGATCGAGCCGCTCCAGGACGCCGCCCGCGCGCCAGCACGCGTGCAGATCCGTCTCCTCGGGCTGGTCGGCGACGTGCGACGGCGGGAGCCCGAGGACCAGCGCCTCCGCGCGCCCGGCGAGGTGCGCCCGGATCGCGGCGAGCGCCTCGTCCACCGCGCGCGCGTTCGCGTGCTTCGGCACCAGCACGCCGCCGAAGGTGGCGCCCGGGTGGCTCACCACGACGCCGTCGACCCGGGCCGCCGGCATCACCGCCGCCCACTTGCCGCCGTCCTGCACCACGAGCGACGCGTCCTCGAAGCGGTTGCGGTGGTAGCCGAGGAAGCGGCGCGTGTGCAGCACCGTGCCCTTGGGGCAGCGCGCGACGTGCTCGTCCCACCGGGCCGCGTCGCCCGGCTCGTAGGCGCGCACGATCACGAGGGTCTCCGCGCGTCGGCGGTGATCTCGGCCGCGAGCGCCGGGAGCGACTCGCCGAGGCTCGCGAGGCCGTCCAGCACGCCCGGTCCGAGCGCCGCCTCGACCGCCTCCATCTGCGCGTTCGTGAACGGCTTGATGGTGTGCCCGCCGACGTCGACGTCATCGAAGCCGGCCGCCTCGAGCGCGGCGCGCAGCGACTCCGGGTCGTAGACCCGGGCCTGCTCGAGCGCGACGTTGCGGGCCGAGAGCGTGTGCACGTCGTCGATCAGCCCCATCGCGTGGGCCAGCCGGCGGTGCAGCGAGAACGCGTTGGGCACGCTGACGTGGAGCACGCCGCCGGGGCCGAGGATCGTGTGCGCGGCCCGGAGCATGGCCGCCGGATCGGGCAGCTCGTGGAGCAGGCCGTCGAGCACCACGAAGTCCGCGTCGCCGCCGAGCGCGTCCCGGACGTCGTCGAGCGCCCGCTCGAAGAAGTCGCCGATCACCCGCAGGCGAGGCTCGCGCGCGGCCAGCGCCTCGGCGGCGCGCCGGAAGGTGTCCGCCGGCTCGACCGTGACCCAGCGCTCGACCGCGTCGGCCTGATGCCCGGCCTCGCCGAAGAGGGGCTCGGTGCCGCAGCCGATCTCGACCACGCACCGGGGCTTCGCCGCCTCCATCGCGGCCAGCGTCGCTCCGCGCCTCGCCCGGACGAGCCACGCCTCGTAGCCGTAGTCGTCCTGGTAGGCCTGCTCGTAGCGCTCGATGCGCGCCTCGGCGGTCACGCGGCCGCTCCCACCGCGGCCGCCTCGAGCAGCCGCTCCACCTCGGCCTCGCAGCCCCGGAGGATGCCGTCGAGGAAGGGGGCGTCGTCGGTGCGCCCGACCAGGCCCACGTTGGACCAGCGATCGCACGTCGCGCGGCAGGCCTCCGAGGCCTCCGCGAGCGCGGGCGTCGGGACCGGGAAGACCCGCGCGAAGCGCTCGACCCGGCTCCAGGTCACCGCCGCCTCCGCCGGGACCAGCCCCGCGGCGCGCAGCTCGCCCGCCACCGTCTCCTCGAGCCCGGCCTCGCTCGCCTCGGGGTCGAGCACGATCTCCGCCGTCGCCATGCGGCGCTCGAGCGGCGTCGCCTCGGGGCGCACCTCTCGGTAGAAGGCGACGCGGTGGGTCCGCTCGGCCTCGTCGAAGAAGGTGCAGTAGGCGAGGTCGGTCGAGGGCTCGCGATCGAAGGCGAGGTGCACCACCGCCAGATCGCGGAAGCTCGGCCGCGCGGCCGGCAGCGTGAGCCCGGCGGCCCGGGCGAGCAGGGGGACCGGCGAGGCCCAGACCAGGGCGTCGACCGGGAGCCGCGCGCCGTCGTCGACGTGGAGCGCCCGCACCGCGTGGCCGTCGCAGGACAGCTCGGTGACCCGCCCCCGGTGGAAGCGCACCCCGCGCGCCTCGAGGTCGCGCACCGTCGCCTGGATCCAGCGGCCGATGCCGCCGCGTGACGGGTAGAGGTAGAGGCGCCCCGGCGGCTTCAGGTCGCGGGCCGACGGATGGGCGACCCGATCCCGCAGCGCCTCGGTCCGGCGCAGCGCGTCGGTCTCCTCGGCGTCGGCGACGATCAGCCGCTGCGGCACGAAGGAGCGCTCGGCCCGCGGCGCGAGCTGCTCGAGCTCGGCGCCCAGCACCTTGCGGAGGAACGGCCGGTGCACCGCCTCCGCGATCGTCGGGCCGTAGCGGGCGGTCAGGTGGCCGAGGAGCGCCTCGCCTCCTGCGCTGGCGTCGCGCAGCTCCGCGATCAGGCGCGCGCGCCCCGGGTGGCGGCGCAGATCCGGGCAGGGGCTCTCGAGGTGGAGGCGCCCCGCGAAGACGTGCCCCTCGTTCGGGAAGCCGTCGATCCGGTGCCACGAGAGCCCGGGCAGCTCACCGTAGATCGCCGCGTCGAGGGCCGGGTCGCCGCTGCCGATCGCGAGGCGGACGCCGCGATCGAGCTCGACCGGCTGGCCCTCGACCTCGGCCTCCAGGTGGTTCCAGGCCCCGCCCGGGGCGGCGGATGCGTCGACCACCGTGACCCGGGCGCCGGCGCGCGCGAGCAGCCGGGCCGCCGACAGACCGGAGGCGCCGCCTCCGACGACGGCTACGCGAAGCTCTTCCATGTTCGTGTCCTCCCGACACACGACCGGCGGGTTCAGAAGCCCGCGGCCGCTCCGTTCAGGTCCCTCAACGGCGGCTCATCGCCGGATCTGAAGAACCGTTTCGTCGGGGGAAGTCATGGAAGATGCCCGCCCGCCGCGCGTCGCCCTCATCAAGGGCGCGTGCAACTACGATCACCTCCGCTGCTTCGTCGACGCGATGAAGATGGCCTTCGAGGACGAGGGCTGCGTCGCGGTCGAGCTCGACCTCGCCAAGGGCGCCGACCCGCGGCTCGTCGAGGCCCTGAGCCGGTTCGAGCCGGACCTGGTGCTCTCGTTCAACCTCGACGGCGCCGAGCTGCGCGCGCCGGACGGAGGCCCGCTGGGCGGGGCGCCGCTCACCAGCTGGATGGTGGACGAGCCCTACTACCAGTCGGCCTGGGCCAGCGCGCTCCGGGCGCCGCACGTGCGCACCGTCTGGACCAACGACCGCTCCACCGCCGAGGCGCGGGCGATGGGCCTGCCGCACGCCGAGACGGTGCCCCTCGCCGGGCGCGTGCTTCCGCGGGTGCGCGGCGCCGATCGCGACCTCGAGGTCTTCTTCGCCGGCAGCATCCAGGACCCGGAGCCGATGGCCGCGGGCTGGTCCAGGAGCATCGGGCCCGGCGTGGCCGAGCTGATGCGGCAGGCCTGCGAGCGCTGGGAGTCCGATCTGACCCGGCCGCTCCGCGACGTCTTCCGCGAGTCCTGCGCCGAGGCCGGCGTGGGCGCACATCAGGCGCTCCAGCGCCTCGAGGCGATGACGCTCGGCCCGATGAACCGCTTCGTGCGCGCGCGCCGCCGCCTGGCCGTGCTCCGCGCGCTCTCGGACCTGCCGCTGACGGTGGTCGGCGACGGCTGGGATCGGCTCGTGCCCGGGGCCCGCTGGCGGACCCGGCCCGCGGTCCCCTACTACGTCTACGAGGAGATGGTCTCGCGCGCGAAGGTCACCCTCTGCGTGCAGCCGGTGCACGCCCACGGCGCCTCCGAGCGCTACTTCGCGTCGCTGGCCAACGGCAGCGCCCTGGTGGTGAACGAGAACGCCTGGCTCGCGAGCGAGTACCCGGGCGCGCACGCGCCGTTCGCCATCGACGACCCCGACGCCGCGCGGGCCCGGATCGAGGCGCTCCTCGCCGACGAGGCGGCGCGCGAGGCGATGGTGGAGGCGGCCCGGGCGCGCACCCTCGAGGCGCACACCTGGGGACACCGCGCGCGGCAGCTCCTGGCGCGGGTGGCGCGGATCTCCCGCGCGGCGTGAGGCGCTGATACGGTACGCGGCGCGATGCGCGCGCGGCTCGTGCTCACCTTGATCCTCTCCCTGATCCCGGCGGCGGCGAGCGCCCAGCCGGCGGCGGTGGTGGTGGTGGACGACGGCGCGCCCGAGCTGGCCTGGCGCCGCTGGCAGCGACGCCTCGAGTCCGAGCTCGAGGCGCCGACCACGCTCGAGGCCTGGGCGCGCGACCGGGCGCCGATCGGGCGCGTGTCCCCCGAGCGCCTCGAGGTGCTCTCGCTCATCGAGACCCTGCTGATCCGCGCCCGTCACGCGACCGCCAGCCTGCAGGAGCGCGACGCCCTCGGCATCCTCACCCGCGCCGAGCGGCTCGCCGAGCAGCACCTCGACGTGCCGGGCATGAGCGACTGGTACGCGGAGGTGCAGCTCGCGATCGCGATCACCGCCGCCCAGGCGGGCATGGACGGGCTGAGCGGCGCGGCGCTGCGGCGCGCGGCCTCGGTGGATCCGCAACGCGACGTGCAGGTCGCGGAGGCGCGGCCCGAGGTGGTGGAGCGGGCGAGGCAGATCCGGCGCGCCGCGGTGACCGGCCCGCGCGGTCGCTTCGAGGTGCGCTCGGACGTCGACGGCGCGGTGGTCATGCTCGACGACCGCACGATCGGCGCGCTGCCCCGCACGCTCACCGCGCCGGTCGGGCTGCACGTGCTCCGGGTGGAGGCGCCGGGCCACCGCCCGTGGGCGCGCGTGGTCCAGGTGCTCGAGGGCGAGCGCCCGGCGCTGAGCGTGCAGCTCTCGCCGACCCGTGAGCTCGCCGCGGCGCGCCGGGTGGAGGCGGCGGCGCGCGCGGGAGAGCCGGAGGCGGTGGTCGCCGCGCTGGCCGCGCTCGCCTCCCTGACCGACGAGGCGGGCTCGCCCGAGGTCTGGCTCCTGTGGGCGGGCCGGGGGCCGCTCGACCGCGCGGTGGCCCTCCGCTGCGACGCCGAGCGCTGCGACCCGGCGCGGCGCTACACCGGCGACGCGCCGGTCGCGCTCTCGGCCCCGCCGTCGGCCGCGCCGCAGGAGCGCTCGCTCGAGTGGCTCGCGGAGATCCCCTTCGAGCCGCCCCCGCCGCCCGAGCCCGAGTGGTACGAGCGCTGGTGGCTCTGGGTCGGCGCGGGCGCGATCGCGATCGGCGCCCTCACCGCGATCCTCGTCGCCGCCCAGCCGCAGGGCCCCGGCCCCGTCGATCCGGTGCTCGTCCTCCCGCCGCAGTACCTCCCCGGCGGGCGGTGAACGTCAGGGCGTGAGCCCGCAGGGCGCGTAGAAGTCGGCGGGCAGCCCCTCGGACCAAGGCGACTCCGCCCCGAACGGGTGGGCCTGGAAGAAGGCCCAGACCGAGGCGCGGGCCGCGGTGGGGATGGTGTGGCCGCTGCCGTGGTCGCAGATGAAGGCCACGTGGCCGCGCGCGGTGAGATCGGCGTGGTAGCGCTCGGTGGCGTCCTCGAAGCCGATGATCACCACGTCGCTCTCGCCGCCGTGGAACATCAGGGCCGAGAAGCGGTTGGCCGGATCCTCGATGGGGGGCAGGCGCGGCAGGTACAGCCCGCCCGAGTAGGCGACCACGCTCGCGATGTAGCTCGAGCGGCGGTAGCCCATCTGGGTGGTGTGGAGGCCGCCGGCGCTCATGCCGATGCTGTGGATGCGCATCGGGTCGATGCCGACCGTCTCCATCGCGCACGCCACCACCTCGTCGGCCACCCGCAGGTCGTCGTCCCCGGTGCCCGCGGTGAGGTACCAGGGGAAGTCGCCGGCCTCGGGATCGCGGATCGGCGCGACCACCATGCCGCCGGCGGCGAGGATCGCCTCCATGGTGTCCGGGCCCAGGCCGTACTCGGCCTCCTCCGGGCGGCTGCCGGTCCCGTGCCAGTAGAAGACCAGCGGTCCGTCCAGGTCCGCCGCCGCGTCGCCGATCCAGACCTGCACCTCGCGCGGGGCGATGCCCTCGGGCGACACGGTGACCCGGCCGTTGGCGAAGGTCTCCGGGCACGCGCCGGTCGGCTCGGGGAGCGTCGGCGCGGTGGTGCGCGGGGGCGGGCCCGCGTCCTCGGCGCCGGCGTCGCTCGCGGGCGGATCGGTGGCGCCGTCGGAGGCGCCGGGATCGGCGGCGCCGCAGGCGACGAGGAGGAGCGAGAGCCAGACCGAGCAGACGCGTGTCATGGCGGCGAAGCCTACCGGCAGCGGGAGCCGCGCGCAGCGGGAAGCGGCCTAGCACCGCGCGGCTGGCTCGACATTGACAATCACTTTCAGAGGCGCCAGGAACCCGGCGCGTGCTCCGTCGTCTCCGCCCCGCGCTGTTCTGGCTCCACCTCGTGATCGGCGTCGCCGCGTCCCTGGTGGTGATCATGCTGTGCGTCACCGGGGCGCTGCTCGCGGCGGAGCTGCCCGTCACCCGCTGGGCGGATCGGCAGCTCGTCTCTTCGCCCGCTCCCGGCGCCGCGCCGCTGTCCCTCGAGGCGCTCGCGCCGCACCTCGAGGCCGGGCTCGGGGATCGCGCGCCGAGCCACCTCACGCTCGGGCGCGATCCGGCGGATCCGGTGGTCGCGAGCGTCAGCCGTCGCCGGGTGGTCTTCGATCCCTTCACCGGGGCCTCCCTCGGCGGCGGCGCGGTCGGCGTGCGCGGCTTCTTCCACGGCGTGATGGAGGTGCATCGCTGGTTCGCGCTCGAGGGCGGGGCGCGGGGCGTCGGCAAGGCGGTGGTCGGAGCGGCGACGCTCGGCTTCGTCGCCCTCGTGCTCACCGGGCTGGTGCTCTGGGTGCCGCGCCGCTGGCGCTGGTCGAGCGTGCGCCCGATCTTCTGGTTCCGCCGCGGCAAGACCGGAAAGGCGCGCGACCACAACTGGCACCACGTGCTCGGCCTCTGGCTGTCGCTGCCGCTCCTCTTCCTCGCGGTGACCGGCGCGGGCATCGCCTACGCCTGGGTCCGCGACGGGCTGGTCGCGCTCGGCGGCGAGACGGAGGCCTCGGCGCGCCCCGCGTCGCGCCCGGCGGACGAGGACGCGTCGCTCGCCGCGCGCCTCACCGGGGTCGACGCGGCGGTGGCGCGGGTGGTCGCGCGCGAGCCGGACTGGCGGCAGCTCACCCTCACCGTGCCGGGCGACGCCGAGAGCTCGGTCGTGATCACCGCCGACCACGGCAACGGGCGCCAGCCGCAGCACCGGGTGAGCTACGAGGTCGACCGGCGCACCCTGGAGCTCGTCCGCCGCACGCCCTGGGAGGACGAGCCGAGCGCGCGCCGGATCCGCGGCGTCATCCGCTTCGGCCACACCGGCGAGATGTTCGGTCTCCTCGGCATGGCGCTCGCCGCCCTCGTGAGCGTCGGCGGCGCGGTCCTCGGGTTCACCGGGGTCACGCTGTCGTGGCATCGCTTCGTCGCGTGGCGACGCCGCAGGCAGCGGAGCGGCTGACGCTGCTACTCTCCCCTCATGCGCTTCTTCGCTTCACTCGTCCTCGCCGGGGCGATGCTCACTCTCGGGACGAGCTGCGACGGCACCATCAGCGTCGTCTTCGCCACGGGCCCGCAGGAGTTCCAGGTCGACACCTCCGAGCTCGACCTGCCCACCGCCTTCCGCGACGACGACGGGAACATCCGGAGCGTGCCCTGCGGGCCGATGGGCATGTGCCCGCCCACCGAGACGGTGACGCTGACCTGCGAGGCCGGCGCGTGCGATCCCGCGCCCAAGACCGTGTCGGCGCCGGTCGGCGGGGTGATCGACGTCGACGAGCTGCTGAGCGAGACCCGCGAGGTCATCGCGAGCGTCGACAGCTACACCTTCGAGGAGATCCGCTACGAGGTCCCGCTCAACACGCTCACCTTCCCGGTGAACGAGGTGGAGATCTTCTGGGGCCCCGAGGCGGCCACCGCGATCGACCCGGAGCTGGGCGTGCGGCGGCTCGGCGTGGTGCCGGCGATCGGCGCGGGCGAGACCCCGAGCGGGCAGGTCCAGATCGACGCGGCCGGCGCGCAGGAGCTCAGCGACTACCTGGTCGATCGCGGGCGCCGCGTGCGCTTCTTCGCCCAGACGGTGGTCGACCTCGACCCGGGTGACCCGTTCCCCGCGGGCGAGATCCGGACGAGCGTGAACGTCACCGTGCGCGCGGTCGGCTCGATCATCTGACGTCCGCGGTCGCGATCGGGGTGAGGCGCAGCCGCGTCCGGCAGCCCTCGTAGGCCGGGTGCGCCGGGCCGCCCTCCTCGGTGCCGGTCACCAGCGCGACCAGGGTGCCGGCGCGGAAGACGGCCGCGCCCAGGTCGCCGTGGCAGCCCGGCTCGCCGCGCCGGAGATCGGCGACCGCGACCTCGTTCCGCACCTCGCGCACGTCGACCAGGTAGCGGACCGGGGTCGGCGCGGCGCTCGGCTCGGCGGTGTGAGCGAAGGCGATCACCGAGAGCGTCTCGCCGGTGCGCGGCGGGGCGCCCACCTCGGCGGCCGGCAGACCGCGCTCGAGCGAGGCGGCGAGGCGCAGCCGGACGAGGCCGTCGCCCGAGTCGGTCCGCTCGACGATCGGCATCTCGTAGCCTCCGTCGGCGCCGACCGCGAACGACAGCTCCCGGGCGTCGGCGGTGGCCACGCAGCGCTCCGCGGTGAGCACGAAGCGCGCGTCGGTGAGCACGCCGTGGCAGTAGGGCCGGACGACGCCGCGCGGGTGCACGAAGAACCCGGCCGCGTGGAGCTCGCCGCGGGTGGAGCTGGTCTCGGGGGCGGGCGGCTCGGCCGCACAGCCGACCAGAGAGCAGCCGAGGAGAGCGAAGGCGGAGAGCGCGAGGAGGCGAGTCGGCATGCCGCGGGGCAGTGCACGCCCGGGGCCAGCCGCCGCGCGCGGTCACCTCACGCGTCCGCGGCGCAGCCTTTTCGCCACAGCGCGCCCTCGCCGTCACGCCGCGAGGGCAGACCGCCTCACTCCTCGCCGGAGCCGAGGAGCTTGTCGATGGTGCGGTCCGGGCTCAGCTGACGGACCGAGTCGAGGTAGTGGAGCAGCAACGCGCGGTTGTCGCTCAGCGGCAGCGCCTGCATCTCGAGCGCGCCGATGCGGTCCTCCGGGGTGAAGGCGCTCGCCACCTTCTCCATCGAGAGCTTGTCCGGGGCGTAGGCCATGTGCGCCGCCTCGGTGTTCAGGATCGTGTAGTCGTCGCCGCGGCGCAGCTCGAGGGTCACGCTGCCGCTGACCGCCGGGGCGATCCAGCGGGTGAGCGCGTCCTTGAGCATCAGCGCCTCGGGGTCGTACCACTTGCCTTCGTACAGGCGGCGCCCCAGCCGGCGGCCGAGCGTGAAGTAGAGGTCGAGCGTGTCCTCGTTGTGGATCGCGCTCAGCAGCCGCTCGTAGACGATGTGGAGGAGCGCCATGCCGGGCGCCTCGTAGATGCCGCGGCTCTTGGCCTCGATGACGCGGTTCTCGATCTGATCGCTCATGCCGAGCCCGTGCCGGCCGCCGACGCGGTTGCACTCGGCGAACAGGGCGAAGGCGGAGTCGAAGCGCTGCCCGTTCAGCGCGACCGGACGGCCGGCCTCGAATTCGAGCGTGATCTCCTCGGCCGCGATCTCGACCTCGGGCTTCCAGTGCGCGACGCCCATGATCGGGTCGACGATCCGCATGCCCTTGTCGAGGTGCTCGAGGTCCTTGGCCTCGTGGGTCGCGCCGAGCACGTTGCTGTCGGTCGAGTAGGCCTTCTCGGTGCTCATCGAGTAGGGCTTGCCCTGGGCCTTCAGGAACTCGCTCATCTCCTTGCGGCCGCCGAGCTCCTCGTTGAACGTCGGGTCGAGCCAGGGCTTGTAGATCTTGAGCTCCGGGTCGACGAGGATCCCGTAGCGATAGAAGCGCTGGATGTCGTTGCCCTTGTGGGTCGAGCCGTCGCCGAAGACGTGCACCCCGTCCTCGCGCATCGCCTTCACGATCGCGGTGGTGGTGACGGCGCGGCCGAGGGGCGTGGTGTTGAAGTACTTCTTGCCGCCGCTGGTGAGGTGGAAGGCGCCGCACTGGATGGCGACGATGCCCTCGCGCACCAGCGCCTCCTTGCAGTCGACGAGCCGCGCGTTCTTCGCGCCGTGCGTCATCGCGATCGGCGGGATCTCCGCCGGGTCCTTCTCGTCGGGCTGCGCGAGGTCGGCCGTGTAGCAGTGGACCTCGATGCCCTTCGTCTCGAGCCACGCCACGGCGGCGCGGGTGTCGAGGCCGCCGGAGAAGGCGAGGCCGAGCTTGGTGCCCTTCGGCGGGAGGCTGCGGTAGATGCGACTCATGGGCGCGAGGATGCCACGGGAGGCGACGCCGTAAAGGTCTGACGACCTCTTTGCCCAGCAACCTCGGCGCGTTAGACTCCGGCCCTCTCTCGAACAGGGGGTCATGTGTCGGAGTCGATGGCGCCGCCGCCCGGAACGGGTGGGGGCAACCTCAAGTACGCGATCGTCGGTGTCGTCCTGATCGGCGGCGCGATCGCGCTGTGGTTCGGGATGAAGGGCTGCGAGGAAGAGAACGTCGAGCCCGTCGCGACCCAGACGGTCGTCGACTCCGGGGTCGTGGAGCGCTCGACCGCGCTCGCCGACGACGACCTCTACATCCCCGAGCCCGAGCCCGACGCCGGCCCCGAGATCGACTCGGGCCCGCCCCGCGTCCGCTACGTCACCCGCTACGTGGGCGGCGGCGGCGGCGGCAACTGGAACTGCTCGGGCCAGATCAACGCGGCGGCCGCGCAGTCGGCGATGGCGTCGAACCAGCTCCAGTTCCGCAACTGCTACGAGCGGCGGCTCAAGGTGAACAACACCCTCGAGGGCCGCGTGAGCCTCCAGGTCAAGGTCGGCCGCGACGGCTCGGTCTCGGGCGTGCGGACCGGCGGCACCCTGCGCGACCCGCAGGTCCTCTCCTGCGTGCGCAACATCGCGCAGCGCATGCGCTTCCCGGCTCCCCAGGGCGGGTCTTGCGCGGTGGTCGCGGCTCCGCTCAACTTCTCCCCCAGGCGCTGAACAGGAGAGAACGATGGAGCACCTTCGCGGATGGCGTGCGATGCGCCAGGACCCCCAGTGGACCAACAAGGTCCTGATCGCATCGCTCCTGGCGCTCTCCGCGATGTGCATCCCCGTGTTCGGCCAGCTCGTGCTCGCGGGCTGGGTCACGCTGATGATGCGCCGCGCGGTGAGCGGGCAGGACGCGCCGCTCCCCCGCATGGAGTTCGACTTCGACTACTTCATGAAGTTGCTCCAGGTCGGCTTCAAGCCGTTCCTGGCGCGGCTCGTGTGGTCGATCCCCATGGTCGGCATCGGCATGGCGACCTTCTGCTGCATGTACGCGGCGATGGGCGCCGGCGTGGCGATGACGGCGGGCGGCGCGGCGGCGGGCGGTGAGGCCGGCGGCGCGCTCGGCGGGCTGGGCATGATGTGCATGTTCGGCTTCATCGCGATCGTCTACCCGCTGATCATGATCGGCATCGGCCTCCCGATGCAGATCGCGTCGCTCCGGGCCTCGCTGACCGACGACGTGAACGCGGCGATGCGTTTCAAGGAGGTGCTCGACATGACGAAGCTCCTCCTCAAGGAGCTCATCATCGGCACGCTCGTGATGTCGCTGGTGAGCTTCGTCGCGATCTTCGCGTCGCTCTTCACGCTCTACCTGCTGCTCCCGCCGTCGATGGTGATCCTCGGGATCATCCACGCCTACTTCCACGCCGAGCTCTACAAGGTGTACCTGGAGAAGGGCGGCCAGCCGCTCCCGATCGGGCCGCTCGAGGTCGAGGGCGGGGACCCGCCGCAGGTCGGCGGTCAGCCGGCGCAGCCCGGCTGGTAGTCAGCGCACCCGGACCGTCGGCGGGCTCGCGTTGAGGTCCGCGATCACCGTGACCGCGCCCTGCGCGTCGAAGGTGGCGCGGGCCTCGCCGTTCGCGAGGGCCGGGTTCCGAAACACGATGGTGTGACGCCCGGCGCGGATCGAGACGTTGCGCTGCGGCGTGTTGCCGATCGGGCGCCCGTCGAGCAGCACCTCCGCCCACGGCGCCGCGTTGACCGTCAGCGTCGCGCGGGCCGCGGGCGCCTCGACCACCGGCTCCGGAGGCGTCGGCTCCGGCTCGGGCGGCGCCTCGACCGGGGGCTCCGTCGCGATCTCTGCCTCGGTCTCTGCCTCGACCTCGGCCGGGGCCTCGACCGCGCTCGGCGCGGGCTCGGGCGGCGGCTCGATCGGGGGCGCGTTCGTCTCGACCGGGCGCGCCCTGGGAGCCGGCGGCGTGGGCCAGACGAGCCAGGCGACGAACGACCCGAACGCCAGCCCGGCGAAGGCGAAGACCCAGGGAGGCAGCCGGCGCTCCCGGTCGGACACCGCGGCCGTGACCGCCTCCGGATCCGAGACCGCAGCCGAATCCGAGACCGCAGCCGAATCCGAGACCGCCTCCGAATCCGAGACCGCCGCCGAATCCGAATCCGAGACCGAATCAGAATCCGAGACCGAGTCCGAGATCGCCGCCGAGTCCGCCCCGCCCTCCTCGTCGGCGACCCGACCCATCTCTGCGCCTCTGCGCCTCTGCGAGAGATCCTCGGCGGCCCCGTCGCCCTCACGATCGTCGAGGAGGTCGTCCGCAGCCTCGCCGGTCGAGTCGGCGACCCGCCCCATCTCTGCGCCTCTGCGCCTCTGCGAGAGATCCTCGGCGGCCCCGTCGCCCTTCCGATCGAGGGGGAGCGTGCCGGGATCGGACGGACGGACGATGCGGACGGTGCCGGAGTCCTTGGGGGCGGGCTCGAGCATGTCGTCGAGCAGGCGGCTGGTGGCGAGGGTCTTCACCTCGGCGGCGGAGGGCAGCGAGGGGAGCGAGTCGCCGTTCGAGAGGCGGGCCTCGCGGGTGGCCTCGGCGCGCTCGGCGCGCAGGCCGAGCTCGGGAGCGACGCCCTCCGGGGCGTGGGAGGCGAGCCAGCCGCGGAGCGCGCGGCCGAGCTCGCGGGCGGTGCCGAAGCGCAGCGACGCGTCGCGGGCCATCGCGCGCTCGACGATCGCGCGCAGCCCGGCCGGCGTCTCGTCGTCGTCGTCGAAGGTCGCGTCCTCGGCGAGCGCGGCCCGCGCCTCCTCGACCGTCATCGCCGGGAACGCGCGGCGGCCGGTCACCGCCTCGAAGAGCACCGCCCCGAGCGAGAACACGTCGGCCCGGCCGTCGAGCGCGCCCGCCTCGAGCTGCTCGGGCGACAGATAGCCGGGGGTGCCGAAGAGCTCGCCCTCCGCGTCCTCCACCGGCGCCGCGATGCCGAAGTCGAGCAGCCGCGAGTGCCCGGCCGAGTCGACGATGACGTTCCGCGGGGTGACGTCGCGGTGCACGATGTCGAAGCGGGTGTGGGCGTAGTGGAGCGCGTCGGCGATCTCGACGCCGAGGTGCGCGACCTGCCCGGCGGCGAGCGGGCCGTGCTCGAGGATCTCGGAGAGCGTCGCGCCCTCCACGTACTCCATCGCGAGGAAGTACACGCCGTCGACCACGCCGAGCTCGTAGACCGGCGCGATGTGCGGGTGGCTCATCTGGACGAGGGTCTTGGCCTCGGTGACGAACATCGAGACGAAGCGCGGGTCGCTCGCCAGCTCGGGCAGCACCTGCTTGACCACCAGCCGCTTCTCGAACCCGCCCAGCCCGCGCAGCCGACCGAGGTAGACCCGCGACATGCCACCGCGCGCGATCTCCTCGTCCAGGAGGTATTTGCCGAAGGTCTTGATGGCGCGCGCCGGCTGCATGAGGAGCCTGATACGATCATAGCCCGGATGACTCGCGCCCGCGCAGCTCTCTGTCTGGCGTTGCTGGTCGGTTGCGAGCCGTCGGCGCGCCCGGTGCGTCTCGACGTGCGCCCCTTCGAGTCGTTGAGCTGTCGCCCCGACGTGCTGCGCGTGCTCGAGATCCGGCCGCGCGGCGACGCCCCGAGCGGCACCCTGCTGACCCGCAGCGTGGAGCTGTCCGATCGCGCCGAGCTCTCGCTCGAGCCCTTCCCGCCGGCCACCGAGCTGGTCGCCATCACGGCGCTCGGCGAGCAGGCCGGCGGCGCGCCGTGGAGCGGCGGCGCGGTCGCGCTCCTCGGCCCCACGGGGGAGGGCGACTTCGAGCTGAGCCTGCTCGAGCTCGGAGAGCCCTGCCTCTTCAACGACGCGCCGGCGAGCGCGGACGCCGACGGCTTCGCGCTCGGCCTCCCGGGAGGCGTGGTGCTCGCGGGCGGCGGCAGCCTGGACGGACGCGCCCGGCGGGACGTCGCGCTCTACCGCGCCTTCGACGACCGCGCGGACGCGGGGGCGCTCCGGCTCGCGGTGTCGCGCGCGGGCGCGGCGGCCGTCGCCCTGCGCACCGAGGAGCCCACCGTGCTGGTCATCGGCGGCGGCTCACCCGGCTCGACCGAGGCCCTCGACACCGCCGACGTGCTGCGCCCGGACGCCGCCTCGGCGGGCGAGCTCGAGCTCACCGTGGTCACCGCGCGACGGGAGCACGACGCGCGGGTGCTCCCCGATGGCCGCGTCCTGGTCGTCGGCGGCTGGGACGCGATCGTCGACGATCGACCTCGCCTGCTCGAGGAGGCCGAGCTGCTGACCCCGGTCGAGGGCCGCCTCTCCTTCGATCGCAGGGCGCTCGCGGCCCACCCCCGTCAGGGCCCGCGGGCGCTCGCGCTCGGCGGCGGGCGTGTGGTCGTGGTCGGCGGCCGGGACGAGGAGGGCCCGGTCGGCGTGGTCGAGGAGCTGCGGGGCGACCGGCTCGAGCGGCTCCCCGTCGTCTTCCCGGCGCGCGACGGCGCGGCCTGGGCCGCCTCGAGCGCGGGCGTCGTCCAGCTCGGCGGCCGCGAGGGCGAGGGCTGGAGCGACGCGATGGAGCTCTGGGTCGGCGGCGCCGAGGTCATCACCGTCGAGGGCGCGCTCACCGCCTCCCGCGACACCCGGGAGGCGCACCCTCTCCGCGAGCCGCTCGCGGCGCCGCTGCCCGACGGCCGGGTCCTCGTCACCGGCCGGGTGCCGGATCGCATCGGAGAGCTCCGGCCGGTCGCGCGGGTGATCGACCCGGGTGGCTCCCGGGATCCCTCGCCGTCCATCCCGCTGAACGTCCAGCCCCGTCACCTCGTGCCGCTCCCCGACGGGAGCGTGGCCCTGGTGGGTGAAGAGGCGACCGACTTCTTGCGCCTCGACGTGGCCACCGCGCTCGACGATCCGCCCGCGAACCTCCTCCCGGTCGCGCTCGGCGAGCTCGATCAGCTCGCGCTCGACGGCCCCGGTCGCTGGGGCGCGCAGGGAGACGCGCTGGTCGCGCGGACCGAAGGCGCGCGCTTCGACGTGCCGCGCGCGCGCTTTCGCGCCGTCGACGTCGAGCTCGACGTGGTCGGCGCGGTTACCCTCCTGCTCACGCGGGACGAGGCGCCCGCGATCGAGGTCGACATCACCGACGACGCGATCGCCCACGGGACCTGCCTGACCTCACGCCGCGCGGGCGACACGGTGGTCGTGCGCCTCGAGGCGGACGCCCTGGTGCTCGGCGGCGACGCCCGCCGGAGCTGCCCGCTCGAGCTCGACACCCGGGTCGGCGTCGCCATCCGCGCCGCCTCCGGGTCCGGCGTCTCTCGGATCGGTCTGAGGAGGCTCTGAAGAAAAGCGGCGCAGCCGCCCCCCCGGCGTCCCGTGCCCCTGCCCGTGCCCCTGCCCGTGCCCGCGAAACAACACGGGAGGATGCGCTCGTATCCGACGCTCCGACGAGGGCTCTCGCAAAGGCGCAAAGCCGCCAAGTCCCCAGCAGAGGCCCGCAGCTTGCCAGCCAGGCCGGTCGGACCGCCCGGCGGCCCGGTCATCCCGCCGCCCCTTCGTCCCTTCGCGGCTTTGCGGCTTTGCGCGAGCGACTGCAAGCCCCTCGTCGAGCGCCACCGGAGCATGGGAGCGTCAGCGCCGCCGCCGCCGCCCGCGCTCGCGACGCTCCGACTCCTCCGAGATCGTCTCTCCCTCCGGGGAGTCCACCTCGGCATCGACCCGCACCCGCGGCCGCTCCTTCGCGTACGCGTCGGTGGAGCGACCCTCCTTCTTGGCGCGCACGAAGCGCTCGAAGTCGGTCCGCGGCGGCGCAGGCTCGGCGCGCTCGGTCGCCTCGCGCAGCTTCTTCGCCGCGGCCGAGAGGAGCAGGCTGACCCCGTCTTCGATCACCCGCTCGAGCTCGTCTTCGATCTGGCCGCGCTGCTGCTTGCGCTGCGAGCGGCGGGCCCGCTCCTCGGCCTTGCGGCGCTTCGCCTCGGCCCGCGCCTTCGCCCTCGCGGCCCGGCGCGCCTTGCGGTTCAGCTTCTTCCGCTCCTTCTCGACCTCCTCCTCGGTCGGGCCGCGGAGGGTGGAGAAGGTCTGGAGCGCGACGCCCATGCCCCAGCCGAAGGCCATCCAGATGGCCCAGACCCCGACGTAGCCGAGCGCGTGCATCCCGAGGAAGCCGCCGGCGACGACGAGGTAGGTGAAGAGGTGCCGGAGCCAGCGCTCGCGCTTGCGCTTCGCGACCCGCTCGCGGATCGAGGCCTCGGTCCGGTCGCGCTCCAGCTCCCGGACCGCGCGGTCGATGGCGTCGTCGTCGAGCCCGACCTCGTGGGCGGCCGCGATCAGCTCGTCGTGCGCGAAGCCGTCGCCGTCGGCCGCCTGCCGCTCCAGCGCGCGACGGAAGATCTCCTCGACCTCCTCGTCGCTGTAGTTGCGGCGCCCCTCGGACACCGGACGGATGTACCACGCGGGGCTGCGCCCACCAGGCGTAGGCAGTTGGCCAACACCTTGGCCGGATGGGTCCTCGGGCGGGGGCTGATGGGGAGCTGGCATGGACATCGCAGAGTCTCTGGGGCGTGAAGCTGTCGATCGGAAGCGCGACCGCCCTCGGGCGTCGGCCCCTCAACCAGGATGCCTGGGTCACCATTCCGGACGCCGGGCTCTTCGCCGTCGCCGATGGCGTGGGCGGTGAGCCGGGCGGGGAGGTCGCCAGCGCCCTCGCCATCCGCGCGCTCGAGCGGTTCTTCGCTCAGGCCGACGCCGAGGAGCGCGAGGGCATGGTCGACTCCGCGCGCCTCGACCTCGCCTTCCGGATGGCGCACCGCGACATCATCACCGAGGCGTCGGCGGGCAAGTACCGGAGCATGGGCACCACCCTCGCCGCGGTACTGGTCTCCGGGGATCGCGCCGTGGTCGGCCACACCGGCGACAGCCGCGTCTACCGGCGCGTCGAGGGGCGGCTCGAGCAGCTCACGGTGGACCACAACGTCTACGAGCGCCTGGCCCGGGTGGAGGGCATCTCGCTGCTCTCCCCGAGCCTCGGCGGGGCGCTGACCCGGGCGCTCACCCCGCGCTGCAACGCGCGGCCGGATCTGCGCTCGATCTCGCTCGAGCCGGGCGACGTGCTCCTGCTCTGCACCGACGGCGTCAGCGGGCCGCTAGAGCCCTACGAGATCCAGGATCTCCTCGCGCAGCCCCCCGAGCAGGCGGCCCGCGGCCTGGTCGAGGAGGCGATCGCGGTGGGCGGCACCGACAACGCCACCGCGGTGGTGATCCGGATCGAGACAGCCTGATCGTCCGGCTGTCTCGTCCCGAGTCACTCCTGGTCGACGATCCCCGCGCCCGGACCGCGGCCGATCGAGACCCGCGGCTCGCGCCCGTGCACCTCGTGCTCGGGATGGCAGCCGTCGTGCCCACAGGAGCACAGCCCCTCCTCCCGCTCCGCCGCCGCGTTGGCGCAGTACGCGCTGCAGAAGCGCCCGTCCGTGGCCTCGCAGTGACAGCTGTCGTGCTCGCATCGCATGCCCGAGACGTACGCGCGCAGACCCCATCCGAAAGGCTGCTACGCTCGTCCGCATGACCCGCTTGCCGTACCTGGGGCTCACGCTTCTCTTCCTCCACCTCGTCGGTTGCGACTGCTCGGGCCCCACCGAGCCGGGCTGTGAGACCAACGCGGACTGCACCGGCGGGTTCGTCTGCATCGACGCGGTCTGCGCGCCGGGGGTCGACGGCGGGCCCAGCCCCGACGCGCCGATGGCGACCGACTCCGGGCGGGACGCGGGCGAGCGCTGCGAGAGCATGGTGCTCTGCGGGACGCCCCCGATGTGCTGCGCGGTCGGGGACGAGTGTGTCGAGGGGGCGTGCCTCGCCGCCTGCGCGTCCGGGGTGCGCTGCGGGGCCGATCGCGCCACCTGCTGCGGCGCCGGCCAGGTCTGCGTCTCGGACGCCTGCGTCGATCCGGGCGAGCCCTGCACCGACAGCTTCGACTGCCCGATGGGCGCCTTCTGCGAGCCCACCCTCGGGCAGTGCCTGCCGCAGTTCGATCCGGTCACCTGCGAGACCACGCCGGTGTTCGGCGACTTCGCGCCGGTGGTCGAGTGGAGTGCCCAGACCGCCACCGACGTGCCGACGTGCATGCACGGCATCAGCGCGCCGATCGTCGTCGACCTCACCGGCGACGGCGTCCCCGAGGTCGTCGCCAACTTCGCGTGCGATGAAGACTACGAGGTCGGCGTCGTCCGCGCCTTCAGCGGCGTCGACGGGAGCCCGGTCTGGACCGTCACGGATCCCTCGCTGCGCACCAACGGCCGCGCGGGCATCGCCGGCGGGGATCTCGACGGCGACGGGCTGCCCGAGGTCGTCGCGGTGCTCCGGAGCGGGGTCAACCGCATGGTCGCCTTCGACGACGACGGCAGCCTGCTCTGGCAGAGCACGCGCGCGGACGGCAGCCCCTACACCGGCAGCGTGATCAACGGCGCGCCGACCCTGGCGGATCTCGATCAGGACGGCTCGCCCGAGGTGATCTTCGGCGCCGCCGTGCTCGACGCGACCGGCGTGCTCGTCTGGGAGCGGGACACCGGCGTGCGCGAGGGCACGAACAACGGCTACACCGGCGGGATCAGCGCGGTCGCGGATCTCGACCTCGACGGCGCGCCCGAGGTGGTCAGCGGCCGCCGCGCTTACCGCGCCGACGGCACCCCCTTCTGGGCGACCACCACCATCCCCGACGGCTACCCCGCGGTCGCGCAGTTCGACGCCGACCCGCAGCCGGAGGTCGTGCTGGTGGCGTCCGGCAGCCTCTACCTGCTCGACGGGATGACCGGCGAGGTGGAGTGGGGCCCGATCGCGCAGCCCGGCGGGGGCCGCGGCGGGCCGCCGACCATCGCCGACTTCGACGGCGACGGGCTCCCGGAGATCGGCGTGGCCGGCGCGGCGAGCTACAGCGTCTACGACCCGGCGGAGGCGAGCGGCGTGCTCTGGTCGCAGACGACGCAGGACGTCAGCAGCAACGCGACCGGCTCGAGCGTGTTCGACTTCGAGGGCGACGGAGCGGCGGAGGTCGTCTACGCCGACGAGTGCTTCGTGCGGGTCTACCGCGGCGCCGACGGCAGCGTGCTCGTCGAGATCCCGAACTCCAGCGCGACCATTCACGAGTACCCGCTGGTCGCCGACGTCGACGCGGACGGCAACAGCGAGATCGTGATCGTCGCCAACGACCGCAACAGCGGCCTCCCCGCCCAGTGCCGGGCCATCGACTCCAGCTGGGACGGCCAGCGCGAGGGGATCTTCGTCTACGGCGACATGAGGGATCTCTGGGTGCGCACCCGCCGCATCTGGAACCAGCACGCCTACCACGTCACCAACGTCACCGCGTCGGGCGGCGTGCCGCGCGTGGAGATGGACAACTGGTCCACGCCGGGCCTCAACAACTACCGGCAGAACACCCAGGGCGAGGGCGTCTTCAACGCGCCCGATCTCAAGGTGCTCGCGCTCGAGGTGCTGCTCGACGGCTGCCCCGAGTCCGCGACGCTCCGGGCGCGCGTCACCAACGAGGGCAGCCTCGGCGCGCCGGCGGGCGTGATGGTCAGCTTCTACACCGGCACCCCCGACGCGCGCGGCGCGCTGCTCGGCACCGTGCCCACCGCCGTGCCGCTCCTCCCGGGCGCCACCACCGTGGTGGAGCTCGCCGACGTCGCCCTCGCCGGCGATCCTCCCTACGCCTTCGTGGCGGTCGTCGACGACGACGGCAGCGACGTCGGCGCGGTCACCGAGTGCGACGAGGACGACAACGCCTCCGGCATCGGCGATCTGGACTGCGACATCATCTTCTGAGAGCGCGCGGCGCAGGTCTGACGTCGATGTCGGCGATCCGACGCCTCAGTGGGCAAGAACGCCACAGGGGGAGGCCCGATCTGCCACGTCCGTGGAGTTGGCCCGGGATTCGCTGTACCCGGGGCATGAGCCGGAGGAACAGCAGCACGAAGACCAAGACCGTCGCGGTGGATCAGAACGCCGTGATGAACAGCCTCGCCGACGCGGGCTATGTGGAGCTGGTGCTCCCCGGCCTCGTCCTCGCGGCCTTCTTCTACACGCTCTTCGAGCTGACCTTCTGACGCCCGGCGCTCACGCCCAGGAGACGTCGAAGACCGCCTGGCCGGCGCGCTGCTGCGCGACGCGGACGTGGGCGGAGCGGGCGAAGATCAGGGTCGCCCCCTGCATCAGGCCGGTCAGCGCCACCCGCCAGTAGCGCACGTCGGCGAGCGGGTTGTCGCTCACCTCGATGCGCGCGTCCTTGGGCCCGACCTGCCGGACGGTGATCGCGTCGCCGCGGTACATGCGGCCCCAGACGCGGTCGAGCCGGCTGAGGATCGGCCACGGCGAGAACCCCACTCGCCGCGCCGCGCGGGCCACCGTCCCCCAGAGCGCCCCCTCCACCCGCGCGCCCACCGCGTTGCCCGCCTCGACCATCTCCGACTCGGAGAGCCCGAGCGCGTCGGCCGCGCGGTAGTGCCGCAGCGCCACCTCGAGGTCCACCCACTGCGCGACCATCGCCGCCTCGCCGACGAGCATCTCCCCCTCGTCGCCGAGCGCCTCGACGTACGCCTCCCGATGGCCGAGGTCGAACAGACCCCGGCGGGAGGACGCGAGCAGCGTGCTGCGAACCTTCACCGACACCGAGCGGGGACCATACGGCGGAACCGCGCCCGGCTGCACCCGGGCTCAGTTCTCGGAGGGGGCATGCGCCCCCTCCCGCCCGACCGGCAAAGCCGGCTCGGACTCCCACCCCATCTCACGCGCTGGCGCGCGTGGAAGCTGCGGCAATATTTGCCGCAGCTTCAAAAGTCCGCGGAGCGGGGAGCGCGGGGGTAGGGGATGACGTCGCGAATGTTGTCGACGCCGGTCGCGTACTGGATCGCGCGCTCGAAGCCGAGGCCGAAGCCGGCGTGGGGCACGGTCCCGTAGCGCCGCAGGTCGCGGTACCAGCCGTAGTGCGAGACCTCGAGGCCCAGCTCCTCGATGCGCGCGTCGAGCACGTCGAGGCGCTCCTCGCGCTGGCTGCCGCCGATGATCTCGCCGATGCCGGGCGCGAGCACGTCCATCGCCGCGACCGTGCGGTCGTCGTCGTTCAGGCGCATGTAGAACGCCTTGATCTCCTTCGGGTAGTTCACCACCGCGACCGGGCCGCCGACGTGCTCGGTGAGCCACTTCTCGTGCTCGGACTGGAGGTCGACGCCCCACTTCACCTGGAACTCGAACTTCTGCCCGCTCTTCTCGAGCGCGGCGACCGCGTCGCCGTAGTCCATGCGGGTGAACTCGCTCTCGACGAGCTTCTCGAGGCGCGCGACCACGCCCTTCTGCACGTGCTGGTCGAAGAACGCCATGTCGTCGCCGCGGCGGTCGAGGAGATCGCGGTAGATCGCCTTGAGGAAGTCCTCGGCGAGCTGCGCGTCGTCGTCGAGATCGGCGAAGGCGATCTCGGGCTCGACCATCCAGAACTCGGCGAGGTGACGCCGGGTGTTCGAGTTCTCGGCCCGGAAGGTCGGCCCGAACGTGTAGACGTCGCCCATCGACAGGCAGTAGGCCTCGACGTTGAGCTGGCCGCTCACCGTCAAGAATGCTTCCTTGCCGAAGAAGTCCTGCGAGAAGTCGACCGCGCCGTCTTCGGTGCGCGGCAGGTTCTGGAGGTCCAGGGTCGAGACCCGGAACATCTCGCCCGCGCCCTCGGCGTCGCTCGCGGTGATGATCGGGGTGTGGATCCAGTAGAAGCCGCGCTCGTCGTAGAAGCGGTGGATCGCCTGCGCGAGGCAGTGCCGGACGCGGGTCACGGCGCCGATGAGGTTGGTGCGCGGGCGCAGGTGGGCGTGCTCGCGCAGGTGCTCCATCGAGTGCCGCTTGGGCTGCATCGGGTAGTGCTCGGGGTCGTCCACCCAGCCGATGACCTCGATCGCGTCGGCCTTGATCTCGACCGACTGCCCCTTGCCCTTCGACGCCACCAGCTCGCCGCTGCAACGGACCGCGCAGCCGGCGCTCAGGTGGAGCACCTCGGCCTCGTAATTCGTCAGCTCGTTCGGCGCGACCACCTGGATCGGCGCGAACCCGCTGCCGTCGTGGACCTGGACGAAGGAGATGCCCGCCTTGGAGTCCCGACGCGTGCGCACCCACCCTTCGACGGTGACGTGCGTGCCGACGGGGACCTCGCCGCGGACCAGCTGAGCGATGCGGTGAGCCATGCCGGCTCCTTAGCACGTCCGCTCGAAAACGTGACGCCTCTCGCGTGCGCTGTCAGGATCCGGAGGTGGCCACCTCCTACGAGATCGGCGCCCGCGTGCGGGTCTCCCCCAACTGCCCCCTGACCTTGCCGCACTTCGCGCGCGTCCTGGTCGGCACGGTCCTCGGCGAGACGCCCGACGGCCTGATCGAGGTGGACTTCGGCGACCGCACCTACCCCCTCGCCGAGCAGTGGCTCGAGCGTGTCCCCGACGACGCCATCGTCGACGCCGACGACGCCGTCACCGAGATCGACGTCACCGGCGATTGAAGCCAGCCGAGCGCGGGGCTCGCCCGTGCTGTGGCAGACTCGCGGGGCATGCGCGCGGCGGTCTGGCTCTCGCTCCTCCTCCTCGGCGTCGCGCCTGGACGGGGCCGAGCGCAGCAGGACGCGACGCTGCTCATCCTCCCCTCGACGGAGGGCGACGTGGGGGCGGCGCTCTTTCTCGCCCGGGTGTTCGACGGCGCGCGGCTGCGCGACGACCTCACGCTCTCGGAGGCGATCGAGGCGCGCGACGACGGCGATCGCGTCGCCGTGCTGCAGCTCGACCTCGGCGCGGGCACGATCCGCGCGGTCCGGCGCGGGTCGGGCGAGGTCCTCGCGCGCGAGCTCCCGTCGGGCGAGCTGACCCACTACGCGATCGCGGTCCTCTCCGCCGAGCTGCTCGCGCTGCCCCTCGCGGCGCCGACCGAGCCCGCCCCGGCGCAGTCCGGGGAAGCGGAGCCGACGAACGCGGTGGCCGTCTCCGCGGAGGCGCGCGCGGACGCGGAGCCCGCGCCGACGGACCCCGAGCCGGTCGCGGCGCCCACCGCTTCGGAGACCCCGGTCACCGCCGCCGCGCTCGCGACGTCGCCGCCTGCGGTCACCGATCCCGAGGTCGCGCCGGTCGAGGCGGACGGCGACGCGGTGACGTTGCGCGTCGCCGCGGGGTACGAGCTCACCGTCGCCGACGGGCCGCTGACCGCGTGGCACCGACCCTTCGTGCGGGTCGGCCTCGCCTACGGCCGGCCGGTCTTTCGCGGCACGCTCCACCTCGCCGCGGCGCTCTTCGGAGGCTGGGAGGCGCCCTCGTCGGCGACCGGCGTCGATCGGCTCGGGGTGGCGCGGAACGACGTCCGGGGAGGCGTCGGCGTGGTCTTCGGCGCGCTCGACCCGGTGGAGCTGAGCCTCGACCTCGCGGCCGGCGTCGGCCTCACCCAGGCGCAGGTGATCGGCGACGACGGCGCCCCCCGCGTCGCGGTGGAGCGGTGGGCGTTCACCCTCGGGGGCGAGGCGTCGGTCGAGGTCCGCCTGATCGCCGGGCTGCGCCTGTGGGTGGGCGGCGGCGCCTACCTCGACCCGGCCGGCGAGCGGCTGCTCGTCCGGGGCGAGGCGCTCGCGAGCGACGGCCCCTGGCTCGGCGTGGCTCGCGTGGGGCTCCGCTGGGAGACGGAGTGAAAAAAAGCTTCATCACGGAGGCCTCCCGCGGCGACTCATCCCTCGTGAGCCCCGCCTTGACGGAGTCCGTCCCACGTTCGTTCGCCGCGCCCTCGACCGGGCGTGATCGCGACGCGAGCCTCGTGGGGCGAGCCCTGGAGGGCGATCGCGCCGCGCTGCACCGGATCGCGAGCGAGCACGAGGGCCGGGTGCGCCGGCTGCTGACCCGGTTGCTCGGGCCGCGGGACGACCTGGACGACCTCGTGCAGACGGTGTTCCTGGAGCTCTGCCGGTCCCTCCACCGCTTCCGCGGGGACAGCGCGCTCTCGACCTTCATCGGCGGCATCGCGGTGACGGTGGCCCGTCGGGCGATGCGACCCAGCCCGTGGTTCCGTCGCCGCGCCGAGCTCCCCGAGGAGCCGGTGGACCCCCGCAGCGGTCCGGACGCGCGCAGCCTCGCCGCCGAGCGCTTGCGCCGCACCCGCCGCGCCCTCGCCAAGCTCTCGGCCAAGAAGCGCATCGCCTTCTTGCTGTGGGCGCTCGACGGCTCCGACGTCGAGGAGGTCGCCGCGCTGATGGGGGCCTCGGTGTCGGCGACGCGCTCGCGGATCTACTACGCGCAGAAGGAGCTCCGGCGCCTCGCCAAGACCGACCCCTATCTGCGTGAGATGCTGGAGGAGCCATGAGCCAGCTCGACGAACGACTCCGCGGGGCGCTGCGCGACGCGGCGGACGCGGAAGAGCCGGTCGACGCCGGGGCGGGTGAGGTCGCGGGCTGGCTCGCCCGGGAAGGGGGCCGCGAGATCCGGCGCGCGCGGGTGCGCCGGCAGGTCGGCGCGGCCGCCGCGGTGGCGCTCGCGGCGGCGGTGCCGCTGGCGATCTGGCTCGGGACCCCAGAGAGCGTCGAGCCGCCGGCGGTGGCCGAGCGACCGCCCGCGCCGGAGGCTCCAGAAGCGACCGCGCCTGGCGCCGTCGAGCCCGCCGTCCAGCGGGCGTGCGATCGCCGGCCGGCCGGGCTGACGATCGGGCCGGTGACCGCTCGCCGAGACGTGGGGTTCGTGGCCTTCGAGCCCTCGGGCGACGCGCGCGTGGCGGTCGTCGAGGCGTCCGGCTGCGCGCTCCGGCTCCGGCTCGACGAGGGCGCGGTCACCGTGCACGCGCGCGATCTCGGCGGCGGCACGCTGCAGGTCGAGACCCCCGACGCGCTGGTGACCGTGCACGGCACCATCTTCCGGGTGTCGCTCGAGCCCGAGGCCGCGGTCAGCGTCGCCGAGGGGCGCGTGTCGGTCCGGACCGAGGACGGTGAGGTCTTCCTCGACGGTGGAGCGTCGTGGCGCGACGGGCGGGTGGTGTCCGCGGACGGGGCGACGCTGCGGGCCGAGGTCGAAGCCTGGAGCGCCGCGCCCGAGGTCGTCGCCGCCTCCCGACCGCGCCCCCGCCGCCGCGCGCCCGACGTCGCCCCCACGCCGGAGGCGCAGGACCCCGACACGCTCGCGATTCGCGCCGAGGCCGCCCGCCGGCAGGGGGATCTCGCGACGGCGCGGGAGCTCTACCGGCAGGCCGGGGCGGGGCGCGGGCCCACCTCCGAAGGCGCGTGGATCCGCCTGGCCCGGATGGAGCTGGACGCGGGCGATCCCCGGGCCGCGCGCCGCGCGCTGACCTCCCGCGCGCGCTTCGGGGAGGGCGTCTTCGGCGCGGAGGCCGGCTGGCTTCTCGTCCAGGTCCGGGAGGCGGCCGGCGACACCTCCGGTGCGGTCGCCGCCGCGCGCCGCGTGCTCGCTCGCCACGCCGGCACCCCGCAGGCCCGCGCCGCGCAGCGATGGCTGGACGCGCACGCGCCGTGAGGGTCTGGGTCGCCCTCGGCGTCGCGCTCTCGCTCGCGGGCTGCGCGGCCACCGACCGCGAGCTGCTCCCCGGCGACGACGCCGGCGAACGGGACGGCGGGGCGTCGGACGGCGGGGCGTCGGACGGCGGCGCCCTCGCGTGTCTCTCGGGCGCGGAGGACTGCGCCGGCTGCGCTCCGGCCTGCGAGGGCTGCGACCGCTGCGGCCTCGTCTGCGCGCCTCGCGGGGCGTGCCGCGTGGGGCTGCGCGAGCCGGTCGTGGGGACCCTGCAGTGCGACGACGGCGCCGCGTGCGGCCGCGCCGCCTCCGCCTTCGACTACTGCCGCGCCGATCAGGCGCGCTGCACGGTGACCGCGCTCGAGACGGGCCGCGTGGCGTGCCTCCACGGGCGCTGCGAGATCGTCTGCGAGGCCGCCTGCGAGGTCGAGTGTCCTTCGGGTGATTGCACCGTCCGTTGCCTCGCCTCGCCCTGCGACGTCACGAGCTGTCCGACCAGCTGGATGGACTGCGCGCCCGGCGTGTTCGCGTGCGGCTCCGCCTGCCCGGGCGGGTGAAGGGCCCTCGCGCGAAAAAAACGACGCCGACCTCGAGAAACCTTCATCACGAGCGCCGGCCCGCGCGACCCACGGTCGAGCGCGCACCCGATCGGCGCGCGCGATCGAGCTGGAGGAGACATGGACCAGACGAGCTCGTCGGCGCGCGCGTCGACGTGGAGGGAGCTGTACGTCGTGCTCACGGTCGTGCTGAGCGTGGCCTGCACCGCGGAGGTGTCCGTCGGGGACGGCGGCGTCGAGCGCGGCGACGGCGCGGTGCCCAGCGGCGCCTGCCTCGACATGGGAGACAGCTGCACGGGGGGCGGCGTCTGCTGCGCGGGCCTCACGTGCATCGCGGGCCGGATCTGCGGCATGGACCTCGCCGACGGCGGCGCGGCCGACGCGGGCGTGGCCTCCGACGGGGGCGCGGCCTCCGACGCGGGCGCGGCTTCCGACGGGGGCGCGATCTCCGACGGGGGCGCGGCTTCCGACGCGGGCGCAGCTTCCGACGCGGGCGCAGTGTCCGACGCCGGCGCGACCGGGGTGTGCGCCGCCCTGCGCGAGGACTGCAGCGCGATCCCCTGCTGCGCCGGCACCTCGTGCCGCGAGACGGACCGCGGGCTGGAGTGCAGGGAGTGATGCGGATGTCCAGTCTCACGAGGGTTCTCCTCGTCGCCGCCCTCGCGAGCGGCGCGGTGGCCTGCGAGGACGCGTCGTCCGACCCGCTGCGTCCCGGCGGCGAGGGCTACGTGCCCGACGGCGTCGACCCGCTCATGCACGGCGCCGGGCTCGGCCCGGTCCACCTCCGGCGCCTCTCTCGCGCCGAGCTGCAGCGCACGCTCCGTGACGCGCTCGGCGTGGACGCCACGCCGTACCTCGACGCGCTGCCCGAGGACGAGCGGACGCCCTTCGACAACGACGCCTCGACCCAGCATCCCTCGGCGGCGCTGACCGAAGGGGCCCGGGTCTTCGCGGGGCAGGTGGTCGCCGCCATCGACGATCCTTCGCTCCGCGCGATGGTGGGATGCGCGCCGACCGGCCCGACGGATCGGGGCTGCCTCTCCGCGTTCGTCGAGCGCATCGGGCGCCGCCTGCTCCGCCGACCCCTGACCCCGGACGAGGTGGCCGAGCTCGCCTCGCTGATCGAGCACGCCGAAGCGCAGGGGGACTTCTGGGTCGCGCCGCGGCTGGTCCTCCGGGCGCTCCTGCAAGACGTCGAGCACCTCTACCGGGTCGAGATCGGCGCGCCCACCCCCGACCCCGATCTGCGTGCGCTGACCGACTTCGAGCTCGCCTCGCGGCTGTCCTTCCTGCTCTGGGGCGCCGGCCCCGACGACGCGCTGCTCGACGCGGCGCAGGCGGGAGAGCTCCGGACCCCGGCCCACATCCGGGTGCAGGCGGCGCGGCTCATGGCGGACCCCCGCGCGCGCGGCCAGATCCAGAACCTCCACGCGATGTGGCTCGGCTACGAGCGCATCCCGGTGAGCGACCCGATCCGGGACGACCTGCGCCTGGAGAGCGACCGCCTGATCGAGCGCGTGCTCTTCGACGAGCAGCGGCCCTGGCTCGATCTCTTCACGTCCGAGGAGACCTTCGTCACGCCGCGGCTCGCGGAGCACTACGGCATGGCGCCGCAGGCCGAGCCGGGCTGGGTCCGGTACACCGACGAGCGCCGCGGGCTCCTCTCGCACGGCAGCTTCCTCAGCGGGGGCACCAAGCTCGGCGTCACCTCGCCCACCATGCGTGGCCTGCTCGTGTTCGAGCGGCTGCTCTGCCAGACCATCCCGCCGCCCCCGGACGGCGTGGCCACCGACGAGCTCCCGCCCGGGGATCCCGACGAGTGCAAGGTCGAGCGCTGGGACATGTCCCGCACGTCCGGCTGCGAGACGTGTCACCAGCGCATGGATCCCATCGGCTTCGGTCTCGAGCGCTACGGCCCGCTGGGGCGGCTGCGCGAGGTCGAAGAGGACCGGCCCCACTGCGCGATCGAGGGCCGCGGCGAGCTCCGCCTCCCGCGCCCGGACGGGAGCGTGGACGCGCGGACGTTCAGCGGGCCGGGGGAGCTCGGGACGCAGCTCGCCTCGACCGCGCACCTCCAGTCCTGCTTCGCGCGACAGATGTTCCAGTACGCCGTGGGCCGGCAGTACACCGCCGCCGACCACGAGACGCTCGAGTCCCTCGAGGCGCGCTTCCTCGAGAGCGGCGATCTCCTCGACCTCATCCTCGACCTCGTCGGGAGCGAGAGCTTCCGTCATCGCCTGGAGACGAACTGATGAAGCGTGCAAAGCGAATCGGCCGCCGCGCCATCCTCGCCGGCGCCGGGGGCGTCGCGGTCTCGCTCCCGCTGCTGGACATCATGCGCCCGAGCGCCTCGGCCTCCGGCGGCACCCCGTGTCGCTTCCTGGTCGCCGCGCAGGGGATCGCGCAGGCGCGACCCAACGGCCCGACGAGCGCCAACTTCGCCGCGCTTGCCGATCTGCGAGACGAGGTGACCTTCGTGACGGGCATGTCGATCGAGGCGGACCGCACGCCCCAGCCGGGAGGGCGGCCTCCCGGTCCCTTCCACCCCACCATCATCAACCCGCTGGTGAGCGGGGTCCGCTCCACCGACACGCGCAAGGGCTTGCGCGACACCACCGCCGACCAGATCGTCGCGGACGCCTGGGCGGGGACCACGCGGTTCCACTCGCTCGCCTACCGCACCCAGAAGGAGGCGTACATCGGCGGGGAGGGCGCCATGAGCGTGACCACGGGCGGCGCCAAGGTGACCCCGATCGCCAGCCCGCGGATCGCGTGGCAGCAGCTCTTCGGCGGCTCCCCGAGCGCGCCGCCGACCTCGCCCGGGACGCCGTCGATGACCGACCAGCTGCTGCGGCAAGATCGCAGCGTGCTCGACCTCGTGTCCCGCCGCGCGCGTCGGCTGCTCGGGATCGCCAGCCTGCAGGACCGGGAGCGGCTCGAGCGACACTTCGAGGAGATCCGCGCCCTCGAGCGCCGCATCCAGGCCGACCTCGACGCCGGCGCGATGCCCCCGCCCACGACGCCTCCTCCGGGCGGCGCGACGATGGGCTGCGGCGCGTTCCCGGACCCGGGCGCGGACCCCACCGACGGCGCCTACGGGTGGTCCGGCGAGACCGCGCGCGGCGAGATCATCGCGGACCTGATCGCGATGGCCTTCGCGTGCGACCTGAGCCGCAGCGTCTCGTGGCTCCTGAGCTACTGGCAGTCGAAGATGAGCGCGCAGCCCATCGCCGGCCTCGACCTCGACGTGCACGAGGTGACCCACTCCGACCTCCGGAGCGCGCCCGCCGCGCTGGCGGAGATCACCAACTGGCACGTCGCCCAGTTCGCGCGCCTCGTGCGCCGCCTGCGCGACACCCCGGAGGGGGGCGGGACCCTGCTGGACCGGACCGTGCTCGTGATGCTCTTCGAGGGCGAGGGGGCGCACGCGTACAGCAACAACACCAGCCTGATCGCGGGCCGCCCCGACGTGCTCCGCGCGGGCGAGACGATCGCGAGCGGCGGCGCGCACCCGGCGCAGCTGCTCTCGACCGCGATGCACTCCGTCGGCGTCCCGAGCGATCTCGGCGAGGTCCCCGGTCAGATCGGCGCGCTCTTCCGGTAGCTCCCGGGCGGGGGGCGCCGTCCACGGCGCATCGTGTATCGTGGACGCATGGAGGTGGCGCTCGCACCCGGCGCGCGGCTCGGGAACTACCAGGTCGTCTCGACGCTAGGCGAGGGCGGCATGGGCGTGGTGTACGAGGCGCGCCACGAGCGGCTCCGGCAGCGCGTCGCCCTCAAGGTGCTCGAGCCGCGGCTGAGCCGGAGCGAGGTGCTGCGCGAGCGCATGATCCGCGAGGGGCGCGCGGTGGCGAAGGTGAGCCACCCGCACATCGTCGGCGTGCACGACGCGGGCTTCGAGCGCGGCTACGCCTACCTCGTCATGGAGCTGCTGGAGGGGGAGGACCTCGCGCAGCACCTGAAGCGACACGGCGCCCTCACCCCGAGCGACGCGGTGGATCTCTTGCTGCCGGTCACCGCCGCGCTCGAGGCGGCGCACCGCTCGGGCATCGTGCACCGCGACCTCAAGCCCTCGAACGTCTTCCTCACCCGGCTGCCGTCCGGGGCCATCCACCCCAAGGTCGTCGACTTCGGGATCAGCAAGCTCCAGGACGCCACCCTGGGCCTGACCGGGACGGCCGAGGTGCTCGGCACGCCGCTCTACATGGCGCCCGAGCAGATCGAGGCGGCGCGCGAGGTCGACTGCCGCGCCGACGTCTACGCGCTCGGGGTGATGCTCTACGAGTGCGTCACGGGGCAGCGCCCCTTCGGCGGCGCGCAGCGGCCGCTCGCGATCCTGCACGCGGTCTCGGAGGGCAAGCTCACGCCGCCCCGCCAGCTGGCGCCGGAGCTCCCGAGGGCGCTCGAGAAGATCATCCTGCGCTGCATGGAGCGCGACCCGGGCGCCCGCTACGCGACCGCGCTCGAGCTGGCCGACGCGCTCCTCCCGCACGCCACCGACGCCGGACGCACGCGCTTCGCCGACCTCGACCCCCGCGGGCCGGGGCCCGCCACTCGCGCCGGGCTCGAGCCCCCCGACGACGCGCCCACCGCGGCCCGCGAGGGGACGTCTCGCGGCGTGATGCTCGCGGCCGTCGGCGTGCCGCTCCTCGTCGTCGCGCTCGCCGTGGCCTCGCTCTTCGGCGAGGACGCGACCTACCCGGTGTCGGTCACCACGTCTCCGGTCGAGGCGGAGATCCTGCTCGACGGCGAGCTCGTCGGCACCGGCGCGTTCGATCGAGAGCTGCCCGAGGACGGCGCCCGCCACACCCTGGTCGTCCGCGCCGCTGCGCACCGCCCGTTCGAGACCACCTTCACCGACGCGCCCCCGCCGCGGCTGGTCACCCTCGAGCCGCTGCCCACGCCCGAGCCGCCGGAGCCCGAGCCGTCGGAGCCCGAGGCGACGGAATCGCCCGAGCCCGTCGCCGCCCCCCGTCCACGTCGCGCCCCCCGACGCGCCGCGGCCCGCGAACGAGCGCCCGCCCGAGAGCCCGCGCCCACGCCCGAGCCGGCACCCGAAGCTCCGGCTCAGCCGCGCCGAGGGCTCCCCGTCGTCGGCGATCTGCTCGGCCCCTGAGGTCGGGGACGATCTTCCCCATCCCCGAGCGGCCTCGTCACTCGCAGGCGGCGCCGCTGAGCAGGCCTTGCTCGCAGCACTCGGAGGCCTCGATGTAGCCGATCTGGCAGAGGTTGCGGCGAGACTCGCTGTCGAGGTGGACCTCGGCGCCCTCGACCGCGCCCTCGGCGGCGCGCGCGCGGGCCTCCTCGAGCGAGGTCACGAGCGAGGTCACCTGCTCGCGCTGCCGCTCGGCGAGGTTCTCTTGCTCGCCCGGGTCGTCGGCGACGCGGTAGAGCTCCACCGGCTCGAGGCCGCGGGGGTTGCCGGGGTTGGCGGTGATGAGCTTCAGCTCCTCGAAGTCGCGGCGCTCGCGCACGCTCTCGAGCACGTTGCCCTCGTGGCTCTCCTCCGCGTAGACGCGGTCGGTGCCCTCGTCGAGCGAGCCGCCCTGCACGCCCTCGGGGACGTCGAGCCCGATGTGGCGGAGGATGGTGGGCATCAGGTCGATGCTCTGCACCCAGTGGCCGACGTGGGTGCCGGCGCGGGCGTTCCCGGGGAGCTTCACGAAGAGCGGCACGTGGACCTGCTCGTCGTAGAGCGTGGTGCCGTGCCAGAAGCCGCCGTGCTCGGCGAACTCCTCGCCGTGGTCCGACGTGATGATGATCATCGTGTCGTCGTAGAGCCCGCGGCGGCGGAGATCGTCCATCAGCGCGCCGAAGTGCTCGTCCCAGTAGGTGATCTCGCCGTCGTAGAGGGCGCGCAGCACGTCCGCCTCCTCCACGTCGGGGTGCTGGTGCGCGGCGCGCGCGTAGCCGGTCCCGTCGTAGGGGTGCGGGAAGTACGGGTCGTGCGGGTCCATGTAGCCGGCGAAGAGGAACCACGGGTCGTCGGCGGGCGCCTCGTGCTCGAGCCACGAGACCAGGTGACGGTTGACCGTCTCGGCGTCCTGGTAGGCGGTGCCGGGCTCGACCTGCCCGCGGGCCGCGCGGTAGCTCTCGATGCGCTGACGCAGGAACTGGACGAGCAGCAGCTTGGCCGCCGCGTCGTCCGCGCCGAGCACGAACTCCGGCTCCAGGAAGGTGTACTGCTCGAAGCCCTGCTGGAAGTTGAAGTAGGGACCGACGTTGAAGTTGGTCACGTAGCCGGCGGTCGCGTAGCCGCCCTCGCGCAGCGCCTCCGGCAGGGTCACGACCTCGCTCGGCAGCGCGTCCGGCTTGCCCATCACCCCGTGGCTCGAGGCGTAGCGGCCGCTCAGGATCGAGGCGAAGCTCGGCCGGGTCCAGCTCGCGTTCGCGAACGCCTGATCGAAGCGCACCGCGTCCTGGGCGAAGCGGTCGAGGTGCGGCGTGGAGCCGCGCTCGTAGCCGTAGCCCGGGAGGTGATCGGCGCGCAGGGTGTCGACCACGATGAGCAGCACGTTCGGCGCGCCCTCGGGCGAGGCCGGCCGGCTGACCGCGCTCTCCGCCTCGGCGTGCGGGCCGAGCAGGACGGCGGAGCCGCCGACGCCCGCGACCACCAGGGCCACGAAGGCGGGCGAGCCCCAGGCCTTCAGCATGAAGCCGCCGACCTTGCGGCTGGTCCAGAGCCGGATCGCGGTGGAGAGCAGGAAGTAGATCAGCACGCCGGCGACGAAGCAGCCGCCGAGCACGAGCAGCATCTCCTTGCTCTTGAAGCCGAACTCCTCGTGGAAGACGTCGCGGCGGATCCGGAACGCGCCGAGCGCGAAGCCGAACACGGCGACGATCAGCGCGGTGAGGCGCGCGTAGGCCTGCGGCTCCGGCACCGCCTCGCGCTGCATCGCGCGGCCGAGCCAGGCGCTGGCCAGGCCGAAGGCGGCGCCGCCCAGCATGCAGAAGAGCCCGTAGGCCGCGGCGCCGTACGCCATCACGCCCCAGCCCACGCGACCGCCGCCGTCGGCCATGATCACCGCGCCCTCGGCGAGCCCGACGATCATGCCGGCGAGCAGGCCGGCGCCGAGCCCGAGGGTCAGGCCGCGGAGGGGCTTCGGCCACTTCTCCCGCGGCACCTCCTCGAGCGACGCGTAGTACTTGTCCTCGCGGTCGGCGTCGTGGACGGTCAGCCCCTCGACCTTGCCGAAGCGGCGGGCGAAGAGGAAGAGGATGCCGGTCATGCTCACCATCATCTCGGCCGCGAAGCCGACGGTGGGGATGAGCACCGCCTGGGTCTCGCTCAGGCCGACCGCGGTGTAGAGCGCGACCGCGGCCGCCTCGCGGAGGCCCACGCCGTTGATGGAGATCGGCGCGAGCGTGACCATGATCTGCAGCGAGCTGCCGAAGAAGATCATGCCCGCGCTGAGCTCGACCCCGAGCGCGCGCGCCGCGCACACGTAGATGAGGTTGTTGAACGCGTGGACGGCGACGCCGTAGCCGGTGGCCTTGGCGAGCAGCGCCCACTTGCCGTGGTAGGCGCAGACCGCGTCGATCAGGGTCTGCAGCTTCGGCGTGACCTGGCGCGGCAGGAGCCGGAAGGCGACCTGGAAGAGCGTCGGCTTCGCCAGGAAGGTCAGCCCGGTGCCGACGAGGAGAAGGAAGAAGAGGTTGATCAGCAGGACCCCGTCCTGCCCGATGAACTCGAGGCCCCAGACGCTCGCGCCCATGACCACCAGGCCGAAGGCGAGCTGCCCGAGGACCTTCTCGGTGCCGGCGACCACGATGGGCCGCGCCCACTTCTTGGTGTGGTAGCCGACGTCGAAGAGCTTCCAGCCGTCGAGCCCGAGGCCGCCGAGGGTGAAGGCGCCCCAGAAGCGGCCGATCATGAAGCTCGGGAACATGAACCGCCACGTCGCGTCGATGCCCTGGCCGCCGAGCACGGTGCGCCAGCGCAGGATCGCGAAGCCGATCGCGGCGAGCTGCATCGCGATCGCGCCCGCGAACCAGCCCCAGTGGAGGCCGCCGATCGCCTGGGCCACGTGCTCCGCGCCGTCGCGGGCGAGCACCTTGGTCCAGACCGCGTAGAGGCCGTAGACGCTGATCCCGATCTTGGCCGCCAGGAGGAGCGCCCGCTTCGGCGTCCACGCCTTCTTCGGCGGGTGGGTCTCGTCGAGGGTGGGGTCGGCCACGACCTCCTCCTGCATCGAGGCCGGGGGGCCGTAGTCCTGCAACGTCGCGTCGTTCTCGCCCATCTCGCGCTCCGTCCGAAACCCGGTCCCCCGGGGATCCTGCACACCCGTCCCGGCTGAACGTCCGGGGGGTGCCGACCCCTTCCGGTAGCCCGTGGGTTTCTGACGGTCAAATTCCCGACGGAAAGGGAGAGGCCCGCGACGCGAGCGCCGCGGGCCTCCATCCGGGAGCGGATCTCGGGTCAGCGCCGGCGGCGCCGACCGAGCAGGACGAAGCCGAGGAGCAGCAGGCCGAGGAGGGCCGGCGTCTCGCCGACGCTCGCCGAGCGGGAGCCCGGCACCGCGCAGCTGCAGCCGTCGCCGGTGGTGGGCGGCGTGGTCCCGCCGTCGCCGCCGCCGACCCCGCCGTCGCCGTCGGTCGTGCCGCCGTCGTCGTCGGTGCCCGCGTCGGTCGCGCCGCAGCCCGGGATCGGGTCGTTGGCGCAGGTGTTGTCCCCGCCGCAGCTGTCGGTGGTGCACTCGTCGCCGTCGTCGCAGTCGACGTCGGCCACGCAGCAGCCCGCGATCGGCTCGTTCGAGCAGCCGTCGGGCTCGGCGCACATGTCGGCGGTGCACACGTCACCGTCGTCGCAGTCGGTGGCCTCGCCGCCGGTGCAGGCGCCGGCCGCGCAGACCTCGCCCTCGACGCAGCTCATGCCGTCGTCGCAGGCCTCGCCGTCCGCGGCGAGCGCGTCCATCGGGCAGCCCGCCGAGGCCCCGTCGCAGCTCTCCGCGGGGTCGCAGGAGCCGGTGGAGGCGCGGCACTCGGTCCCCGCCGCCGCGAAGGCGTCGGCCGGGCACGCGATGGAGGTTCCGTCGCAGGCCTCGTCGGCGTCGCAGACGTCGGCCGCCATGCGGCAGACCGTGCCCGCGGCGAGCGCGCCGTCGGCCGGGCACGCGACCGAGGCGCCGTCGCAGGCCTCCTCGGCGTCGCACACGTCGGCGGCCGGGCGGCAGGTCGTGCCCGCGGCCACCACCGTGTCCATCGGGCAGGCGGCGGAGCTCCCGTCGCAGGCCTCGGCGGCGTCGCAGAGATCGGTGGGCATGCGGCAGACGGTGCCCGCGGCCACCAGGCCATCCGCCGGGCAGGCGGCGGAGCTTCCGTCGCAGGCCTCGGCGGCGTCACAGAGATCGGCGGCCGCGCGACACTCGGTCCCGGCGGCGACGAAGCCGTCGGCGGGGCAGGCGGCGGTCGCGCCGTCGCAGGTCTCGGCGGCGTCGCAGAGCCCGGCGGCGGCGCGACACTCGGTGCCGGCGGCGATGAAGCCGTCGGCGGGGCAGGCGGCGGAGGCGCCGTCGCAGGTCTCCTCCGCGTCGCAGGCGCCGGCGGCCGCGCGGCAGGACGTGCCGGCCGCGGCGAACGCGTCGGCGGGGCAGGTGAGGGCGGCGCCGTCGCAGGTCTCGGCCGCGTCGCACACGCCCGCCGAGGCCCGACACTCGGTGCCGGCCGAGACCGCGCCGCAGACGCCGTCCGCCGCCGCGCCGGCCGCGATCGCGCAGGCCTGGCAGTCGTCGGTCGCGCCCGCGCCGCACGCGCTGTCACAGCAGACGCCGTCCACGCAGAAGCCGCTGCCGCAGTCGGTGTCGGCCATGCACATGTCGCCGTCGGGCAGCCCGCTGCTGCCGAAGCCGGCCACCGCGGCCCACTTCGCGAAGTTGCGCAGCGCCGCGTTGTAGGCGCCGTCGCCGCCCGCCGCCGTGTTGGTCCACGACGGATGCGCCGAGGTGCCTGGGTTGCCGTTCGAGACGTAGGCGGCCAGCCCCATGCCGAGGGTGCGGAGGCTCCACTGCGCCTCGCCGGCCACCGTGCCGCTCGCGCAGACGTTGGTGGTGTCGGCGCCGAGGCCGGTCAGCGCGTCGCGGTCGCCGGCCGCGCCGGTGGGGGTGACGCCGCGGATGTCCACCACGCCGGTGTTGAGCTCGTTCGCCGCCATGATGACGGCGCCGGGGGCGCCCGGCACGTCGCGGGAGCCGGAGCCGCCGAGGAAGGCGATGAGGTTGGCGTCGGTCGGCGACGCGATCGAGTCGTAGCCGGTCACGAACACCCGGCCGCCGGCGCTCACGTAGGCGTCGAGCGCGGTGAAGGTGGCCGCGTCGTGGTTGGCGCCGAAGCCGTTGCCGGTCGCGCTCCAGAAGACGGCGTCGTAGGCGCTCAGGTCGCCGGTCAGCGTCGGGTTCGCGCCGCCCGAGAAGTCGCCGGTGACGGTGGTGACCGTGTGGCCGTCGGCGGTCAGGGCCGCGGGCACGTTGGTGTCCGAGCTGGCGTCGCTCACGAAGAGGAAGTTGCCCCTCGAGGCCCAGAACGCGAAGTTGCGCAGCGCCGCGTTGTAGGCGCCCGCGCCGCCCGAGGCGGTGTTGGTCCAGGACGGGTGCGTGGAGCTGCTGCCGGCATTTCCGTTCGACACGTAGGCGATGAGCCCGCCGCCGCCGGCGGGCGTGCGGAGGCTCCACTGCGCCTCTCCGGCGACCGAGGACGAGGCGCAGACGTTCACCGTGTCGGCGCCGAGGCCGGTGAGCGCGTCGCGGTCGCCGGACGCGCCGGTGGGGGTGACGCCTTGGATGTCGACGATGCCCGTCGTGAGCGCGTTGGCCGCCATGACGATCGGGCCCGGCGCCGACGGCACGTCGCGCGACCCGCTCCCGCCGAGGAAGGCGATGAGGTTGGGGTCGGTGGGCGAGGCGATCGAGTCGTAGCCGGTCACGAAGACGTAGCCGCCGCTGGCGACGTAGGCGTCGAGGGCGGTGAAGGTGGCCGCGTCGTGGGTCGAGCCGAAGCCCCCGCCGGTCGCGCTCCAGAAGACGGCGTCGTAGGCGCCGAGGCTCCCCGTCAGCGTGGGGTTCGCGCCGGAGGCGAAGTCCCCGGTCACCACGGTGACGTCGTGGCCGTCGGCCATCAGGGCCGCCGCGATGTTCGTGTCGGTGGCCCGATCGCTCACGAAGAGGAGGTCGGCGGCGTGGGCGCTGGCCACCGGCCCGAGGAGGACCCCGAGGGCGAGCAGTGAGCTCCAGACGGAGAGAGACGGTCGAGATCGCGGCACGGAGGGGCCCCCAATCGAGTAGTGAGAATTCGCAGTCTCGAATCCTACACGAGCGGAGAATGACCGTGTCGGCTAATTTCTGTCTTGTCCGTAGGTGTTTGTCTCATTCGGCGGTGACGGGGGCCCGCCGACGCACCCGCAGCACGCCGTCGTCCGCGCGCTCGAGGGGCGCCTCGACCCCCTCCCGGCGGATCCGGAGGACCAGCGCGTCCCCCTCCGCCTCGGCCACCTCGATGACGTACGGGCCGCTCGCGACGCCCACGCCCGCCTGCAGCTGGAGTCGCGGCGTCGGCGGAGGCGGGGCGGTCGGCTCGACCGTCGGCGGCGGCTCCGCCGGGATGTCGGGGGCCGGGGTCTCGGGCGGCGTGACGGCGGCGGCGCGCGAGGCCAGGACCGACGTGATCCCGCCCATCAGGCAGCCCACCACCAGCGCGCCGGCCACCAGCCACGGCGTGCTCGCGCGGGACGGTCGGGCCACCGGATCGGACGGACGGTCGAGCGGCGGCGTCGGCAGCGGCGGCGGCGAGGCCAGCGTCACCCGCTCGTACAGCCGGGTCGGCTCGATCTCGGGCGGCGGGAGGCTCGAGGGGCGCCGCCGCTCGCCCGAGGCCTCGGCGGCCTGCTCGGCGCGCTCGAGCTCGAAGCGCTGCCGGGCGTGGGCGCCGGGGAAGAGCGCCTGCAGCCACTCGGCGAGGTCGGCGTGCACGACGACCTCCTCCCGGTTGGCGAAGCGGGCCAGGTCGCGCCCCAGCTCGCGGGCCGTCGGGTAGCGCTCGGCGGGGTCGCGGGCGAGGGCGCGCGCGAGGATCGCGTCGAGCTCCTCCGGCAGCTCCGGCCGGGCGGCGCTCGGCGGCAGCGCCTCCTCGTCCATCACCGCCCGCAGGGTGTCGGCGTCGGTGTCCCGGCGGAACAGGCGCGCCCCGGTCAGCAGCTCCCAGGCGATGACCCCGACGCCCCACACGTCGGCGCGTCGGTCGGCCTTGCGGCCGAGGAGGTACTCCGGCGCGATGTAGGCGAACTTGCCCTTGAGCATGCCGGTCTGGGTGCGGTGCCGTTTGCGCGCCGCGGAGGCGACGCCGAAGTCGACCACCTTGGCCACCCCGTCGAAGGTGAGCATGAGGTTCCCCGGCGACACGTCCCGATGCACCACGTCGAGCGGGACTCCGTCGGCGTCGGTCAGCTCGTGCGCCGCGTGCAGGCCCTCGCAGGCGTCGGCGAGCGCGCGACAGATCATGCGGGCGTCCCTGGACGCGTCCCGATCGCTCGCGGACTCCAGCTTCCGCTGGAGCTTCGCCATCGACACCCCCACCAGGTACTCCATCGACATGTAGGCGGTCTGCGGCCCCACCTCGAAGTCGAAGACCCGGCACACGTTCGGGTGACGGATGCGCGAGGCGATCTCCGCCTCGTCGACGAACATCTCCGCGAAGCGCGCGTCGCTCAGCAGGTGCGGGTGGATGACCTTCAGCGCCGCGAAGGTCCCCGAGCCCACGCCCCCCGCGTGCGCGAGGTAGACGGTGGCCATCCCGCCCGAGGCCAGCTCGAGGCAGGGGCGGTAGACACCGAACGAGGGCGGGAGGCTCGAGGTCGGCGTCCCACGGGCAGGCACGGATGTCATCGGGTCCTCCTCTCGTCGTGCACGCCTCGTACATGCACTCGAACCGGGACCTGCCAGCCCTCGAACGCGGGACCGAGAGCCCGGGGTTCGACCCATGCCACGCTGTGCCGTGGCACGGTGTGGCTCGGAGCAGGCCTGGCAATTGTTCCGACGATTCCGCTGGCACGAGCATTGTGAGGGGACGGGGCATGCGACTCACCCTCGTCCGAGCTCTCCCCCTCGTCCTCCTCGCCGCCGGCTGCGCGGACCACGGGGCTCCCCACCACTACAGCCGCTCCGGCTCCGACGCGGGCGCCGCGATGGGCGCGCCCTGGGGAGCGCCGCCGGCCGCCCCCGACGAGCCCGAGCCGGGCGACCGCTACGAGGGCGTCGGCACCAACCCGTTCGTCTACGCCGACCACGACCCGTTCTCGACCTTCGCCGCCGACGTCGACACCGCGAGCTACGACATCTTCGTGCGCGACGCGACCGACGGACGCCTGCCGCACCCAGACAGCGTCCGGCTCGAGGAGTACGTCAACGCGTTCGACTACGACTACCCGGCGCCGGCCTTCGACGACGAGGTGCCCTTCGCCATCGACCTCTCCGGCGGCGAGCACCCGTTCCGCCCCGGCATCATGCAGCTGCGGGTCGGCATCCAGGCGTCGACGCCCCCCGAGTTCGTGCAGCTGCCGACCCACCTCGTCTTCCTCGTCGACGTCTCGGGGAGCATGAGCGCGAGCGACAAGCTGCCCCTCGCGCGCCAGGTGATGCTCAGCTCGCTCGAGCAGCTCCGCGCGAACGACACGGTCTCGATCGTGAGCTACGCGGGCGAGACCTCGGTGCGGCTGCCCCCCACCCGCGTCTCCGACCGCGCGGCGATCGAGGGCGTCGTCGATCGGCTCACGGCCGGCGGCGGCACGGCGGGCGGCCCGGGGATCCAGCTCGCCTACGAGCAGGCGGAGGCCGGTTTCATCGAGGGCGGCTTCAACCACGTCGTCCTGATGACCGACGGCGACTTCAACATCGGCATCAGCGACACGACGGACCTCGTCTCGCTCATCGAGGAGAAGCGCCAGACGGGCGTGACGCTCACCGCGCTCGGCTTCGGTCGCGGCAACCTGAACGACGCGATGATGGAGGCGGTCAGCAACGCGGGGAACGGCGTCTACAGCGTCATCACCAGCCGCGAGCACGCGATGCGCTACGGCGCGGAGGACATCCTGCACACCGCGCACTTCGTCGCGCAGGACATGAAGCTCCAGGTGGAGTTCAACCCGGACCACGTCCTCGCCTACCGCCTCCTCGGCTACGAGAACCGCGCGATCGCCGACGACGACTTCACCAATGACATCGTCGACGCGGGCGAGGTCGGCGCCGGGCTGCGGGTCACCGCGCTCTACGAGGTCGTGCTCGCCGATCAGAGCGTCCCGATGCCGGACGGCGCGCCCGAGGTGACCGCCGGCGAGCCCATCGAGGGCGAGCGGGTGGTCGAGCCGCACGAGCTCGTCCGGGTGCGCGTGCGCTGGAAGGACCTCGGCGCCGCCGAGGAGGATCCCGCCTACGAGACCTGGGCGGCGATCACGCCCGAGGAGCTCGCCGGCCCCGTGGAGGACGACGACTTCCTCTGGGCGTCGTCGATGGCGGCGCTCGCCGAGATCCTCAAGGGCAACGCCTACGGCGACCCCGAGCACCTCGCCGGCATCCAGAGCGTCGTGCGGGCGCAGGCCGCCCTCTCCGACGAGCGGGCCGCGCTCGTCCGGCACCTCGACCGGGTGTCCGCGATGATCGCGCCGTGACCGTCAGCCGCGGATGGTGAAGGTGACCTTCGCCGTCCGCCGCGTGGTGGGCATGCGCCAGCGGCCCACCGCGTGATGCACGCAGTCGATCGCGTCGACGAGGCTCTCGTCGGTCACCGCGACGCCGGCCGCGAGCACCCGGCCCGACCCGCGCACGTAGGCGGTGACCTGGAAGTCGCCGTGTTGACCGTCCGGGAGGCACTGCGCCACCGCCTCGGCGCCCCGGCGCTCGACGATCGACGCGACCCGGCCCTCGTCCCAGGTGACCGGGTGTCGCCCCGCGGGGTCGATGTGCAGGGGCCAGCGCACCTCCGCCGGCCCGCCGCGGGGGCGCGGGAAGCGGGTGTCGGTCGCGACGTCGGTGAGGCAGCGCTCGGTCTCGCGGTCGCCCAGGGTCGAGTCCTCGGGGAAGGCGCGCTCGACGCTGCCGTCCGCCGCGACCCGGATGAAGAGGCGCACGCCGCCCGAGAGGCTCGAGAGGCGCCGCGAGCGGGTCATGAAGCACTCGGCGAACACGGGGCTCCGCGGCTCCAGGGTGCGCCGGACCTCCTGCAGCGGGAGGCTGCCGGTGAGGCCCTCGATGCGCATCGTGCGGTGCTCGACGGCCTCCGGCTCCATGCTCGAAGGCGCCGCCTCGACGGCCGGCTCACGCTGCGCGACCTCCGTCGGCGCCACCGGCGCGGCCCCACAACCGATGGCGACCAGCGCCCACCACGCTCCTCGAGCTCGCATCCTCGTCCCCCCTGCTCTCGTTCTGGGCCGGTCTCGTCCCGCTCACGCAAGCGAGAGGCCAAGCCAACAACCCCCGCCCGCGCGCCCTCGAGCCCCACGCCGGAGCGCGCGGCGCTCCAGTCGTGGCGGCTGGACTGACCGGTTTGGCGGCTTCGCGCAAGCGCTCGCCCGCGCCGGCCGGCCGAGCGTGCTAGAGCGCGCCCGTCATGATCCACACCGAGAAGCTGTCCCTCTCCTTTGGTGGCCGTCCGCTCTTCGAGAACGTCGACATCAAGTTCACGCCCGGCAACTGCTACGGGCTCATCGGCGCGAACGGCGCGGGGAAGTCCACCTTCCTCCGCTGCCTGTCGGGGGAGCTCACCAGCTACAGCGGGCAGGTCTCGGTGGGGAAGGGCCAGCGCCTGAGCGTGCTCGAGCAGGACCACTTCGCCTACGACGAGGTGCCCGCGCTCGAGACCGTCATCATGGGGCACGCGCGCCTCCACGAGGTCATGACGCAGAAGGACGCGCTCTACGCGAAGCCCGACTTCTCCGACGAGGACGGCATGCTCGCGGCGGAGCTCGAGACCGAGTTCGCCGATCTCGACGGCTGGAACGCGGAGACGAACGCGGCCCGGCTGCTCAGCTCGATGGGCGTGGCCGAGGAGAAGCACGGCCTCCGCGTGAAGGAGCTCGAGGACAGCGAGAAGGTCCGCGTCCTGCTCGCCAAGGCGCTCTTCGGCGAGCCCGACGTGCTCCTCCTCGACGAGCCCACCAACCACCTCGACGTCGACTCGATCCTCTGGCTCGAGTCGTTCCTGCTCGACTTCAAGAACACGGTCATCGTCGTCAGCCACGATCGACACTTCCTCGACCGCATCTGCACGCACATCGCCGACGTCGACTTCCAGAAGGTGTCGCTCTTCACCGGCAACTACACCTTCTGGTACCAGACGAGCCAGATGGCGCTGCGTCAGCGGCAGAACGCCAACCAGCGCAAGATCGACAAGATGAAGGAGCTCCAGGCCTTCATCCAGCGCTTCAGCGCCAACGCCTCGAAGTCGCGCCAGGCCACGAGCCGCAAGGCGCAGCTCGAGAAGATCACGCTGGACGACATCAAGCCGTCGTCGCGCAAGTACCCCTACATCGTGTTCAAGCCGGAGCGCCCCCTCGGCAAGGAGGTGCTCTTCATCGACGGCATCAGCAAGACCGTCGACGGCGTCTGCCTGTTCAAGGACGTGCGCGTGAACCTCAGCCGCGGCGAGAAGCTCGTGGTGACCGGGAGCGACCTCGCGACGAGCACCTTCCTCGAGGTGCTCGCGGGCAAGGTCGAGCCGGACGAGGGCGAGGTCCGCTGGGGGAGCTCGGTGAACCTCGGCTACCTCCCGAAGGAGTACGGCCACTTCTTCGACACCGACCTGAACCTCGTCGAGTGGATGCGGCAGTTCAGCGAGAACCAGGACGAGAACTTCGTCCGGAGCTTCCTCGGTCGCATGCTCTTCAGCGGCGACGAGACCCAGAAGGCGGCGCGCGTGCTCTCCGGCGGCGAGAAGGTCCGCTGCATGCTCGCCCGCATGATGCTGCAGGACCCGAACGTGCTCCTGCTCGACGGCCCCACCAACCACCTCGACCTCGAGTCCATCCAGGCGTTCAACGACGCGCTCGAGAAGTTCGACGGCTGCGTGCTGATGGCCTCGCACGACGTCCAGTTCGTCGACACGGTGGTCGACCGCGTGATCGAGCTCGACGGCGAGCGCTACCACGACCTGAACACGACCTACGAGGCGTACCTGGAGGACGAGGCCCGCCTCGAGCGCCTCGGCCGCCGCGTCGGCGCGTAGCTGCTACTGTCGCGCGGGTGGAGCCCCGGCTCGTCCCGAAGGATCGGTACCTGTCCGCCGCCCGGGCCGCCGCCGAGCGCGCGCGGCTCTGGCCTCGGGCGTGGCTGCACGCGGCCGCGCTCGATCTCGTCTCCGGGCCCGGCCAGTTCGTCACCGTGCGGCTCGGCGGCGACGTCGACGTCCTGGTGATCCGGGACGCGGGCGGCGCCCTGCGCGCGTTCCACAACGTCTGCCAGCATCGCGGCCGCCGCCTCGTCGACGCCCCGCGGGGCGCGCTCACCACCCTCCGCTGCCCGCTGCATCACTGGGAGTGGCGGCTCGACGGCGGGCTCGCCCGGATCCCCGAGCGCGCCTCGTTCGGCGCCCTGGCCGAAGGCGACGTCCGGCTGCCCGAGCTGCCCTGCGACACCTGGATGGGGCAGGTCTTCGTCCACCTCGGGGCGCCCGACCGGTCCCTCGCCGAGTGGCTCGCGCCGGCGACCGAGGCGCTCGCGCCCTACGGCCTCGAGTCCTACGCGCTGGTCGACCAGAAGACCTTCGAGCTGCCCTGCAACTGGAAGACGGTCGCCGACCTCTTCAACGAGGCCTACCACGTGCCTGCCGTGCACCCGTACCTGCTCGGCAGCGTCGACGAGACCACGGTGCGGACCACCCTCCACGGCCTGCACGCCGAGCAGACCTTCACCGTGGGGAGGCCGGGGCCTCACGTCTCGCCGACCGAGGTGACCGAGGCGCTCGAGGACCTGGTGAAGCAGAGCGGCGCCGACCCGGCCGGGCTCGAGGGCGACGCGCGCAACGCGCCCGCGCTGATCCGCGAGGGCCTGCGCGCCCAGGGCGTGACCCTGCCCGACGAGGCGCTCACCCTCGGGCGCAGCTGGTACCTCTTCCCCGGCCAGACGCTCAACGTGTACCCGACGAGCGCGCAGCTCCACCGGCACCGGCCGCACCCGCGCGATCCGGAGCGCACGAGCTTCGATCAGCTCACCTTCGTGCGTCTCCGCGAGGGCGAGGCGCGCCCGACCCCGCGGGTCTCGACGCACGTGCGTCCGTCCGACGAGCCGAGCACCGGCCGCGTCACCGAGGACGACCTCGCGCAGGTCATCGCGCTCCAGCGGGGCATGCGCTCCCCCGGCTTCGAGGGCCCGCGTCTCGGCGCCCACGAGCAGGTCATCCTGCACATGCACGACGCGATCGACCGCCTCGTCGAAGAGACATGACCGCCACATCGTGACCTCCGGCGGGCCGCCGACCTGTCTCGTGGCAGAACGCCCGGCCGGGCGCTGATGACTCGCCTTCGCCCCGCGCTCGCCGCTCCGTGGCCGCGCGGTGGAGGCGACGGATCGGTCTTTGCCCCTCCCGATGACGGGAGGAACGAGATTGACCGAGGAACCGAAGAACGTATTCGTCATCGCCCCCACCAAGCTGCACTTCGAGGAGCTGAAGACCGTGCGCGGGGTGGGAGATCGATTTCACCTCATCCCGCTGCTCGACGTCGCCGACGTCGTGCACGTCGAGGAGCTGCGGCTGCGGCACGTGGTCGACAAGGCGCGCGCGCAGCTCGACGCGTTCGGCGGGAGCGTGGACGCGATCATCGCCCACTGGGACTTCCCCACCACGCTCCTGGCGCCGATGCTCTCGCACGAGCGGGGCTGCCGCGCGCCGAGCGTGGACGCGGTCGTGCAGTGCGGGCACAAGTACTGGAGCCGCGTCGCCCAGCGGCGGGCGCTCGGTGACGAGACGCCCCGCTTCGCGCTGGTCGACCCCTTCGATCCCCGCGCGATCGAGGGCACGCCGCTGCCGTACCCCTTCTGGCTCAAGCCGGTGAAGGCCTTCAGCTCCCAGCTCGGCTTCCGGGTCGAGGATCGCGCGGGCTTCGAGCGCGCGCTGACCGAGATCCGGGCGGCGATCCCGCGCATCGCGCGCCCCTACGACGAGCTGGTGAAGGAGGCGGGCGTCAGCGAGGAGCTCCGCGCGATCGGCGGACAGTACTGCCTGGCGGAGGAGTACCTCGGCGGCTTCGAGATCGCGCACGAGGGCCGCGTCTTCCGGGGTGAGGTCACCTTCCACGCGACGATGGACATGATCCGCGAGGACGAGGTCTTCACCCGCTTCGAGTGGCCGTCGAGCCAGCCGGCGCGGATCCATCGGCGCATGGAGGAGATGACCGCCGCGGTGCTGAAGGAGGTCGGCTACGACGACGGCTGCTTCAACGCCGAGTACTTCTGGGACCGCGAGACCGACGCGCTGCGGCTGATCGAGATCAACCCGCGCATCTCCCAGTCTCACGCCCCGCTCGCGATGCTCGTCGACGGGCAGTCCATTCACGAGGTCGCCATCGACGTCGCCCTCGGCGCGCCCCCGAGCTTCGAGCCGGGCGCGGGCGAGCACGCGATGGCCGCGAAGCTGCTCCACCGGGTGCGGCGCGATGGGGTCGTGCGGCGGGTGCCGACCGACGAGGAGCTCGCCGCGCTCGAGCGGCGCTTCGGCGCGTTCATCGAGGTGACCCCGAGCGAAGGCGACCGGCTGAGCGACCTGCTCGACCAGGACGCCTACAGCTACGTGCTCGCGTCGGTCTACATGGGCGCCGACTCGCGCGAGGAGCTCCTGACCCGCTACCGCGCGCTGCTCGACGCGCTGCCGCTCGAGGTGGAGCACCGGGAGGCGGCGTGAAGGTCGTCCGCGACTTCCCGTACTCCGTCCGCGTCCTGGAGAACGTCTGGATCCCGGCCGCGGACGGCACCCGGCTCGCGGCGCGCGTGTGGCTCCCCGAGACGACGGACCCCGTGCCCGCGGTGTTCGAGTACATCCCGTACCGCAAGCGAGATCTGACGCGCTCGCGCGACAGCATCCACGCCCCCTACGTCGCCGGCCACGGCTACGCCTACGTGCGGGTCGACATCCGCGGGTGCGGCGACTCCGGCGGACACATCGACGACCAGTACTCCGAGGCGGAGCTGGCCGACGGCGAGCAGATCATCCAGTGGCTCGCGCGTCAGCCCTGGTGCGACGGCCGGGTCGGCATGATGGGGATCAGCTGGGGCGGCTTCAACGCGCTCCAGATCGCCGCGCGCCGGCCGCCCGCGCTCGGCGCCATCGTCACCGTCTGCTCCACCGACGACACCTTCCGCGACAACATGCACTACATGGGCGGGTGCCTGCTCGGGGACAACCTCTCCGAGGCGACCACGATGCTCGCCTACCAGACGTGCCCGCCGGACCCCGAGATCGTCGGCGAGCGCTGGCGCGCGATGTGGCGCGAGCGGCTCGAGACCCACGAGCCCTGGCTGCTCCCGTGGCTGCGGCATCAGCGCCGCGGGCCCTACTGGGAGGCCACGTCGGTGTGTGAGGACTACACCGCGATCCAGTGCCCGGTCATGACGGTGAGCGGCTGGGCGGACGGCTTCACCAACGCGGTCCTCCGGCTCATCGAGCGCCTGCGCGTGCCGCGCAAGGGGCTGATCGGCCCGTGGAGCCACATGTACCCGCACATCGGCCGGCCGGGCCCGGCGATCGGCTTCCTGCAGGAGGCGATCGCCTGGTTCGACCACTGGCTCAAGGGCGAGGAGAACGGCGCGATGGACGGCCCGACCCTGCGCGTCTGGATGCAGGACGGGGTGCCTCCGCAGTTCTCCTCCTACGAGGAGCGTCCGGGGCGCTGGGTGGCCGAGGACGGCTGGCCCTCGCGCGGGGTGCGGTACCGGACGCTCGCCTTCGCCGAGCACGGGCTGCGTCTCGACGAGACGCCGGACGACGACGCGGCGCCGCGCAGCATCCGGAGCCCGCTGAGCACCGGCCTGTACGCGGGCAAGTGGTGCTCCTACGCGGCCACCCCGGATCTCCCGGGCGATCAGCGCGAGGAGGACGGGGGCGCGCTCGTGTTCGAGTCCGAGCCGCTGCCGGAGGATCTCGAGATCCTCGGCGTGCCGCGGGTCGATCTCCGGGTCGCCGCCGACCGCCCGGTGGCGCAGGTCGCGGTCCGGCTGAGCGAGGTCCTGCCCGACGGCCGCGCGACCCGCGTGACCTACGGCCTGCAGAACCTGACGCACCGCCACGGCTCCGAGGCGCCCGAGCCGCTCGAGCCGGGCTCCCCCGTGGACGTGCGCGTGGACCTGAACGCCTGCGCGCAGCGCTTCGCGAGGGGCCATCGGCTGCGGGTGTCGATCTCGAGCTCGTACTGGCCGATCGCCTGGCCGCCGCCCGAGCCGACCACGCTGACCCTGCACCCCCGCCGGTGCGCCCTGCTGCTGCCGGTGCGCGCGCGCGACGGGCGGAGCGCGGCCATCCGCTTCGCCGAGCCGGAGGGCGCCGCCCCGCACGTGCCTCGCTACATCACCCCGGGCCAGGAGAACTGGCGCGTGATCCGCGACCTCGCGGCCGACACCGCCACCCTCGAGTGCGTGCGCCACGACGGCCACTTCGCGATCGACGAGATCGACCTCGAGGTCGAGAAGCGCACCCTGGAGACGTACAGCTCTCGCGCCGACGACTTCGGCAGCGTGCGCGGGGAGACCCGCACGACCCGCGGCTTCTCCCGCGGCGAGTGGCAGACCCGCGTCGAGACCCGCTCGGTGCTCACCGCCGACCGCCGCCGCTTCCGCCTCCACGTCGTCGTCGACGCCTTCGAGCGCGACGAGCGCGTCTTCGCGAGGACCTGGACCGAGGAGATCGAGCGCGACCTGATGTGAGGGCCCCGGTCAGGCGGAGAGCGCGGCTCGCATGCGCTCGGACCAGGCGGAGAGCGTGGGGTGCTCGCGGGCGTGCACGACGAGGGGGCGCTCGGCCGGGGTGACGCGGAGGTGCTCGACCATCGCCCAGACCGAGCAGTCGAAGCTCGTCGGGCGGTCGCCCAGCAGGAAGTCGCCTCGCATCGCGCCGGCGATGGCCTCCAGGTCGGCGACGCCCTGCGCGTCCACCGTCTCGCGCGCGTGCCGCCCGAGGCCGTGGTGGTGCAGGGACTTCACCACGCCGCGCCGGATGACGCCGGGCAAGAACCAGCCGGTCCCTCTCGGCAGCGCGCCGGCGATCGCCTCGCGGTAGCTCGAGCGCCACACCTCGTCGTCCCCCCATCGGACCGCGAGCAGCGCCCAGTAGAGGTGGTCCTCGGCCGCGCGCCGGAGGAGGTGCCCGAGCGCCTTCGCCTCCGCGTCGAGGTGGCCGTCCAGAGGATCGCCGAGCTCCGCCTGGCAGCGCTCGACGATCAGCTGCGAGTCGCCGACGAGCGCGCCGTCCCAGCGCACGTAGGGGAGCTTGCCTCGCGGCGCCTCGCGCGGGTCGCCCAGCCGTCGCTCGTGCGGCACGCCCGCGAGCTGGAGATAGGTCGCCAGCTTCGTGCAGAACGGGCTGAGGCTCTCCATCCCGTAGGCGCCGGGGAACTGGTACAGGACGAGGTCCGCCATCGCCGCGAGGGTGCCCTCAATACCAGCTGACGGCCAGGCCCCCGCTCCACGCCGGGCCCGCCGAGGCGGGCAGGCTCGCGATGGGCACCCGCACGTCGAGGCGCACGTCGAAGACCACGCCGATGGCGAGCCGCGGCGAGATCGGGAAGCCGACCTCCATGCCGGCGCCGATCTGGAGCGGGAAGATCGCCACCGGGTCCGGGTCGGCGCGGTGCGGGGTGGTCCGGAGCATCAACCCGGTCGCGGCGGCCCCGTAGAAGCGGGCGAGGGGGACGCGGACCGGCACCTGCACACGCACGCCGGCGAGCAGCGGGGTCTCGAGCCGCGCGCTGCCGTCCGACTGGCTGCCCCCGAGCCCGGCCGCGGTCAGCTCGAGCGCGATGACGTCGTGCAGCGTGATCGCGGCCCGCATGCCCATGCCGTGCACGTCGCCCTCGGCGTCGAGCGCGCCGAGGTAGACCAGGTGGAAGGCGCCGGGGCGCGGGGCCTCGCGTCGCCCGCTCGGGCGGCTGGCCTCGCCGGCGACCTCCGACGGACGCCAGCCGGGCACGTAGATCCGGTCCCAGGTCAGGAGCGCGTCCGCGCGGGGCCGCCCCCACCGGACGTCGTTGCGCGGCGCGGGGCAGGGCCTGCCCCAGCAGTCCCCGGTCGCCGGCGCGCCGTCGAAGATGCGGTCCGCCCCCAGCGGGCTGCGTTGGGCGGAGGCGCCCGCCGGAGCGAGCAGGAGGAGCGTCAGAGCGGTGACCGAGGTTCGCACGGTGCACTCTATCTGTACGTCGTCGGGGCGGTTGCGGGCCAGATCACATTTTTTTCGAATCGCGTGCTAAGAGGCCCCCGTGGCTTACGTGGTCGGAGTCGCCGGCGGGACCGGCTCGGGCAAGACGACGGTGGCCGAGACGATCGTGGCGTCGCTCGCGCCGGAGAACGTCGCCATCATCCAGCACGATCACTACTACCGTGATCGGCCCGACCTCACTTACGAGCAGCGCTGCGAGCTGAACTTCGACCACCCGGAGTCGCTCGAGACCGACCTGCTGGTGTCTCACCTCGAGAAGCTCAAGAAGGGCGAGGCGGTCGACACCCCGGTCTACGACTTCAAGACCCACCGCCGCGCCGAGGAGACCCGGCGCATCGAGCCGCGCGAGGTCATCGTCGTCGAGGGCATCCTCGTCTTCGTGGAGCGCCGGCTGCGGCAGCAGCTCGACCTGAAGCTCTTCGTCGACACGCCCTCCGACATCCGCGTCTTCCGGCGCATCCGCCGCGACATCGAGAAGCGCGGCCGGACCTTCGAGTCGGTGCGCGAGCAGTACTACGCGACCGTGCGCCCGATGCACCTGCAGTTCGTCGAGCCCTCGAAGTCCTACGCCGACCTCATCATCCCCGAGGGCGGCCGGAACAAGGTGGCCCTCGACCTCATCCTCGCGAAGCTCCAGGCCATCACCGCCGCATGAAGCTCGTCCTCTTCGACCTCGACGGCACCCTCCTCGACACCCGCGCCCTGTACGCGGAGAGCTACCGCCGCGGCTTCGCCGAGGTGCTCGACGCGCCGCCCACCTGGGAGGAGATGCTCCAGCGGCGCCCCGCCTCCGAGCGCAGCTTCCTGGTCGACTGGTACGGCGAGCGCGACGGCGGACGCATCCACGACGCGGTGGTCGCCGCCTACGACGCGCTCGCGGAGGAGCTGCTGGGCGGCTTCTTCGACGGCGTGCCCGAGATGCTCGAGGCGCTCCACGGCGCCGGCGTGCGCACCGGCATCGTCACCGGCAAGAGCCGCCGCGCCTACGAGGCCACGGTGCGGCACGCCCGCCTCGAAGGCTTCGAGGTCGTGGTGCTCGAGGACGACGTGCCGCACCCCAAGCCCGACCCCGGCGGGATCCGGGAGGCGCTCCGGCGCATGGGCGCGGACGGCGAGCCCGGCGTCTACGTCGGCGACACCCCGATGGACGTCGAGGCCGCCCACGCCGCGGGGCTGATCGGCGCCGCCGCGCTGTGGGGTCGCGCCGAGGAGGACCGGGCCGAGGTCGCCGCCAAGCTCGCCGACGAGGTGTGGGGCCTCCTCCGCCCGGACGACCTCCTCCGTCGCCTCGGCTGACGGGCGCCCCTCCGCTCCGGTATCCTGGCGCGAGTGCGCTGGCTGTACCTGAGTGATGTGGAGCTTGACTGACTGAACGGGTCAGTTATATAGGTCGCCATGGCGCGGCGCAGACCTCGGGAGCGGTTCCCTCAGCTGGTGGAGGCGGCGACGCGGGTGTTCATCGAGTCGGGCGGCTTCCGGCGCACCCAGATCGGCGACGTCGCCAAGGCGATGGGCGTCGCCAAGGGCACGCTCTACCTCTACGTCGAGTCGAAGGAGGCGCTCTTCGACCTGGCGCTCCGGCACGCCGACCGCGACCGGCCCGAGCCGCCGCTCCCGGTGCCGACCCCGGCGGCCGGCGCGACCATCGCCTACGTCCGGGAGCGCCTGGCCGAGAGCGCGCGCTTCGACGCGCTGCGCGAGGCGGAGGGCCGCGCGACCCCGCGCGACATGGGCGCGGAGCTGCTCGCGGTGGTCGACGAGGTCTACGCGGCGCTCGCCGACAACCGCACCGCGATCAAGCTCATCGGCACCTCGGCGCTCGACCTGCCCGAGCTCGGCGAGCTCTGGTATCGGCGGGCGAGGGGCGCGCTGAACGAGCGCCTCGCCGCCTGGATCGCGCGTCGGGCGTCCGAGGGCCACCTGCGCGCGGTGCCCGACCCGGTCGCCGCGGCTCGCTTCGTCACCGAGACCGCGAGCTGGTTCGCGGTGCATCGCTTCTGGGATCCCTTCCCCGACGACATCGACGAGGCCGCCGGCCGCGAGACGGTCCGCACCGTGATCGCCCGCGCGCTGCTCCCGGAGGCGCCGTGACCGTCGACCCCGCGCTCCTCGGCTTCGCCGCCGTCATCTTCCTGTCCTACGCCGTGCAGACGGTCACCGGCTTCGGCAGCATGCTGCTCGCCGTCACCTTCGGCGCGCACCTGCTCGGCATCCGGGAGATCGTCACCCTCGCGGTGCCGATCTCGATGCTGCAGACCGGCTACATCACCTGGCGCCACCGCGGGTCCATCTCCTGGGGGCTGCTGCTGAAGCGCATCCTGCCGCTGATGGGCGCCGGCATGGGCCTCGGCTTCCTCGCGTTCTCGGGCGTCGAGAGCGCCGGGCTCCGCTACGCCTTCGCGGTGATGGTGCTCCTCCTGGCCGCGCGGGAGCTCTGGCTGCGCCTGCGGGTGAAGCGCGACGCCGCGTCCGTCGCTCGCCCGATGCCGCTCGCCGCCTCCGTCGCCGCGATGTTCGGCGCCGGCGTGATCCACGGCATCTTCGCCACCGGCGGCCCGCTCCTCGTCTACGCGCTCGGCCGCGAGCAGCTCGACAAGCACACCTTCCGGAGCACGCTCTCCTCCGTCTGGCTCGTCCTGAACGCCGGCCTCCTGATCGCGTTCGCGCTCGAGGGCCGCTACGCGCCGTCGGTCGGCGTCGACCTGCTCGTGCTGCTGCCCGCGGTGCCGCTCGGCATCGCGCTCGGCGAGTGGGTGCACCGCCGCGTCGACCAGCGGCGCTTCGAGCTCGCCATCTTCGCGCTGCTGATCGCAGCCGCCATCTCTCTGCTCATCCGGTGAGGGGACCGAACATGTACGACCTGAAGATCACGAACGGCATCATCGTCGACGGCACCGGCAAGGACCGGTTCACCGGCGACGTGGGCATCACGGGCGGCAAGATCGTCGCGGTGGGGGAGGCCGACGGACCGGCCGCCCGCACGATCGACGCGGCCGGGGCCATCGTCGCCCCCGGCTTCGTCGACATCCACACCCACTACGACGGGCAGATCTCCTGGGACGAGGAGCTCGCGCCCTCGTCGATCCACGGCGTCACGACCGCCGCCATGGGGAGCTGCGGCGTCGGCTTCGCCCCGGTGCGCCCGACCGATCACGAGAAGCTGATCGAGCTGATGGAGGGCGTCGAGGACATCCCCGGGAGCGCGCTGAGCGAGGGCATCACCTGGGGCTGGGAGACCTTCCCGGAGTACATGGACGCGCTCGATCGCATGCCGCACGCGATCGACTTCCTCTGCCACGTCCCGCATGACGCTCTGCGTGTCTACGTGATGGGCGACCGCGCGGTCGCGGACGAGGCGGCCACGCCCGAAGACATCGCCGCGATGCGCGCGCTCCTCCGGCGCGCCCTCGAGGCGGGCGCCGTCGGCTTCAGCACCGGCCGGAGCGACAACCACCGGAGCGCCAAGGGCGACTGGACGCCGGCGAGCGAGGCGGCGGCCGAGGAGCTGGCCGGGATCGCGGAGGCCTTCGTCGGCCTGGACCACGGCGTGCTCCAGGCGGTCAGCGACTTCGACGTCATGCACGGCGACGAGCACTTCGAGCGGGAGCTGGGCGTGTTGATCGCGATGCTCGAGGCGGCGGGCGGGCGGCCCATGAGCATCTCCACCATGCAGCGCGACCACTCGAGCAAGCAGTGGAAGCGCATCCTGAAGGCGGCGGAGGAGCAGGTCGCGCGGGGCTACGACGTGCGCTGCCAGGTCGCGCCCCGCGGCATCGGCGTGCTGCTCGGCCTGCAGGCCACCTTCCACCCCTTCATGGGCTTCCCGAGCTTCAAGGCGATCAGCCACCTGCCGCACGAGGAGATCGTGAAGGCGATGCGCGACCCGGCGCTCAAGGCGAAGATGATCACCGAGAAGTCGGAGCCGGTGGCCGGCGACGGCAGCAAGCTGCCGCCGCTCGCCGACTTCTTCCTCGCCAACCTCGACATGGTGGCGATGCGCCTCTTCCGCCTCGGCGAGGAGCCGAACTACGAGCCGACCGTGCAGGAGTCCTTCGCGGCGGAGGCGATGCGGCAGGGCGTCCCGGTGCTGAGCGTCATCTACGACGCGATGCTCGAGGACGAGGGCAAGGCGCTCCTCTACTTCCCCGTCTACAACTACTCGGGCATGAACCTCGACGCGGTGCACGAGATGCTGACGCACCCGCTCGCGCTCCCGGGCCTCAGCGACGGCGGCGCGCACGTGGGCACCATCTGCGACGCGAGCTTCCCGACCTTCCTGCTCACGCACTGGACGCGGGATCGCGATCGCGGCCGCATCTCGCTCGAGCGCGCGATCCAGATGCAGTCGCACGACACCGCCCGCTACATCGGCCTGACCGACCGGGGCGTGATCGCCCCGGGCCAGCGCGCGGACCTGAACCTCATCGACATGGAGCGCCTGAAGCTGCGCCGCCCCGAGCTCCAACAGGACCTCCCCGCAGGCGGCCGTCGCCTCATGCAGCGCGCCGACGGCTACATCGCCACCCTCGTCGCCGGCGAGATCATCGCCGAGCACGGCCGCCTCACCGGCGCCCGCCCGGGCCGCCTCGTCCGCGCCGGGTGACCCTGGGACGGAGTTTCCTTGTTGCCCAACCGCCCCCCGAAACCCTGATCGGTGACGCTGGGACGGAGTTTCCCAGTTTCCCAGCCGCGCGTTCACGGGGGGCGAGCGTCTCCTCGGCCCATCCGCGCACGGGCGTGTCCCGCCACGCGCCCTCCAGACGCCGTTCGGAAACAAGGAAACTCCGTCCCCGTAGCCGAGGCTGCGGACGGAGCGGGACGCGAGGAAACAAGGAAACTCCGTCCCCAAGTCCTCACCTGGGGCTACACGCAGGTGCCCGCGACGCAGGCGCGGGATCCGTCGCAGGTGCCGCCGGCGCAGCAGGGCTGGGCGGCGGCACCGCAGTCTCGGCAGCGGTCGCTCGCGTCGCACACGCGGCCGGTGTCGCAGGTGCGGCCAGCGCAGCAGAGCTGCCCGCTGCCTCCGCAGTCGCGGCAGAAGTCGCTGCCGTCGCAGATGCGCCCGGGGTCGCACATCGAGCCCGCGCAGCAGCGCTGGCCGTTGCCCCCGCAGTCTCGGCAGAAGTCGGCCGCGTCGCACACCCGACCCGGATCACAGGTCGACCCGGCGCAGCAGCGCTGCCCGTTGCGCCCGCAGTCCCGGCAGAAGTCGGCCGCGTCGCAGACCTCGCCCATGCCGCACACGCCGCCCGCGCAGCATCGGCGGCCGTTGCTCCCGCACTCCCGGCAGAAGGTCGCGCCGTCACACACGTGACCGACCTCGCACGTGTCGCCGGCGCAGCAGCGCTCGTCCCGGCCTCCGCAGTCGCGGCACGTCCCTCCCGGGTCACAGACGAGCGCCGCCTCCACGCACCCGTCGCCCGGGCAGCAGCGCTCGTTGCGCTGCCCGCAGTCCTGACACACGCCGCCCGCGCAGGTGAGGTCCGGGTCGCCGCACGTCATCGCGTCGCAGCACGGCTCGCTTTCCCCGCCGCAGGCCACGCAGGCCGCGCCGTCGCAGACCGCGCCCGCGTCGCAGACCATCCCCTCGCAGCACCCCTCGCCGACGCCTCCACAAGCCGCGCACAGCCCGTCCGCGCACGCGAGCCCGGCTCCGCAGGCGGCGCCGTCGCAGCAGCGCTCCCCGTCGCCGCCGCAGGCCTCGCAGGCGCCCGCCGCGCAGACCGCGCCCTCGGCGCACGCGTCGCCCGCGCAGCAGCCCTGGCCCACGGCCCCGCAGTCCTCCCGCGGCACGCAGACGCCGCCCTCGCACGCCTCGAGCGCGTCGCACGCCGGACAGCAGGCGCCGGGCGGGCAGACGCAGCGGCCGTCCTCGCAGGCCTCGCTCGCGTCACACCCGGGGCAGCACGCGCCCGGCGCGCAGACGCAGACCCCGCCGCGGCACTCCTCCGAGGGCGCGCACGCGGGGTCGCAGGTCGCCGACGCGTCGAGGACCGCCGCGTCCATGCCTCCGTCGGTCGCCGGCTCCCGCACGCCCTCGCGATCGAGGGTGCAGCCGGTCAGGACGAGGAGCGCCAGGGCGAAGCGAAGCACCCCGGCAGGATACGTCATTCGGCGAACGGGTCGGAGAAGCGCGGGTCGTTCAGGAAGGTCTCGTCGGTCAGGCTGCGCAGGAGCGCGAGCACGTCGGCCCGCTCCTCTTCGGTCAGCTCGAAGCCGTGGATGAAGAGGTTCTTGAGCGGGCTCTCGCTGCCCACGCCCGCGTTCGGGCCCTCGGAGATGGTGCGCCCGCCGGCCGCGTAGTGGTCGAGCACCTCGTCGAGCGTCGCGATCGAGCCGTCGTGCATGTAGGGCGCGGTCAGCTCGATGTTGCGCAGGGTCGGCGCGCGGAACGCGCCCATGTCTCGCCGGTCGCCGGTGTGCTCGTAGATCCCGCGGTTCGGCTCCGGGTACCCGCCGCGGCCGTCGATGTTGTAGAGCCCGGTGTTGTGGAAGCCCACCTCGGGCTCGACGGTGCCGCTGTGGGTGACGCCGTCGGTGAAGTTGAAGCCGCCGTGGCAGTGGAAGCACTCGAGCCGCTCGCTGAAGAACAGCTCCAGGCCGCGGCGCGCGGACTCGCTCATCGCGTCGTCGTCGCCCTGGTAGGTGTAGCGGTCGAAGGCGCTGTCGCCGCTGATCAGCGTGCGCTCGAAGCTCGCGATCGCGCGCACCACGTTGCCGGTCGAGATCGGGTCCGGGTCACCCGGGAACGCGTCCTCGAACATCGCCGGGTAGGCCGGGTCCTCGGCCAGCCGACGCAGCAGCGCCTCCTCGTCCGTCCCCAGCTCGATCGGCTCCTCGCCGAACATCGGGATCAGCGCCTGGTCCTCGAGGTGCACCAGCACCGGGTTCGCCCAGGTCTGCCGCGAGTTGTAGGCGACGTTGGCCAGGCTCATCGAGCCGCGCGGGGTCGACTCCCCGGTGGACCCCACGCTCAGCGCGAGGCCGTCGGTGAACGCCAGCCCCTGCGCGTGACAGCTCGCGCAGCTCTGCGTCTCGTCGCCGCTCAGGCGCGGGTCGTAGAAGAGGTGCCGGCCGAGCTCGACCTTCGCCTCCGTCATCGGGTTGTCGGCCGGGACCTCGGGCTCGGGGAAGCCGGGCGGGAGGTCCCACGTGTAGCTCTCCCCGCCGAGCTCGCAGCCCCCGGTGACCAGCGCCAGGATCAGGATCAGCCGTCGCATCTCAGCGGACGCGGAAGAGGCGCTGCGACCCGCCGGGCGCGCCGCCGAAGGGGAGGCCGAAGCCGTCGAAGATGGCCGCGCAGTCCGGGTCGTCGAAGCCGGCCATGCAGCCGGGCGGCCCGCCCTGGTCGGCGTCCATGTCGCTCTCGGCGAGGAGCGCGGCGAGGTCCACCACCACCACGCCGGTGTCCGGGTCGAAGCCGTCGAGCGTGATCTCCGCGCGGTTGTCCTGCGCGCAGCCGGTGATGTTGCCGCGGCCGTCACCCTCGCACGCGGTGTCGCCGAGGTGGACGCGGAAGCCCTCGGTCAGCCCGGTGGTCGCGCCGTCGAGGCGGAAGAACTTGTAGCCGCCGTTCCAGCCCCAGTACATCGAGCCCTGGTTGAGCGGGGCGGGCGCGAAGGTCACGTCCTCGTGGTTGCGATCCCGCGGCACGCCGAGGGTGAAGCGGATCCCCACGACGTCGACGCCGTCCGGGATGGTGCCGGTCAGCGTGTCGTTCATCGCCTCGGTGCCCATCGCGCAGTAGGTGTCGGACTTGTCCTCGAAGTCGAGGAGGGCGACGTCGCCGTCCTGGAACTCGCTCTCCGCGTCGAGCGCGAGCGGCACCTCGCCGCCGTCCGCGGTCACGAAGCGCACGTCGTGCACGTAGAAGCGGAGATCCCCGACCGTCAGCTGGGTGCCCGTCGTGCCGACCCCGTCGTAGGTGCCCCCGCAGCGGGCGGTCGCGTCGCCCACCAGCGCCTCGAAGCGCACGGTCACGTCGCGGTCTGCGCCGCAGCCGGCGCAGAGGAGGGACAGCAAGATCAGGGGTCGCATGCCCGCAAACATGAGGCGGAGCGGCGCCGACGACCACCCCGAAGTCCTACCATCGACAAGAGCAGGGCCAGCGCCGCCCAGGGCGACGCCCCGCGCCCGACCGCGCGGCAGCTGCAGCCCTCTCCCGGCGGCGTCACCGGCTCGCCGCCGTCCACGCACGACAGCGGCACCGCGGCGTCGCGAGGGGCGCCGGTCAGTCCGCCGTCGAAGCTGGCCGTGCCCCCGTCGAGCTGGAGGTCGTAGGCGAGGTCCGGGAACCACTCCCGGCAGACGTAGTTGACCTCGGTGCACATCGGGCAGTCGGGCAGCTCTCGGATCTGATCGAACACCAGCACCCGGTCGATCGCGTCGCCGGTCTCGGTCCGCGCCATCGCGTAGTCGTCGCGCAGCTCGTCCACGCACATCCAGAGGCTCACCCCGTCGTGGCCGACGCAGGAGAAGTTTCCTTCGGTCAGCTGGGCGAAGGTCCGGCCCCCGTCGTCCGAGCGGTAGAGCCCGTCGGTCGTGCGCGCGGTGGCCCACACCCGGGCGCCGTCGGGCGAGAACGCGGCCCCGCTCAGCTCGAACGCCTCGAGCACCGCCTCGAAGGTCTCGCCGCCGTCTTCGGTCAGCAGCAGCCGCTCGGCTCGGCCGTCGGTCGCGCGCCGGGTCATGCGGAGCAGCGCCCGATCCGGGTCGGTGGGGTCGACCGCGAACAGGTGCGCGTTCCGCTCTCCGTCCAGCAGCGGCAGCTCGGTCTCGGTGAAGGTCACGCCCCCGTCGTCCGAGCGATAGAAGAACGCGCGGCGCTCCATCGTCACCGGGTCTCGCGGGATCGCGCCGCTCAGGTAGACGCGCTCCGGGTCGCTCGGCGCCAGCCGCACGCGCTCCATCAGCACATCGTCGGCGAGCACGCTCACCTGGGCCCAGGTCCGGCCCATGTCGTCGCTGCGGAACAGCTCGTCGGCGTTCACTCCGCTGGTGAGCAGCGCGAACACGGTGGCCGGCTCGCTCGGCCGAGTGTCGAGGTCGATCACGAAGACGTCCGCGACCGCCGGGTCCGGCTGCTCGAAGCCGCAGCGCCCCTCGACGCTCCGCCAGATGCCGGAGAAGTTGCCGGCGAGGATCGCCCCGTCCGGCATCACCCGGATCACCGGGTCCTCGCGCGTCGGGTCGGTGCCCATGACCGCGGCGCAGATCCACCGCCAGCTCTCGCCGCCGTCCTCGGTCAGGACGAGGCCCCAGGTGGCGCGCGCGACGACGAAGTCGGGGTCCTCCGGGTGGAAGGCCACCTGCCCGATCAGCGGCGGCCGGCCGTGGGCCGAGGCCGAGGCGGCCGGGAGCAGGAGCGCGAGGGCGGAGATCAGTCGAAGCACGGGCCGGAAGAAAAGCACCGGGAACTATCGCCGTCGAGTTCGGGCTGGATACATTGAGGGCATGGGCGAGCTGAAGCACCTCCCGGTCGTGCTGGAGCGAGACCTCTTCCTCCGGAAGCTGCTCCGGCACCTCTCCGGGGCCATCGAGGACGTGGTGGGCCTCGACGAGGCCTCCGGGCTCGTCAGCGTGGTCGGACGGCAGATGGGCCGCGAGATGGACGGGCAGTACCGGGAGGCGCTCGGGGTGCGCGCCCTCGATCGCGCTCAGGTGGCCGACGTGCTGGTCGACCTCAAGGCCCGCATCGAGGGCGACTTCTACGTCATCAGCCAGGACGACGAGAAGATCGTGCTCGGCAACCGCGCCTGCCCCTTCGGCGAGTACGTCGAGGGCCGGCCGGCGCTCTGCATGATGACCTCGAACGTCTTCGGCTCGATCGCGGCCGCGAACCTCGGCTGGGCGAAGGTCACCCTCGAGGAGACCATCGCGGAGGGCGCGGCCGGCTGCCGGGTGGTGGTCTGGCTCCAGGACGACGGCGCGGCGAGAGCCGCGGACGGCCGCGAGTACTTCGGGGCCGAGGATCCGGGGTGACGCCGAGCGAGGCCATCTGGCGACGCTGGCCCCGCGCGCTCCTCCTCGTCGAGGCGGGGCGGGTGACGCTCGCGAGCGACTCGGCGCTCCGGCTCTTCGGGCGGTCGCTCGAGGGCGAGCGGGCGGCCGATCTGTTCGACGACGAGGGCCTCGACACGTGGCTCCAGCTCTGCGCCGGATCGAGCGCGCCCATCCCCCGTCGCGCCCGGCGGCGCGGCACCGAGGACGTGCAGCGGCTCGACGGCTGGCGCGTCGGGCCCGGGCCCGCGGTGCTGCTGGAGCTCCGACCCCAGGCGCAGGCGAGCGAGCGCATCGCGGAGCTCGACCGCCGCATCGCGACGCTGAGCGCGACCCACCGCAAGCTCCGACGCCAGGCGACCGAGCTCGAGACGCAGAACGCGCGGCTCCGCGACTTCGTGACCATGCTCGGCCACGAGCTGCGCAACCCGCTGGTGGGGATCGCGACCGCGTTCGACCTGCTGGAGGGTGAGGGCGACGAGACGAAGGCACGGGCTCTCGAGGTGGGCACCCGCCAGCTCGGTCACGTGCGCCGCCTGATCGACGACCTGCTCGATCTGCGCCGGGTGGAGCAGGGGGAGCTGTCGATCCGCAAGGCGCCCTGCGACGTGGGCGCCGTGGTGCGGCGCGCGGTGGAGCCGATGGCCACCACCTTCGCCGAGCGCGGGATCGAGCTGACGGTGCAGCTGCCCGAGGCGCCGCTCGTGATCGAGGGCGACGAGACCCGCCTGCTCCAGGCGCTCACCCACCTCATCCGCAACGCGCTCCAGCACTGCGGCCCGGGCGGCCACGTGACCGTCGAGGCGGCGACCCGCGGAGACGAGGTGCGGCTGTCGGTCGCCGACGACGGCGAGGGCTTCGCGCCCGAGCTGGGGGAGCGCCTCTTCGAGCCGTTCCATCAGGCGCCGCAGGCGCTCGATCGCAGCCGCGGCGGCATCGGCGCGGGCCTCACGCTGGCCCGACGGTTGGTCGAGCTGCACGGCGGCGCGCTCGAGGCCGAGAGCCCGGGCCCGGGGCAGGGCGCGACCTTCCGCGTGCGGCTGCCCTGGCGCCGCCCGTCGCAGGCCCCGGCGGCGACCTCGCCCGACGAGCTGCCGCCGCTGTCGATCCTCGTGGTCGACGATCAGGTCGATGCGGTGGAGCTGCTCCGCATGATGCTCGAGCGCGACGGTCACACGGTGCGCGAGGCCTACGACGGCAACGGCGCGCTGTCGGCGGTCGCGGACGCGCTGCCCGACGTGGTGCTGCTCGACATCGGCCTCCCCGATCTCGACGGCTTCGAGGTCGCCCGCCGCCTGCGCGCGAGGCACGGCGACCAGCTCCTCGTGGTGGCCCTGAGCGGCTACGGCTCGGCCGAGGACAAGGCGCGCGGCCGGGAGGCCGGCTTCGACCACCACCTCGTGAAGCCCGTCCGCGGCAAGGAGCTCCGCGCCGAGCTCGCCCGCCTCTGGGCCGCTCGCGCCTGATCCTCGCGGGACACCAACTGGCCCGGGACCACGGGGGGAAACCGGCTCTCGGGCGTAGACTCGGGGGATGTCGGGGGATCCCATCGAGCTGGACGTGTCTCTGGAGCATCGCGCGCTCGCCGCGGGGGGGCGGGCGCGCACGCACCTGGTGGTGCGGGTGGGGGGCGACGTCGCCATGGCGGTCGAGGCGGCGCGGCCGCGGCTGCGGCTGGTGTTCGTGCTGGACACGTCGGGGTCGATGAACGGGCCGCCGCTCGAGGCGGTCGCGGAGTCGGTGGCCGAGATGGTGGGGCTGCTGCGCGACGAGGACGAGGTCGGGCTGGTCACCTTCGCCGAGGAGGCGGCGACGGTGGCGGAGGTGCGGCCGCTGGGGGGCGGGCACCGGGTCACCTTGCAGCGGCGCGCGCGGCGGATGCGGGCGAACGGCGCGACGAACGTGGAGGCCGGGCTGCGGCGCGCGGTCGAGCTGCTGGGGGCGCGCGAGACGCACACGCGGCACGCGGTGGTGCTGCTCTCGGACGGGATCCCCAACCGCGGGACCGCGTCGCCCGAGGGGCTGCGCGCGCTGACGAGCTCGTTCCGGCCCGACGTCGGCGTGTCCTGCCTGGGGTACGGCGCGCACCACGCCGAGGAGGCGCTCGCCGCGGTCGCGGACGGCGGGGCCGGCGAGTACCACTTCGTCGAGACGCCGGGCGCGGCCGCCGACACCTTCGCGCGGGTGCTCGGCGCGCAGGGGGACGTGGTCGCCGACGCGATCGAGCTCCTGCTGCGGCCGGCCGACGGGACGGAGATCGAGGGGTTCCTCGGCGGCGCGCCGAGCCGGGTGACCAGCGCCGGGCTGCGGGGCGCGCTGCCCGACGCGCGGGCGGGCGTGAGCAAGGTCCGCGTCGTCCCGCTCGACGTCGACGTCGCGGCGGGGCCGGGCGCGCAGACCGTCGGCGTGGTGCGCGTGATCTACCGCGCCGCGGGCGAGGCGGAGGTCCGGACGCGCGAGGTCGAGGTCGAGGTGGCGCGCGAGGCGACCTCGGCGCTCGACGAGCCGGCGCATCACGCCGTCCTGCTCGCGCACGCCGAGGAGGCGCGATCCCAGGCCCGCGCGCTCGCCGATCGCGGCGCGTTCGACGGCGCGGCCGCGTCGCTGCGCCAGATGATCGCGCGCATCGAGGCGGCGCCCGGCTACGCCGCCAACGACGGCTCTCTCCTCAGCGAGGCGCTCGAGCAGATGGTCGACGAGGCGGTGGTGCTCGAGCAGCGGCCGTCGATGGAGTCCTACCGCGCGTACAAGCGCGAGTGGATGGGCATGGACATGCACGCGGGCGGCGCCCACGCCGGCGACCACGCGGTGCACGGCGCGCAGGCGGCCGCGCTCAAGGCCCGGGGCGCCGCGCACCTCCCGCCCGCGTCGCTCGTCGTCGGCAAGAACGGCGAGGTCCCGCGCGTCGTGCCGCTCCGCGGCGAGCTGACGATCGGGCGCACGCTGTCCAACGATCTCCAGCTGCCCTTCTGCAACCTCTCCAAGCGCCACGCCCGCATCGTGCCCGGGCCGGACGGCTGGGTGCTGGTCGATCTCAAGTCGACCAACGGCACCTACGTCAACGGCGAGCGCATCGCCGCCCCGCGTCCGCTCTCGGAGGGCGACAAGATCTACATCGGCAACGTCGTCCTCGAGCTCCGCCTCGACTCTGGATCGTAGCGCTCACTCTCCGAACGAGACGCCGAGGTCGCGGGCCTGGCGCACGAGCTGACCGTTCGGGTCGACGCGCTTGGGCTCCGCGACCGCGGCGGCGAGATCGACCGGCTCGATCTCGCCGTTCCGGAGCGCGACCATCTTGCCGAACTGCTCGCGCGCGACGAGCTCGGCGGCGCAGACGCCGTAGCGGGTGGCGAGGATGCGGTCGAAGCTCGAGGGGCTGCCGCCGCGCTGGATGTGGCCGAGCACCGTCACGCGCATGTCCGCGTCGAGGATCGGGTCGAGGGACTCGGCGACGCGCTGGGCGGCGCCCATGAGCCGCGGCATCGCGCCCTTCTCGTGCGCGCCGATGCTCTCCTCGCCGCCGACCGGCTTGGCGCCCTCGCTCACGACGATGATCGAGTAGTTCTTCCCCGCCGCGCGTCGCGCGCGGACCATGTCGGCGACCCGCTCCGCCCGGTAGGGGATCTCCGGGATGAGGATCGCGTCGGCCCCGCCGGCGAGCCCGGCGTGCAGGGCGATGAAGCCGGCGTTCCGGCCCATCACCTCGACCAGCATGACCCGGTCGTGGCTGTCGGCGGTGTCGCGCAGGCGGTCGAGCGCCTCGGTGGCCACGCCGACCGCGGTGTCGAAGCCGAACGTCTGGTCGGTGCAGGCGAGGTCGTTGTCGATCGTCTTCGGCACGCCGACGATCTTCATGCCCTTCTCCGCGAAGCGCTGCGCGATCGCCATCGAGCCGTCGCCGCCGATCGAGATCAGCGCGTCGAGGTCGAGCTTCTCCCAGTTCTCCATCACCCGGTCGGAGACGTCGGTCTCGCGCTCGGTCCCGCCCTGGTCCTTCACCACGTAGCGGAACGGGTCGGACTTGTTGGAGGTGCCGAGGATGGTGCCGCCGCGCTCGAGGATGCCGCGCACGTGGTCCATCTCGAGCCACACGTTGCCGCGCGGGCTCCGGTAGCTCGTGTCGATCAGCCCGCTGAAGGCGTCCTCCACGCCGAGGATCTCCCAGCCGAACCGCTCCTTGCCCACGCGCACCGCGGCCCGGATCACCGCGTTCAGCCCCGGGCAGTCCCCGCCGCCCGTCATGATCGCCACTCGCTTCACCGTCATGCGCCCGAGCGTACCCGAGGAGCTGGTGTATGCATGCGGCTCGATGGAGCCGATCGAGAAATCTCTGACCCTCCCGATCCCGCCGGCCGAGGCGTTCCGGCGGTTCACCGACGAGCTCGGGGCCTGGTGGCCGCTCGAGTCTCACAGCGTCGCCCAGGGGACCGTCGCCTTCGAGGACGGCGTGATCCTCGAGCGCGCGGGCGACGCGCGTCACCGGTGGGGCGAGGTGACGGCGTGGGAGCCTCCCGGCCGCCTCGCCTTCACCTGGCACCCCGGCCGCCCGGCGGAGACCGCGCAGGCGATCGAGGCGCGCTTCGAGGCGGAGGGCGAGGGGACCCGCCTCACGCTGATGCACGACGGATGGGAGCGGTACGGCGACGGCGCCGAGCGCATGCGCGCCCAGTACGGCCCCGGCTGGGACTTCGTGCTCGGCCGCTTCAGTACGCACGCCGCACGGTGACCCGCGAGCGCTGACGGCTGCGCTGCCATCGGCGCTCCCGGGCTCGCCGGCGCCAGCGCCGATCGTCCTGGCGCGCGTGGCCCGTGTCGAGCACCCGCAGGCTCGGCGGCACGTGCCGCAGCTCCACGCTCGTGTTCCGCATGCGCAGCACCTCGAGCGAGGGCGGCAGGTAGCCGAGGCGCCGGAGCGGAGTGCGCGAGACGTTCAGCACGCGCAGCGTCTGCGGCAGGTAGCCGAGCCGCTCGATCCGGCTCCCCGCCACGTCGAGCTCGACGAGGCCGTGCGGCAGGTGCCCCACGCGGCGCAGCGGCGTGTTGCGCGCTCGGAGCACGCGCACGCTCTGGGGCACGTAGCCGAGGCGCTCGATGCGCGAGCCCGACACATCGATCTCGCGGATGCCGTGCGGGAGGTGGCCGAGGCGCTCCACCGCGCTGCCGCGTAGGATGAGCACCCGCACCCCCGGGTCGATGCGGGGCAAGCGCGCGTGCGGATATCCGGACAGATCGAGCACCCGCCCCTGAGAAGGTTGCGTGGAAGGAGGCCCCCATCGCTGCGCCGAGGCGAGGGAGGGAGCGGCCGCCGCGAGCGCGACCACGATCGCGAGAGAGAGAGTCGTTCGAGTCATGCAGAGTGCGACGACGCCTCCCCCTCGTCATTCGCCGAAAAACCTCCCTCGCTCCGACGAAGACGCGCCGCTCCGCCCCAAAAAGGCTGATCGACTACGGATCGTGGGACCGCGGAGACGAGGGAGGTGGGAGGTTGGAGGCGAGGAGGAAGTGTCGCTGCGCGACACGGGGGGTGGCCGGCGGCGGGATGGTGACTCGCCGCGGCGTGGCGGCCCGACCCGCCGGCTGGGCAGGCGAGCTGATTCCTCCTCGCCTCCTTCCTCCCCTCTCCCTCATCTGTCGCGCCCGAGGGCTCGTCCGAGTGTGGCGAGCGGGGTCAGGCGGCCGAAGGGGTGGTCTCGGCGCGGGAGGTGGCCATGAAGGCGCCTCCGAGGAGCGCGGGGAGCTGGCCGGTGAGGTAGCCGAGGAGGGCGACGAGCACCGCGTCGGTGGCGCCGACGCCCGCGCCGGCGAGGAGCACGACCGCGACGCCCTCGCGCACGCCCACGCCGCCGATCGACAGGGGCAGCAGCACCGCGATCACGATCGCGTTGCCGACGACCAGGAGGATCGAGGCGTCCACGTCGACCCCGACCGCGCGCGCGGTGGCGAAGAAGACCGCCGAGAGGGCGAGGTGCGAGGCGACCCCGAGCCCCACCGCCCGGAAGGACTGGCCGAGCGTCAGCCGGCTCTCCCGCAGCGCCGTCAGCCCGGACTCCACCTTCGCGCGGACGCCTCCCGGCAGCCGCGCCGCGAGGGCGCTCACCCACGCCGGGGCGCGCATCGCCCACAGCCCGAGCGCGGCGCCGCCTCCGAGCAGCGCGGCGAGCCAGAGCGCGTCGTCGCCCATCAGGCGCAGGCCCCCGAAGGGGACGAGCGCGGCGCAGACCAGCGCCATGCCGACGAGCCCGACCAGCTTCTCCGCCGCGATCGCCGCCGCGCTCCGGCCCATCGCGCCGCTGGCGCGCCCCACCTCGAAGAGCCGCCAGCCGTCGAGGCCGGTGGTGGAGGGGGTGAAGGCGCCGACGAAGCGGCCGACCAGGAACGAGCGCAGCAGGAAGCCGAAGCCCATCGAGATGCGCGCCGCCCGGAGCAGCAGCCGCCAGCGCGCGACGCCCGCGACGACGGCCGCGAAGTGCAGCCCCACCGCGAGCGTCAGCCAGCCGGCGTCGAGCCCGCCGAGCCGGGCGCCGAGCGCCTCCACTCCGTCGCGCTCCAGCATCCGGGCGCCGAGCCAGGCGAGCAGCCCGAGGCTCACCGCCGCCTTGAGCGCGAGCATGAGCTTCTTCTTGCCGGGCTTCGCCACGGCTCGACCCTGCGCCGAGCCGTGGCCTCGGTCAACTTCACGGCAGCGCGCAGATCCGGGTCACGTCGCCGCCGCTCTCCCGGCAGTCACACTCCGGCCCGGAGAAGCAGGCGCAGTCGTTGGTGGCGCAGCCCTCGGGGAAGGGACGGCACTCGTAGACGCTCGGGCCCGGGACCCCCGGGATGGTCTCCTGACAGTACTCGCGGCCGCTCACGCACTCCTCGCTGCCGCACGCGAAGGTCGGCAGCAGGCAGCCGGTGGCGCCGTCGCACGCCGGGTCGCAGGCGTCCCGGCAGTCGTCCACGCAGGTCCCGCCGCAGCAGGCCGAGCCCTCGCCGCAGAAGGTGAAGCGGCCGGTCTCCGCGTCCACGCCGCACGCCTCGCCCTCGAAGCGCTCCTGGCACTCGAGCGCCCGCTCGCAGCCGAACGGCCCGAACACCTCGAGCTCGCCGCACCGGCACGCCCTCGCCGCGCAGAGCGCGCCGGACTCCCGCCCGCAGGTGGTCGGCTCGCACGGCGCGTCGAAGGTGCCGCCGCTCCAGAGGCAGAGCGCCTCCGCGGTGTCCAGCTCGCACATCGGCTGCACGCAGCCCATCTCCGGATCGAAGCCGCCGCGGGGTCCGCAGTCGCACGCGTTGGCCTCGCTCGGCGGCACCTCCGCGAGCGAGCACAGCGCCGGGTGCTCTCCGCACTGCGGGCTCGAGTCGCACACCACCGGGACGCCGCCGGTCGCGAGGCAGAGATCGCCCACCCCGCAGCTCGCGTCGTCGAAGCAGCCCATCACGGGGTCGAAGCTCCGCCCCGGCCCGCAGTCGCAGCTCGGGCCTCCTCCGTCGCCGCCGGCCGCGTGCCCGCAGCGCCCGACCGCCGCGCCGGTCATGTCGTCCCACTCGCCCCCGGTGGCCTCGCAGCGCGCGGCGTGACAGTCGCCGTGCGCCGCCTCGCACTCGGCGGGCGTGCCGTAGAGCCGCAGCCCCTCGCAGCCCTCGCCCACGCACTCGCAGGAATCCTGCCCCGCGCTCACGCAGCCGGCGCCGTCCCAGTAGAAGCCCGCCGGCGTGGCGAAGCAACCGCCGCACACGTCGAACGCCACGTCGGGCGCCGCGCAGTGATCGGGCTCGGGGCACGTCGCGTCGCAGTCGCCGGTGACCTCCACCCGGCCGTCGACGCAGCGGATCTCCTCGCCGCCGCAGGGGCAGAGGCCCGAGCAGTAGAAGTCGCCCGCGCACGCCTCGCCGTCGTTGGCGGCGGTGAGCGTCTCGCAGCTGCGCCACACGACCCCGCTGTCGGAGGTCCCGGCGTCGTCGCCGCCGCCGTCCGGGCTGGTGAGCACCTGCCCCCGCGTGCCGCAGGCCGAGAGGAGGAGGATGAGGAAGCCAACGTGAAGATGTCTCATGCCGGGTCGGTTCCCCGAGCCAGGGAGAATGGCTCAGCCAAAATGATCTGAGCCGTTTCGGGCCGCTCGTGGAACCGTATCGCCGTGCGCGCCTTCCGCACCGCCGAGCCCCGGGTCACGCCGTCCATCGCGGACGGGGATCTGGTGCGCCGCGCGCTCGACGGAGATCGCTGGGCGGAGGACGCGCTCTATCGGCGGCACGCGCGGCCGATCGCGGGGCTCGTCACCCGGCTGCTCGGGAGCCGGCAGGACGTCGAGGACGTGGTGCACGACGCGTTCGTGCACGCCTTCTCCAAGCTCGACCGGCTCCGCGAGCCCGACGCGTTCCGGGGCTGGCTCGGCCGCATCGCGATCACCCAGGTGCGGCGCGTGATCCGGCGCCGGCGCCTCGCCCGCACCCTCGGGCTGCTGCCGCACGAGGACGACGGCGCGCTCGAGCAGCTCGCCGGCAAGGCGGTCCCGCCCGAGGTCCGGGCGGAGCTGGCGGTGGTGGACGGAATCCTGCGGCGCCTGCCCGCCGACCAGCGCATCGCGTGGATGCTGCGGGTCGTCGAGGGGCACCGGCTCGAGGACGTGGCCGAGCTCGCGGGCTGCTCGCTCGCGACCGCCAAGCGGCGCATCGCCGCGGCGCAGAAGAAGATGGACGCGGTGATCAACGTGTCCCTGGAGGAGGGGCGATGAGCACCGAGCTGAAGGGGCCGCTCCGCGAGCTGCTCGACGATCCCGTCGACCACGAGAGCCTCGAGCGGGTGCGCCGCCGCGTGCACGCGAGCCGCCGCCTGCCGCCGCGCTCGGGCTGGGCGCGCGCGCCGCTCGCCGCCGCCGCGCTGGTGCTGCTCGCCGCCGGCGGGGTCTTCGCCTGGGCCGAGCTCCGGGGCGCGGGGCCGCTCGACGGCCCGGGCGGAGTCGCGCTCGCCACCGCCCGCGGCGAGGGGGACGCGGTCACCGCGGTGCCGCTCGCCGACGGCAGCACCATCTGGCTCGACGAGGGCACCGCGATCGAGGCGCTGGTCAACGATGGCGAGCGCCTCGAGCTGACCCAGTCCGACGGCCGCGCGGTCTATCACGTGCGCCCCGGCGGGCCGCGGCGGTGGCTCGTCCGGGCCGGCGCGCTCGAGGTGGAGGTCGTGGGCACGCGCTTCTCGATCGTGCGCCGCGGCGCGCGGGTCCGGGTCGAGCTGGAGCGCGGGCACGTGGTGGTGCGCGGCGACGAGATCGGCGAGCGCCACCTGGCGCCCGGCGAGCACGTCGAGGTCGGCGCGCCCGAGCCGGTGGCCGCCGCGCCGGTGCAGCTGCCAGCTCCGGTGCCGGTTCAGGCGCCGGTGGAGGAAGCGCCTCCCCCCGCCGCCTCCCGACCGGCCCGCGAGGCCGCGGCCTGGCGCGCGCTCGCCGACCGGGGCCGCTACCGCGACGCCTTCGCCGCGCTCGGCGAGGCGGCCCACGGCGCGGCGTCCCGGGCGAGCGCGAGCGAGGACGAGCTCTTCGCGCTCGCCGACACCGCGCGCCTCGGCGGGCACCCTCGCCACGCGGTCACCCCGCTGCGCCGGCTGGTCGACGAGCACCGCTCCGCGGTCGCCGCGCTCACCCTCGGTCGCCTGCAGCTCGACGCGCTCGACGACCCGACCGGCGCCGCCCGTACCCTCGCCCAGGCCGACGCGCTCGGCGTGCCCGAGGAGCTGCGCGAGTCGCTCCTCGCCCGCCGCGTGGAGGCCCACCGCCGCGCCGGCGAGCTCGAGCGTGCGCGTCAGCTCGCCGAGGCGTATCTCCGGGCTCACCCCGAGGGCCGCTACACGGCTCGGATCCGTTCCTTCCTCGCCGGCCCCTGAACACTCCCGTCCACCCGCCCGTGCCCTTGCCCGTGCCCGTGCCCGTGCCCGAGCCTCCGAAGTTCATCGTGCCGCGCCTCTCCCCAGTCTCTCGTTCGCCCGCACGCGAGCAGAATCCCTCGCGTCTGCTTTCGCGGGCAGGGGCACGGGCAGGGGCACGGGCACGGCGGGGTGGGTGGAGCGTTCTCGTTCTCGCTTTCGTGATTCTTCTCCCCGCCTCTGCGCTCGGGCAGGAGGTGCCGACGCGGGTTCGGGTGCTGCATCCGGGGTGCGAAGAGGCGATGCCGTGGGCTGCGCTGGAGGCGGCGCTGCGGGTGGAGCTGCGGTCGATGGGGAGCGACCTGGCGGGCGCGGCGGCGGCGGACGCGCGGCTCGTGCTCGACCTGCCCTGCGACCCGGGCGCGACGACGGTGCACGCCACGCTGGTGCACGTCGCGAGCGGGCGCGCGGCGACGGAGGACGTCGCGCTGCCGACGGACGATCGCATCCGGGTGCTCGCCCTCGGGCTGAGCGAGCTGGTGCGGGCGCGCTGGCCGGCGCTCGCGACCGAGCCGCCTCCTCCTCCTCCGCCGCCGCCCACGGTGGACGTCGAGGCGCTGCGCGCCGATCTGCTGGCCGAGGTGCGCGAGCGGGTCGACGCCGCGGCCGCCGCCGCGCGCCCCGAGCCGCCGCCGCCCGCGCCGCCGCCGCCGGACGTCTTCGTGGACCTCGCGCTCGCGGTCAGCGGCTACCCGGCCGCCGGCAACGCCGCCGCCGAGCTGAGGGCCGGCGTCTCGCTCCCGCTCGGCCCGCTGCGGCTCGGCCTCGAGGCGGTCGGCGCGGGCGGCTGGGCGGCCGACGCGCTCGGCGACGTCGCCCTCGGGGGCGCGGGGGGCGCGATCGCGGTGCGGCTCGGTCACCTCGAGCGGGGCTTCGCCTTCGAGCTCGGCCCGCGGCTCGAGGCCGGCTGGGTGCACGCCGAGGGCCTCCCGCGGGGCGGCGCGAGCGGCGGCGGCCTCGACGCGGCGCACGTCGCGCTCGGCCTCGAGGCGCGGGCCCGGATCGGCCTCGGCGGCGGCGTCTGGCTGCTCGCCGGCGCCGAGCTCGGGGCGGCGCTGGCCGGCGTCGACGCGATGGCCGACGACCGCCGGGTCACCGCGCAGCTCGGCCCGAGGCTCGCCCTCCTCGCCGGGCTCGCACTCTCGCCGTGATCCGGCGTGCCCGGGCCGGCCATCCGCGTTAAGGTCGAGGGCATGGGCAAGCGGCTCGGGCTCGGGCTACTCAAAGGGTTGATCATCGGAGGCCTGATCGGGGCCGGGCTGCAGTACGGGCTCGGCTGGACGACGGCCCTCGGGCTCCTCGGCTTCCTCGTCGCGATGGGCGCCGCCGGCACCGCCGGGGTCTTCGCGGGCAAGCCGCCGTGGGCGGAGGGCGCGTGGATCGAGGCCAGCCTCAAGGGCATGGTCGGCGTCTGCCTCGGCGCGCTCGCCTACTGGGGCCTCACCTACATCCCGTTCGAGGTGCCGTACCCGGGCCTCGCCGGGACGCACGCGGTCGGCGCGCTGCCGGCGCTCTTCGCGCCCGCCATCGCCGGCGTGTACGGCGCGCTGGTGGAGCTGGACAACAGCGGCGACGAGGGGAAGTCTTCGGGCCCCAAGGCGCGTGTGGAGCTTGCCGACGCGGCTACGGAAGAGGCGACCGTCTCTTCTTCGCGCGGCGCCAAGAAGAAGCGGCGCGCCTGAGCCTTCCTTCTTCCCCCCGGAGACCTTCATGGAACCGATGCACTCGTGGGGCCCGCCCAACCCCGACCAGCTCGGCTGGACCCTCGACCGCCACATCCTCGAGCGTCAGCGCAAGACGCCTGGCGCCACCGGCGACTTCACCGGCCTCTTCCAGTCCATCGCGCTCGCCGGCCGCATGATCGCCTCGCGCGTGCACAAGGCCGGGCTGAGCGACGTGCTCGGGCGCGCCGGCGGCGGCAAGAACGTGCAGGGCGAGGTCGTGCAGAAGCTCGACGTGATCGCCAACCAGATCCTCGTCCGCTGCGTCGAGGCGGGCGGCCACGTCTGCGTCATGGCCTCGGAGGAGAACGAGGACATCATCCCGATCCCGCCCGAGTTCCCCAAGGGCAAGTACGTGCTCATGTTCGACCCGCTCGACGGCAGCTCGAACATCGACGTGTGCATGTCGATCGGCACCATCTTCTCCATCCACCGCCGCGTCACCGACGGCAACGGCCCGGGCACCGCGGCCGACTGCATGCAGAAGGGCACCGAGCAGGTCGCGGCCGGCTACATCCTCTACGGCTCGAGCACGATGCTCGTCTACACGACCGGCGACGGCGTGCACGGCTTCACCCTCGACCCGCTCGTCGGTGAGTTCTTCCTCAGCCACGAGAACATCCGCATCCCGAAGCGCGGCGGCACCTACTCGGTGAACGAGGGCAACTCCATCAAGTGGTCCCCGGCGCTGCGCGAGTGGGTCTCCTGGCTCAAGAGCGAGGACGCGCCCGGCGGCAAGCCCTACGGCCAGCGCTACATCGGCACCCTCGTCGCGGACTTCCACCGCACCCTGCTCAAGGGCGGCATCTTCGCCTACCCCGGCGACGTGAAGAACCCGAACGGCAAGCTCCGCCTCCTCTACGAGTGCGCCCCCATGGCGTTCATCGCCGAGGCCGCCGGCGGCGCCGCCTCCACCGGCACCCAGCGCGTCCTCGAGGTCGAGCCCGACAGCCTGCACGCCCGCGTCCCCTTCTTCGTCGGCAGCGCCGAAGACGTCGCCGACCTCGAGAAGCGCCTCGGCTGAGCCGGGCGGCTACGTCGTTCGTCCCGAGAGGCGACGTCTTGGTGCCGTGCGTGGACGCTCCTCGGATGGCCGGATTAGGAGAGATCAGTGGCCGACGCCGGCGGCGCTCGACACGCTCCGGCCATGCGTGCCCTCGTCTCGGTCCTCCTCATCCTCCTGTGCGCAGCCTGTGAGTCGCCCGCCGAGGTCGCGACGGACGCGGCCTCGGCGCCCGATGCGGCCGTCGATGGCGGCTCGTTCGACTCTTCCGTCGGCATCGACGCCGGCCGCGTCACGGAGGAAGACGACGGGGGCCCCGGACCCGTCGATGCCGGAGCTCCCTCGGTGAGCCCCATCTTCCAGGACGGGTTCGAGTCCGGGGATCTCGAGGGGGCCGAGGGCGGCCGCTGGTACGGCGGCGTTCGCAGAAGCGTCAGCGACGAGCGCGCGCGGACCGGCACCTACGCGCTTCGCTTCGAATATCCCGGCAACGAGGATCTCGGGGTCGATTCGTTCTCGGAGGTCCGGGCGAGCTTCGCTGGGAACGACGCCGCGGAGATCTGGCTCGAGTGGTACCTCTTCGTCCCGGAGAACTACGACCATCGCGACGGCGATGGAGCCGACAACAACAAGTTCGTGATCGTCGGCTACGACAACAAGCTCCACGGTTCTTGGCAGGAGCCCGGCGGGTGGACGACGCGAATGGAGATCAATCCCGATGACGCCGAGGGAGCCCTGTCGAGGGGGCGGATCGTCTACGGCAACGAGCAAACCGGTGTCTCGTCGAGATTCGACCTCGAGCACTCCGCTCCGTCCGGGGTGATTCGCGAAGAGGACCGCGGCCGCTGGGTCCGCTACGGCTTCCACGTGCGGCTCGCCGAGTCCATCGAAGCCCGGGATGGCGAGGTCGCCCTCTACAAGGACGGTGTGCTGATGGCGGAGAACCATGGGGTGCCGCTCGCGGGATTCGACTTCGCCACGCCGATCAACTGCTTCGAGCTGATGGGGTGGGCGAATAGCGGGTTCACCGAGACGACCGTCTTCTACGTCGACGATGTCCGCGTCTACGCCGACGACCCCGGCTGGTAGCTCGCCGTCGCCGCGGCCCACGACACCGCGCGCTTCCGCCGCGAGACGATGCCCGCGCGTCGCGGCTGCGGACGGACGCGTCACGTCTCGACAGCCCAACCCCGAGGCCCGCGGGGGGGCAGCCGCGGCCGGTGGCTCACTCCCCCGTCGGGAGGAGGCTCAGCCCCAGCTCGGGCGCGACGAGCCCCGCGGCGCTCTGGCCGGAGAGCGTAACGACGACCGCGACGTCGTCTCCCGACGTCAGGCGCGCGCCGAGCGGCGACACGGCGACGTCGCTCACCATGTCGATCTCCACCACCGTCCCGTCCGGTGCCGCCGGGCAGTCGAGCGTGAGACCGTACGGAGTGGCGCGGGGCGACGCGCAGTCCACGGCGCGGCCGTCGTAGGCGACCGTCAGGGTCCCCTCCAGCGCCTCGGACGCCTGCGAGAGGGTGGCCGACACCCCACACGTCCCCGGGGAGCTGGAGCAATCCACGCTCCCACGCACCCACATCGGTCGAGCGCCCCAGTAGACGCGGGCGAAGACCACGGTACCCGAGGACGACACGGTGGGGTGGCGGATCGCTGCGTTACCCAGCAGCGCCTCGACCTCCCTCAGGTCGACCGCGAAGACATACCACCCCTCCTCCAGCGCCTCCTCGGGCACGAGGCTGTAGCGGAAGGGGAACACCCCGTCGTCGACCACCTCTCGGCCCGAGAGGTCGACCAACCCCGTCGCGCCGCGGGTGGAGACCCGCGCGCCGTCTCGCACGCGGAGGAGAGCCATTCCGTCGAACACGGCCTCCGCCGCCGGCCCGGGCGCGAGGGCTCCCGGGACCGGTGGATCCCCCGCGGGTGCCGTGTCCAGGCTCGAGAGCGCGACGCTCAACGCGACCACGCCGGTAGGCCAGAACGCCCGATCCCCGTCGGCTCGCGCCACGTCCGACACGAAGTCCCCGACGCCCAGCGCAACCGCGGGCCTCTCGTACCCGGGGGCCTCGGGCCCCTCCGGCGCCGGCCCCGTGTCCTCGATCACGCGAACCGGAGGGGAGGAACACGCGCAGATGACTAGATAGGTTGCAATCAGTGTGTATCCAGGTGACATCTGGGACCTCGCAGTCTGCATCAGTTTAGCGGCACGCCAATCGCAAAGCTGGTCGACCCTGAGAACTCGGAGAGCATGTGAAGATAGAGAGTCGTCGGAAGAACGGTTCAGCGGGTGGGCAGTTGGGACATGCCCACTGCCATTCGACTGCGACCAAGTCGCGGAGGCGTGCGGCCGCTAAGTAGATCGACTCGGCAAGAAGTCTTGTGGTGAGTTTCCGGTGAGCTATCCAGTCATGGCTTGAGGACTGAGCGCCTAACTCAACCCAACTCCAACCCCACACCCCACCCCGCGGAGCCCCGGCTACCTACACGGTCGGGGCTTCCTGTTGCGCGCAATTTCGTGCGCATGAAATACCATACTGTCCCGTACTAGCTTGTTGTCGTGACAGATACGCATGCGAAGCTGGGGAGGTTTTCTTGTTGCCGTATCTCCGAGGATTCGCGGAATTTGCTAATGGTTTTAGGGTGTAGCAAGTCTGGTCGCCCGTATCTCCGATCTGCGCTTGCTGCGCTCGCTCCGCTCGTTCATGGTCTCTGTGGAGAGGGAAGGGAATGACAGTCGATGGCAACTTTGAGGAGCAGAGAATGGAAAGTGAATCTGGTTACACCCTGAGCATCCTCAACCACGCGACTTGTGAGCATCGGATCGACTCGGTGACCTACTCGACGCGTCAGATCGCGCATGTCGCCGCTCAGAACCGGGCGGAGTCTCTGGGAACCGGCTACTCGGTGCTGGTGCACCCGGACGGCCGTACCTACTACACGATCGATCCGGTGTATGGGTGCGTCGAGCGACGCAGCCGCCTCCGCATGCCTGAGGCTTCGTAGCCTCACCTCCCTCCCCACGAGAAGACCCTCGGGCCCTTTCAGACCCGGGGTTCTGCATGCCACTTAGTAGTCAACCGCAACCTGCGACTGCTCGATCCACAAGAGTGCGCGCGACACGCACGGTCTCCACCCAACCCGAGGGCTCGACGCGATAGCGCTCACTCCACGAGCGGCCAACCCTGGCCCGTGCTTGGCCGCCACCCCATGTCACTGATCTCGACTCTCGAGCCCGAGCTCTTCGAAGACCGCGGTCCGAGCGTCCTTTGCGCTCGAATGGGAGGACACGATGGGTGGAAACTCAGCCGGCGAGCGAACGACGAAGTATCGCCACTCTCCGACGAACGCCCTCACGACGCGGACCGACTCGAAGCGCTCGATGAACCCCAGCGACTCGTCGCTACGGTCATCGACACGAACGACCTCGTGGGCCCCGGGAGGGTCATCGACACGAACGACCTCGTGGGCCCCGGGAGGAGCCGTCCGATCATGCCACTCGGACAGCGTCTCGGGAGCGGCGAGCCGATGGAAGGGCAGGGTGCGCAGGCAACGCTTCGAAACCAGCAGCGTGCGACTCAGACGTACGGCGCCGCCACGAAGCAGCTGGATGCTCAGAACGGTAGACTCGTGGTCGGACACCAAGAACCTCGAGACCACGAGACTGTCGTTCCCACGGGTAGCCACCGTCTCGTCCCCCGAGATCGCAGGAAGAAACGGCGCGTCTGGCGCGGGGAGCCCCCCCAACCCCTGCGAGACCAAGCCTCGAACGCGAGTTAGCGCCCTCGAGGTTCGGCGCAGCAACCACCATACGCAGACGACGCCCGAGATACCCAACACCAAGGCAGTCAGCGCCTCGCCGGTCTCGACGCCCTCATCCCCAGCCACGACGAGAAGGGCCGGCAGCAGCATCAGCAAGAGTGCTCCCACGACTATCGCCGTCAGAGGGTCGCAACGTCGTCGCTTGGTCACCGAGAGTACCTGCTGTGCTGTGAGCCTGGGTTGCTTTGTGTCTCGCTGCACCGAGCAGCGATGGTGGAGGCGCCCGCTGCACCGTCACGACCGCACGACGCTCCTGCTCCAGCCTCCCGGAGTGCGAAGCGCTCACCACGCCTCGACCATTCCCTCCTCCGCGCGTTCTCCCGAGCGCCGGTTCTCTAGGCCGCGAGCAGGCTCATCAGGGCGTAGCTCCCCATGCCGTACAGCGACATCGCAGACGACGCCCGAGATACCCAACACCAAGGCAGTCAGCGCCTCGCCGGTCTCGACGCCCTCATCCCCAGCCACGACGAGAAGGGCCGGCAGCAGCGTCAGCAAGAGTGCTCTCACGGCTGCTGTTCCCCGCGCTCGTCTTCGGTGACGGCATGCGCCGCCTGTCGCCCCGCCTCCGGGACGCCGAGCTCGAGCTTCGCCTGCGCGCGGGCCTCGTCCTCGGTGGGGTGCAGCGTGGCGACGCAGTCTTTGTAGTCTCGACTGCCGCGCTCGTCGGTCCAACGCAAGACCGCGACGTACCGCTCCTCGATGTCGAGCCTCGCGAGCTGGACGACGGGGAAGTCGGTCACGGCTGTGGTGATCGCGCGGGCGCTCCGGTCTACGACGACCACCTCGTGGTGGAAGCGGCCGCGCACGTTCTTCCATTCGTCGAGTACGACGAGGTCCGCGGGCATCGCCGTGCCGCGGCCGAGTGGGGCGATGACCGAGCGTGAGGCCACGCAGACGCCACTCTTCCAGGCAGAGATCCGTACCAGACGCAGGCCCGAGCGAGACCGCTCGGTCCAGCCCTCACGGAGGACGAGGCGGACGCCCGCCTCGTCCTGGAGAACAGCGGAGAAGAACACCGAGAGGTAGGGCCGCACCTGACCTGCCGGAATCGGGACGTCTCGCAGCGGTCGCTCCAGCGCCGAGACGAGGACGTCGAACACCGCCCCGGAGCGAACCAGAGACACCGAGGCGTACAGCAGCGGAGCGAGCAACACCGTCATGATCGCCAGTGCGAGCGGCCGGTCGGAGGAGCGCCCGACAGCCAACAACGCGACTCCAAAGCTCGCCCACGCCAGCAGAAAGGCGGCGGCGATCCATACTGCGCGTCTGCGGGTCATCGGCTCTCGAGTCTTCGGAGCAGGGGGCCCGCTCGTGCGACCTGTCCGGATCCTGCCACTCCGGATCCTGCCACACCGGCTCGGCGGGCGTCCCGAGAGAGTGCGTTCGCAACCCAGGCTGCTCCTGACAGCGTCCTGGCAGGAGGATCTCCTGACAGCGCCCTGACAGGAGGGGCTGCGTAGGTTCGCTCCGCCGCTTCAGGCAGCGAAGGAGAAGAACACGTGAAGCACTACTTCAACCCGATGAGCCGGGCCGTCACCACGCACTGGATGCTCGCGGAGCTCGACGCCCCGCACGAGCAGGTCGTGGTCGACATCCACGGCGGCGAGAACCACGCGCCCGCCTACCGGGCGATCAACCCGATGGGCAAGGTGCCCGCCCTCGTCGACGGCGACGTGGTCGTGACCGAGACCGCGGCGATCTGCGCCTACCTCGCCGACAAGCACGCCGAGGTCGGGCTCGCGCCAGCGCCCGGCACCGAGGCGCGGGGGCGCTACTACCGCTACCTCTTCTTCACCGGCCAGACCCTGGAGCCGCTCCTGACGCTCGCCCAGCACGAGGTCACCGGCCTCTCCCCCTCGTCGGCCGGCTGGGGCGACATGGAGCGCTGCCTGGCGACGGTGGAGTCGATGACCCCCGAGACCGGCTGGGCGCTCGGCGAGCGGTTCACTGCGGCCGACGTGGTGTTCGGCGGGACGCTCGAGTTCTCGGTCGCGTTCGGCTTGCTCCCTTCGCCGTCGCCCCGGGTCACCGCCTACGTGGAGCGCATCAGGGCGCGCCCCATGTTTCGGGAGACGCATCCCCGAGAGTGAGCGGGGGCACCCGGTCATGCGTAAATGCATGGAGCGGGTGCGGTTCTGGTGGTTTTCTCCACAGCTACGCAGAGGCATGGTCGGGACTCGACCCTGGAGGACCCACCATGACCGCCCCCGAGCCCACCCCCTCGACCGCCCGCCTCGCCCGGATCGCCGGCCTCCTCTACGTCGTCATCATCGCGCTCGGCATCGGGGGCGAGGCCCTGATCCGCGGCCCCCTCCAGGGGCCTGGCGCCGCGAGCCAGACCGTGGCGCGCCTCGCGGCGGCGGAGCTGCCGTTCCGGCTGAGCATCCTGGGCGACATGGTCATGGCGCTCAGCGACGTCGGGCTCGCCGCGCTGCTGTTCATCCTGCTGCGGCCGCTGAGCCCGCGCCTCGCCCTGGCGGCGATGGTCTTCCGCCTCACCCAGGCGGCGATCCTCGGGCTGAACCTGTCGAGCCTGCAGGGCGCCGTCACCCTCGCGAGCGCGCCGGGCGCCGACGCGGCGCTGGTCGCGCACCTCCTCGAGTCGCACGCGGCGGGCTACGACCTCGGGCTCTTCTTCTTCGGCGTCAGCTGCGTGCTGCTGGGCGTGATCTTCGTCCGCGCCCAGCGCGCTCCAGGCTGGCTCGGCGTCATGCTCTCGGCGGCGGGCGTCGTCTACCTCGTCGGCGGCGCGATCCACGTCGTCGCCCCGGACCTCCAGGAGCCCTTCGCCGCCGCCTACCTGATCCCGGTCGTGGCCGAGGTCGCCTTCTGCGCGTGGCTCCTCGCCGGGGGCCGCCAGCTCGCCGAGGAGCGAAGCGGCGGCACCGTCTTCGACCTGCTGGCGGAGGCCCCGAGCCGCTGAGGGCGGAGGTAGGGCAGCGCGACGCGTCAGCCATTCGATAGACGACGGGCGGAAGCCCGTTTCCACAGCTACGCAAACGGAGTAGGCTGGCCGCCATGGACCTGCTCGCGCGCATCGGGATCGGAGCCGGAGCCTTCCTCTTGCTCGTCCTCTACTTCGGCTGGCGCTGGCATCGGGCCGGCAAGTGGGTCGAGGCGCAGAACGCGGCCAAGGAGAAGACCAAGCGCGACGTCGCTGCCGCCCTGGCCGACCCACGCTTCCAGCCGGCGCTCGCGCACATCCGCGCCAACTATCCCTTCTCGGAAGACGGGAGCGACCCCACCGCGTGGCGCGTCTGGCACGCCTCGCTCGTGGACGACCAGGGGCGCACCTATCAGCTGACCACGCCCGGCTCGACGCGCGCCGTCATCCTGCTCATGCGCCGCCAGCCCCACGAGCAGCGCTACGTCTCGATGAGCCTCGCCGACGGCGTCATCCGCGAGGACCCCGCCCCCCACGGCTGGACCTACGTCGGCCCCGCCCGCTGAACGGCGGGGAAGCTCTCGGCGCGCTCGTCGTAGCCTGGCGCGTCAATCGGAGGAGAGACGATGCGAGGCTGTGAGGCGAGGTCGACGCGCGCCCTGATGGGCTTGGTCCTGGGCTTGGCGGGGGCGCTGTGCGGCTGCGACGACGGGCGCGTGTCGCCGGGGACCGACGGGGGGCCGTCCGGCGGCGCCGACGCGGGGGCCGGCGGCGGCGACGCGGGGTCCACGGTCGACGCCGGACCCGCCGGCTTCGCGTCGCGCAATCGGGTCGTGGTCACGTGGGCCGCGGGCGGCGTCCCGCCGGGGGCGAACCGCTACCTCGCGCCGCCGTCCGACTCGTTCGAGGCCTTCGTCGAGGCCCAGGGGCTGACCTTCGAGTCGGGCCCCGAGTGGCCGTCCGATCCGGACGGGGTTCGCGTGCTCCTGTGGGTGATGCCCTACGCCAACGAGGCCGAGCCCGCGCTGCCGTCGGCCGCCGACGTCGAGCGGGTCAGCGCCTACCTGAGCGGCGGTGGGCGCCTGGTGGTCGTGGGCGACCGCGGCTTCTCGGCCATCGACGGCTACTCCGGGTTCCAGTCGCAGGACGGAGTGGACGCGCTGCTCGAGCAGCTCGGCGTTGGCGTCCGGCTCGCCGAGGAGTCGCTGCCCGACCAGCTCCCGTGCGGCGCGCCGTCGCATCCGCTCGCCGTCGCGTCGCTCTCCCAGCCCGCCGGCGAGAGCCTCGAGGTCATCGAGCCCGCCACCTGGCTGAGCTGCAGCGGCGCCGCATACCAGGCGCTCTCCGGCGGCGAGGTCATCGTGGTCGGAGACTCGCAGACCTTCTTCACCGGATCGAACGACGACTTCTCGAGCAAGGTGCTCACGGTCCCGCCGTCCTGAGCGTACTCTGCGGGATCCGACCCGCGCGCTCCTCCCACAGGCGTTATCGTGGGGACGTGCCCCACTTCGAGCGACTGTACCTCCGGCTCGACGGAGATCCGCCGGACGCCCCAGGCACCCGCGTTCCGCCTCACGCGATGACGGAGCTCCCCGTCCGGCCGTCTCTCCGGCGCCACGTGGCCCACGTCGTCGCCTACCGCGAGCAGTTCGACGAGGAGACCTCCGAGCGGGTCTTGCCGGACGGGGCGACCCGGTTGATCTTCCACGTCCCCGACTCGCTCTATGGGCGCAGCGCGATCGAGGTCGCTGGCCCGTCGACCGAGCCCGCCGTGCTGCGTCTGCGAGGCACGGTCGCCGGGATCTCGGTGACGCTCCGACCCGGGGCGGTGAGGGACGTTCTCGGCGTCCCGGCGAGCGAGGTCGCCGGCCAGGTCGTGGCGCTCGACGAGCTGTGGCCGGAGACTGGCGAGACCGCGGCTCGTCTCACCCACACCTCCGACGACGCGGCGCGCGGAGGGATCGTCCAGGACCTTCTCGAGGCCCGCTCCCGACCCACCTCCTGCCGAGTGGGGCGAGCGGCTCACATCGTGTCCCGCGAAGCCGGCCGCCGCTCGGTCGTGGCGATCGCCGAGGACCTCGGGCTCAGCGAACGCCGACTCCAGCAGCTCTTCCGCGCACACGTGGGGCTCACTCCACGCGCCCTCGGACGGATCGCGCGCATGCACGCCGTCTTCCGGGCGCTGCGCGGCGACGTTCCGCCGTCCTGGGCTCGGATCGCGACCGATGCGGGCTTCTATGACCAGGCGCACCTCGCGAACGAGCTGCGGCGGCTCTCCGGCCTCACCCCATCGGCGCTGCTCCAGCGCGTTTCGGGTTTTTCCAAGACGAGTCGTCCGCCACGCGCCAGGGTCCCCGAATGACCCAATCGAACCCTCTTTCCGACACTGTCGCCGTCGTCACCGGCGCCACTCGTGGCGCGGGCCGTGGTGTGGCGCTCGAGCTCGGCGCCGCGGGTGCAACCGTCTACGTCACCGGGCGGAGCACACGCGCCGAGCCTGCGCGCGGCTACGACGATATCCTCCGGCTCTCGAATCTCGACCACTTGCCCGGCACCATCGAGGACACCGCCGAGGAGGTTTCCGCGGCGGGCGGCCGCGGCGTCGCTGTGCGATGCGACCACACGGTCGAGGACGAGGTTGCCTCGCTGTTCGCGCGAGTCGGGCGCGAGGCGGGGCGAATCGACGTGCTCGTCAACAACGCGTGGGGAGGGCACGAGCACTTCGACGGTGTCATCGACGCCCCGTTCTGGGAGCGTCCCGTCGAGGCCTGGGACGCGATGTTCGCGCGCGGCGTGCGCAATCACTTCCTCAGCAGCCGCCACGCCGCGCCGATCCTCGTGCGCCAGGGCCGTGGGCTCGTCGTCACGACGACCTTCTGGGACCGCGACCGTCTGCTGAAGAGCAACCTCGTCTACGACGTGGCCAAGCATGCAATGATCCGCCTCGCCGGAGGCATGGCGGCCGACCTCGCGCCGCATGGCGTGGCCTCGATCGCGCTCTCGCCGGGCTGGATGCGCACCGAGCTCGTGCTCGCTTGCCACGACGCCGACGAGAACTCGTGGACCGAGCGTCCCGCGCTCGAGCGCACGGAGTCGCCGCGTTACCTCGGCAGGGCGGTGGTCGCGCTCGCGTGCGACCCCGAAGTCATGATGAAGAGCGGCGACGTCTTCCGGGTGGGAGATCTCGCCGAAGAGTACGGCTTCACCGACGTCGACGGGCGCCGGGTCCCGCCGTTCGAGCTGCCCGCATGAGCGGCCGTGGCGGCCCATCGCGTGCCCGGGCGCGGTGCTCGACTGGCCGCCGCCTCAGGGTCCAGCGTCGGCGCCCGCCTCGGGGTCGCACGCGGGGATGTCCCTGCCCGCGGGCTCTGGCGCGTTGCAAGGGGCCTCGACCTGCTCGTGAAGCATGAGCCTCCGACCGGTCTTCCACGGTGACTGTCGACGCGTCGAGGGAAGGTTCCATGTCTCGGCGCCGCGCCGAAACGGGCGGACGCCCTCCGCCCTCGATCGGGCGGAGGGCGTGGGGCCTCAGCTCTCGAGCGGGACGGGCTCGTCGACGACCGGGATCGGCGGGACGGGATCCTCGGGGCTCGGGGCGTCCGGGTCGTCCTCGATCACCGGCTCCTCCGGCGCGTCCTCGCGGCCGCCGTTGGCGAGGGTGCGACGGTGGCGGTCGAGGGGCGCCATCGCGCGCTGGAAGGCGGCGAGGCTCTCCTCGTCGTCGGTGTCGACCCAGCCGACCATCGCGCGGCCGTAGGCGGCGATCGCCTCGGCGAGGACGGTGATCTGGGTGGCGACCGCGCGGCCGTCGGGCACGTCGACGGCGGTCTCGCCGACCCCGAGCGCCTCGCCGAAGGCCGCGTGCTGCGCGCGCACGAAGGGGAGGAAGTCGGGGCCGATGAGCGCCTCGATCTCCGGCTCGAGGCCGAGCTCCTCGACGCGGCGGAGGATGTGGTCGCTCGTGGTGTAGAGCTCGCTGTACTCGCCGGTCACGAACTTGGTGCCCTGCGGGAGCATGCGGAGGCGAAGCGTGGTGACGCGCTCCTGCTTCTCACCGGTGGTGACGCGCGCGAGGCCGTCGAGGATCATGCGACCCCCGACGTACGCCCCGCC